>NZ_CP084472.1:684858-1369716 GCF_020405225.1 Natrinema sp. DC36
CAGAGCACCACGAAAACAGGCTTGATTAGAAAGATAATCATGAGCATTCGCTGTAAACTGTTCGGTCATAAGTACCCGTGGGATGCACATCAGGAGAAGAAAGCGGAGAACAAAGCAGCCCAATACGTCTGCCAGAGGTGTAGAAGTATTATCACCCGAGACGTAGAAAATGCACTGTTCACGCCAAACGAAGGCGCTTGATTACCTGAATAATCATGAGTGAACACGAAACGGATTGGGGAAAACGCGCACGTATAGCCCTACTATTGGGCAATGTGGAAGACGCACGGTTATACTACTACCGTAAGGCGAACGCCGAACAGATTTGATTATTTTACTAATTCAGAGTGCGGCTGAAGATCGAGCGTCGTTCTAATTTTTAACCAACACTCGCCACGCAGACTCATCTCCGTTGGTTAACCCCCTAATCGAAAATCTGCGATTTTCACCCCTAATTACATTTCTGGCGATTTTTGTGTCATTCATTTGTTGTTACCATATCCATACCAGAAGGTTTATTAACAACCCCGCATTATAGTGGGATGTAGATGGTAACTAACGTGCAAGCCACGTCGGATGGAAACGCCTACCGTCGCGCAGACCCGCAAGAACCCGAAGTCGATGTCGAGAAACAAATCGAGATCTCGCGTGACGATCTGCTCTACGATGGAGACCGCCTACTCGAGATGCGAGACGAGTTTGGTCCAGCCACCGAGATCAAGCGACACGTCCAGACGACGGCGATGATATACGAAATTCGGACGGCGCTCAAGTACTGGAGTGGGGAGAGTCAGACACACCGCACGTGTGGGGCTGTGTGGCGTCGATGCGAACTGGTAGAGGAAGGCGTCGATCGATCTGTTGTTTCCGAACTATGAATGCGTCAAAAATGGGAACTGTAAAGAAGATACAGTACACGACCGCCGCGCTGTTCGAAGATCCAATGCGGGATCAGAAGAACGGTCCTACGGGTGCGGGTACGAACGTCCTACGGGTAACGTTCCGTGGACCGAGTGGTGATATCCATATCCACGATCTTCCGAACGGGGATTTCACGCTCCTCAACCCAACGCTCCAATTCCTGGCCTACATCGGACGACGCCCGTCCGACCTCAATGGAACGAAACTCGAGATGTCTGGCGTGCAAATCCCAGTTGTACGGACTGGGAAAGACGATTATTCGGTGGCTAAAGGTGTTCTCGAGGTCGGTGAAGAGAGGCTCGAGGAATGTGTTTGGGGGCCGCTTGTGGGCGCTGAAACAGAGCCGATTGAGGATGGAGCGGCTGTCGAGGGGGGTAATGACGACAACGATACGGACTCTGATGTGGCTGAAATTACGGTGGAGAACGACCCAGATAGGCGTGGATTGACGATACACACCAGTTAATCACGAATTAAAGATAGTAGCTTACCACTAACATACCATAACGAAACACTTTAGTATGCACGTAAACTATACTCAGATGGACATGGTCGGTAACAATTTCGGAAGCAACTTGCAACATATGGCTGAACCAGACATGCCTTCAAAGCGGGAGGAGGCTGTTCACACAACGCTTCAGGACTATGAGGCGCTGTATCTCTGTCAGATGTTGCGTGAGTGGGCTGCGTACCACAGTGATGATGTGGAATCTTCGATAGCGAAGGGGTATATCGAGTGGATGCAAAAGAACGTGCGAAAACTCGAGAACAACGCCGTCGATATCTACGCGCACACGCCGAAAGCCGCCGAGACGTTGAACAAGGCGATCGAACAGTGGGCAAACGACTATCGAGAGCAACTGAAACGGGACGTATACTCGGATATATCGTCCGCTCTCATAGATCTCTGGGGGCGACACCACAGCGAGACCGTCAATGCGGATGCGGGGAGGCAGGAGTACGATCCTGCGCCGAGTCTCGACATTTAACCGCTGTCACCTCCATATTTATAATGTCAGTTCAAGTCCCTAAGAAAGTGGTATCGGCATATGGATCGGATGAGTTAGTCCAGATCGTTGAATCTAACGAGTTTGGTCCAGAAATTAACAGCGACATGGCAGAGCGTCTCATCGAGTTAGCGAAACAACGGACGCAATCCCGTGGAAATCCGCTCGAAGTGACAAAGGACTACCTCCTTTGTACGACGTGGGAGAACTTCTGTTGGGACACGTTCGGCGGGTCCGAAAAGGGGGATGAGACCGTTCCAAACCGCTTCGCACTCGTCACACCGAACTTTGGTGTTTCGGGTGATGCATGGCTCTGCAAAAACGCAGTCACGGTCGATCAGTGGTGGCTCGAGGAGGAGGACGACCGACGCAGCCAGATCGAGGAGATTGACCAGAGCGATTCCGAATTCCATGACGAATCGGGTGTCTTCTGGGCACCGAAGGATTACACCGCACTGATTGGTTTCGGAGACGGTCTCGTACAAGAATCCGCTACGGTGGCCGATGCAATGTGAGTCACCGAGTAACTGCGTGGACGTTTGAGCACGCCGATGTCCTGCTGTTGTTTATCGGGATGTTCGTCGCGTTCACGTATGGTGCGGTCAACCTCTCCCTCCGTGGTGCGGTGTTCCTTACCGTATTCACGGGGTTGTTTACGTTGTTCATCCAGCGTATTGAGCGGATCTAACTTTTGTGATTGTGGCGGTCTCGTTTGACGTTACCACCGTGAGCACTGTTCTTTTTTAGTTCCGTTCCGCAGTCTGGACATTCGAGCATTCCACGATAGTTTTCTTTCAATTCGTCTTCCTTTCTTCCCGATTGACATACGTTGCAATATTCCACGTCCCTACCACAGCCCAACAGGATAATGAATGTTTTGGCCTCACACAGTTGCGTGTTACTTACCAGATGCGTACCGAAAGGCTTTTTAATATATACCACCTACTAATGAGTGTGAAGTGCCCAATGAGGTTCAAAGCATGAGCAACGAAGACAATAACGCGGACGACGACGGGTACACGACGTATCCCCAGGTCACTCAGCACCCCCACTCGATCGTTGTGGGAGATGAGATTGTGGATATCGTCACGAGCGCGACGATTGACAGCAACACCGAGGATACTGGAACTGGTATTGGTGTTGTTTTCAAAAACCCGACCGTTCCGAAAGGTTCTGTCTGGAAGCAGCGAGACATTCCAGGCGATTATCACGATTCGGCTGCGGAATTCAACGCCGATCTCAAGGTTGCATTCGCGGACGATGGTGACTACGTGAACGGTGTCGAGGTAGACGAGGTCGATATTGGCGATGCGGTAGTTCGAATCGACGCTGCACTCGGTGAAGGTAACGAACTGGATACTGAGAACGACCAGTTCCGTGATTATCGTCTCCCCGTTGATTACAAGATTGCCGATAAGAACGACCGTGATGTGGAGGTTCAAACGGTAGAATTCGACGGTGAAACAAAGACGACGGGTATCGATGTTGGTGGGGGTTCGTTCCAATCCACCGAAGTTGAATCGTTCGACCACGATGAAGTGATGGTTTGGTACGGGGGAATGGCAGGTCAGTTCATCCTTCGAGCGCTGGATATTAACGGCCTCCCATCCGCTCGTTACAAGGACGACGGATATCTGGTCAAAGGCGTTCTTCAACACCCACTCGGTTGGTTCGACCGAGATACGGAGAACTACAACGTCGATAGTACCGACCGCTCGAAACTCGCTCGTGATGCGTCGAACGGTGGTCTCGGTCGTCCACCGCGTGTTGTTCGTCCGCTTATTCTCCAGAAAGATCTCGAGGGAGAATCGGTATTCATCGGAATCGATCGGTATAACGGTGGTCGGATGTTGGAAGCGACGACCGCCTACAACGATTTCGAAGGTGACGACTACGAGAGCGCCACCGACATCGACCTTCATTACGAACCAGAGATCGATGATATCATCTGTGAAGAATTCGACGTAGATGATCCGACCGAAGTCTACGAACTGTACCACGGTGATGGTTGGCAGCCGAAGATCGACGGTGGTGATGAAGGTAACGACACTGACACGTCTGGTGCCTCGTTCGACGTGAGTATGGGTGACGACGAGGATGAGTCAGACGACAGCGGTGTTGACCATCCCACTGAAGACGAGCAGCAGTTCGGTCAGATGATATCGGAGCAGATCGCTGGCCGTACGGACGCTGATCCAGACGATGATATCTTCGAGGGCGCGGATGGAAAGACCGATCTCGAGGGGCTCGTCGGACTCAACGCCGAACAGTTCTCCGTAACTCCCGACGTGGACGCGATTCGAACTGTCGTGTATTCAAACACCGATCATCTGAACACTGGGGACTTATAGGAAGATACCGTTTCTATTAGTATAGTTTATGAAATGCGATTTTTGTAGCTCGGATTATGAGAACCTTGGTCAACACTGGGCCATGTCTTCATGTCCATATCCAGACATTTCTCATTTAGATGATTTCTTTACAGGATGTTTGATGGGGGATGGATGGATTGACCATAGCGGTAGCAACCCATCTTTTGGGGTGGGTTCTAAAGAAAAAGAATATGTTAATTATGTAGATGGGATGTTGGGGAACGTTTCAACTAACATTCGAGTGAGAGATCTGGATGATGGGGGAGGATATGGGAATGGGACATTCTATGTACTAACCACCCGCCGACACCCACATTTAGATAAATTTGCGGGCTGGTATGATAGTGGTGAGAAGGTTTGGCCTGATAGTGTTGATCTGACACCAACAACGCTGAAACACTGGTTTGTTGGGGACGGGACTTTTGATAATACCAACACTGCGTTTAGGGTTTCCATCGCATGTTACAATGAGAGAAAAAACGTGGACAAAATATCATCTTACTTTAGAGATGTAAGCTTACCAGAACCAAATTATTACCATGAGTCGGAGAACGCATTTAAAGTAGTCTGGTCGGCTGACGCCACTCGAGAGTTGTTTGAGTATATGGGGGACCCGTTACCTGGGTTTGAATACAAGTGGCCTGACGGGTATTAATTGGACTGGGGTTGGGTTGTTACCATAACCTTTTTATTTACTTACCACGTATGTACATACGGAGAAGCCCAACCCATGAACGAAGAAGACAAGAACGACGCTCAACGCCAACTCGACAGCGCGGTAATGGCATTCAGCAACGATGACGAGGAGTACGGCATGTTCAACATCGGTCGGGCGTACGAAAAACTCAACTAACACAACAATGACGCTAACTATTCCAGCAGAAGACGGCGAGCACAGTATCGAAGACTATGACGTGACGGTTGAACTCGACTACCAGTACGAACTCGGTGGTGGGGGCTACGACGCTGCAAAGGTCTCCACCAGAGGAGGGGTCGATATCTATCTGGATGAAGATGGGGATTACTGGATTTCGAAGAGCCACTGTTCCGAGGATGCGATTCTCCCGCTAACCAACGGTGAGTTTGCAGACGTACTTGCCGAATTCGATGCGGAAGAGGATATCGAGGTTCCTGAAGAAGAGGGGACGTATTATCGACAGGGTCGTGAGATTACTGTCGAGGAAACTGAACCAGAGTACGAAACCGAACTGCGCGGATATCCCGCCACGCTGATTTGGGAAGACAATCCTATCGAAGTATATGAGGATTCTGACGGGGATTACTGGATCAAGCAGTATCATCGGGATGATGATTGCGCCACTCTCATCATGGAATCGAATCCCATCTACGACGCCATTAACGATGTCGTCACGGAAAGCGAGGAAGATGGTGTGACAGCAGACGGTTGTAGCGGGTCTGACGGTCTGTTTGCATAGCGTAGTATAACGTCTCTTTTCGGTTATTGTTTGGTATGGAAAGTTTTATAGTGTGGTAGGTACTTGGTAGTGGTATGGGACGAAGCCATACCCACGAATGGAGACCATTGGACGAAGATGATCCAGTCTTCGAAGATGGTGCAGCCATTTTTCGCCAACAGTGTGACCACGTCGAAATTCTGGGCTCACAGACCAGTTCTCGTCACGATGAGACGTTCTATGAGGAAGGCGCACAGTGCCCAGAGACGCAACACATTCGCATGGACATGCGAACCCTCGGTATTGGAGACGACACGTTCACGTTCGCTAAATGCGTGAATGACTGGTTCTCGCGGAACGAAGACCACGAGGATTTTGAGACGGTTGAGAGCGCCGTCATGGAGATCGAACAAGCAATGAGGGATGGGGAAGGGGAGATCGATGAGATCGATCCAGACGCCACTCACGGGCGTGTAGTTGCTGAGTATAACGACATTACAGCGATTTACACTCCCAACGGGGTTGAAGAATAATGGAACTAACCATTAAACACGCCTATAGTCAAGGCTACGAACCTATCTCAAACATCAAGTACTTCGAAGTTCTTGATGATCCAGACGAGCCTGGAGAATCGCTATACTGTGAGTTTAAAGACGGACATGAAGAGACGTTTAAAGATGTGGATATTGCGGGAGGTGACGCCGAATGAACGATTCGGACCACAAACTCCAGATCGGCGCACTCGAGTTAGCGTTAGAAATTCAGAAAGAGAACCACGATCTTGTCGAGCGAGTGGACGCTCATAACCAGAGCATCCACATTGTTCCGAAGGGCAACCTCACCCAAACCGAGCGAGAGATGTTGGAAGATGCAGCCGAGGAGTGGGTCGATGGGTACCCGTATACGGTTAGCGAATGGTGGCCTGATCGACAGAACAACGAAATACCGCTCGTCATTGGGTCGTATTGGCCGACTGGCGGTCAACTGTCTGCCGAACAACTCGAAACGTATGACGAATTCGTACACTCAGAAACATGAATAAAGCCTATTGTCCAACTTGCCAGCGAACGGTCGTACCGAGTGAACACAACTGCGATTCGCCGCTGCTGACGGAGAGTGGGGGCGATCTTCATCCATCTGGCGATGTCCGAATTACCGAATCGGACGTTCGTCCGAACGGTAAGGGGGTGAATACAGCAGTATGAGCGAGGTTGAGCAGCACGGATCGTTGTACTGTCAGTCATGTCGATGTAAGCGGTATCACCACAACCACCAGTGTCAACACTGTGGAAAAACCAATCACCGTTCGAAAAATGCAGTTATCGGACAATGACAAAATACACCCTAAATCTAATTGAGGCCGAGGTCGGTGAAGAGATCGACGTTCCAGACGATGCTGAGGAAGTGGAACTGGAATATTACACGATCAATCCGAGTATCGACGGGGAGTGGGTACGAAAGCAGATGGTTCGTATCAAATTCCTCACTCCTATAGAATAGATAGGAAGCTTTTTATTTGCGTACCACTTACTTACCATCGGATGGAAACGATAGACGATTTCGAAGTGGTTCACCACGATGGAAAACTCGGCATTCGGGTTAAAGGGACCAATAACCCGAACACGTGGGTGGCACTACACAGTCTTCGGGTTTTGAAGGCGCGTACGAATTACGAAATTTCGAGCAAACTACCATGAATGTTCAACAGAGCCAAGATGAGACAAGTGTCGAGATCGAGCAGATTCAAACGGTCAATGGGGAACCAAGCAAGATCGATGCGAACGTGTTCCTCTTTATCGGTCTGCCTGGAACGGGGAAGACGTACGCCGCTGAGGTAGCAGCAGAGACCCTCGACGGTACGTCACACGAGTTTTCGGACTACGTTCGGTATGCGTATGAAGCCGAGACGGGTGGCGAGACGGATGATAATTCCCTTGGCGAGTGGGCCGCACAGAAGAAGGCTGAAGAAGGCGCAGACCACTTCGCTCGAGGACTTTGTACGTCTCTGTCTCAAGGCGGGATTCCGCGTTCGAAGAACATGTGCGTGGCGGGTGTGCGGTCGCCAGAAGAGGCTGAAGCGTTTCGAGAGCGGTTCACGAACGTTACTGCCGTGAGTATCTGGACGCTTCCAGACATCCGTTACGATCGTCTTGAGGAACGTGAGGGTGACTACTCCTATACGACGTTCCATGAGCGGAAGCAGCGAGAACTATGGGAGTGGAACTGTATCAAATTCTTCACGGACGACGATTATTACGACTATATCATTCCGAACAATTTCGAGAAGGATCTGTTCGAGAACAAGGTTAATTCGGTTTGTAACTTCGTTGCAGACGGGTTCGAGTACGAACCGTACACCGAAGACCCGTTCCCAGACGGACTCAGCAGCCAACACATCGCGCAGTATCTATGAACGAACACGATCAATTCATTTACGACCGTCGAGTTGATGAGGCCGTTCGACAGTGGCTTGAGAAAAGCACGTCGAACGTGGCAAAGTGGGGACTTCAGGACGTTGGAACCATGCTTCTCGCCACGCAAGAGGAACTTGCGGAGGTGGTTGAAGAGGCCGATCCTCACCTTCAACCCAGTGAATTTGGACTTAAGGCGGGGCTGAAGGAAATAGAACGATTGGGTTTTAATATTCGAGATGTCCACGAAAATATCTACGAGGATGAGGATGGTAATCCAGTAGACGACCCACCTTCGTTCGAATTCGATCCATATGAAGATGATCTCGATCGGATTGAAGATGAGTTAGCCGATACAGCCGCGCTCCTCATCCAGATCCAGGCCGCTATTGTTCGGGCTCGAGAACAGTAAGCGTCACAAGTCTTTTCATTCAGTTCTACGTACCAGTAGCCATGCGACGTAGAACATTCGTTACATGTATCGCAGTAGCATTGAGTGGTTGTTCAGCATCTGGGGACGAAGGTGACGACGAAAAAGATGTCGAGAAACAAGAGCCAGATGTAGCAGAGAACCTTGGTGTTCACAACGATCATGAAGGTCCACCAATCGTAGATAGTACCCTTGGGAGAGGTAATGCTTTGAACGTCAAAGTGTACGTCAAGCCCGAAGAAGAACCGAAAAATAAGGATCTGTGGGTCTATTTTTACGAAGGTGATGAAATGGTACAAGAAACTGGACCAATTAGTTTCGAACTTACTGATGAAGGCGACATCCTCGAGACGTTGCAACCGACTGACGTGCCGACGTACGACGGGTATAAAGTCGCCCTCCGATCTCAGTAATTGCTTAGTACTTACCAGATAGGAACCTTTTTATTGCAGCAGCGCCTATTATCTGGTGAGAATGGACGGTAAGCAGTACCAGAAAAAATCGGTACTTCAGAGATTATATGTGGGGTGTGGAATGTCTGACCGTGAGATTGCCGAGAAATATGACGTTTCACGCACTCTGATTGGACATTGGAGGCGGAGACATGGCATTGAGGGTAGAAGTATGGAGGAGTATGCGGCTCTTCGTCCAGCCACCTTTGAAACCAGTGAGCAAGGCTATGAGTGGTGGAGGGCGGACACATCAGACGATGTGCTTCGTGTATATGTACACCGTCTTCTCGCGGTTTCAGAGCATGGCTTTGACGAGGTGACAAGTTCCGACATTCACCACAAAAATGGAATTAGGTGGGACAATAGGCCAGACAATATTGATGTGAAGGGTGTGAGTGAGCACCGACGCCACCATTCTGAACAGGATCGTGAGAGAAATGAAAGCGGTCAGTATATTTAAACATGGATTTCGAAATTGAAGTAAGTGACGAGACGGAGCCCGATTATAGTGTCGCAGATAACTTCGCAGAGAATTTGGTCGATGCGATTCGGAGTGATATGGTCGGTAACGAGGGTCAGTTCCTTGCACTCAACGCAGCCTACGCGAGTGGACTTTCACGAAACCCAGATGAGTATCTTCAGATCATCGTTCGAGGAAAGAGCGGTGAGGGGAAAACAGAACTGAAGCAGAACGTTGACAAGGGTTATCCGAACCATTGGCTTCTGCGGACTGGTTCTACGTCTGACATGGGTCTTGTTGACTCGGGTGGTATGTGGGACGGGGTCTACATCGGTGCCTTTGCTGAATTTCAGCAGATGCAAGGGAAGATGTTGGAAATGGTCAAGTCGAGTGCGGGCGACGACGCTGACGAGCGTGGTGTTGGGTTTAGCCACACACGTAACGTTGACGAAGGTGAGGATGGACGTGGGGCGGACGAGATCGAAAAGCAGGCAATGCCCACCGTTTTCCTTTTCGCTGACGAGAATAACGCCGAAATCCCTCGGGAGTTGCGCACTCGCCAAATGACCGTGCGTGTCGAGGCAGACAAGGACATCAATCGGGCCGTCGCCAAGATGATGTTCGATTACCAAAAGGTCGAGGCGGGCGAACGGGAGTTCGAATACAACTTCAACTTCGAAGAGGGGAAGAACGCAATTCAGAACCACATTGCGAGCATTCCTCGACCGCTCGACCCGCTATGGGAAGATGATCCAAAGACCTACTCCTACCCCGTTGCAATCCCGTATGACGAGGATATCGAGTGGCCTGTGAACGACCATCCAACGATCGACTCGTATGGGTGGGCTGCATTCAAGGTCCTCGACCCAATCCTCAATTACAATAAAACCGACAGCAAGCGTGGGGCGAAGGCGATTGCAAACCACATTCGGGCTCACGCTCGACTGAATTATCACAACCGTGAGTTGATGGAGATTAACGGTGTAGACCACATCGTTGCGGAGCCGCAAGACATCGGGAACGTCATTTCGTATCGAGATCTGCTCCTCAATCTCACTCACGGGATGGATGAAAAGAAGTTCGCTGTAATCGAGGCGCTCACTGACCCACATAACGGGGTTGGCGGAACGGGACCAAACGGTGGTGTCCAGGCCACGCTGAAGGATATCGCAAAGTACATCGATGAGCACGCCGACATCACGGCGATTTCTAAGTCCCAACTCCATAATGCGACCACCAACAATGGTGTTCTCAATCAAATGGAGGAGGACTATCTCATCGAGATTCACAAGGGAGATGGGCCGAACGGGGCGCACATGTTCGAATTCCTTGGCGGGAGCACGTTCGGACACCCCAATATCGGACAGTACGCCGAACTGTTCGAGCACGTCACCGATCCGATTCGAGACCAGCCTATCTCGGATACGATATCGATGTTCAAGAAGGAACTGGCAACTGAGACGACTGAAGACCTTCTGGACAGTAACAACTCGATGATCCAGAGCGACGATGGTGACGACGAGTCAGAGACCGATGAGAGCAATGAGGATGGTCTCTCAGCGTTCGGAGGTGGGGTATCCGCTGGCAGTCGCGCCAGCGACTCCACTGACCCGCAGGGACGCGGTCCCGATGGAGGCGATGGTGACGACGTGGAGTTTTCTGAAGCCGAGCACGCTGTCGCTGACGCCCTTAGAGAGACACTGGATGATTGCAGAGTTGAACCGCAGTATCTCGATGAAGACGCTGACGGTGGTCTCGCCACGTCTCACATGCTTGGTGCGAGCCCCGTTGAGAAATATACCGACGATCGTGGTCTCCCTTACGTTCGTGCGGAGCGACCGTACCAGAGTGGTGATAAGGACGATAGCCCGCTCGACCCAGACAGTCCACTGTGGGGCGATATCTCGAGTGGGCAGGCACAGAGCAACGTCGAGAACGCGATCAAGAAACTACGATCTGAGGAGGTGTTCGAATCGCACGACGAGCCCGAGGGTGAAGGCATGTATCTCGTCGTCCACGACATCGAATAAAGCGTTGTTGTGGTGTAGTTACCAGTTAGTAACCTTTTTATATCCACGACTATTATTTGTTGGTATGGGAGATGTTTGTGTCACATGTGGGAATGAGTACGCGAGTTTATATCAACATTATCATACATCATTTCCCTCACACAAACCTCAGTCGTGGGATGAATGTCATTCATGTGGTGAAAGATACAAATCGATTTCAAAACATTGGTCCAAATCCGAATGTCAACACCCTCCTTTAACCCAACGACAGTATGAAATAATTACAGGACTTGTCATGGGTGACGGTTGTGTGGGTAGGGAGGATGGTAAATCGCCCCGACTACACGTTAGGATGATTACTAAGGAGTATCTCGAGTTTCTTGATAGTGAGTTTGAGATTCTTGGAACTGGAGTATCACTGTATAGAACGGCGGAAGAGGGGGCTAAATTGAATCGCAAATATGATTTTCGCCCGAACGCCGATTCGAAAAACTATCATGATTGTTATTATTGGGGGGTGTCCAATACACCCCATCTCAACGAATTCGCATCATGGTATGACAGTGGTAAAAAGGTGTGGTCTGAAGGCATTGAATTAACACCAACTGTATTAAAACATTGGTATGTAGGTGATGGGTGTTATGTGGATCACGATAGCAATGATTATATTAAAATATCTCTTTCCAACGAAGTAGATAGTGAGGAAAAGGTCGGGGGGTATTTTGAAGACGTAGGGCTACCACGACCGAATAGATGGGGAGTTGGTGAGCGAAGGGACGGAGGTGTGATATGTGATGCAGTTTGGAATATAGAAGAATCATATGAGTTGTTAGAATATATGCTTGAAGATGAGTACGGTATACCTCCTGGGTTCAAATATAAATGGCCTGAAGAATTCCACGAAGATAACATTATTGAATCGAGTCGAACCCCCGTCGAAGCTACTATTTAGTTACCAAGTAGAAACCAAATAGCAACCTTTTTCTTATTCCAGTTCGTAGTATACGTTGATGACGAAAGGTTTTGTCAGTGACGTGGTGAACGACGATACCGTAATGAGCAGCCCAGACGCAACTGTTTCTATCGACGTTTCAGACCTACCACCCGAACAAGCGTTAGCTATCGCTCGAGAGGGAGATATTGAGAATCAAGATCCATATGTAGTGGGTGAGGTGATGTGTGGAAACGAGTCGGCTGTGAGCGAACTGTATGACGTGGAGTTTCACCTTCCTCTCGGTGTGGCGCTCACTGTCCTCTCGAACGCGGGTGTGATCGATCTCCCGCAAGAGCCACCGCAAGAAGCACCGCCAGAGCCCGCAGAATAGATACACACCAACAACTTTTTACGTACTTACCACTTACTAACAGATAGATGGGAGACAACGAAGACGACCCACTGACCTTTGCAAAGATCATGGATGTGGCGGAGATTACCGTCGAAAACAATCGAGAGGAATTCGACGGTGAAATGCCCGATCATGGCGCTCGCCTCATCGTTCAGCGGGCGGCTGACATCCTTGGCACCCAGACCAATGTTGAGTTGGCCGAAGGTATGGATCAGCCGTTCGAAGACGAGGAGCGGAAAGAGGGACTTGAGGAGGACGTTATCGACGTAATCCTCGCTATTGGTGCATTCGTCCATGAAAACGATCTCGACGTTGAGAGTGCGTTCGAGGAGCGCATTGAACTGATGGAAGCGTACAACGAGGCTGAAGACATGCAAGCCTTCATGGAGGAAATGTTCCCAGAGGAGATGGAGGAGATGGGGGTTGACGTTGGTGACAACGTCGATGCGGAGGGGTATGAGCCCGAAAATGTCGATCGAACTTTCTCATGAACAGTAACACACCAGACATCATCAGCAATCCCGTACAGCCAGGAACGAACGTAGACGCCGAGTGGTATCGACACGACCAAGTCGATCGGTCGTTCCAGTAGCCCGATAGTCTCAGACCATCAACTGATGGTCTGTGAATTGTGGAATTGATGTTTGATTCCGCAACCTTTTTACTTACGTACCTCTTACTTACCATGTAGACATGGGAGACGATACAGACAAAACCGATGAGATACGTCAACAGATTGAAGACAGCGACTCGGTTCGTGAAGACCGTGACGCTGATCGTAGCGACAGTCCCCTACTTACTCTCGATCAAAATGAAGGAGAAATTGAAGAATGAGTAACACAGTTGAGTTTAGTGAGTCCGAACTGGAACGAGTAAAAGAAAGTGAAGTAGTTAAAAAAGGTGGGTATAGTTTTTCCAAAATGGGTGCTGGAAATTATGAGATTAATTCACGATATATTAGTTCATCGGGTATGGACAAACTCGAGGAGGAGGGGGTGTTGGATTTCGGTCCCGATAATGTTACGGTCGTGTTAGAACAGACCGACGACCGTCCAGAGGCAGCCCACGTCCTTGAAGAGACCGCCGATACGGTCACGAACAAGATGGGGGATTACGGTAATTCCTGGGAGAAGGTGGGTGTTCTCAAACGGGTCATGGCCGATGAAGATGGACCGCAGATCGTTTATCTCTACCCCGATGGGTGGTCTGAGTCTAAACGCAGTGATGACGACGTGGAGCCGTTTGAAGCGGTTATTCTTGCGGACACGCCCCAGAAGACTTCCACGTTCGAAGAAAACGCTGACGACGTGATTACGCGCCTTCTCGACAAACTCGTACGGGCGTACAACCTCCTCTTCCTCAAGGACGAACCAGACGTGGAGAACGAGAGTACCGAAGACGCAGGCAAGGATCTGACTGGCTACTCGAGTATGCTAACTTCGCTGATCCGACGAGCATGACTGAAGAAAACAACATGTGGCCGTTTGAAATTGGAACGATTATCAAATTTGCCACCCCGTGTCAAGGAGATCTCTACGCCGAAGTGAAAGCGCACACTGGTGGTGTGGCTGTGGTGTGGTGGCACCCAGATTCGGTGGCTCACACGCTTGATGCGTTGGAAGGGCGTTTATTCCTCAAAGGAATTGAGGTTGAAGATAACTACCGAGTTATTCGACACCCATCTGAGTAGAACCAAATAGTTACCCCTACGGTCAACAAGTTGACCGTTGATTTGTGGGTCCGCTGCGTTTTACTTACCGAACCCACACCGAAAACCTTTTACTTACTTACCACCTACTAACGTAGTAGATGGGAGAAACTGAACTGGATCGTGAAGAGGTATTACGACGATTTCCAGAGATCGAGGACATTGACGGTTCCGAGTGTAATCCGCACTCGGAAATTGATGGGGACTCCACCGACTCCCCATCAGATTCTGACCTCGCCGACGAGGTGGTCAACGTCCTTACTGAAGCACCAAATTACTTCTGGACGGCTCCAGCGGCGAGCAACCACCATCAAGTTGAGCACCAGTCTCGTCACGGACTCTGGCTGCATACCAAGCGGGTGTGTACCGCGTTCGACGGACTGTATCAATCGATGGTGAATCAGGGTTTCATGTCCGATGAAGACGTGGAATGCGGGCGAGCGGCGTGTATCATCCATGATATCCTGAAGTATGGTGAGCCGCCTACGTCCGTCGATGGGACGGTTAACAACCATGATGTTATCGCAGCAGAGTGGCTCGAGGCAAACTTCGATTTGCCAGACAAGGTCGTTGACGCTGTCGAGAGTCACATGGGTCCGTGGGGGAAGGGAGATAATCCGACTACCCACCTCGAGCAGATGGTACACATTGCGGACATGACTGCGAGTCGTGAGGGTTGGCGCATTCCCGTTAAAGACCCACATGAAACGCTCGAAGACGCATTTCCTCGAGTTGGTTCACGATGACAGTAGTAAACCTATTCGAATGTAATGTCAGTGGTTATCGGTTTGGTGCAAAGAACGACGTAGTGGAATTTGACATCATTCGACAGCGGAGTGGATACCCGTTCGAAACGTACAATGAAACAGTTCACATCAGTCTCGATGTACTTGATGAGAATGGCTTCATGTACCCAAGTGGGGTTGAATACGTCGCGGTTGAGCGGGATGAGGAGAGCGAAGAAATTGTTGGGATGAAAGCAGATCTCGGGTCCACTGGTGGGCACGAGTATTTCGAGCGAGATAGTGTCTTGATTGACCACTACGAATCGTTCTTTCGATTCGTTGAAGAGGAGATGCTATACTAATGACAAAAATAAAATATCACGCCCCACGTCTGCCCGATGAACATGATGTGTACGAGGTTTATTTCACAAGTCACAGCAGTAGAACTGAAACCCACGATGGTAGCATCTTCTTTAAGCCGCTGGATATCGGCTTCAAGGAGGTGGCATGTCGAATGCACGGCACTCGAGAACGTGAGGAATACTTGTCGAGTGCGGCAAAACGGTTGATCCGTGAGAAAAAGGAACCTGTGGTATACGATGCTGATGGAAACATTGTAGCAGAGTTAGCAGTAAGTGAACGATACGATGGGGATAAACAATGAACACTGTCGAAAAACACGAGACTGACGAGACGTGCAACGTTTGTGGACGAGATAACGTGGTTAATGAATACGGTCGGAGATCGTGCAATAATCTATCCACGTGTCCAGCCGCAAAGAACAGTGCTGATATCAGTTGGAACAGCACTGACGAGGAGATAGAGGAGTGGAAAGAAGAGCAGATTAACGATTCGGTAGATAACATGGATACTGGTACGATCAACGGTGTTGACGATCTCGAGAAGGACGATGTGGTGACAATCGATCATGATGAGATTCAAGGTCTCTGGGATGTGAGTGATACCGACGAAATCGATATCGGTTTTTCGCAAATCTATGTTGCTACAATCGTAAAGGCTGGACGACCACGCGCACTCGTTGGACCATGCACCAACGGGGATGGGAATACAATTGAAGTTCGTAATATCGACACGGATGAAGTTCTGTTCAATATATCCCCAGACGATATCGAACATCCGTAGTAATTCACAAGACTTTTATTACCAGATGTCGTAGAGATTATTGCCGTGAAAGCGGCGTTCCAACGCATTGGACGAATCACTGTAACGGGAATGGCTTCACTGTTCTGGTCCCTGGAAAGGGATCAGGCTCCGTTACTTCGCGGGGTGGCTCTACCTCTCAATACTGTGTGGTTACAGGAATGTGTACGTAGATGTGGTTAAACCCCACACCACTCCAGTTACCAAATTACGACCAGATAGAAACCTTTTAGTATACACAGTCCCTATGTATAGATGGGCAAAGCACTGACCCAAACCCGCACCAGATTCGTGCCAGTCGCGGGGGCCTCGACACCATACGAGGTTAGCACGGATCAATTTGGGGAGATAGTGTAGTGGCAGCACGGTGGTCCCGACTCGTCTGAAAAAGCGAGCGGTCAACGGATAAAATTCGTTGGAGAATCTAACCACAAACGTGGGTTCGAATCCCACTCTTTCCATTCGGGAGAACGAGCTTGCAAGCATAATAGAGAACTCAAAAAGGGTGTGGGTGCAACTCCCACCATCTCCCACTCGCGCCTTTGGGCAGCGTGTACTAAGTATCGCTCACGCCACGAAAGTGGGGCAAGGTCGATGCGTAAATCCATGATTCTTTGTAATCCTCTGGTCGCCTCGAGCAGCCCCCACGGACGTGGTTGTTACCGCCGTGTAAGACAATGATCCCTCACTGAAGGGCTCTGAGACTTACATAGTCGGATTGTGTCAACACACACGGAACACATGCTAACTGTGAATGGAGAAGGCTGACATCCTACTGTTCATCTGAGCAAGAGTATGAGCCGTTTGACAGTTTCGGCTTGAAGCCCACATGACCATGTCTGCTAACGCTGTAGGGAGGTAGTAGCTCACAACAGTATGGCGGATCAAATCATGGCCCTGGCGGATGCGACGATCCTGAAGGTGAAACTTCAGATAGTCCTCCGTATTAAGGGACGTGAGACAGAGAACGCCCTCGACTAACGGACGTGGGTGTGGGAACCAAACTGTACCAGAAGTGAGATAGGATCCAATCATATATCGCGGGGTGATGATCGTGGCGTACTTTTCACGTGGTTGAAGCCTCTACACTATGCTGATTCCACTTTTTTAGAAAACATTATAATACTCGAGTAGCAACACCCACGTGCTCCTTTCGAGGAGCGTACATGGCTTCGTAGTCCCGCGACAACGGGGATTCGGAGTGCGGGAGTGCCATTCACACTCCCTTTGAATTAAACCAACAAGCTTTCTCTATCCCCACGTACTTACCAGATGGTAACGTTTTTGTAGCCAGAGTACCTATCAATAGACGTGACTCGAATACCAATTAGACTTCGTTCTAATGAGGAGAATCAACTCGATGAGTTTGTTCCGCAAGCCATTGAGAATCTTCGAGAGATCGAACTGGAGGATGAAGCGGACGACCTTTCGAACGTTGATATCATCGACAACGAGGATGGGACGTTCTCGGCTGAAGTGGGTGAGTGGGCGACAATTATCAGCGCCCTCCGAACGCTTCGAGAGGATGAGTCGCTACGGTCGTGGTGGCTTCGAAAGAAGTTGGCCCGTCGTCTGTCCAAAGCGACCGAACATCTCGACCTCGATGGAGAAGAGGAGGGTTCTGAAGACTCAACCCCCACCCCTCGAGCCGAAGAAAGTGGTATCCAAACGGAGGCAACAGCATGATGCACGCCGAAGAGGAGATTAAACAGGAATCTGTCGAACAGATGGAGATGGTAGCTGAAGTTCTGGAAGAATCAGCACCGTCGCTCGCCCAGGCATGTTACACGCTCTACGAAGAATTCATGGAGGCTGGCTTCAGTAAGAAACAGGCGACGATGTTGGTCGCTGAGATGGAGGCAATGGAATTAGAATGAGCGAGATCAAAACGCCCAACTTCCGTCTTACGACGTGTATGCCTGTATCAACTGGACACCACTACTGTTTCAAAGACCGTCGAACGGACATGGTGGTTTACTTCGATGAGGTGAAGGTTTACGACGGTGTCGTGGACCAGATCAAATTCTACGATTCTAACGGCGATCGGGCGGGGCACATTGATGATATCGATCCGCTCCCCCAAATCGTGATTGACACCCTCGAGCACATCGAAGAGCACGACGAGTTTCTAAAAACGGCAAGTATCGTTCCGTCGAATATCATCATCCCAGACGCCGAATACAGCATATGAACGAGAGTGAATACCTCGAGCAGTATGGCGATAAGACGTATAGCGAACTGGCTGAATTGAACGACGACAATATCAACGACGATATGCAAGAAGATCTCGAGGAAGATCGGGCTGAATTCTTCGAGATGTCGCAGATCATGATGACCATGTTCACGCTTACCGAGATGTTCATGGCCGATCAGATCACCCTTGAGCAGTATTTTCGAATCTTGGACATCCTTGACGAGCGGGAGACGGAAGTAGACGCCACAATGATGTGGTAGCATTCGGCGCTAAGCGCCTCTTACTTCTCAGACAAAATTAGAGATTGTGTCTTAGAAACCACTTGGTAACTAAACGGAAAGTACATCGCAACCTTTTTGTATGTATCTCCCGTATATAGAAGTGTAGATGGGAAGAATTGCAAACGGCCTCAAGGCGCTATTCGGTATCGGTGGAACGGAGACACAGAGCGGACTCGAACAACTCGCAGACATCCTCAACAAGCGTGAATCCACGCTTGCGCTTTCGGCGGTGTACCGAGAACCACAACCCGATCAGATGGGTGAGGAGACCATCGTTTTCCCCGCTACTCTCTACCACGACGGTGAGATCTACGGGACGACGCAACGCGAATTTACCATTCCAGACGACGGGCTCGATGAGGCTGACAGTCCGCTCGCGGCCTTCGTTGCGGAGGCAAACGGTGTTGATGCGGCTGAAGTGACGTTCGACCACGTCGCCAACATCGAGGGAATGACCGCGGACGCAGACATCGATTCGTTCGGTCAGGTCGTCGTCAACACGCCAAACAGCGAAGAAGAGGAAAGCTAACATGATCGAAAACGCATCAATCATTGGCGGGGGAGTAGTCGTTGGTGGAATTGCACTAATCGCAGCCGCAGCCCGATTCTACCGTAAGGGCGGTACTGTCGAGGGTGACGTTGATGGGGACGGCGAGACCGAAGTTACGTTCAGTTCGCCGCCAGAAAACGACTGTCAAGCAGAAGAGGCGACTGAAGACGATGGGGCGGAAGAAGACAGTCCCGTTCCAGACGCTATCCTCGAGATTGAGGATATCGAAACTATCACTGGAATCGGTCCTACTCGAGCAGAAACCCTCGTTGAGAACGGCTTCGAGACCGCTGAGGATCTCTACAACGCCGCTGACGAAGACCTTCTCGACGTTGATGGGTTCGGCGAACACGCCGTTTCCCAGATCCGTGGTGACATCGGGAGTGTTGAAGAGGGAAATGGAGAATCTGACTCGGATGAGGGAAATGGAGAATCGAACGAATCCACCGAGACCGAATCCACTTCCACCGAAACGGACGAATCGAATACGTCGGAAGACGATACGGATGGGGATGGGAGTACTGGGGATGAGGAAACTGAAACCGAAGACGACGCTGAAGACCCCGAGTCTGAAGCGGAAGCAGATTCTGAGACTGAATCGGACTCAGAAGTTGACGGAGACTCCGCTGACTCTCCGTCAGAAGCGGTAGCAGCGGAGTAAGCAGATAAAAAATTTTGGCTATAAGATTACAACAATGTTAGGACTTGCACGTAGTTCGACGGTCGCTGAATTGAAAGACGAACTTGAAGAGACGGAACAGGAACTTAGTCGAGCAGAACGACGAAAGAGCACGCTGCGGCGGATGCGCGATTCGCAGCGAGAGAGGGAGCAAGACGCAGTTGAGTCGCTTAAAGCGGCACTCGAGGCAGGCGAGTTTGACAACCTCGAAGACGAGAGTTGTAAGGTTGAAGAACTGGACGAACCTCGAGTTGTCTGGAAGAAAGGCCAGTTTTATATTATCGAACTGGTGATCCCCGCTGGTGAGACGGTCGTCCATACCACAGACTCGAAAAAGCGGGTTAGCAAAGCCTATGTCCGTGAATTCTACCACAAACACGATGGTCCAGTGGTTGAAAAAGAAACTGAAGACCGATCTATCCACGACCATTCCTTCACTTACCGTCGTGGGAGATTCGTTGAACCAGATGGAACGCTGGATACACAGACGTGGCGTGCATGTACTCGAGGAATTCACTGTTTCGCCACTCGAGAAGAGGCAGCGGACTACTTCAACTGAAATGGTCCGAATCAGTCTCGACGTGGAGGGCGTGCTGTCGAACACTCACAAAGCCGTCTGTGCCCGCAGTGAGCAAGTTACTGAAGAGATGATGCAGGAGTGGGGTTTCCCCACTGAAGACGATTACAAGGAGTTTATGCATGTCTCACAGAACCTCTGGCACAACCACCATGAAGAAATCCCACCAATGGAGAGTGGGGCAACATTCCGTGAGGTGACGAGCGGGCTTCGGGACTACGGACACACTGTCGATATCGTCACCCATCGCCACAATCTCACGGGCG
Organism: Natrinema sp. DC36; assembly: GCF_020405225.1. Taxonomy (NCBI): domain Archaea; kingdom Methanobacteriati; phylum Methanobacteriota; class Halobacteria; order Halobacteriales; family Natrialbaceae; genus Natrinema; species Natrinema sp. DC36. Next base: position 705,823 of record NZ_CP084472.1, read on the forward strand.
AATTGGCCGATTCGTTCGAGAGTGAGTACGGGTACTCACCCGTCGAAGTCGATGAGCAAGTGAAGGCGTGGTTGGACTACTACACTGTCGAGTACGACAATTTCCTGGCCCCATCGGAGGAAAAGGACGAATTGGACTATGACGTGTATGTGGACGACAAACCCGCCCTCGCAGAGCGCATTGCCAATGATCCAGAGCGAGTTATCGCACTGCGAGACCGCCCGTACAATCAGGATGTAGACGACAGTAGCATCCGTGTGGAACGGATCAACTCTCTCGATGAGTTGTTGTTCCAACTGACCGACCACTACACTGTCGAGGCTGTTCGAGATCTCTGCGCCCCACCACAGAAAGTAAAATGAGTGGAAAATTTGAAGAATTAGAGACGTTCATTCAAGAGAACGAGTTGGCATTGGAAATATATGCCGAAAACGGGAATGAAAGATCGGATCTCGTTGCCACGCTCCTACGGTGTCATAGGAGTTAGTTGCCCATCATCCTCTCTTGAATAAACTCCATTAGTTCGTCTTCGCTGAACTGGTCTAATTTTTCCTCAATATCGTCCTTATCCGCATCGATATCTACTTTTGACCCACAGTCTGGACAGAATTGTTCTGATCCTTCCAGTGGTTTCTGACACGCTGGACAGTTGTCTGGAACAAACGGACTATCGTCCTCTTCTTCGATTAGTCCTACAGCCTGCTCAGCATTTTTCATCATATCCTCGTCAGTGAGATGGGCGTATGTTGTCTCCATGACGGTGGAATCGGGGTCATGACCAATGATATGCTTAATCGTATCATTGTCCATTCCTTTATCTCTCTTCGCCCACGTAACAAACGTGTGTCTGAAGTTATGGGGGTTGGTAGGTTTGTCCACCCCCGCTCTCTCACCAATATTTTGAAGCAATCTGTATATGGATGAATGGTCCATCTTGTCCCCTAAGTCCTGACCATTGTTCTGATCGACATTCTTTTTACAAATAAAGTGAGCTTCTGGGTCGTCAGTACACGGGTGATTATTCTTCCACTTTCTTACAGAGTGCTCCGCCAAGAGCAATGATCTGGCCCCCTCAGCCCCCTTCATGTCACCATCACTTGTATTGAGATAAAACACTCCATCTTCGGGTTTCATGTCCTTAAGTCGGAGGTTGAGAATGGCTGCTATTCGCTGTCCCGTATATCCCAACAATTCGACTAACGCTTTGTCTCGAGGGTGTTGTGCGGCTTTCCGTATCGCATTGAATTCGTCTCGGGTGAGGATATCCCTCTCGTCAACGGAGCTATCATTCGGTTCGAAGAGCATGATCTCTTCAGGATCGACGTTAAAATCATCATGGTATTTGTAGAACTTCCGTATTGTGGACTGGTGGTTCCGCACCGATCCAGATGTGAGACCGCCCTCTTTCACACCATCGACATTCCCACGTCGTATATCATCCATGATCTTGTTTATTTTGTACTCCGATGCATCACTCAAATTAAAGTCAGATAGCTCAGGGATACGTTTTAGTGTATATGCGTACCTTGCTAATGTACCATCAGACATGGAATCACCATTGATTAACGCACTTTCTGGATCGGCAGAATCGAGAAACTCGAGTATGGCTTCACAGTCCTCTGAGGACATGACACCGTCTTGTTCTAACGACTGGATTCTATCTCTGTATTTCTCGTATCTCTCTCGGTTTGACTTTGCCATGTTGAGTGACATTGCGGGGGAAGAATAAATGTATTTGGATCATGCTTACTGCCAGAACTCCTGTACCTGCGCGTGATCGTAGTGGCTCGTCATTATCGGAGAGATCCGTTGCCTTTCACTCGGTGGGCCGGCTATATCATTGTTCGGCCGCAGACGGCGGTCTCATCGGACATCGCGGCCGCCGGCGGATCCGTCCAAGTGGTTCTCGGCCGACGCCGAGTCCGCTCGAGCAGAGCAGTGTCGTCCGTTCGACGCGCGGGAATCCGATGCCTGTAGCGCTGTGGGCTGGAATTAACAAAGCGGGTGGGTCCGGTATCGATCAGCTGAATGTCAGGCAGACGTGACGACTCTCCATCGACCGTGGCGTTGCTCGCCACCATCGCAGTCGTCCTGCTCGTGTTCGGAGCGTTCGCGATGCTTTTCGCCCCGGGCATGACGGCGGGCGATACGACCTCCTCGTCGCTCGAGTCCGACGACGTGTCGATCACCCAGTCGAACGAGAGCGAATCCGAGACAACTACTGAAACGTCTACCGAGACAACAACCGAGTCAACCACTGAAACGTCCACTGAGACGACTACCGAAACGTCCACCGAGACGACTACCGAGAACCGACTCGACGACACCGGCGACGACAGTTCGACCGGTGAGCCTGAAGACGATCCGTCGTCGACCGAGGACGATGGCCCAGCCGATTCCGACCTGCCGAGTGACGAGGAGTCCGCCATCGACGACTCGTCCGACGACGAACCCGATCTATTCGAGCGGGTATTCGGAGACGACGGATCGAACGACGAGGGCGACGAACCAGCCGGCGGAGCGGACGAATCCACTGATGAAGGCGACCCCGGACCGCCCGAGAACGCCGGCCCGCCTGACGATGCGGGTCCATCGGATGGCACTGATGACGGACCGTTCGAGGGCGACGGGCCGTTCGACGGTGATGACGAACCGTTCGACGACGACTGATCTGCGCGTCCGTCCGCGCTTCGTCACCGGATTCGTCGCAACCCGTGACACTCCACGTACTCGACTACCGGGACTTCCTTTACCGGTGTCGTGGTAGGCCGCAGCATGCCTTCGACCGCCCTCGTGACCGGCTGTTCCACCGGCATCGGCTACGAAACGGCCCGTGCGCTACTGGCCGACGGCTGGCGCGTCTACGCGACCGCTCGAGACAGCGATCGGAACGGTCTCGAGGACCTGTCTGACCGCGGTGCCGAGATCGCGGCGATGGACCTGACCGATCCCGAGGCCATCGAGCGCGTCGTCGCTCGCGTCCGCGACGAGGACGGCGGCGTCGACTGCCTCGTCAACAACGCGGGGTACGGCCAGTTCGGGCCGGTCGAAGACGTACCGACGAGCCTGCTCGAGCGCCAGTTCGCCGTCCACTGTTTCGGGCCCCACCGGCTGATTCGAGCGGTCCTGCCGGGAATGCGCGAGCGGGGCCGCGGCCGGATCGTCAACGTCACCAGCGCCGCGGATCGCCTCGCGCTCGCCGGCATCGGCGGCTACACCGCCTCGAAGTGGGCGCTCGCGAGCCTCAGCGACGCGCTCCGACAGGAGCTGGTCGGCTCGGACGTCGAGGTCGTCGTCGTCCAGCCCGGCGTCGTCGCAACGCCGTTCTACGACGGCGCCCTGCGGGCGATCGACGACGCGGCTGCGACCGCGCGATCACCGTCGCGCTCCGACGTCGACGCGGAGGGAACCACGGACGAACGCCGAAACAGGAGTGTCGTCAGACCCACGCAGTACACCGATCTCTATCGCGTTCTCCGGCGAGTCCGCGCCGTCGAGGGCGGCGGTCCGCTGATCAACGAGCCCGATCGAGTCGCCGCGACGATTCGGGAGGCCGCCACCGTCCCGAACCCCGACACGCACTACCGCGTCGGTCCGGTTCCGCTCCTCGGATCGCTCTACGGCACGCTCGTTCCCGCCGCGATCCGAGATCGGCTGACGCGAGTCGGGATTCGACTGGCCGCGACCGAACCCGTCCTGGACCTGCTCGAGCGACGCACACCCGACGCCGATTCGGAGCGGTATCCGTAACGGAACCGCCGACAGGGTGGTGACGGAACCGCCGACGAGGAAACGAACTCCGTTCGGTATCCGCTCGGGGCACCGCGTTCCGTCGGAGATTCCGTTCGAGCGAGGATCACGTTCCGGTGGCCGCCTGCCTCGAGACCTCGCGGTCCCCGGCGTACGCGATGTACGCCGACAGTACCGCGGCCACCGACCCGGAGACGACGTTACTCCAGAGTTGGCCCTCGCTCGCTTCCTCGAGGCCGCCCAGCGCGAACTGCCCGGCGATCGCCCATTGGGAGACGACGAGCCACAGCGCTAGCAGGGCGGCCAGCGACATCACGCCGGTACTGGTGGAGTGACCGTTGGTGATCCGGTAGTAGTTGTAGCCCGCGAACACGACGATCGCGCCGCCGATCAACAGGTTGTTCCACAGCACGGAGTCGGCCGTCTCGTAGACCAGCGGCGAGACGGCCAGCCACAGCCCGATCAGGGAGACGATCCCGCTCAGCCACCGCTGGCCGGCCGGTTCACCCCGTCCGCGAGCGTGCGCTTCGCCGGTCGTCGGGTCGTCGGCCGCGGACTCGCTCATAGCGTCTCCCGATACTCCATTGACCGGACTGAAAAACCGCACCGACCGTTCCGTCTCGTCTGGGGAAATCGGCTGTGAGATCGCCCCGCTCAGTCTCGAGTAAGCGATCACGACTGGCCCCAAATCGGCGTTACGGGACGCCAACCGGAGACTGGCGACAGCCGCAGATGCCGGGTGAGATGCGGATGGCTGGTAAGACGGGATTACTCTCGAGTCTGACGCGAACGCCCCGGGTCCAGCGAGACGGTACCGGTCGTGAGTGAGCGGTGGCGGCCCGACGAACCGACGGGGAGGAACCCCCGTCCGGGGGAACAGCTATATGCCGCGACTCGGATCACGCAAAGGAAAGCGGTGTCCCGGAACCGAGTCGGCGCTCCCATCGACAGCTCCCGTCGCGAGGGGTGCAACTACCGGACCAGCCACGACGTGTTCTCGAGCGCATACCTCGAGGATCGCCTCCCCGAAACGGACGTGTGGGAGGAGATCGACGAAGACGAACTCCGAATGGCGTTCGAGGAAATCCGCACGTGCTGGGAGCGAGTCGGCAAATCGACCGCAAGCGAAAGCCGCACTCGACTCGAGGAAACGTTCGTTCGACCCGTGTTCCAGGCGCTGGGACACTCGTTCGTGCGCACCGAGCGGCCCGATCGAACGCGATATCGGCCGGACTACGTTTTCCTCGAGTCCGACGACGCTCGCGACGCGTTCGATTGCACCGAAGATGGCGATAGCAGTGACAGTGATGAAGACGAAGGCAGCGGTGACGGTGATGAAAACGGCGACAGCGGCGACAATGACAACAGCGGTGACGAAGCCATCGTCGCGATCGCCGACGTCAGGCACTGGGAGCGCGCGCTCGAGGCCCGCGGAGGCAGTGAGCGCGAGCGCGACGCCGAGACCCCGTGCTACCGGATCCACGCCGCTCTGCGCGAGTCGTCGGTCGAGTGGGCCGTGCTCACGAACGGCCGACGGTGGCGACTCTACACCGAGCGGACGGGCCATCGCCTGGACGCGTACTACGAGATCGATCTGCCGGCCGTGCTCGAGACGGGGGACCTCGAGACGTTCAAATACTTCTACCTGTGTTTCCGCCGCGACGCCTTCCGCGACGACGCCGAGGGAAACTGCCTTCTCGACGACCTCTACGACCGGTCCGCCGAGTTCAGCCGTGAGATGGGGGCGACGCTCGAGGAGAACGCCGCCGAAGCCCTCGAGGTCCTCGCGCGGGGATTCCGTCGATATCCCGGGAACGATCTCGGAGAAGACCGCACCGAGACCGACTCCGACGACGCTCCCGGTCACGGGGAGCTCGACCTGCTCTACGACGCCTCCCTCGTCGTCCTCGTTCGGCTCATCGTCGCGTTCGCTGCGGAGAGTCGGCGTCGGCGACTCACCGAACTGCCCGACGAACGCGGGAGCAACGAACACGGGGACGACAAACATGGGGACGACGAACAGAGAGGCGCGGAGAGCGGTACCGAGCCTGTCCAGTCGACAAGCCTCCGGTCGATCGCACGAGCCGTCGCGGCCGAATCCGACGGTTCGGGTCCGTCGTACACCGATCGAACGGCCGAGCTCTGGTCGCGACTCGAGGACCTCGGTTCGCCGATCGGCCGACGAAATCGAGCCGACGAGGACGACAGTCGTACCGCACGGTTTCTCGAGAACCACCGCGTCGGCGACGCGTCGCTGGCGAGAGTTATTGACCTGCTAGCTCGAGAGCGGACTGACAGCGGCGGGAAACCGTTCGTCGACTACTCGTCGCTCGACGGTCGCCGCCTCGGCGGCATCTACGAGGGACTGCTCGAGTACCGGCTCGCGATCGCCGACGAACCGCTGGCGCTCGCGGACGGTGAGTACGTTCCCGCGAGCGACGGCGACACCGTCGCGGTCGCGGCCAACGAGGTGTATCTAACCGCGGACGGCGACCAGCGGAAGGCCTCGGGGTCGTACTACACCCCGGAGCACGTCGTCGAACACGTCGTCGAGGAGACGGTCGGACCGCTCCTCGAGGAGATACGGACGGAGTTCGCCGCCGTCGATGCCGACCGTGACGACGGGCTCGCCGACGCCGATCTCGACCGGACGGACGGAGTCGCCGAGCGCGCGTTCGAACTCTCAGTCCTCGACCCTGCGATGGGGACCGGCCACTTCCTGACGTGCGCGCTCGAATACCTGACGCGGGAGATCGTCGCCGCCGAAGACGCGGCGGCTCGAGCGGGGCTCGAGTCCGTGCCGGCGGATCGCGGCGTGGACGAGGTGCGGCGGCGGGTCGCCCGGCGCTGTCTCTACGGCGTCGACCGGGATCCCCTCGCGGTCGAGCTCGCGACCGCGTCGCTGCAACTCCGAACGCTGTCCGCCGAGGGGCCGCCGGCGGCCCTCGATCACCACCTGAAAACCGGTAACGCGCTCGTCGGGAGCGACCTCGAGGCGGTCGCTGACTGCGCGTCGAGAGCCGATCTCACCGGCGATGACGCAACGCGTCTCGAAACCGAGCCGACTCGAGGCGGGGTATTCGGGCGGACGGACGGTCGAGAGTGGCGCGACCGGCGACAGCGCCTCGAGGCGATGGCGAACGTCCACACCGCTCGCGAGTTCGGGCTCGAGGGGGTCCCTGACGACGCGCTCGAACGGCTCGCTGCCGCGCTCGAGAGCGACGACGACTGGGACCCGCTCTCTCGAACGGAGTGGTTCACCGCGGCCCAGAAGCGGGCCAGCGCTGAGGGCTTCTTCCACTGGGGACTCGAGTTTCCGGAACTCTACGCCGACGCCAACGCCAACGGGGACGACGACCGGGTCGAGGCCCCCGGCTTCGACGCGGTACTCGGCAACCCGCCCTGGGTCGCGACCGCCGGGCGCGGGACGATCAGTGCGACCATCGACGCGAGCCTGCGCTCCTACCTCGAGGACGCGTTCAGCGCGACCGAGAACCAGTTCGATCTCTACGTCGCGTTCTACGAACGGTCGATCCGACTGTCCCGGGACGGACGGGTCGGCATCGTCGTCCCCGATTCGATCCTCGCTCGCGAGGGGAACGAGCCGATCCGGGAGTACGTCCTGAGCGAGACGTCGCTCGCGGAAATCGTCAGGCTCGGCACCGCGTTCGACGGCGTCGAAAGCGGCGCGGCGATCCTCGTGAGCGGCGGTGACGGAACTGACGTCCGCTGTGCCGACGCGACGACGGCGGCGGACCTCGCGTCGCTCTCCGCCGACTCGGATCGCGTGAATTCGATCCCCGCGAGCGTGTTCGAAGCAGCGGATGCGAACCGGTTCCTCATCTATCTCGACCGCGAGACGCGGTCGGTCTGCTCGACCGTCGCGGCCCACCCGCCGCTGGGGGACGCCGTCTCCGTCTCTCGCGGCGAGGAGATCAGCAAGCGAGCGGACGTCCTTCGGGAGCGGCCGGGGCCGACGACGCGCCCGATCGCCCCCGGGAGCGCGGTGTGCCGATACGGGATCGACGCCGACGAACTCCGGTTCGTCGAGCCGACCGACCTCGAGAAAGTCGCCTCCAACTACGAGAGCCCGAAGCTGCTCGTCCGGCAGACCAGCGACTCGCTCGTCGGGACCTACGACGCCGACGACCTCGCTACGATCAAGTCGACCTACAACGTCCGCAGCGACGCCGAGTCGCCGGCCGAGTTGAAACACATCCTGGGCGCGTTGCACTCGTCGGCGCTCGCGTTCTACCACCACTACACGCACGCCGCGTACCGCGCCGTCTTCCCGCAGATCAACCAGTCGACGCTCGAGGGGCTCCCCATCCCGATGGCCGCCGGTCCCGACGACGAACTCGTCGCGGCCGTCGAGAAACGGCTCGCGCTCACCGCCGAACGGTCGGCGATCGACCTGCACGTCCCCGACTATCTCGGTCGGGATCTAAACGGGCCGTCGCTCGGCGATCTCGACGCCGCTCGACGGACGGACGGCGTCGCGGCGACGAAACTCGCGTCGACGACCGAGGAGTGCCCGAACCTGCGGATCGGTTCGGTCGCGGTCGACTCGAGCGATTCGGACATCGTCCGCATCTCGGCGACCGTCCGGTACAAACCCGACCCCGCCGCGGCCGCCGAGACCGATCGGTGGGGCTACGCGGAAACCGATCCGATTCCGGCCGTCGAACTCGTCGATGTCGAGACCCGACTCGCGGCGCTCGTCGAAGCCATCGTCCCCTACGCTACCGAGGCGGGCGACGGCGTCGCCGGCTTCAGACCGACCGCCGCGAAGACGATATCGCCACTCGATCGCCTCGAGGCGCTGACGCTGCCCCGTCCGAACGAGGTCGAAGACGGGCTTTGCCGGTTTCTCGACGCCCGAGACCGGGCCGCGGAACTCGAGGCGGCGATCGATGCGACCGATCGGCGGATCGACGATCGCGCGTGCTCGCTGTACGGACTGACGGACGTGGAGCGCGAGATCGTGCGTCGCGAATTCGGGGGCCAGTGGTAGACCGCGCTCGCTCGGCCAGTCGGGTGATTACTGCTCGTCCTCGAGTCGCTCACTCCGCGACGCGACGACGTCGAGGCCCGGACTGTAGAAGTAGACCGGGTCGGTCTCCGGGTGCGCGAAACCGTTCGCGGCCAGCACCGTGTTCGATTCGATGTCGGCGGTCGCCGGATACAGCGTCCAGGGCTCGTGCTCGATGTCCGTATACCGGACCGAGCCGTCGGGAGCCTCCGTGTAGAACCGGTAGCGCTCGACGAGAAACCCTCCCAGCGAGTCGTCGGGAGCCGAAAACGGCTCGTCGGTCGGCCGATAGGTCGCCTCGTACTCGGCCGGTCGGTTACCGGGGTGGCATCGCCGACTGCTGAATCGAATCCGGCCGTCGGCCCCGTCCCCCTCCGGGGTCGCCTCGACGTCGAGCGAGATGCGAGCGTAGTAGTACGGCAGGTGATGAAACAGGCGCGCACCGAGGACGCTCGCGAGTCCCTGTGCGTCGAGGCTAAAGAAGTAGACGCTGGGCACTCCGTCGCGGGTGACGTACGTCCTGACGTTGAGTTCCGGCAATCGGATCCCGGCCCGTTCGGGAAACCCCTTCGGCCGGACGGCGACGTTCGTGAACGGAATCACCGACAGCCACGCGGCACCGTCGTGTTCGTCGACCTCGAGCGCGTCGGGGAGATGCGCGTCCATCATCGCCGGATCGACCGGCCAGTTCTCGAACAGCAGGTGTCGCCAGCCCATCTCGAGCGGAATAGCCATCGTTGTCTCGTCGGTATCCACGCAAAAAACAGCTTCCGTTTCTCGAAAGCGATGCTCGTTGCGGCGGGTCAGGAATCACTGGCAGTCGGTGCCGGCAGGGTGAACGAGATCGTTGTCCCGTCACCGGACTCGGATTCGACCCAGATCTCGCCGCCGACAGACTCCCTTCGCTCGTCCGTCGAGCCCGGCCTCACGCTGTTCGGCCGGACGCCGTGGCGCTCGACGATCCGCCGACAGAGCGCGAGGCCGATCCCGGTGCCGGCGTGGTCCTGGTGAGTGTGGAGTCGCTGGAACACCTGAAACACGCGGTCGGCGTCGTCGGAATCGATACCGATCCCGTCGTCGTGAACCGAGATGACCCACTCCGTGTCGCGTTGGTCGGCCTCAACGTGAATCCGCGGTGGCTGCTCCCCGCTGTACTCGATGGCGTTATCGAGCAGGTTCTGGAACACCTGCCGGAGCTGGCTGGCATCGCCCTCGACCGTGGGCAACGACTCGATCCGAATCTCCGCGTCGCTCTCCTCGACCTGAAGGCGAAGGTCCTCGAGCACGTCGTCCAGCACCGTCTCGAGGTCGACCGGCTCGAAGGGATCACCGCTGGCTTCGATCCGCGAGTACTCGAGGAGGCCCTCGATCATCTCGCGCATCCGGTCGGCACCGTCGACCGCGAACTCGATGAACTCCCGGCCGTCGTCGTCGAGTTCGTCGGCGTACCGTCGCTCGATCAATCGGAGGTAACTCGAGACCATGCGCAGCGGCTCCTGGAGATCGTGCGAGGCGGCGTAGGCGAACTGTTCGAGGCGTTCGTTCGACGCCTCGAGCTGCTGGCGGTACTCCTTGCGCTCGGTGATGTCTCGGACGACGCCGACGCGTTTCTCCTCGCCGTCGTCGGTCCGAAGCGTCGCGAAGGTCCCTTCGGCCGGGACGGGGTCGCCGGCCGCCGTTCGAATGGTCGCCTCCATCGCCGAGTCGGACTCGTCCGTCTCGGCCGCTCGCATCGCTCGCGATTGTTGGATCGTCTCCTCGTCGACGACGAGCGAGGCGTGCTCCCCGATGAGCTCGTCGCAGTCGTAGCCCGTCAGTTCCGCGTACGCCTCGTTGACCATCGTGAACCGGCCGTCCTCGTCTTTCACGTAGATTCCGTCGTCGATCGTCTCGACGATGGTCTCGTACTTCGACAGCTCCCGCTCGCGTTCCGTGCGCTCGGTGACGTCCTGTGCCATCGCCATCCCCGCGAACACGTCCCCTCGCTCGTCGGTGATCGGCACCGCGCGAAGGGTCCAGTCGTGATCGGCGTACTCGACCTCGAGCGACCGTTCGTCGCCCTCGAGCGCCGCCTCGAACGCGGGCTCGACCCCGGCGGTATCGCCCCAGATATCGCCGACGGACCGCTCTTCGACCGCCGCCGGTTCGACGGGAATCCGGTCGAATCCCTGTCCGGCCGCCAGCGTGTACTCGAGGCCGCGGTCGAACAGCGTCACGATCCCGTTCGGGACGGACTCGGCGAGCGCGCGGTAGCGCCGTTCGGACTGCTCGAGGGCGCGCTCGTGCTCCCTGCGCTCGGTGATGTCGACCAGATAGCCCAGATAGTGCGTGATCTCGCCGCTCTCGTCGCGGACGATCTTGGTGGTGTCTTTCACCCACCGAACGTCGCCGTCGCTCGTCCGGACGCGGTAGGGGTCGTGGGTGAACCGCTCGGTCGTCTCGTCGCTGTTCGCCGCGACCTCCCCGGCGATGCGGTCGCGCTCCTCCTCGAGGAGCAACTCGGCGTAGGAGACGGCCCCGGACTCGAGTTCGGTCGGCGCGTAGCCGAGCACGTCTTCGACGTTCGCGGAGACGTACTCGACCGGCCAGCCGTCCTCGGTCGCCCACCTGAAGACGACGGCGGGCCCCTGTGCGAACATGTCGCGCTCTTCCGCGAGGCGGTTCCGGGCCCGCTCGCGCTCGGTGCTGTCGTGAACGATACCGACGGTTCCTCGCACGTCGTCCGCGTCGATCGGACTGACGCGGACTTCACAGCGAACCCCGGTTCCTGCGGCGGTCCGGACGGTGAACTCGAGCAGGTCGCTCTCGGTCGGATTCGTGAGCGAGCGCTCGAGCGCCCCAGTCTCGTTCTCGAGCAACACGGAGACGTGTTCCTCGAGTAGTTCCTCGCGTGCGTACCCCGTGAGGTCGGCGAACGCGTCGTTGACCGCGGCGAAGTGACCGTCGGCGTCGAGCCGGTAGATCCCGTCGTCGGTCGTCTCCACGAGTGTTCGGAACCCCTGGAGGGCAGCGGCATCATCGGCCGCCCCCCAGAAAGTCGCGTCCGCCGTCACCCGCTGATCGCTCATACTGGCGGAAATGATCAGCGAGTCAAATAAGTCCCCCGCACGGTCTCCTTCGAGAGATTGGTATCTCTCGGTCGCTGAAAGACGATCTCTCCTGGTCCGCTACCCCAAATACAGGCTAGTAATGCCTGAAATCGCACCCTTCTAGGAGATACTATTTGAAGATTGGTTCTCCTGGTAGATCGAATACGATCGCAATGACATTGGCAATCAGGTAGATTGGTATTCCAAATAGAATGACTATAATGGAAATTGCGATAAAGGTGGGAGTAGTGTTACCTTCTGCGGTCAGGTATATCTGTGCTGCTAAAAGATATGTAATCAACACAAGGAAAAAGTCGGTACGGACCATATATGCGTAAAAGCGTATTTTCAATTTAATTCTATCGTCGCAAAGGAAATAGATAACTACGCAACAAGCAGCTGTAAGCCTCGACTCATGGATAGTCTTCAGAACACCCTCATATAGTCGTATTCAGGAACAAGAAGGGTTGAAACACCAAAATCGCAGTGGACTCGGCGGGATTTGAACCCGCGGCCTCTCCCATGCCAAGGGAGTGATCTACCCCTGATCTACGAGCCCTCGAGCGCATCTCTCACTTTCCGACGGGAATAGATAAACCCCTCGAATTCCTCGAGACCCCGTTACAGTCCCGCATTCACACGAATCCAACTGCCTCTTTCTCGAGCGAATCCGAACCGACTCGAACACCCACCAACGCGCCGAAACACGACGCAGACCGTTTATTCCAGCAGCTATAAGTTACAGTACAAACAGTATCGAAACGGAAGCGACGGTTCCGAACGCGGGGGCGTGCGCTAAAATGCCCCGGGTGTTACAGCACCCGAAGCGTGGCTTCCAAACGGCGCGGTTTGCAAGCCATGATTCAATTCATTCTACCGAGACATAAACGTCTCGCACGACGACACCAGTACCGCCGCGATCGCCGACCCTCGAGTAACAACGCCCGAAACACGAACGGAGAGCCGCGATGACCGACCGCGACTCGAGCTCGAGCGGGCCCGAAGCCGCCGGTGACGGCGACGACGATCGAGACGAGCGCTCGAGCTTTCCGCCGTGTCCGAAGTGCGACGACGCGGTGATCACGGTGACGACTCGCGGGCCGATGGAGCATATCGCGGGTCCGTGTGGCTGTCGGCTCAGCCCCGGCCAGGTCCAGCGGCTCTGATACGGACCGTTGTAACGAGTTCTCGGAGCGACCGCAGAGACGGGCATGACCGAAACCACCACGAAAGCCCCTTTCAGTCCCACCCGCGGTGGCATCCCGAGCAGCCGATACGGGTGGGACTGAAAGGGGCTGCTGGCTCCGGGAAGACGGACGACGCAAGCACGCGACCGACGGGAGCGCGCACAGCGAGTCCCTCGACCGGAGCCAGCAGGGGCTTTCGTGGTGTTCGTAGTGGGTGGAGAATACTCACAAGAGACCGATATGCAACTCCTCGATGGGTTACGAACATTTTTTGCGGGTTCACCGACGAAAGCCGACGATGGCCGGGGATCAAGGTCGCGATCGCGATCGAACACACAGCCACGACGACGAGTGCACCCGCCGCGCCGACGTGCGCGACACCTACGACCGGATCGCGACCCACTTCGCATCCACGCGGGAGTACGCCTGGCCCGAAGTCGAGGCCTTCGTCGACGCCCACGCGACCGAGCGCGCCGGCGTCGGACTCGATCTCGGCTGCGGCAACTGCCGCCACGCCGAACTCCTCGAGCCCCGCCTCGAGTCGGTGATCGGCCTCGACGTCAGCCGCGGCTTGCTTGAGACGGGCCGGGAGCGCGCGCTCGAGCGCGGGTTCGACGTCGAGTTGGTTCAGGGGGACGCGTCGACGCTTCCGCTAGCCGACGACAGCATCGACATCGCGGTTTACGTTGCCACGCTGCACCACCTACCGACGCGGGCGGCCCGCCGGGCGAGTCTGGACGAACTCGCACGAGTGCTCGCCCCCGACGGCCGCGCGCTGGTCAGCGCGTGGTCGACCGCACACGACCGGTTCGAGGAAACCGAGGGATTCGATACGACGGTCGAGTGGACCCTTCCAGGCGGCGAGCCGGTCGATCGATTCTACCACATCTACGCCCCCGACGAGTTCGAGGCCGATCTCGACGAGAGCGACCTCGCACTACTCGAGTGGGAACTCTCGAGCGGGAACTGTTACGCGACGGTCGCAGGTGCGGAGACGGGCGACTGATCCCGTTTCGGAGATCGCTAATTTCCCACTCGGCGACGCTGATCGCCAGCGGGCGGTCACGAGGAAAAGGAAGAGCCTTAAACGTGGAACGAAAATTCGAGAATGCGCGCGGATGGTCTAGTGGTAGGACCTGAGCCTTCCAAGCTCATGGCCCGGGTTCAAATCCCGGTCCGCGCATCGCCGTTCTCCGCATCGTCAGCGTCCACTCGAGCGAAGACCGTATCAGTACAGTACGTCTCTGCCTGCGATAAGTATCCAGACCGTCAGTACTGAGGCAACGGCGCCAACGAGTCACCCACTGTCCGAGGGAGTGTGAGGAGAAAATATCGTGCCCGTAGACAGGGGGTATTTCTTCACCCCGAATGTGACGGTGAGTACATTCACCTAGTTTGAGGCACAATGACTAGTAGAATGGCTGGGACCCTAGTTCAAGCGCTTTCGTACACGATGTTGGCGGTCGTCGCTGCGCTCGTCGGGGGTATTGTGGCTATCTACCGTACGCCAGGACCACAAATGGAGAGTAACGTCCAGCACTTCGCGGCCGGCGTCGTGTTCGCCGCCGTCGCTGCCGAACTGCTCCCGGATGTCCATACACGGGCTCCGGCCGTGGTTGTCGTTGGATTTGCGATCGGTGTCGCCACCATGCTTGGCATCCATCGACTCAGTAAGTACGTCGAAAAGCGGGGTATCGGCGGAAAGATGGCGGGTGCTGCTGGCCTGCTGATCACCGTGAGTATCGACATGCTGATCGATGGCGTCCTGATCGGCGTAACGTTCCTGGCGGAGGCGGCCACGGGCGTTCTCATCGCAGTGGCACTCGCAATCGAGGTCCTCTTTCTCGGCGTTACCGGCGTCATAGCACTCCCGGAAGAGACGAGTACGCCGAAGAAACTCGCCGTCCCCGCCGGGTTCGGAATTCTACTGCTGAGCGGAGTGACCGCTGGCGTACTCGTGTTCGACGGCGTTACGGGCGCTCCGATCGCGCTCGTACTCGCGTTCGGATCTGCTGCCCTCCTGTATCTGGTGACCGAGGAACTCCTCGTCAAAGCCCAGAAGGTTCCGGAAACACCGACATCCACGACGCTGTTCTTCGTCGGATTTCTTCTCATCTTTCTCCTCGATATGTTGCACTGAGCTCCAGGAGTGTACGTACCGCTGACTCAGGTCCAGTACCGCCCACGAAGGTGGGAATAGTCGTCGCTTTCTACGCCTCTCCCGAGTAGTCGTTCGGATCGAGTACACACATTTCGTCGAACAGGTCCTTCACACGTCGTTCGATCTCGTCACGTGTCTCCCGCACTCGCTCGAGGTCCTGGCTATCCGGATCCTCGAGCGCCCAATCACGGACATCGACCGCTTCGCCAACGTCACCGACGTCGAGTGTCGAGCAGCCCATCGTAGCGACGTAGTCGCAGGAGCGCAATTCGTCGAGCGTGATCTCTCGTGGCGTCCGGTCGGAGAGGTCAAATCCCGCTTCGTCCATCACGTCGACGACTTCGTCGTGCACGTGGTCGGCCGGGTGGGTTCCTCCAGTGAGGATTTCGACGCGGTCCTCGAGACCACGTCGCTCCCGTTCCCGCTCCGCAAAGGCCGTGGACATCTGGGAGCGACCAGCGTTCTGGACGCACATGAAGGCGATGCGAATCGGATCGTCTGCTTCAGTATTGGATGACATTGTTCTTGGTGGTTAGTCGTCAGTCGTCGGCTCAGGTGCGGACGAATCGAGACTCCCGGTATCGAAGCCGCCCCAGTCGAACGTTCGCTGGAAGTACAGTGCAACGTTGACCAGCGCAAGCAAGACGGGGACTTCGATAAGCGGGCCGACGACGGTCGCGAACGCGACGCCGGAGCCGACACCGAATACCGCGACCGCAACCGCGATCGCCAGCTCGAAGTTGTTCGACGCCGCCGTGAACCCGATGGCGGTCGTCGTCGAGTAGTCCGCGCCGATACCGCGCCCCATCCCGAAGCTCACGAGGAACATCACGACGAAGTAGATCGTCAGCGGTACCGCAATCAACAGGACGTCGCCCGGCGAGGCGACGATGGCGCCCCCTTGCGTGGCGAACATCACGATCACGGTGAACAGCAGCGCGACCAGCGTTAGCGGGTCGATCTTCGGAATGAACTCATCATCGTACCAGGCTTCGCTTTTGACGCGGGTCCCAACGTAGCGGGTCAGGAAGCCGCCTGCGAACGGAATTCCAAGGAAGATGACGATTGCCTCGAACACCTGCATCGGCGTGATGTCGAACGTCGTGATCCCGGCGGCGAGTGACTCCATACCGAGCAGCGGTGGGAGGAACAGCGCGAAGAACCAGACGTACACCCCGTAGGTGATGATCTGGAAGAGACTGTTGAACGCGACCAGCCCCGTCACGTACTCGGTCGACCC
This sequence comes from Natrinema sp. DC36, assembly GCF_020405225.1. NCBI lineage: Archaea > Methanobacteriati > Methanobacteriota > Halobacteria > Halobacteriales > Natrialbaceae > Natrinema > Natrinema sp. DC36. The sequence continues at coordinate 722,282 of NZ_CP084472.1, forward strand.
TTCGGCGAGTTCGTTCCAGACCAGGACCATCGCGATACAGCGAGCCATCCCGATGAACACGAGCCCGAGGAAATATTCGGGACGCGCCGGCAGGCCGGGAACGAGCCCGCTGAAGAAGACGACCGCGAGCCCGAACATCAGCGTCGGGCCGATGAGCCAGTTCTGGATGAGACTCAACCCGAGGACGCGCCAGTTGCTGAACACGGTCCGGAGTTGCGAGTAATCGGCCTTCGCCAGTGGCGGATACATCATCGCGATGAGGCCGATCTCGACGAGATGGAAGTCCTGAATCGGTTGGGTCACCGACGGGGCGACGAAGCCGAGGCCGACCCCGAGCGCCATCGCGACGAAGATCCAGACGGTCAGGTACTTGTCCAGAAAGTCCATCGACCGCGGATCTCCACAGTCCGGACAGTCACAGTCCGGTCCGTGCTCGTGTTCGACGTTACTCATCGGTGGTTACACTGCCTTCGAGGACAGTGACGAGTGCCACCGCGCGGTTGGTCGCCCGGTACTTCTTCCAGCGGCCGTCCTTCCAGCTCTCGACGAGGCCAGCGTCGACGAGCGACGAGAGCGCGTGACTGAGCCCGCTCTCGGTCACGTCGACGACCGCGTTCAGTTCACAGACGCAGAGTTCTTCCTGCGCGGCGACGAGAACGCGGACAAGCGTGTAGCGTGTCTCGTTAGAGAGCGCCGATAAGACGTCGAGTTCGGCCGCAGCCTGTGCCGTCCCGAGTCCGGCCTCGAGCGTGGACAGTTCATCGAGTCGGCGCTCGACGTCCTCGTCGCGACACTCCCCGAGTTCGTCGTCGAGGTACCGCTGTAGTCGTTCGGTCGCTTGAGCCATCAACAGCCACTTGACTATATCATCAATTAACTATTGCGGAAGATGCCCGGAAGACATACCGATTCGCCCCCAAATAGAGAGTCTGGCGTGCAGGAGTGTGCATATTTCGCTTCGAAGTATTCGTGGACTCACCTGAGTAGACTTTCAATTGGATTGTGAGTGAACCGAAGATGGTGTGCGCTGACCACCACGCCGCTGTTAGTCAGAACGACAATCGAGGCTATCACGAATGACGGAACGTACACTGTACGAAGAGGCAATGTGCTGCTCGACGGGCGTCTGCGGTCCTGATCACGACGATGAACTCCTCGAGGTCAGCGCCGCGCTCGACCAACTGGAAGAAGCGTTCGATATCGAGGTATCGAGAGCGAACATGCAACACGATATCGACCGATTCCTCGAAACCGAGCGTATCGCCGATCTGGTCGACGAACACGGACCTTCGATTCTTCCGATTACGGTTCTCGACGACGCAGGGCTCGCTCGAACGGACGACGAACGACGAGACCGCCATAGAAGCGCTCGAGGGACTCGAAGGAGTCACGATTCCGTTCGTGGATCTATTCGGTGATCGACCCGCAGATGTCGACGTTTCGTTCTATCGGCTCGTTCCAGAGACGCTCACCGGACGCAAAGAGGCCACGACGGGGCTGTGACACAGAATAGAGCGCATACCTCCGCCTTCCCGTGAAGCGGGATCGGTCGACCGAATACTGCAACCACCATGCTGCATACGTTCTGTCTCTCTCGTGCGGAGTTTCTGCCAACTACCGTGACGATGTGGACGACGAACGGGTTCCGCTGTGAATCCCGCTCAGTCGACAGAATCGTCGATCCACGGCAGGGCCGCGAGCGAACGCGACCGTCTTCGAGCAGACTTCAACCGACTCGGCCCCGAACGGGGCCACCGGCAGTGACGAATCGCTAGCTCTCGAGGTAGCCAAGCGACTCGAGGCGCGCTTCGACTTCGTCCTGCGCTTCCGCCTCGTAGTCGTCCGTTTCGGTTTCGGCCTCAACGGTGGCCAGGACTTCTTCGACGACGAACGTCACGTACTCGGCGGCCGAGTCGAAGTCGCTTCTGGGGACTCGAGATTCGATCCGGGAGACGAGTTCCGACGGGAGTGCGATCGATTCGTGGTCGTCGCGGTCCAGCCCAACGGTCTGATTCGAAGCCATGACGCGACTATCGGAGCACGAGCTAGATTATTACCCGGCGTATAAACGGTTGAAACTGCCGAATACGACACCTGTATTAATCACCGTGGCCGAATAACGTCCCGACAGAATGGGCGATCAACGGAACGTTATCCTACTGACTGTCGACAGTCTTCGACTCGATTACTGTGGCTATGCGGACGACTCGTCGGGATCGATGCCGACCCTCGAGCGACTCGCCGACGAGGGACTCGCGTTCGAGAACGCGATCGCGACGGGGCCGGCGACCCACGAGTCGGCGACGACGTTCATGACGGGATCGCACGCCGTCGAGCGACCGGGCAGCACCGAATTAACTAAAGCGCAGATGCGGACCCACATCCAGTCGCACCTCCGCTCGCAGCGGACGATAGCCGAGCAGCTGTCGGCGGCCGGGTACGACACGGCAGGGTTCACCGCGAATCCGTGGACCTCGAGTCATTTCGGCTTTGATGCCGGTTTCGACCGCTTCGAGGACTTCATGGACGAGGACCTCTCGTCGGGGCTCATCGAGGGCGGGAAGCCGGATAACTCGATCCGCTACGCGCTCGTCCAGGCCCTCAACTGGTGGCAGGGCCAGGACATGTTCATGTCGTGGGAGACGTATTACGACGAGATGGCGTCGTGGCTCGAGAGCGCCGACGAGCCGTACTTCATGTGGTCGTTCCTGGTCGATCCACACCTCCCCTACATCCCGGGCGACGAGTATCGCTCGCGCTCGAGAGTGATGACGTATCTGGCGAACATGTGGATGTACGCCGGCCGTCCGGACTGGTTCGACGAGCGGTTCCGCGCGGCGCTCCTGGACGCGTACGAGGACACGGTTCGACACACCGACGCGTTCCTCTCGCAGTTGCTGGACGATCTCGACGAGATGGACGAGGATCCGCTGATCGTGATCCACGCGGATCACGGAGAACTGTTCGGCGAACACGGCCGATACGGCCACGGCGGGTACCCGCACGAAGACCTCGCCCGGGTCCCGCTGGTCGTCGCCAACGGGCCGACCGATACCGTGACGGAGCCGTTCTCCCTGCGCCGGCTGCCAGAACTCGTCTCGACGCTGGCGGCGGGCGGCGACTACGAGGCGCTGACGGATCCCTGGGTAGTCGCGCGGAACCGGAATCCGACCACGTGCGTTCGCGGTGCGAACTGGAAGTACGGCAGAACGCACACGGGTGAGGAGCGGCTTCGAGCGCTGCCGGGGGAAGAGCCACTGGAGAACGAGGAACTGCGCGCGATCGGCCGTCAACTGGTCGACGACTGGGAGGAGGCGAAGTCCGAGCGCGAACGGATCCTCGGGGCCGTCGACGATCTCCCGATCGCCGACAAAGTGTAGGCAACCTCGAGCGACATCGCGCATTTAATTGAGTGATAAAACAGCAGATGGCGCTCAGACCGCCTCGACGCGCTGGAACAGCGCCGCGCCGATCGCGACCATCGCGATCGACGAGACGACGAGCGCGCCGAGGTCGAACAGCACCGAAAACGACGAGGTGCCGACCAGCACCCCTCGCAGGCCGTCGACCCCGTACGTCAGCGGGTTCACGTACGCCAGATACCGCACCGAACTCGGGAGCCCCTCGAGCGGGTACAGCGCCCCGGAGAGGAAGAAAATCGGGAAGATGACGAACTGAACGATCAGACCGAACCCCTCGCTGTCGCTGAACTGGGAGGCGAGCGCGATCCCGAAGCCGACGAACGTGATCGCGAGAAGCACGAGGAAGACGGCCGCGATCGGAAGCGAGAGCAGGCTCACGGGCGCGAACCCGAGCGGAATCGAAAGTCCGAGGATCAGGAGAGCCTGCACGAGCGCCGTCGTCGACCCGCCCGCGATCCGACCGAGGACGATCGAGGTGCGACTCACGGGCGCGACGAGGATTTCCTTCAGGAAGCCGACATCCTGATCCGCCAGGATCGAGAGGCCGGCGAACGAGGCCCCGAACAGCATCGTGAAGCCGACGATTCCGGGCACGAGGTACTGCAGGTAGTCGACGTCCTCGGGAAGGCCCGGGATCGCTGCGCCCTGAAACCCGAACCCCATGAAGACGAGGAACAGCAGCGGCATCGCCAGCGAGCCGACGAGACGCGACGGCGACCGGAGGAATCGCTTCGTATCGCGCAGCCAGAGCCCGTAGATCGCCTGTCCGTCGACCAGCTTCATGGCCGCTCCTCCGTGGAAACCGCGCTCGAGCGGTCGTCTAACTCTGCACTCGAGCGGTCGTCGCCTCCCTTTCCCCCCGAGCGACCGCTCGAGTCCATCGAATCGCTCGCAGTCCCTCCGCCTGCCTCACTGCCGTCGCCGGACTCGAGCGGTTTCCCCGTCCGGCCACCGCTCGCCATCACGGTCCGATCCCCGGTGGCCGCCCCGTTCCGGTCGCTGCCCGCCGCCGAACGATCGGTCAGTTCGAGGAAGACGTTCTCCAGCGTCGGTTCGCGGAGATCGACCGAAGAGATGCGGACGCCCGCATCGTCGGCCAGTCGAACGAGGTCGGCGATCCGTGCGTCACCGTCGTCGACCGTGACCCGGACGCCGTCGTCGCTCGCGGTGTACTCGCGGCTCCACGACTGCTCCTCGAGCCGATCGAACAGCGCTGTCGGCTCGTCGTCGCTCGCGAACTCGAGGGCGACGACGTCGCCGCCGAGCGACGCTTTGAGCGCCGACGGCGAGTCCATCGAAACGATGTCGCCGTCGTCGACGATCGCCACGCGATCGCAGAGGTGGTCGGCCTCCTCGATGTAGTGGGTCGTCAGGACGATCGAGACGCCGGCCTCCGCGTTCAGTCGTTCGATGTACTCCCAGGTGTCGCGGCGGGTGCGCGCGTCGAGTCCCACGGTCGGCTCGTCGAGGAAGAGGACGGCGGGTTCGTGCAGCAACCCGCGGGCGATCTCGAGGCGGCGTTTCATCCCCCCGGAGTAAGTGCCGACGGGGTCGTCGCGCTCGGCGGAGAGCCCGACCAGTTCGAGCACCTCGTCGATTCGCTCGGCGCGTTTGGCCCGATCGAGCCCGTACAGTCGCGAGTGAAACGCGAGGTTCTCCGCGCCGGTGAGCTCCTCGTCGAGAGCGGGTTCCTGGAAGACGATGCCGAGACTGGACCGAACCGCTCCTTTCTCGGTTCGAATGTCGTGGCCGTTGACCGTCGCCGTGCCGGCACTCGGCGGGAGAAGCGTCACGAGCATGTTGATCAGCGTGGACTTGCCCGCGCCGTTCGGGCCGAGCAGTCCGAACAGTTCGCCGCGCTCGACCGCAAACGAGAGATCGTCGACCGCGGTAACGCCGCCAAATTCCTTGGTAACGCCGTCGACACGTATCGCATCCATAGCGGGTCAGCTCTACTACTGAATGGCTGGTCAGTCGATAAACAGTCATCGGTTGGGAGACTGTCAGCTGTTACAACCGGCCACACGCCGAGACGGTTACTGGGGCGACGTTCGAAGCCGGTAGCGGGTAGTAACGGTCGCGGCAGACAGTCGAAGGGGACCAGCGTGACGAGACGAAACGCACCGGTCGAGAGGAGACGACAGGCGGGGCGAGACAGCGGTGCCGTCCCGCTACAGCGGCGTCTCGGGAGTGCGATCGCGGAGATCGACGACTGCGGCGAAGACGGCTCCGAGGACGACGCCAAACAGCGCGTGCCCGAGCAGGCTGCCGGCGGCGACCGACGAGAAGGTCTGCTCGCCGACGCCGAGCGTGGACACCCAGACGGGGAGGACGATCAGCGGGAGAATCGCCCAGACCGTGAGTCCGAAGACGAGTCCGGCTCCGATCAGCCGGATGACGATTCCGGTACGAGAGAGCGCATCGGTCTCGACGTCGGTCCGGAGCACCCCGAGGATCCAGGGGCGCGTGACGAGCAGGCCGAAGAGCAGCCCGAGGACGATTCCGTGGGCGATGTGGATCCCCCAGCCGAGGGGGCCGGCAGGCTCGAGGCCGTAGATCGCGGGGATGGCGGCCTCGAGGACGCCCGGCTCAAGGAGCACCATGACGATGCCAAAGGCGATCGCGCCGATCGCACCACCGAGTGCGCCGCCGACGAACCATCCGGTGGTGCCGCCCAACCCGAACGCAGCCGTCGTGTCGGATTCGCCGCTCATCGTGGGCAGGCTATCATGAACGAGTCCAAAAGTGTTCGTCACGGTAGCTATTCGGAACACTCACCCGTCGTGGACCGTTCGAAACCGGACATTGTAGTGGGTTGCCCGCCAAGGGATCTCGTGGAGTACGAACTGCTCGGCTGGCCGCCCGACGGCCCCACACTCCGGCTCGATCACGAACGGTTCAGCTACGCCGGCAAGTTCGTCATGACGAACACGGGCAAGGCGGTAGCTCGAGCCCCCGACGGCCGGATCGTCGCAGCGGTGGCGTTCAACGAGGATCGCACCGACGCGGACACGCTGTGGCTGCGCTACGTGACCGTCGACCGAGAATTGCGCGGTGAGGGGATCGGCCCCCGCCTCTGCCGGCTGGTCCGCGATCGCGCCGTCGAACGGGGCTACGACCGGCTTCGGATCGCCGTCAACAACCCCTACGCTTACGAAGCGCTCTACCGAACCGGCTTCGCCTACACCGGCGAGACGACAGGCATCGCCGAACTGATCCTCGAGTATCCGGGCCCGAACTCGGATCCGGACGCCGACGCGGACTGGGATGAACGCGAGCGCTATCAGGCCGGTCTCGAGGAGTTCCGCGAGCGCGACCTCTCCGACGAGGAGGAGGCGTTCCTCGAGTCGCGGGAGGGCAGCGGGCCGCCGGAGACCGGCTGTGAGTGAGTGTATAGCGAGACTACTACGATCCAACCTGATACAGCGCGGCGACCGCGACGGCGTGGGCCGTCCCCGCGACGGTCGCGCTGACGACGGTCGCCAGCGCGGCCCCGACGGTCGGCGACGACGCGAGCCGCGAGACGCCGGTCAGCGCGTAGCCGACGTAGCCGAGGCCGACCAGCATCACTAGAATGGCGCCGGGACTCGCAACCGCGTAGTCGAGGCTCTCGATCGCGGCCGCGATCGGTCGTTTCCCGTCTAATACGATGAGCGCCGGAGCGACGAACAGCCAGACGAGGAACGGAGCGAGCACGAGCAGCGCCACGAGCGCGAGTCCGACGCCGGTACTGGCCCACTGGCCCGACAGGAACAGCACGCCGAACAGGACGCTATCGATGACGACGACGTACGCGACGAGCCAGGCGACCCGGTCGAGCGGCGGCATGATCCCGTCCGTGTCGGCGGCCGCCAGCCACAGGCAGCCGGCGAACGCGACCGCCGTCGCGGCGCTTATCGCGACCTGCCAGCCGACGAAGGCGACGAGAAACCGCGGTTTCATTCCGGTGAGAATCGCGGGACCCATTTCAACCGTCGGCTCGATCTGCGGGATGAACGGCAGCGAGAGCCGAACCAGACCGCCCTCGGGAAACGGCGCGAGGCCGACGGGATAGGGCGACGCGAGCCTGACGGCCGTGCTCGCAGCGCCGAGCGCACCGGCGACGGCGAACGGGACGAACAGCAGCGGCCGCCCGCGGAGCAGGGCGAGCGCGGTCGCGAGGATCGACGTGAGACCGGAACCGCTACTGGGACTCGAGACTCCCGACTCCGATGTCGTCTGGCTTCCGTTCGCCGAGTCCGAATCGGAGTCGTCAGTCGCCATCTTATCCGAGCCCGTAGAGCGTCAACGTCGTTCCGATGACGATTCGATCGCCGGCGACGACCGCCGGCGTCAGTCCGGCGCGTTCGGTCTCGCTGCCGCCGGCCGTCCCGACGGTTTCGGTGAACGTCCACAGCCGTCCGCCGTCCGCCGTCGCGAGGGCGTGAAGCCCCTTACCGCCTGGGACGAGCAGGAGGTCGCCGGCGACCGTCGGCGGCAGGCCGCCGCCCGACAGGGAGTGTCCCGGCGTATCGTCGACCGTCTCCGTCCAGCGAACGCTGCCGTCCCCGCGGTCAAGGGCCGCGACGCCGATCGGGTCCGATCCCTCGTCTGCCTCGATCGTGCCGACGTGATAGACCGTCGTCTCGTCGACGGCGAGTCCGGCGTGGGAGTCGCGCTCGAGCAGCTGAGTCCAGCTACGATTCCCCGACGACGCGTCGAGTTCGCGGATCCGAACCGCCCGTCTCGAGTTCGATTCCGTCCGTCCGACGGTGTAGACCGCCCCGTCGCGTGCCGCCATGCTGTCTCCGGCCTCGACTCGCCACTCGAGGGTCCGCCCCTCGCCGACGGTCCACTCGCGAGTGCCGTCCGCGAGGTCGAGACCGACGAGTACTGGCCCGCCGAGGACGCGCCCTTTCACGACGACGGTCCCGGTCGCGGCGTCGACGACGTGGCCGACGGGAACGAGCGAGTACTCGTCGTCGGGGTTGGCGGCCGCAATCCTGTATCGCCAGTGCTCGCTACCGTCGTCGGCCGCGACGGCCGAAACGGTTCCCCGCGGATGGAGGCTAACGACGGCCCCGTCCGCGACGACCGGTGCGCCGAGCCACGCCACTTCCGAACCGAGCCCACCCGGTGGCGCCGTACTACTGCCCTCGTCGTCGATCCACCAGCGCGCTCGGCCCTCGCCGAGTCCCGAGACGCTCTCGGGCCAGCCGTCGGGTTTGGCGGCGTAGCCGGCGATCACGTCGCCGTAGGGGACGAGCAACACGCCGTCCCGGTAAACCGTTGTTGAGGCGAACGCCATCGGACCGACGCCCCGGCCGAAGCCACCGTGGGTATCGGAAACGTCACCGTCGCCGGTCTCCGCGTCGACGACGAACAGGCCGTTGGTGTACTGGCAGTAGACGGCCCCGTTCGCGACCACCGGCGGGAGCCACCCAGACGCACTGACCGAGCGCGACCAGGCGATCTCGACGCCGTCACGGGGAAGATCGGCGTCCGGGACGAACCGCGTCCGACCCGGATCGCGGCCGTACATTCGCCAGTCGGCCTCGGTTGCGGCCGGCGTCCGGTCGGCGCCGAGACAGCCCGCGCCGAGCAGCGTTCCCACTCCGGCGAGCACCGTCCGGCGACGCGATCTCGGAACGCGATTCATCGAATACGTTAGTAGACACTCATTTCAGTATCGGAATAAATGCTTCGTGTCGCCGTCGAACGACCCGGGGCGGTGGCGGGTCGAAGCCAACTATTCAAATCCCGGTCCGCCCAACTACCCTCCAATGGGAAACGCTGCACTTCGGGATATCGCCGTCATCGAGGAGATTCCCTTCGACGACATCGAAGGCGTCGTCGCCGTGGACGCACACAACTGGCTCTACCGGTATCTGACCACGACGGTCAAGTGGACCAACAGCGCAAAATATACGACCGGCGACGGAACCGAGGTCGCCAACCTCGTCGGCATCGTCCAGGGGCTCCCCAAGTTCTTCGAGAACGACGTGACGCCGGTGATGGTCTTCGACGGCGGCCCCTCCGAACTCAAGGACGACGAGATCGAATCCCGCCGCGAACAGCGACGGAGCTACGAGGAACAACTCGAGACCGCCCGCGAGGAAGGTGATGCAGTCGCAATCGCGCAACTCGAGTCGCGAACCCAGCGGCTGACGCCGACGATTCAGGAAACCAGCCGGGAACTGCTGCGACTGCTCGACGTGCCGATCGTCGAAGCGCCCGCGGAGGGGGAAGCCCAGGCCGCCCACATGGTCAAGCGGGGCGACGCCGACTATGTCGGCTCGGAGGACTACGATGCCCTGCTCTTCGGATCCCCGCTCACCCTCCGCCAGCTGACGAGCAAAGGGGATCCCGAACTGATGGATCTCGAGGCCACCCTCGCACACCACGAGCTGACCCTCGAGCAGCTGATCGACGCGGCGATTCTCATCGGGACGGACTTCAACGAGGGGGTCTCCGGCATCGGCCCCAAGACGGCTATCTCGGCGATCACCGAACACGGCGACCTCTGGAGCGTGCTCGAGGCCCGCGGCGCGCACATCGAGTACGGCGACCGCGTGAGACAGCTGTTCCGCGATCCGAACGTGACCGACGACTACGAGTTCGACGCGGCCGTCGATCCGGATCTCGAGGCCGCGAAATCGTACGTCACGGAGGAGTGGGGCGTCGACGCCGACGAGGTCGAACGCGGCTTCGAGCGGATCGAGGAGAGCGTCACACAGACGGGGCTGGACCGCTGGACGTAGCTCGACGGATGACACTCGGCAGTCCAGCACAGAAGCGTTCGATCACCGTGGCCGGGAGCGGCGATCAGCCGCAGTACGCGGCTGATCGCGCGACCCGGGGAAGGGCAGGCGGTTAAACGATTACAACCGCGAGCGAGTGTAACGAGCGAGCGGGCCGACGACTGACTCGGAGTGAACAACGTGAACGGAGAGGAAGGAGGAGTGCTTTTCATCGACGTTTTGCCGAGGGCGCGCCTATGGCGCGCCCGCAGAGCAAAACGTCGGAGCTAAAACTTCGTTCTTAGAACAAGTGCTTGTCTTCCTCGAGGAGTTTCGCGGGACCCCCGACGTTCCAGGTGGTGGTGGAGACGCCGCAGTCGGAGACCGCTTCCTCGACTTCCTCGGCGTACTCGTCGGTGGTGTTGACGTAGACGCTGGCACCGGTGTCGGTCGAGAAGTAGACGGGAATATCCTCTTCCTCGCGGAGTTCGCGCACTTTGTTGAAGACGGCGAGCGTGGCCGGCTGCCAGTAGACCCAGCCCGAGGGGCCGGTCATCGTGGTCGCCGCGAGCGACAGCGAGTCGTGTTCGGCGAGTTCGAACGCGCCCTCGAAGTCGTTGTTTCGCAGCGCGTCGCGCATCTCCGCGATCTGGCCGTGAATGTGGGCGTTGCGCGCCTGAAACATGTGACTGTCGGCGGCCTCGCGGTGAGCGTCCTCGGTCTCCTTGTGATAGGGGACGAGTCCGACGATGATCTTGAGGTTCTCGTGGAGATCGGACGGAATCCGCTTCGAGCGGCAGTCCTCGTCGTTCATCCCGGTGTAGAGCTGGGAGAACGCGCCGGTGACCGCGCGCGCGGCCGACGCCGAGCCGACGCGGGCGATCGTCGAGATCTCCTGTTTGCTGGCGTCGAGTTCGGCGGCCTCTGCCAGCGCCATCGCCGCCGCTGCGAAGCCGGACGACGACGAACCCAGACCGACGTTCGAGGGGAAACTGTTCTCGCTCTCGAGGCGCACCGGATACACCGTGTGGGCGGCGTCGGAGCGCGAGCGGGCCTTCTCGACGACGGCCTCGACTCGTTCGTACGCGCGGCCGTCGAGTTCCTCGCCGTCGACGACGAAGGTGTCCTCCTCGTAGTCCATCGAGAACTCGACGGTCGTCCGGGTGTGGCTGGGGGCCGTACAGACGCTGATACTGTCGTGATACGGGAGCCGCTTGATATCGTCGCGCATCCCGTGGTACTTGACCAGCCCCTGAATCGGGTGGGCCATCGCCGTGGCTTTCATACCCACATAGGTGGCTGAGGACCGCTTAAAGCTCACGCATCCTATCGATTCCACAGAGCTGGAAGCGCAGCGGTGCGCCCACCGGTTCGTCGGATATCCGCCGTGACATCGGGCAGGGAATCCGATTCGTGGCGATCGATTCCGGCCCCCGGATTCTCGGCGCGACTCCTCGAGTTGTTTCCCGAGACACTCCCTGAAATATAGTACCCACTGAAAGTCACTGCCCCCTGATCGCACGAAACCGATGCGATCAGCGTACAAATCGTTTCGGTGAGTACGATGGTCGCCGTGCGATATCGGACGATACTACGCGTCAGTCTCGAGTTTCGCGTCGACCTCCGTCTCCTCCTCGAGCGTCTCGAGTCGCCGCTCGAGCGACGCGATATCGTCCCGCAGGGCGATCTGTAACCGTTCGAGATCGGTCTCGAGGTCCGACGTGACCGCGTCGAAGGCGGTCGCGATCGTTCGCTCGAGGGCCTCGAGGTCGTCCGCGAGCGCGTCCAACTGGGCGGCATCGATGTCGGTATCGGTGCCGGTGTCGGCGTGCGCGTCCGTAACTGAATCACGGACAGCGGTGAGCTCCGATCGGAGCCCCCTCGTCTCCGATTCGAGTGCCGTCAGTCGGTCGTCGAATCCCTGCAAACGACGCGCGAGAGACTCGAGTCGCGGTTCGAGGTCGCTCTCGATCGCGGCCTGCAACTCCGCATCGGCCGCCGCGCGGTCGTCGACGTCCGCCCGCAGCGTCTCGAGATCGTCTTCGATATCCGCGACTCGGTCCGTATTGGCCGTTCGCTCGAGGTCGAGCGCCCGACGGAGCGACGCCGCGTTCGGTCCGTCGTCGGCCTCGAGTTCGGCGAGCAGTACGTCGAAAAGGCCGGTGCTCCGCCCCTCCCCTGTCCGGTCGAACTGCGTACGAGTGTCATCATCCCCTGTCATTGTCGAAATTCGACCCCGGTCGAACTCTCTTCATACTAGTACACCGGCACATGATAATAATATCCCTTCAGTCGCCCTCCCGATGTATCCAACTCGCGTGCCTCTGCTCGGCATCGATACAGCCGGCCATCGAAATCGAGAGTGCTGACGGATCACCGCGGCGCGGACGGACCGTCTCGAACCGAACGGCTCAAATGCGCGCTCTCGCAACGGTTTCAGCATGGGAACACCCCTCGAGACCCGCGCCGACCAGGCCGAGGCGATCGTCGACCGCCTCGAGGACGCCTATCCGGACTCGACGATTTCGCTGCGATACGCGAATCGCCTGGAGCTGCTGATCGCGGTGATCCTCTCGGCGCAGTGCACGGACGAGCGGGTGAACGAGGAGACGAAACACCTCTTCGAGAAATACGACGGAGCCGAAGACTACGCGAACGCGGACCAAGAGGAACTCGCGGAGGACCTGAACTCGATCACCTACTACAACAGCAAGGCCGAATACATCCGCACCTCCTGCGAGACGATCCTCGAGGAACACGACGGCGAGGTGCCGGATACGATGAACGAACTGACCGAGCTCTCGGGCGTCGGTCGGAAGACGGCGAACGTCGTCCTCCAGCACGCTCACGACATCGTCGAGGGGATCGTGGTCGACACGCACGTCCAGCGGCTCTCGCGCCGGCTGGGGCTGACCGAGGAGGAGCGTCCCGAGAAGATCGAACAGGAGCTAATGGAGATCGTCCCCGAGGACGACTGGCAGCAGTTCACTCACCTCTGTATCGATCACGGGCGGGCGACCTGTACGGCTCGGAACCCCGACTGTACCGACTGCGTACTGGCGGATATCTGCCCCTCGGAGAAGGGCGACGGCGAGATCGATCTCGCCTCCGGAGAACCCTGGTAATCGTCCGAGATAGTGAGATAACCGACATGCCGACTGTCGCAAGCCCAATTCCTTTTCAGCGACCGACGGTATCCCCATCCGGGATCACTATGTCCGACAACACTGACGAGCGCGAGAACACCGGCACGGACGAACACGGGCGGGACGTGCAACTCGAGCACGAGAAAACGGATCCCGAGGAAGCGCGGGACGGAGAGGAACTCACCGAGGAAGAGAAGGAAGCCCGCGAGCGACAGGACGAGGAGCAGCGTCGGCAGGACATCGAACACAAGTCCGACGATCGAGTCGACGACGCCCTCGAGAATACGAACCCGGATAACCACCGGGACGAGGAGCCGCACAACAGCTGAGCGAGGATCGAGTCGAGGCGATCCGGGTTCCGCCCGCTGACAACCGCTGACAACCGCTGACAACTGCCGATACCGCGGTTTTCGAACTCGTTCTGCCGATTCCTTACCCCTCGAGCCGGGCGTCCGGAACGACCAGCGTCGGGAGCGTTCCGGCGAGGGAGACGGCGACCCGCGAGTCGACGGAAACCGTGCCGACCGCTCGGCCGTCGACGACGAGGGTGACGTCGCTCTCCTCGCGTTCGACCGTGAACGCCAGGTCGTCGTTCGGGAGTACCCACCGACGGGTTTGCGTCACGAAGGGGCCGATCGGTGCGACCGCGGCCGCGTCGACGCCAGCCGAGAGGGACGGCGCGTCGACCGCGCTCGCGTAGCCGTGACTCCCCGCCGGCGTCGCCGCGACGACCCCGTCGGCTCGAAAGGTCGCGACCGACGCGTCTCGGCTTCGCACGCCGTACTCGGAGATCCGTGCCGGTTCCTCGGTGACCAGCATCACGTCGAACAGCGCGCGCTCGACTCCGTCGATGTCGTTCCGATCGGTCCTCGAGTCCGTTCGATCGGTCTCCGATTCGGTATCGAGTTCCGTCTCGGGCGTCGATCCCGACTCGAGGCTAACGCCGAAGACGGGCCGAGAGCGCTGGACGGCGCATCCCTCGAGCGTCGCCCCGACCGCATCGGGAAGGCGATCGCGGTCGACCGACTCCATTCCTGTGACGGGGCCGACCGGGAGAACGGGCGTTTCGACGCCGGCGCGAGCGACCGCCGACAACGCCGCTTCGTCGACCGTCACGAGCACCGACGGCTCCGCCGCGAGAACGGCATCGAGACCGCCGGTGACGACCGTCCCGTCCGTATCGGCGAGCACCGACTCGAGATCCTCGACGGTCTCGCTGGCATCGCTCGGATCCGCTTCGCGGTCGACGACGCCGACGACGGGTAAATCGCCCGCGCTCCACGCGGCATCCATAGACGGCAGTTCACGCGGCCCGCTCAAAAGCGTACGGTTGTCGGTCGGCGACCGCGCGCCGGCGGCCGATTGCAGTCGGCGGCGATACCCACAGAGCAGCGAAAACCGTTCACACGGCGATGGCACAGTCCCCGGTTCTCGCTCACTGCGTTCGCTCCGAACCGCGCTCGCTCTCCTCGTGCGATCGGGCGTGCGCTGCCGGTCAATTGCTCCCGGACTCGTCGTAGGGCCAGTCGCCGGTGATCCGCATTCCTTCAGCGAGGTCCTGCGATTCGAGGTCGGCCGCGATCGCGTCGGGATCCCGGTGGTCGATCGTCACGTCCTCGCGGGCGAGTGCGACGACGTACTCGGTCAGGAGGATCGCCTGTTCGGACAGGGTCCGGGACTCGAGTTTCTCGATCGTGTCCGCGAAGGTGTGGCCCCAGCCCCGTCCCGCATCGTCAGACATGGATTTGACGTGACAGCCAGGAACACCCCATTTCACGAACGACCAGTGGTCGCTGTGAGGGCCGAGTTTCGGCACGGTGCCGATCGGATGGTCGTACCGGTCCGCGACGTCGTTCGCCACGTTCCGGAGCGCGTCGAATCCGTGGGTAACGATCGAGAGCGTCCGATCGCGGACGACGCCGTCGTTGTTGACCACCGCTTTGATCGATTCGTGATCGATCCGCTCGGCGGCCCGCGTCGAGCCGACTAGTCCGACCTCCTCCGCACCGAAGCCGACGAACTCGACGCGGGTCTCGAGCTCCGCCTCGCGATCCGCAAGGGCGTTCGCGATCTCGACGATCATTGCGGTTCCCGCCCCGTTGTCCATCGCTCCCTCGGCGATGTCGTGAGCGTCGACGTGGCTCGTCACGAGGACGCGCTCGTCGGTGTCCGGACCGAGTTCGGCGCGAACGTTCTGGCTCGTCGCGGAGTGGATATCGGCTTCGACGGAGAGCGTGATCGACTCCCCGTCGAACCGGCGGGCCAGCCGCGACCCGACCTCGCTCGAGACGCCGATCGCCGGAATCTCACCGACGGGTTCCTCGTCCGTTCCTACGCTACCGGTCGGCGGGAGACAGCCCTCGACGTGATTTCGGTAGACGAACCCCACCGCGCCGTTCTCGACGGCGTGATAGTACTTCTCCCGGCGGTGGAGATACCGGTCGTAGTAGTCAGGCACGTCGCTGCGGACCATAACGACGGCGTCCTCGACGTCGCTCTCCTCGAAGTCCGCGGGGAGGCCGTAGCCGAGATCGATCAGCGGCGCGACGACGCGTTCGGACGGACTGCGCGGCAGCGCGATACAGTCCTGCGTGGTGTCGCCGGCCGTGATCGCGCTGTCGCCTCGGGTCCAGCCCTGAATCTCGAACGATTCGAGTCGGGCGTTTCGCGCGCCGACGTCGGCCAGCGCGTCCCGCGTCAACTCGGCGGCTTCGCGTTCGCCCTCGCTGCCGGCCATGCGATTCCCCACGTCGACGAGGGCCTCGAGGTGGTCCCAGCCGACGTCGCTCTCGAAGACGGAGCCGATCCAGGCGGTCATGACTGGTACGTGGACCGATGGACTGGTAACTGTACCGCTCGATCGCAACGGATTCCGAGAACTGTCCGACGGTTTGCAACCGTTGGTGACACGACAAACTACGAATCTTTTTCACGCCGCTCCCTCTCGGTCTCGATATGCGGGAGACGCTAGCCGACTGGCGGCCGGCCATCGACGAAGCGATCGCCGACCTGGTTCCGCGCGAGATCGACGCCGACTACCTCGAGTCGTTCTTCGGGTCCCCGACGTACGACTACGATCCCCACGGCATCCAGCGCGCGCTGGCGACGCCGCTGTGGGATCTGCTCGATCGCGGCGGCAAACGGTGGCGTGCGATACTCTTTCTCGTCTTCGTCGAGGGGTTCGGCGAGGACCCGGCCGAGTATCTACCCTACGCCTGCATTCCGGAGATACTGCACAACGGGACGATCATCGTCGACGACGTCGAGGACGGGGCCACGATTCGACGCGGCGAACGGGCGCTCCACCGCCTCTACGGCCGCGATATCGCGCTCAATGCCGGCAACGCGATGTACTTCCTGCCGTTGAAGGTCATCAGCCGAAATCCGGCCGACCTCCCTGCCGATCGGCGGCTGGCCGCCTACGAGATGCTGATGGACGAACTCAACCGCACCCACCTCGGCCAGGGGATGGACATCTGCTGGCACAACGAACGCGACGTCCGGATCAACACGGCACAGTATCTGGAGATGTGCGCGTGCAAGACGGGCTGTCTCGGCCGGATCGTGGCTCGCCTCGCCGCGATCATTACCAACCAGCCCGACGACGTCGAGGAAGCGATCGCCGAGTACGCCGAACTGACCGCGATCGCCTTCCAGATCGGCGACGACATCCTGGACGTCGAGCACTCGCTGGGCCGGGCCGGCGCGTTCGGCAAGGAGTTCGGTAACGACATCCGCGAGGGAAAGAAGACCCTCATGGTCATCCACGCCATCGAGGCGAGCGAGCCGGAGCGCGCCCGACGGCTGCAGGCGATCCTCGAGGCCGACGACAATACCGACGAGGAGATCCTCGAGGCCCTGGAAATCCTCGAGGCCGCCGGCAGTATCGAGTACGCCCGCGAGCGCGCACTCGAGCTGGCCGCCGATGCGCGCGCGGCGATCGACGGCGTGGACTTCGACGCGGAGACGACCCGGAAGCTCGAGGAGTTCACGGAGTTCGTCATCGAGCGCGACGAGTAGTCACCCCGCGGGACCCGAGTGAGTCGTTCACGCGGTGGCGGCAGGTGATATTCTGATCCTTCGGATCAGGATACGAGAAGGTCAAGAACGGTGAACAGTAGGGGCAGATACTACAGTCTCGAGGTGGAACCTCGGGTATGGCCGACCACTCGAGGCGAAGCGAGACCGATCGCACGGACGCCGCGAGACCGTGGCCAGTCCTCGTCGCCCTCGGACTCGTCGGCTCGGAGGTCGGGATCGTCGTCGATCTCGTCCCGGTCGCCGTCGTCGGACTCGTCGTCTTCGCCGCGAGCGTCGCTGGTATCCTCGCGGACGCCGACTACGTGGACCGGCCGCTCGCGTTCGCAGCCAAATTCGGCGCGGCGTTCGTCCTCGTCGGCGCGATATTGGCCGCCCATGGCACCGGAACCCTGCCGATCGCCCCTCTCGAGCCCCTCACCGGTCTGGCGAGTCGCGGCGCGGCGCTCGTCGTCGCCGGCGTGGTGACGATCGGCGGGGCCGGCCTCGTGCGGTCCCGCCGAGCCGAGCGCGGCGAGAGCCGGGGAATCGAATCGTGAATCGGAACCGTTCACCGAACGACTCGCTCGAGACACCACAATCTAACAGCTACCGATGAGCCGACCTGCCTTCGACGCGGAAGTAGCGCTCGACCTCGCAGTCAACACGATCCCCTTCCTGATTATGGCGTTCTTCGTCGCGGTCTTCGCGGTGTTCAACCCGTGGGGGTTCGATCCGCTCCAGTCGACAATCCAGTTCGCCGTCCTGCTGTCGACGATGGGGACGCTCGCGTTCGTGACCTACCTCGCGGCTCGAGTGATCGAAACCGACGATCGGACGCGATACGACACCGGCGAGCCCTGATCGCGGCCGAGAGCCGACCGCCGTCGCGATCAGTTGATGATGAGCACGAACCCGGTCACCGCCATCATACTCGAGATTCCGACCAGGAGGAGCAAGAACAGTTCCTTTTCTGAGAGCCGGCGCTGTGGTGTCGGTCGGTCGGACTCAGTCTTATCGGAGCTCATAGACGACCACTATCGGCGAGATACACGGCAGGCGGGGAAGAGCGTTTCCCAGCTTGGCTCGGCAGACGAAGAAGCGACCGGTGCCGTGCGGGGGTGTCACCGATCGAGACTCGGCCGCAGACTCGATCGAGCCCTCTACCGGCTGGACCCACGAGACGACAAACCGAAATAGGATACCGGCAGTGTAGACGAGAGCGATCGCTCGCATCGGCCGAAACGGTTTGCCACCGATTGCACAGCTATCGTGCGATCGAGCGCGTCCAAGCTGTAGTGAGAAATACTACTGAGTAGACATCGTCGGCTCCCGCTCGAGCTGCTCTGCAGTGCGTGGATCGACGCAGTTCGAACATCGAGCGGGACCAGCGATTCGAGCAAATAGCCGCTCACCACAGTCGGGACAACTTCCATCAGGATACCGAACCATACACCTAGAAGACAAGAACGGGACCATAGGTTTTGCGGCTCTCCCTTTCCGGTGGGAAACAGCGGGGAATGCACGCGTTGTGTCATCAGTGAAACGAGCTTCAAATGGATTATGTGTGGCGGTAGCAGCCACGGGACGTGTATCGCTCGCCAGAGCGCAGGATTCACTCGTGGTCCCGGCGTCGCTAGTCGACCCGGCCTCGCTACAGCACAAAACCCACTATCCGAGGCGACGTATCGAGAGTCGTGATCGACGACCGAACGATCGGTGGCCGAGGCGCCGTCGCCGGCCTCGGCCTCGCGCTGATCGCCGCGACCGCCGCGTTCGGGGCGCTACTCGGTGCGACCTTGCCCGGCTACACCGGACTCGAGGAAATCGTCGTCTATACGCTCGCAGTGCCCGTCTCGCCGCTCACGCTGGCAGTTTACGGTGCCGTCGCGGTCGGCACCCTGCTGGCCTCACTCGGCATCGTCGTCAACGTGTTCTCTCGATTCGACGACGACGCGCTGTAACCTCCTCCACAGCTCGACTCAGGCCAGCCCGATATTCTCGCTGTACGCCCCGTACTGCTCCTCGAAGACCGCCATGATCTCGCCCATCGTCGCGTAGGCTTTCACCGCGTCGACGATGTACGGCATCGCGTTCTCGCCGCGCTCGCTGGCCTCGCGCAGGGCCTCGAGCGCGTCCGCGACCGCCGCGTCGTCCCGATCCGATTTCACCTCCTCGAGGCGGCCGAGCTGGCGTTCAGCCGTGGTCTCGTCGATCTGGAGGATCTCGGGACTGGTATCCTCCTCGAGCGTGTACTCGTTGACGCCGACGACGACCTCCTCGCCGCGCTCGACGCGCTCCTGGTACTCGTACGAGGCGTCCTGAATCTCCCGGAGGAAGTAGCCGTCCTCGATTCCCGTGAGAACGCCGTCGCGGACCGAGCCGTCGCCCATCTCCCGGACCTCCTCGATGTAGCGCATCGTCCGCTCCTCGATCTCGTTCGTGAGCGTCTCGACGGCGAAGGAACCGCCCATCGGGTCGACGATGTCCGCCGCACCTGACTCCTCGGCGATGATCTGCTGGGTTCGCAGCGCGACCCGGACTGCATCCTCGCCAGGCAGGGCGAGCGCCTCGTCGAAGCTGTTAGTGTGCAACGACTGGGTGCCGCCGAGGACGCCGGCCAGCGCCTGCATCGTCACCCGGGCGACGTTGTTCAGCGGCTGCTGAGCCGTCAGCGACTGGCCCGCAGTCTGGGTGTGGAACTTGAGCTGTTTGGACGCCTCGGCCTCGGCGTCGTACCACTCGTCCATCACGCGCGCGTAGATTCGCCGGGCCGCCCGGAACTTCGCGATCTCCTCGAAGAAGGAATTGTGACAGTTGAAGAAAAAGGAGAGTCGCGGCGCGAACTCGTCGATGTCGAGCCCGCGCTCGATCGCATCCTCGGCGTAACCGAAGCCGTCCGCGAGGGTGAAGGCGAGTTCCTGAACCGCCGTCGAGCCAGCCTCGCGGATGTGATAGCCCGACACCGAAATCGGGTGGAACTTCGGCGTCTCTGCCGTGCTGAACTCGAGGACATCCGTCACGAGATCGAGCGACGGCTCCGGCGGAATCACCCACTCCTTCTGGGCGATGAACTCCTTGAACATGTCGTTCTGGAGGGTCCCGCGAAGCTCCGCGCGGGGAACGTCCCGCTGATCCGCCAGCGCGACGTACATCGCGTAGATCACCGGCGCGGAGGGGTTGATCGTAAAGGACGTCGAGATGTCCGCGAGGTCGATCTCGTCGAAGAGGATCTCCATGTCCCGGAGCGTGTCGACGGCGACCCCCTCCCGACCGATCTCGCCCTCACTCATGGGGTCGTCCGAATCGAGTCCCATCAGCGACGGCATGTCGAACGCCACCGAGAGGCCGGTCTGTCCCTCGTCGATCAGGTAGTGGAAGCGCTCGTTGGTCTCCTCGGCGGTACCGAAGCCGGCGAACTGGCGCATCGTCCACGTCCGCCCGCGGTACATCGTCGGGTACGGTCCCCGAGTGTAGGGTTCCTCGCCCGGAAAGCCCAGGTCCTCGAGATAGTCGAGTTCCGAGACGTCCTCGGGGGTATAGAGCCGATCGACCTCGTGGTTCGAAACCGTCGCGAACCGGTCCTTCCGCTCGCCGTGGCGCTCGAGAACCGGCTCGAGCGACTCAGTCTCCCATCGCCGGCCTTCCTCGCGGATTTCCTCGAGCTCCTCGTCGTCGTACATGGTCGTAATATTTGCCGACAACGCAATGAAGGTTCGGGGAGGATGGATCGGAGTGAGAGATGTCCAGCGTTCCGAACCGAGACGGACGGATGGGTTCGGCAACGGAACGGCCCGATCGTCAGACGATCGTCGGCCCTGGCAAGTAGCGTCAGACGAGCGTAAGACACCGCTGCGAGCGGCGGGCTAACGACGGCGTTACTTCGTCTCCCCACTGTTTCCGCCGTCGGACTGCAGCCGTTTCGTCGTCTGAACAAGCGGATGTCGGGCGTAATCGACGACATCGATGTCGTTGATACGCTCGAGGCCCTCCTTTTCGGCCGTGCGTGCCATTCCCAGATCGATTTCGGTGTCGACGACGATAACGTAGGCGTCCATCTCGTCGATTCCCAGCCGGTCGGCCGCGAGCACGCGGTGGTGGCCGTCCGCCAGCAGGAGGGTGCCGCCGTTGTCGATGACGACCAGCGGCTCGGCCAGCCCCCGCTCGAGTTCGTAGCGCCGCCCCTCGAGTTCGTCGGCGTAGACCCGTCCCTGCGTGGGCGTCAGGTCCGAGAGCGGAACCGTCCGGCGCTCCTCCGTCAGATCGATCTCGTGAATCTGCTCTAAGGTCCGCATCAGCTTGCCGACCTTCTCGGGGGTGGCGCGCTCGATCTGACTGCGGATCACGTCCGCGTTGGAGATGATCCCCACCAGATTGCCCGCGTCGTCGACGACGGGAAGCTTCTGGATGCCCGAGCGAAGGATGACCCGGGCGGCGTCGGTCACCTTCATGTCGGGGTGGGCGACGAGCAACTCGGTGGCCATGACCTTGAAGATCGGATCGCCGTCGTCGGCCAGCAGCAGGTCGCGGGCACTGACGAAGCCTTCGACGCGGCGTCGCTCGCAGACTGGAAAGCCGCTGTGCTCCTCGCTCTCGGCGATCCGCGTCGCGACGTCGCCGACGGTCTCGTCCGGCGACACCGTCGCCACATCGCGCGTCATGTACTCCTTGACCTGGGGTTTCGTTCGGTCCGACACGACGTCCATACACGGGAACACGGGAGCGGCGCGCAAAAGTACTGTTACTGCCGGCTGTCTCCGTCCGCGGGAGTCACCGAAACCGATCGGCGACTCCACGTCACTGACTGACAGGT
This sequence comes from Natrinema sp. DC36, assembly GCF_020405225.1. NCBI lineage: Archaea > Methanobacteriati > Methanobacteriota > Halobacteria > Halobacteriales > Natrialbaceae > Natrinema > Natrinema sp. DC36. Next base: position 744,399 of record NZ_CP084472.1, read on the forward strand.
GATAGGCCGCCGCGACCTCCCGCCGCGTCGCTCTCGTGTCTCGCCCTCGGGGTCGCTCACAGCGGTGAGTGCGACGGGTTCGGTATCCACCGTGGAGGGGAGGGCTGAACGACTCGGTTCGCTCCGGCCCGCACGAAGTCGTCCGCTATCACGGCGACGCTATTCCGCTGCCGGCATCGGATTCAACAGGGAAGCCGTCGTACGGAGTGTATGTCGTTCGTCGGATCCGTAGTCGCCCTCGCGAGGGATCGAAATCTCACGTTCTTGGCGGCGGGTATCGCCTACTACGCGTTCGTGTCGATACTACCGCTGATACTGCTCGCCGTGGCGGTCGCGTCGTTCGTCGGCGGGCAGGACCTGGCCAATCGCGTCACGAGTCTGCTCAGCCAGCACCTCTCGTCTTCGGGGCAACAGATCGTAACGCAGGCACTCACCAACACCACCGGTCGAGCGGCCGCGTCCGTGATCGGGTTCCTCGCGCTAACGTGGAGCGCCCTGAAGCTCTTTCGCGGCCTCGACCAGGCGTTCGACGAGGTGTACGCTGACGAGGTCGACACGTCGCTGCTCGGCCAGCTCCGAAACGCCCTCATCGTCGTCATCGGAATCGCACTTGCCGTCGCGCTCGTCGTCGCTATCGGCGCTGCACTCTCGATACTACGATTACAAATCCCGTTCGTCAACGTCCTCGGAACGGTCGTGTTGATCGCCGTGCTCGCGATCGCATTCCTGCCGATATACTACGTGCTCCCGCCCGTGGACGTGTCGCTGGGTGGGGTCATACCGGGGACGGTCGTCGCCGCAGTCGGCTGGGTAATTCTGCAGATCGGATTCCGGATCTACGCGGCCAACGCCAGTCGGTACGCGGCGTACGGCGTAATCGGTGCCATCCTGCTGTTCGTCACGTGGCTGTACTTCGCCAGCATCGTGATACTGCTCGGCGCGGCGGTCAACGCCGTTCGTCGGGGGACGAGAACGGAGACGGTGTAGGTACCCGCTCACCCGTCCACCGCTGGTCACCCGTCCCTCGATGGGGTTCACTATCGGTTCTGAACACCGAAAATCGCGTTCTTACCGCCTCACGCCGACTCGCCGTCTTCCGGCTCGCCCCGCTGGGTGAACAGCCACTCGCTTGTTTGCGTGTAGGCACCCACCGGGACCCCGGGCCGCGTCTGGATCGCCTCGAAGAACCGGTTCGTGATCACCTCCTCGACGACGCTGACGATCGATTCGACCTCCACTTCGTGGTCGGCGCTGCCCAGGATCCCGATCTCGAGTTGCGCGCCGGCCATGTCCGCGTGGCCGCCGGCGCTGCCGATCCGATCGAACCCGTCCCGGAGCGTCTCGCCGAGGTCGACGTCGGCGGCTCGCGAGCGGGCCGACAGGAACACCATCTCGTCGTCGAACCCGAACACGAGCGTCGTCTCGATGCCCTCCATCGCGAGCAACTGATCTGCCGCCTGGGGTAACGCGTCCCGATCCCCGATCCGCCCGACGCTGGCGACGGCCACCGAATCGCGCTGGACGCGGTTCTTGATCGCGCGCGCGATCGTCTCGAGGGTCTCGCCCTCGAGCGAGGGGTGTTCGATCTGGCGCAGAATCGACGTATCGACGTGGGGTGACAGGGTGGACGCGGCCCTGAAGTCGGCGGGCGAGACTTCCCGCGTGAAATCGTTCGTGTCGACTCGAATGCCGTACAACAGCGCCGTCGCCGTCGAGGGGTCGAACGCGAGATCGAAGCGATCGACGTACTCCGTCAGGACGGTGCTGGTCGCACCCGCACCCTCCCGGAGGTCGACGAATTCGCCGGGAACCGGCCCGCGCGGCGGATGGTGATCGATGACGATATCCACGTGGAGGTCCGTCGGAAGCTGATCGTTGACGCCGGGTCGGGAGTGATCGACCAGTGCAAACGCCGAGTACTCCGCGAGCGAGTCGTCGGGAGCCATATTTCGCAGATCCAACTCGAGCAAGTTGACCATAGCTCGGTTTTCCTGATGAGAGATGTTGCCGAAGTAGCAGGCGTCGGCGGCGACGCCGACGGACTCGGCGACGTCGACGAGCGCGACCGCGCTCGCGATCGCGTCCGGGTCCGGATTGTCGTGGGCCACGACCGCCAGCCGGCCATCGATCCGCCCCAGCCGTTCCCGGAGTTCGATCGCCGCTTCGGCGGACGGGCTCGCCGTCTCGTCGACCGCGCGGTCGGCCATCGCGTCCGTCGGGTCGATGATCCGATCCGCGCGGGCCGCGAACTGGTCGCGGTCGGCGGCCGTCGCGTTACCGCCCAGATAGGCCACGATCACGGCGTCGGGAAATCGCTCGCGCGCGGCCTCGAGCGCGGCCCGATTGACGTCGGTTCGGTCGCTCCCGACGAAGATCACGTCCGGCGTGTCGACGTTCGCGATGGTGTCGGGATCGGCCGGATCCGCGCTCCGAGCCGGCACGCTCTCGTCGCGCAACGTCTCGACGACGCTCTCGTCGTCGGTGATGACGAGCACGCGGCCGTCACGCTCGGCGACCTGGTCGGTCACCTGACGGCAGACGGTTCCGCAACCGAGAACGAGCCGGAAAACCATTTGTCGCGGCTTGCAACCCCGAGGGGTAAAAGCTACCGGGTCTCCCGTGGGGCGACTACGCGACGATCGCGGCTGCCGCCTCGGTCGCGGCGTCGGCGATCGGGCCGAACGCCGGCAGGATCAGGACCGTGATCACTGCGGCGACGATGATCGCCGCGTAGAGCCCGGTCGGCTGGGCGAGTCGATCCCGATCGACGATCGGATCCTCGATCCAGAGCGCCTTGACCAGCCGCGAGTAGTAGTACAGCGAGAGCGCGCTGTTGACGACGAGCGCGGCGGCGACGAGGAGCAGGGCCGCGTTGTCCGCGGCCGCCTCGATCGTCGCGGTGTACAGGAGGTACTTGCTCCAGAAGCCGCCGAACAGCGGGATGCCCGCGAGGCTGAACATGAAGACCGCCATCGCGGCGCAGGCGAACGGCGCTTGCTTCGCGAGGCCGCTGTAGTCCTCGAAGGTGCGGCCGACGCCCCAGTATTCCGCCAGGCCGACGAACAGGAACGCACCCGTGTTCATGAAGCCGTAGACCAGCAGGTGCATCATGGCTGCTCCCATGACCACCTCGCCGGCGTCGGTCGAAAGGGCCGCCAGCCCGATCAGGACGTAGCCGGCGTGACCGATCGAGGAGTAGGCGAGCATCCGCTTGACGTTCTCCTGGGTCGCCGCCGCGAAGTTCCCGACCGTCATCGTGACGATTGCAAGGATGACGAACGCCCACGTCCAGTCGACGCCGATGACGGCGGTCGTCGCCTCGAGCGGGAACGCCGTCGTGAACACGCGGAAGGCGAGCACGAAGCCGGCGGCCTTCGAGGCCGAGGAGAGGAACGCGGAGATCGGCGCGGGCGCGCCCTCGTAGGCCTCGGGCGCCCAGAAGTGGAAGGGGACGCTCGCGGTCTTGAACGCGATCCCGCCGATCAGCATGAGGATCCCGAGACCGAGCAATCCGCCCATCTCGCCGGCACCGTCGAGGTTGGCCGCGATCGCCTCGAGTTGCAGCGAGCCGGTCGCCCCGTAGACCAGCGAGACGCCGTAGACGAAGATCGCCGACGAGAGCGCCCCGATCAGGAAGTACTTCAGGCCCGCTTCGACGCTGCCGCGGTTGTCCTTCAGGATCGCGACGAGCGCGTACGACGGCAGGCTCGTTAGCTCGAGCGCGATGAAGATCGTCACGAGACTGTTCGACGCGGCCATCATCGACATCCCGGTCGCCGCGAGGATGATCAGCGAGTAATACTCTGCCTGATAGGTGTGGTCTCGCAGGTAATCGTAACTCGCGACCGTGACGAGGGCGGTGACGACCGCGATGATGATCATGAAGTACAGCGCCAGCTGATCGACGACGAACTGGCCGTCCATGATATCGATGACGCCGTAGTTGTCGATGCCGGTCGCCCCGACGCCGGCGGCGGTAAACCAGACGGCGACGGCCAGCGACGACAGCGACCCGGCGACGGCGGTGCCGGCGAGCAGCGTGCGGTTCGTCGAGCGCGGGTTGATGCTGTCGAGCAGGAACAGGACGAGTGCCGTCCCCGCCAGGATCAGTGCCGGTGCGAGCGCCGTCCACTCGGGAAGTTCGAGGACCGCCATCAGAGGTCACCTCCCTGGACGATCGGATCGATTGCGTCGGTTATCATGTCGAAGATCAGGTCGGGAGCCACGCCGAGGGCGATGACGAGCCCCAGCAACACGACCATCGACGCGACGTCGTGGACGGGTGCGCGGCCGACCTCGTAGTCGGTCTCGAGTTGATACGGGCCGAATACCGTCCGCTGGAGGGCAAAGAGCAGGTAGCCCGCGACGATGACGATGCCGAACATCGCGAGCGACGTGAACAGCGCCGAGTACTCGAGTAGCTCGGAGCCGAAGGAGCCGAAGAAGATGAAGTACTCCGCGGCGAAGCCGCTCATCAGCGGCAGCCCCATGTAGCCGAAGGCGCCGGCGATGAGGATCCCGACCGCGATCGGCATCCGATCCGCCATCCCGGACATGTCGGTAATCATCCGGGTGTGAGTCGCGTTGTAGATGACGCCGACGGCCATGAACATCAGCCCGGAGATCAGGCCGTGGGAGACCATCTGGAACGTCGCGCCGCCGACCCCGAACTGGGTGTAGGCCACCAGTCCGAGGATGACGTAGCCCATCGACGAGACGGAGGAGTAGGCGACGATCCGTTTGAGGTCGGTCTGCGCGAGCGCCAGCATCGCGCCGTAGATGACGCTGATGACGGCGATCGTGGCGATCGGAACCGCATAAGCCTCGACTTGCTCCGGGAACATCGTGAAGTTGAACCGGAGCAGGGCGTAGGTCCCCATCTTCAGCAGAACGCCGGCCAGCAGTATCGAGGCCGGCGTCGGCGCCTCCACGTGGGCGTCGGGCAGCCACGTGTGGAACGGGACGATGGGCACCTTCACCGCGAAACCGAGGAACATCGCGATGAAGACGACCGAGGCGAGCGCCGTCCCGCCGAGGCCGAAGAGCCCCTCGGGGCCGCCCTCGAGCATCGCCGTCGCGATCTCGGGCAGTGCGAAGGAGGTGACCGAGTCACCGAGCCCGAAGACGAGCGCGATGAAAGCACCGAACATCACCAGCGACGCCACGTTCGTGTAGACGAAGAACTTGATCGCGGCGTACTTCCGGCGCGGGCCGCCCCAGATCCCGATCAGCAGATACATCGGGATCAAGACCGCCTCCCAGAAGACGAACCAGAGGAAGAAGTCGAGCGCGGTGAAGACGCCGATCAGCATCGCCTCGATGAAGAGGATGAGCCCGTAAAACTGGGACTCGCGCTCGTCGATCGGCGTCCACGAACTCACGATCGCCAGCGTACAGAGGATCGTCGTCAGGACGACCAGCGGCATGCTGATCCCGTCGACGCCGACGAACCAGGAAATCGACCGCCCGCCGATCTCGAGCCACGCCGCCTGCGATTCGAACGCCAGTTCGCCGTCGAGCAGGGCGTTCCCGCTGCCGTCGAAGGCGGCGAACAGCCACAGGGACAGGGCCGCCGGCACGAGACTGATGGCGAAGGCGAGTTTGCCGGCGATGCGATTCGGCGCGACGAACGTCACCAGTGCGCCGACCAGTGCGACTGCGATCAGTGCTTCGATCATCATGCGAACCACCCTCCGAGATAGCCGAGGACGAGTAGTAAGCCGATGAACCCGCCCACCAACAGCGCCGCGTAGTTAGTCACGATACCCGTCTGGAGCCGTTTCATTCGATCGCTGCCGAACAGACTGATCGTCGAGGTCCCGTTGACGACCCCGTCGATGACGGTCTGATCGAACCGATCGGCCGCTCGAGCCAGCGGGAGCGTGAAGCCTTCGGCGAGCCAGACCTGGTACTCGTCCTGGTAGTAGTTGTGCTTGAGGACGCGGTACGCGCCGCCGAGCTTTTGCGTGTGACGCGACGGTTCGGACACGTTGTACAGCGTGTGCGCGGTGAACGCGCCGGCCAGTGCGAGACCGAGCGACAGTCCGGCGCTCAACAGCATCGTGGTGGTCTCCGATCCGATGTAGCTCTCTTCGAAGGCCACCGTCTCGTGGTACGCGTGATAGGTCAGTCCCTCGACGTAGCCGTACTCGCCGTCGAGCCAGTGCTCGAGGTAGGTGATGTCGAGGTCGAGCAGGCTCGCGACGGGCGCGAGGTTCGCGAAGCCGACGACGGCCGCGAGCGTCCCGAGTACGAGCAGCGGGACCTTGACGGCCCAGCCGACCGCGTGGGGTTCCTCGGCCGTGTCGGAGCGAGGCTCGCCGTGGAAGGTCAGGAAGACCATCCGGAACGTGTAGAAGCCGGTGAAGAAGACGGCGAGCAGACCCATCGCGTAGGCCGCGAGGATGACCGGCTCCGCCAGGCCGACGGCCAGCGCGTCGAACAGCACCTCGTCTTTCGACCAGAAGCCCGAGAAGGGGACGATCCCCGCGAGCGCGAGCGCGCCGGCGAGGAACGTGTAGTAGACGACGGGCGCTTCGTCCTTCAGCCCGCCCATCTCCCACATGTCCTGCTCGTGGTGCATGAGGATGATGACGGCACCGGCACCGAGGAACAGCAAGGCCTTGAAGAAGGCGTGGTTCATGAGGTGGAAGACCCCGGCGACGTAGCCGCCGACGCCGAGTCCGAGCATCATATAGCCGTACTGGCTGATCGTCGAGTACGCCAGCACCTGCTTGATGTCGTCTTTGACGACGGCCATGGTCGCGGCGAACAAGGCGGTGAAGCCGCCGACGAAGGCGATGATCGCCAGCGCGGTCGGACTCAGCGCGTAGTAGCCGAACATGCGAGCGACCAGGTAGACGCCGGCCGCGACCATCGTCGCCGCGTGAATGAGTGCGGAGACGGTCGTCGGGCCCTCCATGGCGTCGGGCAGCCAGGTGTGGAAGGGGAACTGCGCGGACTTGCCCAGCACCCCGCCGAGCACGAGCAGCCCGGTGATCGTCACCCAGGTCTCGGCGTCGAAGCCGAACAGCGTCGCGCCGTCGTCGATCGCCGTCTCGGCGGCGGTAACGAACGACTCCTCGCCGGCGAAGCCGACCGTGCCGAACGTCGCGGCGATGGCGACAACCCCGACCAAGAAGAAGTAGTCACCGAAGCGGGTGACCAGGAACGCCTTCTTCGCGGCCGAGGGGGCCGATTCCGTGCGGAACCAGAACCCGATCAGCAGGTACGAGCAGAGCCCGACGAGTTCAAAGAACATGAACGCCATCAGCAGGTTGTCCGCGAAGACGAACGCGAGCATGCTGAAGGTAAAGAGACCGAGTTCGGCGTAGTACCGCCGGAGCCCCGTCTCCCCTTCGGCGTTCATATAGCCGAGACTGAAGACGTGGACGAGCAGTGCGACCAGCGAGACGATCACCAGCATGAGCGCCGAGAGCGGATCGATCAGAATCCCGAACGTGAAGGAGATCTCCTCGGTACCGGTCGCGCTCGCGGCCGCGCCGGCCGTCCACTCGTAGAGCGTCGTCTGATGCGTCTCGCCGCCCGCGACGGCCGCGAACATGACGAGCGAGATTACGAGCGAGCCCGCCGTCGCGATGATGCCCGCGAACGCCCCCTTCTTCGGCATGTACGTCCCGAAGACGAGCGTGACCACGAAGGCCACGAGCGGGAACACTGCGATCGCCGGTGCGAATCCGAACGGATCTGTTGCTATTGCGGCCATCTTTACCACCTCATGGTCGTCGGAACCGTGACGTCGACGTCACGGAAGTTGCGGTACAACACCAGAATGATCCCGAGTCCGACGGCTACCTCGGCGGCGGCGAGCGCCATCGTAAACAGCGCGAACAACTGCCCCGTGAGGTTGCCGTGATAGAACGCGAACGCGATCAAATTGATATTCGCCGCGTTCAGCATGAGTTCGACGGACATGAGGAACAACAGTGCGTTGCGACGCGTCAGCACCCCGAAGAGACCGATACAGAACACCGCCATCGACAGCAGCACGTAGTACTGCACGTCGACGGTCATCGATTCCCACCTCCCGTCTCGGCTGTCCCACCGTCAGCTCCGCCATCGGTAACGGCTGGTTCCGGACCGGTTTCGGTGCTCGAGGCCTCGCCGGTGCTCGAGAGTGCAGCAACGGGTTCGCCCTCCTCTTCGCGTTTCGCGAGGACGAGCGAGGCGTCGAGCGCGGCGTCGAGCGCGATCGCCACGAGCAAGACGGCGGCGAGGAAGGGTTCGGTTCCGCCGATCGTCTGGAGTTCGTCGAAGCCGAACAGCGCGTAGCCGAGTTCGGCCGTGATCGAGACGTCGTCGGGGAAGCCGGCCCCCGCTGCCTGGGTCATCGGCTCGAAGGCCGCGTTCAGCGTGATGAGCGCCATCACGCCGAACAGACCGACGGCGAGCAGCCCCGGGATCAGCGTCTTGCCGAGTCGAAGTTTCGGACCGGTCGTCATGCCTGTACCACCTCGTCTGCGTCGGCGTCGTCGCGCTCGGTCAGCATGACGGCGAACGTGATGAGGACGAGGACCCCGCCCACGTAGACGAGGACCTGCATCATGGCGACGAATTCGGCCGCCAGCATCACGTAGTGGACCGCCACGCTGAGCAACGCTACGCCAAGCAGGAGCGCCGAATGCCACGGGTCCTGCATGAGCACGACACCCACCGCGCTGGCCAGCGTCACGGCGGCGAACAGCGCGAACGCGATCAGCTCGTAGTTCATGGTTGTTGATAGTGCCCGTTTGCGGGACGGGCGGACCCGTTACTGGTAGTCGACATCCCCCTCACCCTCGCCGACCCACGCGCCCCGGTCGGGTTCGCGGGCGGCGAGCGGGTCGATGTCCTTGTACCACGGTACCGCCTTCAGCTGCTCTTTGTTGTAGACGAAGTCGTGTTTCGTGTCCGCGGTGAACTCGAAGTTCTCCGTGAGCAGGATGGCGTCGACGGGGCAAACTTCCTCGCAGAGCCGGCAGTAGATGCACTGCCCGATGTGGAGGTTGTACTGTTCGCCCTGTCGCTGATCGTTCGTCACGATCTGAATGGTGTCGTTCGGACAGACGTTCTCGCACTGGCGACACCAGATACACCGCTCCTGACTGAACTTGTGAACGCCACGGAATCGCGGCGAAACGTCGGGTGCGGTCTCCGGGTACTCCACCGTGAAGGTGGAGCCGTCCAGTGCGTGCTTCATCGTCGTTGCCATCGATTTGAGTATCCCGATCATGCTAGCAGCCCCACGATTACCGCGGTCAGGACGAGATTGGCGAAAGAGAGGACCAGCAGCCCCTTCCAGCCGATCTCGATCAGTTGGTCGATCCGAACGCGTGGTACCGCCGAACGCAGCCACTGCGTCGCGAAGAACACCGCCCAGATCTTGATGAGGAACCAGACGATGCCCGGGAGGATCGGCCCGGCAGGTCCGCCGAGGAAGATCGTCGCGATGATCGCGCCGCCGAGGAAGATGTGGAGGAACTCCCCGAGGTAGATCAACACGAAGTAGACCGAGGAGTACTCGGTCTGGTAGCCGGCGACGATCTCGGTCGGTGCCTCCGGCGTGTCGAAGGGGTTGCGGCCGACCTCCGCGAAGTTCGCGATGAGGAACAGGACGAACGCGAAGGGGTTGACGAACGCGTACCACGTCGGAATCGAGATCCCGGCGATCTCTATCAGCGTCTCGTGTTGGGCCGCGACGATCTCGCCCATCTGCAGCGTGCCGGCGAAGATCACGACCGACATCCCGGTGACGACCAGCGGGATCTCGTAGGCGATGTTCTGTGCCACCGCGCGAAGCCCCCCGATCAGGGAGTACTTGTTCGCCGACGCGTAGCCGGCCATCACCAGGCCCAGACTCGCGATCCCCGAGACCGCGAAGACGTACGCGAGTCCGACTTCGGGGTCCGCGAGGTGGATCCCGCTTCCCATCGGAATGACGGCAAAGCCCAGCAGCGCCGACGCCGCGACGACGATCGGCGCGAGGTCGTAGGCCGGACGATCCGCGTTCTCCGGGATAATCAGCTCCTTCGACAGGAGCCGAACGGCGTCGGCGACGATGATGAAGATCCCGGCCGGTCCGAGCCGATTGACCGCGATTCGGTCCGTAAACGCGGCGGTGATCTTCCGTTTGGCCCACGGCCCCGCGACGCCGGTCATCGCGAGCATCAGGTTCCCGATGATGAAGGCCGCGAGAAAGGTCGCGAGCAGTTCGCCGCCGAGGCCGAACCCGTCGAGGCCGGTCAGCTCGCCGATCCGTTCGGGAAGCAAGACCGTGTCCTGCAGCGGATACGCAGCAACCGCACCGAACATACTAGCGATCCACCTCCCCGAGCACGATATCGAGGCTGCCAAGCGACGCGATCAGATCGGGCACGTACTCCCCTTCGGACATCTCGGGCAGCGCCGAGAGGTTGTGGAAGCACGGACTCCGGATCTTGAACCGACCCGGCTTGTCCGTCCCGTCCGAACGAATGTAAATCCCGAGTTCGCCCTTCGCCCCCTCGACGGCGCGGTAAACCTCCGTATCCGGGTCGGGTTTCAGCGTCCGTGGGACGTTGCTCTGAACCGTCCGCTCGTCTTCTGGCCACTCGGCGAGTAAGTCGAGACACTGCTCGATGATCTTCGCGGACTCCTCGACCTCCTGCATGCGCACCAGAACGCGGCTGAAGTTGTCACAGCCGTCCTCGGTGACGACGTCCCACTCGAGGTTCTCGTAGTAGCCGTAGGGGTCGTCGCGACGGAGGTCGTAATCGATGCCCGAGCCCCGGGCGACGGGCCCGGTACAGCCGTACTGTTTGGCGACCTCGGGCTCGAGGATCCCGGTGTCGTGACACCGGATCTGGAAGATTTCGTTGCCGGTCAGCAGGTCGTTGTACTCGTCGACCTTCGCGGGGAGCCCGTCGAGGAAGTCTCGCGTCTTCTCGATGAACTCCTCGCGGGGTTCCGGAAGGTCCCAGGCGACCCCGCCCAGCCGGAAGTAGTTGAACATGAGCCGCTGGCCGGTCAGGTCCTCGAGGATGTCCTGAATGACCTCTCGGTCGCGCATGCCGTACTGGAAGATGGCGGTGAAGTCGCCGTAGACGTCCAGTGCGAACGTGGCCAGCGCGAGCATGTGCGCGGCGATCCGGCACATCTCGGCGCTCATCGTCCGGATGACCTGGGCGTACTCGGGGACCTCGATGTCCGCGAGGTCCTCGACCGTGCGCGCGTAAGCCCACTCGTTGAGCAGACCGGCCGAGACGTAGTCCCAGCGGTCCGGGTAGGGCATGATCTGGTGACGGTAGGTCCCCTGCTGGCACATCTGCTCCTCGCAGCGGTGCAGATAGCCGATATCGGGGTCGACGTCGACGACCGTCTCGCCGTCCAGCACCGTCTCGATGTGGAGCACGCCGTGGGTCGCCGGGTGATGCGGTCCGATGTTGAGGAACATCGTGTCCGACTCGTCGTCGTGGTGGTCCGGCTGGACCGGGTTGGCGTGCTCCGAGAGGGTTACGAGCTGTGGTTTTTCCTGATCATACCCCCGCGAGAGCGGATGTCCCTGCCAGGTTTCGGGCAGGAGGATCCGACGCGGATCGGGGTGGCCCTCGTAGTCGATGCCGACGAGGTCGAAGGCTTCCCGCTCGTGCCAGTCGGCCGTCCGGAAGACCGGCTCGGCGGTCTGGCTGACCGGGTTGTCGGTGGTCGTCGGGACGACGATCGAGACCTCCTGTGTCGGATCGGCGTACTTCTTGAGGTGGTAGATCGACTCGTATCGGTCGGCGTACTCCTGGGCGGTGAGACAGGAGAGGTGATCGAACCCGGCCTCGTCCCGCAGATCCGTGAGGACGTCCTGGACGTCGTCCGGCCGGATGACGAACCCCGGCGCGTTCAGGTGATCGTCGCGTGTGAGCGCACGATCACCGATCAGCGCCGCGAGATCGTCTTCCGACACCTCGACCGGTGGCTGCTGCCCTCGCTCGAGTCCCGTGCTCATGGCGAATCAGCCCAGTTGTATCGCATGACGAGATCCTCCTCGTCGATATCGTCGGCGAGTTTCTGGACGAGTTCGTCCTGCGGCAGGTCGCCGAACTCCTCGAGTTCGTATGGCTTGACGACGACCGGAGTCGACTCGCCGTTGCGGATCCGCTCTTGCAGTTTGGCGATGCCGTAGACGAGTGCCTCCGGTCGCGGTGGGCAGCCAGGAACGTGGATGTCGATGGGGATTATCTCCTCGGCACCCTTGACGACGTTGTAGCCCTCCTGGAAGGGGCCGCCGGAGATGGTACACGAGCCCATGCCGACCACGAACTTGGGTTCGGGCATCTGATCGTAGACCCGCTTCATGCGGGGCCCGAACTTCGAGACGATCGTCCCCGGAACGATCATCACGTCGGCCTGTCGGGGCGAGGCGCGCGGAACGCCGGCCCCGAACCGGTCCAGATCGTGTTTGATCGCGTACGTGTGCATCATCTCGATGCTGCAGCACGCGATCCCGAACTGGAGCATGAACATCGAGTTGCCCCGCACCCAGTTCATGAACTTGTCGAACTTCGTGAGGATGAACGGGGTCGACCCGAAGGCCTCGCGAAGCCTAGAGTTGAAGCGGTCGTCGGCACCCTCACCGATCCGCGAGTCGCGGGTGTCCGACGACGGTGCGGTGCTGTCGTAGATTTGCTGGCGTGGTTGTTCGCTACTCATTGTCTGTCAGTTTCCAGCTGGCGAGTGGTCTGTGCCCACTGTACTGCGCCGTTGCGCCACGCCCACGCGAGTCCGACGAGCAGGATGGCGACGAACAACAGCATCGGCCCGAGCGCACCGACGAGTGAGATTTCCGGTTCAGCGAGCGCATCCTGGTAGGCGACCGCCCACGGGAACAGGAGGACGGTCTCGATATCGAAGATGACGAACAGAAGCGCAACCATGTAGTACTGAATATTGAACCGGATGCGCGTTCCGCCGGTCGGAATCTCGCCACTCTCGTAGGTGGCGCGTTTGCTCGTTTCGGGCACGGTGGGTCGCAGGAGATACGATACCGCCATCATCCCGAACGGTATCAACACCCCGACGAGTGCCAGCGCCCCGATAGCGATCCAATCATTCATCTCGGTAACGTTCGAGGCTTCAAACCGCACGCACATAAGGGTTGATTCTTCGTTTTCCGGGGGAACACGGGCCAGAGAGAAGGTTCGACGCGAATAGATCCTCGTGAATAATCACCTTATACTATATATAGCTGTGTGTAGAGTGAACGGATCGGTAATACGGGATTACTCGAGGGCGAAATCGACCGCGACGCGTCACGTGTGGCGGTAATTTCTGCCACGCACGCGAGTCTGTCGCCCGACCGGAAGCGCGACCGGGATCACCGATCACAGTTTCGGAGACACGCGGGGCATCCTCCACGTCCGTACGAGGCGACGGTACTGATCCCGATACCAGCGCTTACCGATCCCGGTTCCGGGGCTTACCGATCTCGGTCCCGGAACGCCGGCGTCCCGGAGTCGTGGAGTTCTCGAGAGACGGCGCCGACGCCCTCGCGCAGGTCCTCGTGATACGCGACGAGTCGGTCGCGAACGTCGTCGTACTGGCGCGCGAGGATCTGGGCGGCCGACAGCGCGGCGTTAAAGGACTTGCCGGCGTCGACCGCGACCAGCGGCGCCCCCGTTGGCATCCCGATGACGCTGTCGACGGACTTCTCCTGGACCGGAACGCCGATGACCGGCAGCGGATACGCGATCGACGCGGTCATGTTCGGGAGATCCGCGGATTTCCCGCCCGCCCCGGCGATGATTACGTCGAGGCCCCGCTCTTCGGCCGTCTCCGCGTAAGTCGTCATTAAGTCCGGCGTTCGGTGAGCCGAGGTCACGTAGGTCTCGAACGTGAACCGTTCCGCGGGCGGGTTCTCGAAGTCAGTCTGCTCGGCGAAGCCGAGTTCGTCGACGAACGCGTCGTAGGCACCTCGGCGCGTCCCGCCGGTCATCATCGTCTCGAGGTCGGAGTCGCTGCCCATGACGATCCCCACGTCCGGGGTTTCCTCGGACGGGCGATGCTGTTCGGCCTCGCTGCGCAGGCGCTCGATCAGTTCGCTGACGCTGTCGCTCATGGCTGGTGGTGGTCGGGCGAGTGACTTGAAACAGTGGCAAACGGACCGAGCGACCGGGACGACCCGCAGTCGGCTGGCTACGTCCGGAACGTCACGCGCTCCTCGAGGTCGCGCGCGGTCTCCAGTAACGCTTCGACGTCGGCGTCCTCGGTCTCGCCCGAGACGGTGACGTGGCCCATCTTGCGTAGCGGTCGGGCTTGCCGCTTGCCATACCAGTGGAGATGCGCGGCGGGTGTCTCGAGGATGCGGTCGATGTCGCTCAACTCCGCGCGCCCTTCCTCGTCGACGTCAGCCAGCAGGTTCGTCAGAACGGTCGGCGAACGCAGCTTAGTCGAACCGAGCGGCCAACCCAGCACCGCCCGCGCGTGCTGTTCGAACTGCGAGCTCTGGGCGCCCTCGATCGTCCAGTGACCCGAATTGTGCGGGCGCGGCGCGATCTCGTTGAGCAGGATTTCCCCCTCGCGCGTTTCGAACAACTCAATTCCGTACACGCCCCGTCCGTCCATCACCTCGAGCACGTCGCGCGCGACAGCATGAGCGCGCTCGGTGATGTCCTCGCTCGAGCGCGCCGGAACGACGGTCTCCCGGAGAATCTCGTCCTCGTGGACGTTTTCCCCGATCGGGAAGGTCGCGATTTCGTCCTCGCCTTTGACCGCGATGACGGACACCTCGCGCTCGAAGTCGACGAACGACTCGACCATCGCGGGGCCGGCGACCGACTCGAGGGCGTCCGCAGCGTCGGCTTTCGACTCGACGGGGACGTTCCCGCGCCCGTCGTACCCCCCGGTGCGGGCCTTGAGCATCACCGGCGCGCCGTAGTCGTCGATCGCCCCGCGTATGTCGTCGGCGTCCTCGACCGCGCGGAACGGCGGCACCGGAACGCCGGCGTCCTCGAGTTCGCGCTTTTGAACGAGTTTGTCGTGGATCGTCTCGAGCGTCGACGGCTTCGGGTGAACGGGCGTGCCCGTGTCGTCGCTCACCCGCTCCATCACGTCCTGATCCGCGAGTTCGATCTCGAAGGTGAGTATGTCCGCGCGCGAGGCGAGTTCGCGGATTCCCGCCTCGTCGTCGAACCCGGCGACGATCTGGTCGCGAGCCACCGGTGCGGCGGGGCAGTCCGGCGTCGGATCGAGCACGACCACCTCGACGCCCAGCGGCGCGGCCGCTTCGGCGAGCATCCGCCCGAGCTGTCCCCCGCCAACTACGCCGATCGTCGGTCCCGGCGTCCGTAGCGTCGTCATGCGCGCCGGTTCTCGTCGCCCGCGCTTAAGAATTCTCAAACGGACCGCTCGGGACGCGATCGACCGCTGAACACCTCGCATGCGTTGCACTTGGGATCGGCTGCCCGCCGCCGGTTCCCAGCCGTCTCGATCCGAGACGAATCGTTTTCGTATAAAAACCTTCGTGGCGGATACCCGCGTCGGAAACTCAGTGGTAGTACATAAACCGATGGCAACACACGGACACGAACATGAGAACGGCCATCTCGCGGCGGCGGCTACTCGCTGGGGGAAGTCTCGGGATTCTCAGCGCGCTCGCCGGCTGTATCGCGACCGGCAGGGGAGCAACGGAAACCGAGACGAAAACGTACGACGTCGACGGACTCAGTGCACTCTCGCTGGAAGGTGTAAACGGTTCGGTCTCCGTGGACGGGAATCGGGCGGACGCGATCGAAGTACGCGCCCACAAAGCGGCACCGACCGAGGGTTCCCTCGAGTCGCTGACGCTCGAAACCGAGCGAAGCGACGGGCATCTCACGATCGAAACGCACCGGGACGAGACGCCGTTCCTGTTCGGCCCGGATCCGAAGGTGGACCTCGAAGTGACGGTTCCAGCGGGAGTTCGGCTCGCTCGGGCGGAGACGACGAACGGCAACGTCGACGTTCGAAACGCGACCGGTGAACTGACGGCCGAGACAACGAACGGCCGCGTCGATGTCGAGGGCGTCGACGGCGGAGCGAGTGCCGAGAGCACCAACGGCATCGTTCGCGTCGCCGACGTCAGTGGTGATGTCCGCGCGGAGACGACGAACGGGGATATCGACGTTACGCTCACGGACGGGGACGGCGACGTGACCGCGGAGAGCACCAACGGCGAGATCACCGTTCGAGCACCCGCATCGATCGATGCGACCGTCAGCATCGAGACGACGAACGGCGAGGTGGGAGTCGAAGGATTCGACGGTTCGGACGGTTCGAGCGACGGGGGACTCGAGCTGACGGTCGGCGACGGAACGCGGCGCATCCGTCTCGAGACGGAGAACGGCGACGTAACGGTTCGAAGCGATGACGCGGCGTAACGCCGCTGGGCCGGCGGTGGATCGGGACCGATTGCTGCGGTCGATCGCCGAGCCCCGGACGGTCGGCACGCTGTCGGGACGCGGTCACCCGAGAACGGTACCTCTTTTACCCGCCCTCTCCACCGCTCGCCTATGACCACGCTCGGATTGGTGGTCGCGGAATTCAACCGTCCGATCACCGAGCAGATGGAGCAGGAAGCGCTCGAGGCGGCCACCGCCGCGGGCGCCGAGGTGTACGAGACGGTCCGCGTCCCGGGTGTCTACGACGCGCCGCTGGCGGCCGACCGGCTCGCTCGCCGCGACGAAGTCGACGCAGTCGCCGTAATCGGCACCGTCATCACTGGCGATACCGACCACGACCAGGTGATCACCGACGCCACCGCCCAGCGACTCTCCGACGTGAGTCTCGAGCGCGATACGCCCGTGACCCTCGGCGTGACCGGCCCCGGAATGTCCGCCGCCGAGGCGCGCGAACGCATCGAAAACGCGGCGAAAGCCGTCGACGGCGCGCTCGATCTCGTCGACGAACTCCCCGACCCCAGTCCCGCTCCCGATTCAGACTAGATCCACAATGACGATGGAATTTACCGACCGCGTCAGCCGAGTCGAACCGTCCGCAACGCTTGCCATCTCCGCGCTCGCCACCGAACTCGAGGCCGAGGGCGCAGACGTCGTCGACCTGAGCGTCGGCGAACCCGACTTCCCCACGCCCGAAAACATCGTCGAGGCCGGCAAGGACGCGATGGACGCCGGCCACACCGGCTACACCACCTCCGCCGGCATCCTCGAACTGCGCGAGGCGATCGCTGACAAGCTGGCCGACGACGGGCTCGATCACGACTCGGACGAGATCATCGTCACGCCCGGTGCGAAGCAGGCGCTCTACGAGATCGTGCAGGCGCTCATCCAGGACGGCGACGAAGTCGCCCTGCTCGATCCCGCCTGGGTCTCCTACGAGGCGATGGTCAAGATGGCCGGCGGCGACCTCACCCGCGTCGACCTTTCGAACTCCGACTTCCGGCTCGAGCCCGCACTCGACGACCTCGCGGCCGCGGTCTCCGACGAAACGAAGCTGTTGATCGTCAACTCGCCGTCGAACCCGACCGGTGCAGTCTACTCCGACGCCGCACTCGAGGGCGTCCGCGACCTCGCCGTCGAACACGACATCACCGTCATCTCCGACGAGATCTACAAGGAGATCACCTACGGCGTCGAACCGACGAGTCTCGGCACGCTCGAGGGGATGGCCGATCGCACGATCACGGTCAACGGCTTCTCGAAAGCGTACTCGATGACCGGCTGGCGTCTGGGCTACTTCGCCGGCCCCGAAGGGCTGATCGACCAGGCCGGGAAGCTTCACAGCCACTCGGTCTCCTCCGCGGTGAACTTCGTCCAGCACGCCGGTCTCGAGGCGCTCGAGACCGAAGACGCCGTCACGGAGATGACCGACGCGTTCGAGGAGCGCCGCGATCTAGTTGTCGACCTGCTCGCCGAGTACGACGTCGACGTGGCGGTTCCGGAGGGGGCCTTCTACATGATGCTTCCCGTCGATGACGACGATCAAGCCTGGTGTGAGGGCGCTATCGAGGACGCCCACGTCGCGACCGTCCCGGGGAGTGCGTTCGGCACGCCTGGCTACGCGCGAATCTCGTACGCGGCGAGTGAGGAACGGCTCGAGGAAGGGGTCGAGCGATTGGCCGAGGAAGGCTACCTGTAACCTCTTTCCGGCAGTTATCGGCAGTATCCCCACTCGGGTATACCGTGTTTTCATTGGCCGCGGCGCGTCGTCACAATCACGATCAGCCGCAGGTTTATATGCGATACCGAGGCCACCCCACTGCATGGATTGTCCGTCGTGTGGGAAATCGCTCCGGACGACACAAGGAATGCGCCAGCATCACACGAAGGTGCACGGCGATCCGCTTCCGAACCGAACCTGTAGCGGTTGTGAAACCGAGTTCTACGATCCGAAAGCACGGCGAGAATACTGCGAGAGCTGCAATCCGAACGGTGCCGAACACAACGGAAACTGGAGCGATGCCACGGAAACCGCGGCCTGTAAACGCTGTGAATCGACGTTCTCGTACTATCCGTCGTCCAAGAAAGGCGTCTACTGTTCGAAGTGTGTCGAAGCTGCCGAGGGACTGCTCCCGGACAATTACGCTGTAAAAGGCGACAGAATAACGGTACGGTGCCAGTCGTGTGGGAACGACCTCGAGGTTCGTCCGGCGAAGGTCGACGAACAGAAACGGGGCTTCTTCTGTACGTTGGACTGTTATGGCGACTGGCTTTCGGAGAACGTCGTCGGCCCGGACCACCATCAGTGGGAGGGCGGTACGATCGAATACGGCCGTACGTGGTGGCGTATTCGCCGGCGAGCACTCGAGCGAGATGGATACACGTGCCAGTATTGTGGCGCAGAGAAGGCGGAACTCGATCGGAATCCAGATGTTCATCATCTTCAGCCAGTTCGGTCGTACGACAACCCCGAGGACGCACATACGATGGAAAACGTCATTACGCTCTGCCGGAGCTGTCATCGACGAGCCGAGGAGGGACAGATAGCCGTTTCCCCTCACGCCGAAAAGTAACACTATTGTGATGCCGTCTGCTATCTCGGAGTGAGGAGTCCCGTGGTGTAGTGGCCAATCATATGGGCCTTTGGACGTGTCCGGTACGCTCCGTCACGGAAGCGAGCCCATGACGGCGGTTCGAATCCGCCCGGGACTATGGCAAATATTTTATATTAAGTTGACCGGGAGTCACATAGATACCTTCTCAGCCCACCACACGATTGACAGTATATCGCCGTCATCGCAGACATCGCGTCGGTAGTATACCGAGAGACGGCACTGTTCAAGAACGTTTACGGGAACACCCCGTACTCGTCTAACACCTCTATAGTAATCCCTCCTGTCTCGAGGATAGTCACTATGTTCGGAACGAGTGGTATCCGCGGAACCGTCGGTGAGGAGGTAACGGCCGAGCTTGCGCTCTCGGTCGGTCGAGCCGTCGCGTCCGACGGCTACGACCGCGTCGTCGTCGGGCGAGACGCTCGAGAGAGCGGCAGGGTCCTGACCGATGCATTGACCGCTGGATTGCGCGAGTGTGGTGCGGACGTGCTCGAGGTGGGGGTCGCGCCGACGCCGACGATCGCGAGGGCGGTCCCGCGGGAGAACGCGGACGCGGGAATCGTCGTTACGGCTTCGCACAATCCCGCGCCGGACAACGGGATCAAGCTCTGGGCCGCGTCGGGCAAGGCGTTCGATTCCGACCAGCGGGACGCGATCGCGACGCGAGTCGACGCGGACGACTACGATCTACGGCCCTGGGATGGACACGGCTCGCTCGAGTCGCTCGAGGATTCGACCGATCGACACGCGACGGCGATAACCGAGTCCGTGTCGATCGACGACCCGCCGAGCGTCGCCGTCGACATCGGGAACGGGACCGGGGGGATAACCGCGCGCGTGCTCTCGGAGCTGGGCTGTGACGTCGTCACGCTGAACGGACAGCGGGACGGACGTTTCCCCGGGAGACCGAGCGAGCCGACTCGAGAAACCCTCGGCGACCTCTCCGCGCTCGTCGAAGCGACGGACGCCAGCGTCGGAATCGCCCACGACGGCGATGCCGATCGGATGCTGGCCGTCGACGAGACCGGCTCGTTCGTTCCGAAAGACGTGCTCCTGGCCCTGTTCGCACGCGAGAGCGCGACGGACGGCGACGTGGTCGCTGCGCCGGTCGATACGAGCATGGCGGTCGACGACGCGCTGGCTGCCGTCGGCGCGTCGGTGAGCCGAACGCGGGTCGGCGACACGTTCGTTGCCGACCGCGCGACACAGCCGGACGTGGTCTTCGGTGGCGAACCGAGCGGCGCGTGGATCTGGCCGGACGAAACGCTGTGTCCGGACGGCCCGCTCGCTGCGTGTAAGCTCGTGGAACTCGTCGCCGATCGCGGGCCGCTCTCGTCACTTGTCGACGGCATCGAGACGTACCCGATCCGTCGCGCGTCGGTCTCGGTCGAAGAGAAAGTCGCGGTGATGAACCAGGTTCGCGACCGCGTTAGCGAACGATACGACGACGTCGACACGCTCGACGGCGTCTACGTCGACGTCGACGACGGCTGGATCCTCCTGCGCGCGAGCGGCACCGAACCGGTCGTCCGGCTCACGGTCGAAGCACGGGACGAGTCCACGGCCGAACGACTGGAAGCCGATGCCGTCGGCATTCTCGAGACCGCGATCGCAACCATGGCCGGAATCCGATCGTGACCATCGGTCGGTTCAGTTGTCAAATACACGGCGTTCAGGCCTCTATGTCGGGTTTAACGCATCGATAATGAAGTGTGCTGTATCCTATGTGGGGAGTAGATACGTGGTGCAACGAACAACACTGCTGCCGTGGGACGACGGCAGCGGTCGAACGAAACTATTGGTTATAAACAGACAACAGAAACGATGACTCGGGCGTTTCGTCGTGATGACGCGACATCGACGGGGAGTACTGCGAACGAATCGAGCGGACTGGACACGCTGCTCATCGGCATCGATGCGGGCTGTCTGCCAGTGTTCGAGCGGCTGTTCGAAGACGATCGGATTCCGGCCATCGAGGGGCTCTGCTCGACGGGAGTGACCGCGCCCCTCGAGTCGCAGATCCCGCCGTGGACGCCGAGCGCCTGGCCGTCGATCTATACCGGCGTTAATCCCGGCAAACACGGCGTGGTCGGCTTCGTCGGGTACGACGGCTACGACTGGCACGTGACGAGCAACGACGACGTCCATGAGCATCCGCTGTGGACGCTGCTGGATCGACACGACCGCTCGAGCGTCGTCGTCAACGCTCCGGTCACCCACCCGCCGGACGAGTTCGACGGCGCGGTCATCCCGGGATTCCTCGGCCCCGAGGATCCGCCGTGCCATCCCGACGGGCTCCTAGACGAGGTCCGCGACGCGATCGGAGAGTATCGCGTCTATCCGAACTATACGCGCGACGACGACTCGCTCTCGGACGGCGCGAAGATCGAGGAATATCAGAATCTCATCCGGATGCGCGGCGAGGCGTTTCGCTATCTCGCCGACGAGTTCGACCCGGACTTCGGCTTCGTCCAGTTCCAGAAGACGGACACGGTCTTCCACGAGCTCAGCGGCGAGAAACGACACATCGATCCCGTCTACGAGGCGGCTGACGAACAGATCGCGTCGATCCTCGAGGCCTGCGACCCGGATCGCGTCTTCCTCGTGAGCGACCACGGGATGGGGACGTACGATGGCTACGAGTTCCGGATCAACGAGTATCTCCGCGACGTGGGCTTCCTCGAGACGACGACCGGTGGCAAGGGAATGCCGTCGTGGACCCCGATGCGCAGACGCCTGCGCGAGGGCGAGGAGTACGACACGTGGGAGCCGGGAACGGTCGCACGTGCGGCGTCTGTCGCCGCGCGATTCGGCGTTACCGCCCGACGGGTCAGGACCGCGCTCGAGCGGGTCGGGCTGGCGGACGTCGCCATCGAGTACGCGCCGGGCGGGGTCACTCGGACGGCGAACGAACAGGTCGACTTCGCCGAATCGGAGGCCTACGTTCGCGCCCGGACCGAACTCGGCGTCCGGATCAATCTCGAGGGCCGGGAGCCAAACGGCGTCGTTCCACAGGAGGAGTATGAAGAACTCCGCGAGAGCCTCATCCGAATGCTACAGGCCGTCGAGACGCCCGATGGTGAGCCGTTCTTCGAGACGGTCGCGCCACGTGAGCAGTACTTCCACGGTGACGAAATCGACGAGACGGTCGACGTCGTCACGATCCCCGCGGATTTCGAACACATGCTCTCCGAGCAGCTGGGCGAGGGAGATTACTTCAGCCCGGCCGAACCCTGGAACCACAAGCTCGACGGTGTCTTCGTCGCGGCGGGCGAGGGAATCGACGAAAACGCCGCGCTCGAGCGGGCACACCTCTTCGACGTCGCGCCGACGATCATGGCTGCAATGGGGGTCCCCTACAGCGACCGTATGGACGGCAACGTCGTCCCCGTCGTCGATTCGGGAGAGTCGACGTCCTATCCGGAGTACGAGGAGGGGGAGGAGACGAACCGACCGGCAGCGGACGGAGACGTGACGGACCGGCTGGCCGATCTCGGGTACATGAATTGAGAGGGAGTATCGTCGCCACCCGGACGGTTCGTGATTCTCGACTCGGTCGCGTCTCTCGGTCCTGTATTCCAACGCTCTGAACGTCTCCGAGACTCCCACTGAGACGGGCCACTGGAACTGTGTCCTTGGCGCACCCGTATGGGTCGCGGGTGTGCCGGAGCTGACTGACAGGAGTCCGTCCGCCCTCCCGAATCGAGCGGGTCGGTTTTGCTTACGACAACCCTCTTATCCGCGCTATAAGTATGGGTCATTGGGACCGATACCGGTGTACGACATCGATCTCTCAATGGGATTTATCGCAGCGGTTCGCCTCGTCCACGACGAACTTCCGTTAGTGCCGACGATCAAGGAACGGTCGGGCGTGACGCTCCGGTACGAGTACGGAGCGACGACCGGCGAGCAACGCCTCCAGTTCGTCTCCGCGTTCGGCGACGAGCACGAGGCTCTCGAGGAAGTGATGGCTGCGGATCCGACCGTCGCGAACGCGACGTGCGTCGCGACGTTCGAGAACCGGTCAATCTATCGCGTCGTCGTCGAGACCGATCTCGAGATCGTTCCCAATCGCTGTGCCGAAGCCGGCCTGTTCGCCTTCAGAATCACGAGCGCGGAGGGTGGCTGGTGCGCACGGGTTCATCTCCCCGATCGCGACGTGCTGTCGGCGTTCCGGAACCAGTGTCTCGATCGGGGCATCTCGTTTCACGTGAACCATCTGTACGACTCGTCGGTGTCCGATGAGCAGACCTACTTACTGACCGAACGACAACACGAGATCCTCACGATGGCCTACTACGCCGGCTACTTCGAGGTACCGCGCGAGGCCACGCAGGATGATCTCGCCGGTCGGCTCGATATCTCGGATTCGGCGGTGTCACAGCGGATACGGCGCGCCGTTTCCGAACTGATCGCCGCGACGCTCGAGAACGACCGCGCGTCAGACGAATACGGATAACATTGGTCGACATCATCAATACTATTATTTGGTAATTCACGATATATAACAGAAATCCAGCACAAGGGCCGAGCCCGTTAGTGGCGCTTAGAGAGGTATTAAAAACCATATAACGCTGAAGAGCCGTCTACACCCTGACGGTTTTCGTCTCTAACTGTATGTTGAGCAACCATTTCAAAAATAGGACTTGTATGCCCTTATCGATAACGGGAACCGCACTTATCACTTAAAAGCTTTCTATCCGAATCCATAGATACTGGACCCCGTCATCACTCACAAAGAAGTGACTTTCAATGTCGGATAGAAGTGGTACACAGTGCTCGAATCGTGACGTTTCTCGTGGCTCTCGGTCGGTCGAGGGGGATGACGGTCAGCCGTCTCTCGAGGGAGGAATTTCAAAGACACAGTCGAGACGTCGGTTTCTGGGAGGAACAGTGGCGGCATGTGCCGCCGGAATCGGACTGACGTCGACAGCCAGTGCGTCCACAGATCGGTACGGACACTACTACGATGACTACGCAACCGTCGTGGACGTGACCGAGGCCGGAGCGGACGATACCGGCACGGAATCGATCACGCCCGTGCTCGAGAGACTCCGAGATGACGATACACTGCTCGTATTTCCCGAAGGGGAGTACTTCATGGACGAGCAGTTCAGATTCACCGGCTTCGATAACTTCGGCGTCGTCGGCGAGAACGCGACGCTGATTCCGGCGAACTTCTACGAGTTCGACGGACCGCGGTACCGACTGTTCCGGCTCGGCGTCTCGTACAGCCCCGGACGGCGTCTCCGCTTCGAGGGGTTCGACGTCGATCAGTCGGCCCCCGATACGGGGATCAGGGCGATCGAGGCCTACGCGTCCGACCGGCTCGAGGTACGCGATATCACCGTTCGCGGCCACCACGACAGCGGGACGTGGGGCCCGGGACTGTTCAACGTCACCGACCCCGATGGCTACGGGATCGTCGAACAGTTTCGAGCGCCGGACGGGGCTGCGTGGGTGGATAACACGCCGAATGCGGGCAATCGATGGCGCGGCCCGATCGGCATCGAAGCGAACGAAACCGAGGGGACGCTCGAGTTCAAACACTGCCAGCTCGGCGGGTTCCCGAACAACGGACTGTACGCGGCGAGCGACAGCGGAAAGATCGTCGTCCACGGCGGACTGTACCGGAACAGCAACGGCGCGAACATACGCGTCGGTGGCCGAGACAGCGAGATTCGGTGGCCGACCGTCGAAGTCGACTCGACGCGGCCGGAGGACAGGACTCAGCGCGGCATCCGGATCGAGAACGGTCGAAACATGGAGATCTACGGTGCTGCCGTCGAGATCACGTCGCCCAAACCGACCAGTCACGCGATTTCGGTGATGAACACCTGCGAAAGCGCCCGGATCGACAACACTCGCGTGGAGATACGCGGGTCGGAGGTGAATCACGGAATCGTTCTCTCTCCTAACTGCGGGGACGCAACGATCGTCGATACGTCGATTACCCACGAAACCGCGGGTGGCTATCCGCTCTGGATTCAGAACAGCGACAGGTCGGAGCAAATACTCGCCGAATCAGTCACGATCACGGGACAGTCGGGCGATGCCAGCGGTTTCCGTGACGGGATTCGCTGTGAGCGCGACAACTGTCGCTTCAACAACGTCGATGTCACGCAGCGCGGACGCAACGGAGCGGACCGAAACGCACTCGTCAACACGGCCGCGGACCTGACGGTCTACCAGAGCGAGCTGCGCGCCAGTCAATACCCGTTCGTCGACATCGGCTCCGACGCGCTCGTTCGCGACTCGACCCTCGAGTCGTCGGGAGACGATGAGGCCGTCTGCCTCTACTCGTCGTCCTCAGATCCGACGTTCAAGAAGAACGAGCTGGTCGACGGAATTCGTGACTTCGGTGCGAGCGGGGTTACGACCTGGGAGAACACGTACCAGTAGTCTGCGATACACGGCCGCCATCGCTAGTTCATCGCTTCGTCTCACCGTTGCTCCGTTTCGTCATCGCCGTCTCTCGTCACTTTTCGTCGATTCGTTCACCGTTCTATATCGCCGCAAATTCGGCTCTCGAGCCCGTTTAACCCCCGTATAATAACGCCACGCTGTGGCAACCATCTTGCTACAGTGAGTACGTCGGATCGTGACCGATCGTCGGCGGGGGTAGCTGTCGATTGGCAGCTCGAAGAAACCAGGGGGAAACCGTGAACAGGAGTATTACGAGCGGCATCGTATCGGTCGTCAGTGCGAAACTCGTCGTCCTCGTCGTCACTGCGCTTTCGACGCCGCTGCTGTACCGATTTCTCGGTGCATCGGCGTTCGGCGAGTACGCGTTTTTGCTGTCTATCTTCGCGATCTATATGATCTTCGTCAGTTCGGGGATCACGGACGGTGTCCGAAAGTTCCTCGCGGAGGATCGCTCCGCGGCGAACTGGAGCGAACACGTCGTCGGCTTTTACTTCCGGCTGGCGATCTTGCTGGCCGGTCTCGGGGCGCTCCTGCTGGTACTCGCGTCCAGAGTCGGGCTCGTCGGCCTCGCCTTCGGATCCGAGATGACGATCTACTTCTACGTCCTCGCGGCGCTCGTTATTACGGCGCAGTTCCGGGACTTCACGCGGAAGACGCTCATGGGATTCGGCCTCGAGCGGTACTCGGAGCCGCTCAAGGTTCTCGACAAGGTCGGCTTCGTCGCGGTCGCACTCCCGCTGACCTACGTCGGCCTCGGCGTGATGGGAGCGCTCGCAGGTCACCTGTTTGCGAGCCTCCTCGTCGGTGTGATCGGACTCCTCCTCGTTCACCGACGGATTTCCCTGTCGTCCGTATTCTCCAGTCCGACGGAGCGGTTCCCGCGGACTGAGATGCTCACGTTTAACTCGATGAGCATCGCGCTGATCTTCCTGCTGATGTCGCTCTATCATATCGACATCATCATGCTCAACCGGTTTCGGTCGGACGCGGCGGTCGGTAACTACAAGGCGGCGCTGACGCTCGCCGAGTTCCTCTGGTTCGTCCCGATGGCGATCCAGACGGTGTTCGTCCACTCGACGTCGGAGCTGTGGTCGCAGAACCGCTATCGAAAGATTTCGGCCCTCGCATCTCGGACGACGCGATACTCATTTCTGCTGACGGCAGTTATGGCAGTCGGACTCGCAGCGCTGGCGAACGTCGCCGTGCCGATTTACTTCGGTGCCGAGGCCGAGCCAGCGATCACGCCGCTGTTGCTGTTGCTCCCCGGCGCTCTCGGCTTCGCGCTCGCACGGCCGATCCTCGCGATATCGCAGGGCGAGGGAACGCTCCGGTATCCGGTCGCGGCAACCGGCGCCGCGGCCGTGATTAACGTCGTGCTTAACGTCACGCTCATCCCCCGTTTCGGAATGGGGGGTGCGGCCGTCGCGACCAGCGTCGGATACGGATCGATGTTCGTCTTCCACTGTCTGAGTGCTCGGCGTGTCGGTTTCGATCCGCTCCAGGACGCACGGCTCGGTCGAGCGGCACTGACTACCGTCCTCGCAGCCGTCCCCATCGTCGCCCTCTCGGCGGCGATCTCGAACCCGTGGCTCGCGCTCGCGGTCGTCCCGCCCGTCGGATTCCTCCTCTTCATTACGTTCGCGCTGCTCGTCGGCGCACTGGATCCGGCCGAGCCGTTCGAGTTGCTGACGTTGTTCCCCGAGCCGATCGGGGGAACGGCGGGTACGATCCACGACCGGATCACGAACGGCGAGAGCGAGGGGGCGACTCGGAACTGGTTGCAGCTGTTCCTGTTCGTCGGCGGACTGTCCCTGCTCGTCGCGGGACTCGCATTCGGGATGCTCGATCCCGGATTGCAGAACGTCGCTCCCTGACGCGGCCCGTCATCCGACGCTGCCGCTCGAGTCGACCGCCGGTCGCGACGACGGACGAAATACAGAAAAGGGCTGAGAGCCGAACGAAACGGCTAACTACAGCGCGCTGGAAACCCGCGGATCCGACGCTCGATCGACACACACGGGCCTCTCGAGGCTGACATCGTCGGCGCATCCCCGACCGGGCCGTGTTTAGTTAATCGTGAAAAGTGAGGCGTGCTGATTTTCAGCTGGTTCATGGCAGAAATCGCACGCCTCAGCGGTAGTAGCGACTGGATTGATTTGGATTTTGTGGAGCGAGAACGGACACCGCGTCGGCTGATGGAGCTCGGTATTCGACTCCATCTTGCTGGATTATCGCTTTCGAATACCGTTCGAGAATTAGAGAGGTTCGGTGTCGAGCGCAGTCGCAAAGCAGTCCATGATTGGGTTCACAAATGCGATATACAGCCGACAGTTGACGAGGAACCGAATCACGTCGCACTTGACGAGACGGTGATTCAACTTAACGAACATCGCTATTGGCTGTACACCGCTGTCGATCCAGAAACGAACAACATACTCCATATACGGCTGTATTCGACGACTACGACTGCGTTGACAGAACGGTTCCTGCACGAACTCACTGAGAAACATGATCTTGATGATGCCGTGTTTCTCGTTGATGGAGCGAAACATCTCCAGACTGCACTCCGTCGATCTGGGCTCCGTTTTCGATACGAAAAACATGGAAATCGGAACGCGGCGGAACGTGTCTTCCGCGAGATAAAGCGACGTACCTCCTCATTCTCAAACTGTTTCAGTCACGCACAACCATCAACAGCCGAATCGTGGCTCCAAGCCTTCGCCGTCTGGCACAATGCTACAAACTAAACACGACCGCTGGAACACGCCACACGCTTAACACGCTACTTCGCTAACCTGCGAGCGATGGGACGGTTATCCGCACTCTTCGATCCCGAGACCGTCGCCGTGGTCGGCGCGACCGACCGCGAGGGCGCGGTCGGCCGGGCGATCCTCGAGAACCTGCGCGACGAGTTCGCGGGCGAGGTCGTGCCGATCAACCCGTCGCGCGACGAGGTACTCGGGCTCGAGTGTTATCCGGACGCGTCGAGTGCGCCGCCGATCGATCTGGCGGTGGTCGTGGTTCCGCCCGAGATCGTGATCGAGTCGACCCGCGACCTCGCCGAGGCGGGCACCGAGAACGTCGTCGTCATCACCGCGGGCTTCGCGGAGACCGGCGGCGAAGGTGCCAAGCGCGAACGGCAACTCCGCGCCGTCGCCGGCGAACACGACCTCAACGTCGTCGGACCGAACAGTCTGGGGATCATGGCCACGTCGAACGGCATGAACGCCACGTTCGGTCCCGAAAGCGCGCTCGAGGGCTCGATCTCTTTCATGAGCCAGTCGGGCGCGTTCATCACCGCCGTCCTCGACTGGGCCAACGAACAGGGAATCGGGTTTCGAGACGTGGTTTCGCTGGGGAACAAGACCGTTCTGGACGAGACGGACTTCGTCCGCGAGTGGGGCGACGACCCGGACACCGACGTCATCATCGGCTACTTAGAGGATATCGGTGACGGTCGGGGCTTCATCGAAGCGGCCCGCGAGGTGACCGCGGACACCCCGATCGTGCTCGTCAAGTCCGGCCGGACGGCCGCCGGCGCGCAGGCCGCTTCCTCGCACACCGGCGCGATCGCCGGCAGCGAACGGGCGTACGAG
Source organism: Natrinema sp. DC36 (assembly GCF_020405225.1). Taxonomy (NCBI): domain Archaea; kingdom Methanobacteriati; phylum Methanobacteriota; class Halobacteria; order Halobacteriales; family Natrialbaceae; genus Natrinema; species Natrinema sp. DC36. The sequence continues at coordinate 773,436 of NZ_CP084472.1, forward strand.
GCCGGTCTCGAGCAGGCCGGGGTCCTGCGCGCCCGCTCGGTCCAGGAACTGTTCGACTACGCGCGGGCGCTTTCGGGGCTGCCCGAACCCGAAACCGACGGCGTCGCGGTCGTGACTAACGCTGGCGGTCCCGGCGTCCTGACGACCGACGCCGTCGGCGACTCGTCGCTCGAGATGGCCTCCTTTACCGACGAAACGATCGACGCACTTGCCGAGGCGATGCCCGACGAAGCCAACGTCTACAACCCGATCGACGCCATCGGCGACGCCGACGTCGATCGGTTCGGCGAGGCCCTCGAGATCGCGCTCGACGATCCGAACGTCGGCAGCGCCGTGGTCGTCGCCGCGCCGACCGCGGTCCTGTCGTACGACGACCTCGCCAACCGGGTGATCGAGACGCTCGAGGTCCACGAAACGCCCGTCGTCACGTGTCTCATGGGCGGGAAACGGGCTCGCGACGCCGAGGAAACGCTGCGCGAGTCGGGCGTTCCGAACTACTTCGATCCCGCTCGAGCGGTCTCGGGACTCGACGCGCTCGCTCGCTTCCGCGATATTCGCGAGCGAACGGTCGACGAGCCCGCACCGTTCGACGTCGATCGCGAACGCGCCCGCGAGATTCTAGAGCGCGTCCGGCGTCGGGACGACAACCGCCTCGGCGTGGAGTCGATGGACTTGCTCGAGGCCTACGGCATCCCGACCCCGCGGGGGGAGATCGTCGACGATCCCGACCGCGCCCGCGAGGTCGCCGAATCGATCGCGGGCGACGTCGTCCTGAAGATCGTCAGCCCCGACATCTCACACAAGTCCGACATCGGTGGCGTCAAAGTCGGCGTAGCGGACGAGGACGTTTACGACGCCTACGAGGACGTGGTCGCTCGAGCGCGAAACTACCAGCCCGGCGCCACGATCGTCGGCGTGCAGATCCAGGAGCTGCTCGACCTCGAGTCCGCGACCGAGACCATCGTCGGGATGAACCGCGACCCGCAGTTCGGGCCATTGCTGCTGTTCGGACTCGGCGGCATCTTCGTCGAAATCCTCGAGGATACGTCGGTCCGCGTCGCGCCGATCGGCGAGGGCGAGGCCCGCGACATGGTCGACGAGATTCGGGCGGCACCGCTGTTGCGCGGCGCTCGCGGCCGCGAACCCGCGGACGTCGAGCGCGTCGTCGAGACGATCCAGCGGCTCTCCCAGCTGGTGACGGACTTCCCGTCGATCCTCGAACTCGACATCAACCCGCTCGTGGCCGGCCCGGAGGGCGTACAGGCGATCGATCTTCGACTGACCGTCGATCCGGACGAACTCGACGCGGACGAACCCGACACGGAGGAACCATGACCGACACCGATCCAGAACCCGAATCCACGGACATCGAAACCGATACTGACACCGAAAGCGGCACCGATAGCACGTCCGGCGACACCCCCGTCGAGACGCTGCTCGTCAGCTCGCTCGAGGAGAGCACCGGCAAGACGGCCATCACGCTGGCGCTCGCTCGTCTCGCGCGGGACGAAGGGGACAGCGTCGGCTACATGAAACCGAAGGGCACCCGGCTGCAGAGCAACGTCGGGAAGACCCTCGACGAGGACCCGCTGCTCGCCCGCGAACTGCTCGGGCTCGAGGCCGAGATGCACGACCTCGAGCCCGTCGTCTACTCGCCGACGTTTATCGAGCAGGCGATCCGCGGGCGCGAGGATCCGGACGAACTGCGCGAGCGCGTCCGAGAGGCGTTCGAGACGCTCGCAACCGATCACGACCGGATGTTCGTCGAGGGCGGCGGCCGGTACGATGTCGGCGGAATCGTCGACATCGCGGACCCCGATATCGCCGACCTCCTCGACGCGCGCGTGCTGCTGGTCGCGCCCTACGAGATCCCCGCGGACGTCGACGACGTCATCGCCGCCGCCGAGGCGTTCGGCGACCGACTCGCCGGCGTCGTCTTCAACGACGTTCCCGACGCGGCCTACGACGGGCTCGAGACGGACGTCGTCCCGTTCCTCGAGGGGCGCGGGATTCCGGTCCACGGGGTGCTCCCGAGCGAACGGGAGCTGTCGGGCGTGACGGTCGCCGAACTCGCGGACGAACTCGGCGCGTCGGTGCTCGTCGATGACGGACAGGACGGCTACGTCGAACGCTTTACCGTCGGCGCGATGGGGCCGGACAGCGCCCTGCGACACTTCCGCCGGACGAGAGACGCCGCCGTCATCACCGGCGGCGACCGCGCCGAGATTCACACCGCCGCGCTCGAGGCTCCCGGCGTCCGCTGTCTCATCCTCACCGGCGGCCACCGGCCCCCGAGAGCGATCGTCGGGCAGGCCAGCGAGAAGGGCGTCCCGATCCTCGCGGTGCAGACGGACACGCTCACGACGGTCGAGCGCGCAGAGGACGTCGTCCGAAGCGGCCGGACTCGAGACGCTGATACCGTCGACCGGATGCAACGGCTGCTGTCCGATCACGCCGCCGTCGACTCGATTCTGGGGTAGGCTCGAGTGTGGGGATTCGGGATCGTGCTCGTCCTCGGATCGACGACTGTCGGATCCGACAACAAGGACTATCCTGTCTGACTAAAAGTTAAGAGTCCGCCGCGCATGAGCCCAGACATGGACGACACTCCCCAAGAAATCACGTCACTCGTCGGCCGCGAGGTTTACTCGAACAACGGCGTCTTCGTCGGCGAAGTCGAGGATCTCAGGCTGAGCATCGACGGCGAGGCCGTCTCCGGTCTCGCGCTCGCGAACCTGAACAGCGAACTGTTCGCGGACGAAGCCCGAAGCGGACAGGGAATCATCGTCCCCTACCGCTGGGTCCGCTCCGTCGGCGACGTCATTCTCATCAACGACGTCGTCGAACGCGTTCGCGAACCCGACGAGGAAGAAGACGAACTGGTAGCGTAACTCGATTCTACGGTCCTCTCAGCTCCCGTTCGAGCCCTCGCTGCCCCCTCCTTCGACGCCCATCGCGTCGAACAGCGTCCGCTTGACCGCTTCTTCGGTCAACTCGAGTAGCGTCTCCCGCGTGTCCTCCGAGATCTCGATCCCGGTGAAGATCCCCAGCGGGATCTCCGCGCTGGCTTGCGTGGAGTGGCCGGCCGTCTCGCCGATCTCCCCGTAGGCGTCGTCGAGCACCTTGCCGATATTGATGCGGATATCCTTCGAGCGACCGGCGAGGAAGATCGTCTCGTCGGCGATCCCGAAGACGGCGGTCGTGGTGACCCCCTCGAGATTGAGCAGGTGGCTGGCGGCCTGGGTGAGCGCCTCGCGGTCGCGGACGAAGCCCGCGTTGGAGACGAGGTGACTCCCCTGGACGTCGCGATTGGTGATGGCCTCCGCGAGCACGTCCAGCGTCTCGGGGGACATCGACGGCGACTCCACTTGCTCGAGGGTGTCGTGGTTCGCGAACGGATAGAGGTAGGCGGCGGCGGTCAGATCGGCGGGGGTGGTGTCGCGTTTGAAATCCAGCGTCTCCGCGCGGATACCGTAGAGTAAGGCCGTGGCGACCTCCTCGGAGACGTTCATGTCGAACTCCTGGATGTACTTCGTCATGATCGTCGACGTCGAGGACATGTTCGGTCGGATGTCGACGAACTCGGGTTCGACCCCGTCATCGGTCTCGGATTCGTGGTGATCGATGACGATGTCGATCGGGAGGTCCATCTCGCCCGAGGTCGCGTGATCGACCAGGGCTACGGTGTCGTAGATCGAGTGGTCTTCGATCTCGTCCCACTGGACGAGGTCTATCCCGAGCAGATTGACGAACGCTCGGTTCTCCTGGTGGCCGACGTCCCCGAGATAGATGATGTCGGATTCGATGCCGAGATGGTCGGCGATCGCCTGCAGCGCCGCCGCGCTGGCGATCGAGTCCGGATCCGGGCTGTCCTGGGTGACGATCGCCAGCCGCGTCGACGTCTGCTCGACGATTTCGGCGAGCTTCCCCGCGTTGTACTCGAGTTCGCCCGACTCGAGGGCGCGCAGGGCGGATTCAGCGATGACCGTGGAGGGGTTGATGACGATGTCCGCCCCGAGTTCGGAGAGCTCGTCGCCGGAGACGGGATCGCTCGCGCGGGCGACGATGAACTGGTCGCCGTCGCTCTCGCGGATGTGTTCGACGGCGCGCTTGTTGGACTCGACGTCCGAGGCGAGGATGAGGATGACATCGCGGTCGGCCACGAGGTCGGCGACGCCGGATTCCCGGATGTCGGCCGTCCGGGCGTCCAGGTCCTGGTCGCGGAGCGATTCGACGCGGCTCTCGTCCTGATCGACGATAAAGACGTCTTTCCCCTGTTCGACGAGTTCCTCCGCGACGGCGTAGCCCACGCTCCCACACCCCAAGATAGCGTAGTCAGAGATCGACGAAATCGTAACCCCCGTGCTCATATGCCCGAGTGGTCGGACCGGCCGCACTTAACGCTCCCGAAGAGTGGCACAAAGTGATGGTTCAGTTCGGATGACTCGAGGGCGATGGCTGTTTCGCCCGTGGATCACTGCCACGCTGCCCGCCAAGGGAAACGTATTTGAACGACCGAGGGAAAGTCGCAGGTACAGGGCCGGTAGCTCAGTTCGGCAGAGCGTCTGACTCTTAATCAGACGGTCGCGTGTTCAAATCGCGCCCGGCCCGCTTCCTTTCTTCTGGATTGTGAGTTACGCTAATCGGTAGACTGCGTCGTGTCTGTCTCCAAAATAGCAATTCTCCCCGTTGAGTTGAGTCATTCAGTGAACGACGCCCCGTCACGCCTGGCATCTATCAATAGTTCGCGCGCACACCACTTCACCCTGTTGGTCGTTATCATTCTATTCTCTGAGGCGATCAATCGATCCTCCGAACAGACAATAGACAAAATTCCGCCCTACTCAGAGATGTCTATTTTTGAGTAGTTGTACTGTCACCGCAGACAATAAGGCGCAACAAGAGGGAAGCCCAGCTTTGGTATTTGAGCTGGTCTCAACTACATAACTTTGAATTAGAATATCCAAAGTCAGGGTATATTTATAACTCTGATGCAAGTCCCTTATGCTAGTCTCAATAATGGTTAAATTCCGCGCGCGTGAGCACCCCACTTCTGATCAAAGGGGCCCATTATCTTATTATAAAAAGACCTACAGCAATAACAGTCGGGAACGCAGATCTCGGAGATATCTCCGTACCCTCAGTGGCGCGATCCCGAATCGGAGATTCGAAACCGGCCACGAACCGCTTAAGGATGGGCCCGCCTGAGGGTTAGACTGCCTCCGCAGGACAGTGCTCGTTGTTCTATCAACTAATTCGGATTAAACCGGAACCAGCAAACTTAGACTCGTGTCCGCATGAGGACATCCACCAATGTGCTTGGAAAGCAAAGATTCAGAAGTAGAATCCAATCTTGATGCCAGTCTAAAAACACAGGACAAGCCGATCATTGATGCCTTCTCGCATGTGGAACATCAAGCCCTTCTAACAATAGAGACGGCCGAGAAAGTCAATCTAAGCGATTAATAAGTACGTAGACAACTGAAAGACCTTGCGAGTCGGGATATTCTGGGAATGGTGGTTCGAAGGACAGATAGGGAAAGAGATATATTGGAACTGTTAGTATGTGTGTATATGTCGAAGGTTAAGCCGGACACACCTAACTTAGATATCTCTCGCTCATTCTGGCTCGATCTCGAAACCCCATATGGACTTATTGACGATGAATGGGATCGATATAGGTCCCAGCTCAACCAATATGTCATAGAGGACTACAGAATAAGTAAGGAATTGTTAAAAGTTCATTGGTGTCTCGAACGAGAATTAAGCCAAATTCCATATGAACGAGAACCACTACTTAGTCATATTCTTGATGATAATGAAGAATACGGAAAGAACATCCTCTGTGCATATCGATTTGCAAATGGAAAGAATAAGAAACGTGTTGTCGCCTGTTTTGAAGAGATAGAAGGGGAAGTTGCCGGTGCGGATTTCATCACTCTCTATGAGGATATTATGGAGTCAGGGAGTAGAGATGCAATGGTGTCTATGATTCAACTGTTTAAACCAGAGGTACTCCGGAATATATTGGGTCTCCAGTATTGCTACGGTAGGAAACCTCAACTAATTCGTCACTCAGAGTCTAAATTAGAAAAGTTAGATGCGCTCAATATCGATAAAGTTGCGGAATCACTAGAACACATCACAGACTCGTACCGGCCGTGGCATAGTTTCACACATGATGAAAAACTCTACTTCCTAATCAAACGTCGTCTCGGAGACGAAGTCGAGAGACAAGTTGATGAAAATCTCGAGGAGGAACCGGCTGAGTTTGTTGTACTGATTTTTGATGGAACAGAACTCCAGATATTTTCAGAGAAAAAGAAAATCGCGTCTAATGCTCTAAGTGGAATCAATGAAGCCATAGAACAGACTTTCCAGGAAGAGGAAGACGATGATGGGATTGATGAAGATGAGATCGAAGACCACCAGTTCGATGATATGGGTCAAGAACTTACTTATGAAGAGCTCAAGTCCGCAATAGGTCTTGCTAAAGATATTGAAGACAATACTGATTTGGTTCTTAAGGGTGTAAACGTAGAGAACGCTGATCTCCCGAACAGTCCGGAAATCCAGCTAAAAGCTAACGAAGGTGTTCAGGAAACATTAGATTGGTTCGAAGAGCGAAACGTTGAACTCCTCAATCACCCGGATGATGTGAAAAATATTACGTTTGTTTATGAAGGTCGGGACTTCACACTCCTACCTCGGGAAGGCTCATCAAAGGGTGAAGAGGGGTGGATCTTCCGGTATAATGCATCGTATCCGAGTGACGAAGAACGCGAAGAGTTTGAGGGGCAAATAAAGGAGTACATGGACGTAGAGGTCCGGTTTGAGAAATCTTGATCAGCTCGAACCATATCCTAAAAGACGGAAAGACGAATCTGTCTAGTTCTGAGCGTACGAAAGCCAAGGAATTGCAATCGACGGGACTGTGCGAGATTCAGGAGCACCAGTACATAGACTGTGTTGATCCCGATGATGAAGACTATTTTCAGATATTAGATAAGGGTTGTAGAGGGAAAATCCAGGTATCTACATCAGATAAGCATACTAGCTGTCCTGAGTGTGGACGAGACATATACTTATCTGATAAGGATATTAAGCAAAGCTCAAGGATAGCTCTAAAAGAGTCTGGTATCTACAGTTTTGTCCGTGATAAGGTAAAGGACGTGTTAGAGTGTTCAGTCAGTAAAAAGAGAAACGGATTAGTGTATAACGGTGATCGCCTTGAACCAGTATTTGAGGCTCATACTGACACAGAGCGGATTACAGTTCATATCCTCCTTGAGCATATCCCTCGAACGACCATCAAATGGCTTCGAATCTACAATCGATCCAGTTTCTTTATACTCCTTGACGGGTCCTTGAGTTGTTCCGATGAGTTGGATCGACTAGGTCTGCCCTATCTCACAATTAGTGAACTGATCGACAGTGATTCGGAAAAGGCCATTAAAAGCAAATATCAAGAGATCACTGAGCGGGGACCTCTTGTAGATATTGAACAACGGGCTTCTATCGCTCTTGAAATGTGTACATCAGATGATGTCCTCAGGCATATGGATTGGTCTGACTTTGAGCATTGTGTTGACTCTATGCTAAAATATTCTATCGGTACTTCGCACCTCTATGGTGGAACTGAACCAGGAACTGGAGTTCCTGATGGCACGCTAACTTTGAATTGGCCTGGTAACGATTGTCTCTACATGTGGGACGCTAAATTTGTTGACTTGTCATCTAATGATGAGACAAATCTGTCTGATGAATATAGCAAAATATTCCGCCATCTCCAGGAACTCAATTCGAAGCAACAAACGGAACCCATCTATGACCAGATCCATGGAATATGTTTGTTCTCTCCTGGAATTGCGGAAACGAGTATTACTCGTCTCGCGGAATTCATTCAAGAACAAAACCTTCCTTCGGAAACTGAATGGAGAGGTTCGATTTGTTACTTTGGATTAGATGCTCTGACTAAGATGACCCAAATGAAGATCGAGAACCGTTCAAATATAAAACAAAAGATGGGGAAGTTCGAGAATGCATTAAATCAATACCTCTCTACACCCGCCAAACATGCTAATGAACCAGAGATGATCAGCAATAGCCAATATCAGGCTGTCCATATCAGCCCAGAGGACATAGAAGCTATTTTCGAATATCTCTCTGGTCAGAGCAAAGAAACATTTGAATTTGATAAACAAAAACATATGAATTATCTCGAATTTAATTTTTCACTAAGTGATAGCTGAGATTTCGAGTGAGATATACGCTAAATACCCACTCAATAATTGGATCTTCTGTTTTAAATCGAGTCAGGGTCAATTATCCTTGATTCGAAAAGTTCGTCAAAGGCGTCTCTACTTGTTATTTTTGCTTTTTCTCCTAAGTGTCGACTGGCTCTTGTTATGTAGTGGCGAGCTCTCTGAGCTCACTTCGGTATACATCAAATTTTCTATTCTATTTCGCAATCTTCTCCGCATACTCTGGATCATTCTGATACTCTTCCTCAAACGCTTCCATCCCACGTTCGACGAGCTCGGCCACGCCTTCAGTCCACTTCGGCCCACCGTCAGAACGTTCGAGAGCCATCTCCTCAAGAATGTAGATCGCCAGTTCCTCTTTTGTCACATCAACTTTACGTGAGGGGCCGAAGTAGACCTCTACCCGGCGGTCGTCGTAATCATGCGGAGGCATTGAACGCGCACCTCCTGGGATTGTATACAATGCCGTTAGTGTTCTGTGGCGTGTGATCTACGAATAATGATATTGCTTGAGCACCCGGAATTCGGCCGGTGTAATTTAATTCCAGCCGGTAAAGGAGTTGATATCGCCCGAGATATCAACCTCGTGGTTCTCAACTACTCGTGATTGACGTTATTGACTTTCTAATCGCATTGATCGGCCAAATACCTAACGAGCTCTGTTTAATTTGAATTACCAAGTGAACGGCACCCCGTCATCTCTGGCATCTAAATGAATATCAAAAGAGGGAATTAGACCAGGAATGAGGTAGTTTATACAGGGGAGATACCGTCCTCTTTGCTCACCATGGGATTGTATCGGAATATCGGGGTATAGGCGTAATATTCCAGTTTCCGTTCAAACACCCATAATGTAGTTCCAAAATTTAGTATTTTTCGCGCACGAGTTCCCCCCTTCTTGATAGGAAGAAGTTTTCACCCGATATAAAAAATAGCGAGATGTTTGATATCTATCTAACTTAACCTCAGTGTACTTGACTGTGGGAGACGAGGTCGGCCTCGTCTGTCGGACAGTGTGATACGCCAGGTTCGTGAGGAATCATCATGGACGTTTTTGAATTTTCACAGATAGACGGCGTAATTTTGAAAGGTGCATGATACCGTTTATAACATACACAGCGACCGCAGTAGCACGATCCCGAACCGAAGGTTCGAAATCGGCTACAGACAGCATAGGTATTGGCCCTCAGAGGGTTGGACTGTTCCGCAAGACAGCACTGCGTTGAAGAGGAGTACGAATCCTCCTGGTCGATCATCATGGACCGGGCACCACAACTCGAGAGTGAATTCCACTACAGTAAGAATAGAAAGGGTGAAACTCTTGAGTCGAAGTAAGATCACCCGGGGGAGAAAAGCGTCGACGATCAAGGGGGAACGACGTTACTAGGGTGCGATCTAAGCTACCTCAGTCGATCACCACAACGTTTCGATTTCTTCTGAATGGGATTTCATTAGGGTATCTAGAACTCTTGTGAGAGAGTACAGAGCATCTTCTAAAAAGATAGGAAAGATATCGAAGGATATTAATGACCGATATTGACTAGAGACTGACTGTATAACCCCATAGAGAAAAAACCTGAGACCGAGAAAAGAGTTCAAATTAGAAGGTTATAATAGATAATATTGTTTTGTCTTTACGGCAAGAGAACACGGACAGGGGGTCTCTGATTATCACGCATTTGGCTTTGAATCATCTAGCGTGGTTTGATTTTCTTCACAACTACGCTAATCTCGAGATTACTCTTTTTGAACAAGTCAGTTGCATTCTTACAGAGTTGCTCTTCCACTCTATTCTATGCAGTTCGGGTGATCAGTCGGTAGAAAGGTTCTATCTGTAATACTCGGAACGCGGAACGTAGGTTAGCTATCGTTACATCTGTCACCCATAACCAAATCACTTATATCTATCGAGAAACTAGTTCTGTTGAGAGCGTTTTAGGCTGGTCGGCAGTAACGAAGATTACGTTGGAAAGTCGCATGCAAGCCTGATTCCGGCGCTACCCTAGTGTGGCTTAGTAGAGCGTCTGCTCTGTCTCTTTAAAAAGGGTTTTGTCACACAGAGCAAGTGCAGGTAGGGTCATGCGAGAATAATATGCAAACAAGTTCAGAAACCAACACAACCGTTACAACCGAGTGTGAATGTCCCGACTACCGTGAACCTGCACATCCCCCTGATGATGAGCGGGTGTCCTTCTATGCTCTAACTCACTCTGGTCAGAGCTCAGAGATACCAGAGAGATCAGATTACTGTTTCACTGGTGGACAATGGCAGACATGGGAGAATATGGGTCCGGACGCAGAGAATGTAAAATCCACTGCACGTACAACCTTCTATGCTAAGGATCTCCCTGAGAGATACTCCCATCGGACCCATAAGTTCGACCGTTTCTGGACCCTACAAATGGGGCGAGGGCATACCTGGGAAGACGATTCCGATAGGAAGTCAATCCGAGAGCGGGAAGACAATCTAAATCGATGTGATGCTATTTTACAGAACTGTGACGTTCCAAGATGGGCCCGAACAACTGCCTTATCGCGGGTTCACAGGACTAATCTAGTAGGTTTCAACCGGAATCATAAGGGTATTCATGGAGCATGTATCGCCTTCGCCTTACTGATTATGTGTGATAGCCCAGAAGAGGCTCAAGGAACTCGAGTCGCAAAACTGGCTACAACTGTACCAGTTCTAGATAGAGAAATAGTCGATATGGTGATCGATTATGCATTTCGGAAATATGGGGATGCAAATTAATGTCTTCTGAGAATGGACCGCAGAGACAACACGGATGGGGGTTAGTTCCTAAAGAACTCCGTGGACGAGATCAGTGGGTCGTTACGACGAACAAGGTACCCGTCATACCTGCAAAAGGATGGCAGAAATATGAGAATCAAATGGCCTTCCAGAAGGCATGTCGTCTGTCTAACCGTCAGAACGGTGAACCGGCATATGTACTTCTCCCAGATGATCCATTCGTCATAATCGACTTCGATGATATAGGACCTCCAAAACCAACAAAGGTCAGTGACGAGGTGGCTGAAATCGTTAAACGACTCAACACCTATGTAGAAGCCAGCCGTTCCCAGACTGGGCTCCATCTAGTGTGTAAAGGTACACGTCTTCCTGATCGAAATGAAAAAGCTGAACTCAAGGATAGGGGGACAATCGAAGTGTATGACTCAGGGCAATATGTAGTCCTAACTGGAAATCAGCTAGACCCATATGATTCAGTCAGGTGTTTCAACCAAGGAAGTACCAACGAGTGCAATCCACTCATCGACCTCCAGCGCACGTATCTTCCTGAACAAACTGAATCGGTCAATACGAATAAAGAATACAGCGATTACGAGCTTAGTAGCGCATCTGATAGATCACTAAATCTCACTTCTAAGGATATCAGAAGAACTCTGGAAGAGTATACAAAGGATGGTAGTTCAAAAGCAGAGCGAGCTCTCAGTCGATGGAATTCACCAGCAGAATCCGCCTATAGGTTTCCAACGGCCTCAGAGGCAGATCTCGCCTTCGTCTCTGATCTCGCGTTCTGGTGTCAGGAAGACGCTCAGCTAATGGAGGACTGTTTCCGCTCATCACAACGGATGCGCTCAAAGTGGGATATAGTCCACTACAGTGATGGACGAACTTACGGTGAAGGAACTATTCAAACGGCCATCCGATCAAACTATGATATCTTTTCTGGTCATCATGTAACGATCTCTGATTAATAACAGCGGTTGGTGATACGATTACTTTATTTAGAATTGGGTACAGAACTGAAACGTCTGGCTCTGTTGGAATCATATTATTCATAGTATTTTATCGTGAACCATATGCCCACTTCATGTGCGGACTGACAGCTATTACTTCTATCAGCTGTCAGTGATGATGACAAAGCCGTGCTGAATACAGTGCGCGAATGTGGCACTCGGTAGAGCGCGATCTACGTGAAGGGTCGAACGCTCAGTATAGGTGAGACACATATCCTTCGGTAGAGAATCAAAGAATAATAGGGTAGCTGACAGACTATGTATGTACGTTCATTCTCATCTCTGAGGCAGGTTTGGAAAGTTTTTTGCTGATGACAACACAATCATATCTAATGGCCATTAATCGCCGTACGTTTCTTTCTGTGTTCGGCTCCTTTCCCTCCATATTTGTTGCTGGGTGCCTGAATGGGGAATCAGGGGAGGATGAAAGCGAATGTTTCAGGGAAAAATGGCCAGTCGTTCTATACAATGAATCGGCAAAAACAAAATCGATAGAGGTCACGATTACCGATGATGAGAACCAGATTGTGTTCTCAGATACTATCAAAGTGGCTCCCGATACGGACACGAGTACGGGTGTTGAGCTTGACCTAGAGGTTTCCTACGACCAATCCTACACATTTGAGGCTGGCCTCCCCAGAAGAGCGGATGCAATCAAAGAAACAGTAGTTAATTGTGGTAATGTATATATTTTCGTCACCGGATCTGGAGAGGTAATCATACGAGACGACGATCTCAAAGGAGACATGTGATGGCACGTTCAGTCCGCGCGTCCCTCTACCGAATCACCGTTCTTGTTTACAGTTATTCCCGAGCAGAATACCGCGCTCAGTACAGGAGGTATAGTTATCAAGGTAAGACTCAGCCTCTCCGGATGTCGTCTGGAATGATTTGCTGACTAAAGAAGTTCTGTCGGTCAACACTCCTGTTGGTTTTCAATCAGACTGCCTCTGATTTCCGTCTGCAAGTAATGCGAAAGCTAACGATCCATATCCGATGGCAAGTGGAATTAATTTGATTCGATAGGAACAAGAAAATGTGCAGGGTTCCGGCTGAGTGTCCACGAGTAGGGTCGGGCCAACCATTCCTGCGTCAATGGCGAATTTGATATGCCGCCAATGCTCGTAGTTTTCGGGTATTCGACACCCTCCGCCGAGACATGCGAGGAATAACGTCATAGCGCCCCAGAGGAGGAAGACCGTTCCAATAGTGGCTCTCCATGGGCGAGTCGAGAGCCACCCAACATAGGAGCCGACAAGAAGGAGAAGCCCCGGCCCAATCACATAATTATACATATCCCATCCATTCACATCGCCAAAGAAAGGAAACGGAAATAAAGAATTGAGGACCATCGTGGTGATAATGCCCGTGAGGAGGATCCAAAGAGCAAGAATCCGGACAAAATCACTCTGAAACCTGTGTAGGTGCCGAGTCGCAGTCATATATGTATATCAATCTGGAATAATAATATCTCTTTGGTAGGATCAGAGGTGACTTTGTCCATCACGAAATACGCAACTGTAGTGGACGGATAGTTCACCAGCCTCGTCGTGAAATAAACTCGGTTGCCGTGCTGTACTCATCCTCTGTATCTTGCAGACCGCTTCTGACAACAGATCGGTATTTCGTTGAGTCTTTGCAAGATACAGGGCGCGAATGTAGCACAGACTGAGAGACGGTCTGCGAAGGATAGTGATCGGTGAGTACAAGACGGATTTATGGAAACGCTCAAGAAACAGGGCACTGTGGTCAAACCCAGACCCATATGCCACGAATCGACCAAATAGACCGACGGACAGATGTGGTATTCATTCTTTTCCACCACGCGGGGTCGATTCAAGGCGTCACAAAGCTCCAGAAGCTCCTTTTTCTCGTCGAGGAGGAGACTGAGTTCTTCGAAAAGTATGGCCCCGAACTAGCTTTCGAGTTCACTGCTCACAAAATGGGGCCGTTCTCGAAGCACGTTTATGAGGAAATCCGCTTCCTCCAGCAGCTAAAAGCGATTGAGACTGAGCCAATGGCAGGCGATTCCGACGGCGAAGAGTTTACAAACAAGGTATTTTATATCACTCCGAAGGGAGAGAAAATCGCATCCCAACTGTCAAACCAACTTGACGCTGAGTACGATGAGGAACTCAGAGCGTTAGTTGAGAAATATAACCCGATGGAGTTGCGAGAATTGCTCCGATACGTATACGAGGAATACCCTGCATTCACAACGGAGTCAGAGATTAAAGACGAAATATTGGTGGAGACCGCATAATGAGCACGGAAGACCTGATTCAAACAATTCAAGCTGAGGAAAGTAAGGCAACGACCAGTGCTGGGGACGATTTTTATATTCCAGAGAAATACCAGTTGGGTATCTTGACAGACTATCTCACAACCCACGACCTTGAGTACACTACTGAGGGACGCGTGTTTTGTTATCCTATTGATATTCTATGCGCTCGCAGAGAGACAACTGTCGCAATTGAGATGAAATCGGATAAGGTGAGCAGGGGAATTGAGCAAGCATGGCGAAACACGGATTTTGTCGACTTCTCCTACCTTGCTGTGTGGGAAGAACGAGTGACTGATTCCCTCGTGGAGAGAGTTGAAGAGACGCCAGTCGGCTTGTTTTCAATCTCAGAGAACGTTAATCAGGTTTGTGCACCCCAAAAAACGGGGGAACAGTTATGTAGCCGGGATATAGTGTTCAATTTGATAGAAGATAATGTTCGAGACGACACTCCGATACAACAGTCTGAATAACAAGCATGCCGTTGAGGGAGAGTATCCACGGTACGACTCGCTCATCATCGACGGAAAGATGCTTGCTTATTCTAAGAAGGCACTCCCCCAATTCATCCAAAACCTGAATCAGGAACGAAGCCTAGACTACTATGTTGAGCCGATAATCTCGGACTTCAGGTCAGGGGACGACTTCAGATATCCTGACGGAACAATCCGAGGATGGTACGATAGCTACGTAAACGAACTGGGAGATCCTCTGAAGCAAGCCCTGTTCGATTTCGATAACGTGAATCCTCGTCACTTAGACGAGGAGATTATTCGCGGAATTAGCAGGTCAGTCGTACTCTATCAGGAAAATTTTGTTCCAAACCAGCTGAAAGAGGAGTCAGGAAAGTACGAAGAGGTCGATCCGGATGAGGTAATGCCAAAAGCTGTCATCCCATGGCATCACCGGATTAACGAAAAATCGGATCTAGGACCCAACAGAACAATTCTTGACACCACGAAAGCAGAAGCTATGCTTTCTCTCAAACCCTGTATCCACACAACCAAGTCGTTCATCCGAGATCGTTCACATAGAACGAGCCTAGTTGAGCTGGTGAAGGATTATGATGTTGACGAGTGCTTCTTATTGATTGAGGAACTCGGGAAACACAACACATACGAGAGCACCTACAAGGATGTTATCGACCTCGTCTACGATATTTCAGAGGCAGGTGTCAAACCTCACTTCTATTACGGAGACTACTTCTCCAATCTGCTATCCTACTTCGGCTTAGGTGGGACAACATACGGCGTCATGTATGGTGAAGAGTACACTGAAACCACAGAGTACACTGATCAGGGCGGGATGCTTCTTCGATATTATGTGGACCAAATCAAAGATTTCCTTAAGGTCCCCGCCGCAGTCGAGTTAATGAAACGAACAGACTCCGCGATGTGTAAATGCGATATTTGCCAACGTCATTTCGACGACTGGGACGATACCGTAGCACACCAAGAAAGCGATGATCCCCTCATGAATCATCTTCAGAAACACTACATAGAACGGAGATGGCGTCATGCACGTCAGGTAGAAATCAAATCGTTCGAGACAATCATATCGAAACTGGAGTCTGATCGCCAAGAGTATGTTTATCCGTATACCAACGCTCGACAAATCAGTCCAAACAAGGACTTTGATTATCTCCCCCGGTGGATTAATGCTGTTAAGGAACGTTCAGAGCTTGTGAACTAATACACCAAAAATTATGTCTCAATTATAATATTGTTTTAACACACTAATCATTCCGTGTATTACTACAGTACTGATTGTGAGGTTTAGGTATTTTTAAATAAAGACATGGATTTCAGTAGCTAACTCATATTTATCGCTACGAGCGAAATGGGGCTAGAGCCTCTCTACCGACCAATTACCCGAACCGCATAGTATAGAGTGAAGAAGTAACTTAGAATAGTAAGACTGTTCCTTCTAATGAATAAGAATCAATACCCTTTTCTAACTAAACAGCTCCGTGAATGTCAAACTCACCATCAGCCAATTAGCTAAGTTCTGCTATCCCAGAGAGAATAGGTCTAATACAAAACAACCCCAACCGTGTTCTCTTTGCTGGCGGTTCTAAGTTAACGTTGCAAGAATTGAGAGATAGAACCTCGAGTCGGATTGAGCTCACTCAAGAAGGAAGATGTCCACGATCTGGTCAGAGGGGATCTCAGTCGGGAGGAACGACGTCAGAGGCCCTGCTGTTCGTTAGGAGGCAACCACTGTCTGCTGTAGCCTTCTTCACTACAACACTGCAGTGCTGTTACCCACAACAAGACCCCAATCCTTAGTGCTGTTAGGGACGTCTCATCTTCGATGTGACGGCCCATAGTTGTGCTGTAGCTGTCGTTGTGATATAAAACAGACAGCTGTATGTTTCAAAACTACACTCTTCGTTAACTTGTAGTAGAAGCAAACCACTGTTTGTTTCAAACGAACCCTATCCCCTGTAGACCCCTTTCCCTACTCAGGGGGAGGGGGTATTCCTGAGGAGAGAAGTCGACCTCCTTCTCTCGAGCTATGTCGGGGATCCGCTCTATCGATGCGCGCTGGGATCCAATCGTAGCCGGCTCACAGGCGACTCAGCGCATTCAGTGGGGCGCTGAATGGTTCGCCATTCCGATCTCGAGGAATCGGTTCAGAGGCAACTGTTGAACTTCTCGAGGGACGGCACTACTGTAGGTTTAGAAAAATTCGAATTAACCTAAATGAATATCCTATTAGAAGGAATAGGAGACGACCTGTGCGATTTCAGTTTCGATACGATGGAAACCATTCAGACGAAGTTGAAAACGATCTGAATCGACGTGGTCCCTGTCAGAATCGATTGTAGCTACTGCTGGGATCCCCCAGTCGTTACGAACAGGGACTGAACCCGCAGTTGGGGCAAAGGGTACATCCGCCGTTTAAAATCATAAAGTCGTTACCATATTCGGGACAACCGTCGGTTTTGTTAGTCATAAACATGTGACTTGTTTTAGTCAATAACCTCGAGTGTCTGAGATAACTATCAGATTGATTAGTAAGGTTTGAAACGAACTTTTTTCTGATATATCCACCGGCCGACCTTCGTCGACGAAAGGATTCAGGATTCATTATAAAACACACTATATTATGAAAACCAACATCCGAAAGAGGAGTAAACTGCTCAAGACAAATGCTGGGGAGATCGATATAGCCCCAACAGGTCCCTTATCGGTTTAGTAGACCATTTGCTGAGACAGTGTCCCGGTTGTGTCTACTGTCGATGTCGTCCTGAGTTACCGTCTTCGAAATTACTTCCCACCCCTACTGCTGTCTAAGCGACGACATTTACACTTGGATGCCCGCCGTGATCGTCGACATGACAGCTCCCGATAGAATCTCCACCTTTGTCCAAGCCATCTGATCCTCAACTATTGTAATTGGGACAACATCGACATTAGCCTACTTGGCGAGATTCCGACACTCATTACCTAGGCAGGTTTTGTCCTGTTCGGTCCATGTGGAGATTCCTGTTATCATCTCGAATCGGTATCAGAAGTAATTCAAGTAAGCTTATAGATTGGAATAGCATGAAGCGCTATATTTGCCCAATCGATGGCTGCACATCAACATTCGATGACCCAGAGTCACTCGCCGGTCACGTCGCTAGTAAAGCTCCAGACGATGAAGATCACTGGCAACAGCGAGAGTCACCTAATCACAAGCTTGAATGGTATGAGGAGAACTGTGAGGATGAGAATCAAAATACACTATTCTGAATGTTACGGACTAAAGATATTTCTGGGAACGTAGTTGCTTACATGTTCTCAAAACAATATTGATAGAGTCCCTCAATATGGGTTGAGACGCTATCTGTGCGATTAAGACTCATGGTACCTGAAATTTGGCTAGCAGCATAATTCCAAACAGTAGTAACAATACCTCTGCTGGTTCTATCTAAACAGATCTTGTTCAATAGAAATACCCCTTCGATACGTCTTCAATGTTGTTAACAAAATATATTATTACGCCACTGAGGATGCATAACTAATGGAAACAAGGAAGATAGTAGATGTATGGGAGATGATTACCCACATATACGGTCCAACCACAAAATGATACAGAAGAAACTCAAAGAACGCCTTTGCGACTATGTTGAGGTGTATTATGAGAATCCATCTACCGTCTCCGTTGGTACTGAGCGTTGGATAAGCCCACCCCAATCTGGAAAAAGGAGAAAAATAGATGTTGTGATCGACATAAAAGATACGGTATCTGAAGATCTAAAAGGCATAGCATTTGAAATAAAATCGCAATCGTCTTCGGGAATGCAGAAAGAAGCTATCAACCAATTATATGATTATTCAATTGCAGGCTATTCTCACGTTCTTGTCGCACCTAAATGGTTATATCTAAGGGAGACTAGATATAATCCATCACTAGAATGGACTATTAAACCAATCAAAGCAAGTTATCTCGAAATCATTGACGATGATCCATATAGATTTGCCCTTCAAGAGGATAGGATTTCTGTCGAGAATAGCTTAGCAGAGTTCTTTGTATAACATATGCCTCAATTCCATTATCACCTCCAGTAATAAGACTTGGAACTACTGGTCAATGAGTATTAGATATTATCTAGATATTCCCGTCGTTGCGACATTTTCTCTTTTTCAGTCATCTCGTTGTAGTGTTTGTCCATTACATCGGGACTCACATCACTTCGTCCCGAGACTACTTCTTTTGGAACATCATTTCGTATCATATGTGTTATTGACCCACGTCGGAACGCGTGAGGACTGACAGCATCGTCGCATTTGTGGATTCGCTCGTAACTGTGCTCGTTAACATCACAGGAGCAGTCGTCTCCGAGGAACTGTGGCGATGACACTAAATACACGTTTTTCCGGATATTGGAGCGACTGATACGACCATAGTTGGTGGCAACGAGAGGTGTCCGTCCATACTCATCGTTGGTCCTGGGATGACGATGCTCGATCCAGTCTTCAATCACGTGAGTTGTATCTTCCGAGAGTGCCACGGAACGCTCTCCACTCTGCCCGTTCTTCAGTGGTGTACCATACTCATCCCGGTGTTTGAGCTCGAGGTAGCCATCCTTGAGACTGACATCGTCTACGTCGAGCGAGCGTAGGGACCCCATCCGCATTGCAGTACGCCAGAGTAGGAGGACGATGACGTGCCTTAGGCTAGCGTAATCGAATCGGTCGAGTTTCTCGAGTATACGCTGAACGTGTTCCTCTTCAATCTGTACTGATCGGACACCATCTCCATTCCGTAACTCAGGCATATCCACCTTCTCGTGGAGATTAGGGTGTACTGCGTCGATTGACTCCCAGAACTTGATCGCTTGTTTGAGGGTAGAGAGCTGAGTCCGAACGGAAACTCGATTCAGTTCGCCATCCTGTTTTCTCCATTGTTGAAATTCGAATAGCTTCCGTCCGTTGAGTTCATTAAGGTTATTAATGGACTGTTCGTCACACCAACGAACGAAATGTTTGAGTCGGAGTCTATGGGCATTGTGTGTTGACTTTGCAACATTATTTTGACGCTGCTTGAGATACATCTGGACTGCGTGTTCTGGTTCGAGTGGTTCTAATTTTGTCATTTGTCCGCCTCTAGATGCCAGGTGTCGACGGAAAGTTGCCCACTGGTTGAGGGGAAGTGAGTTGATAGTCCGGCAGGACAGGCCCTTAATCAGACGGTCCGTGTCTCCTTTGCGTGTTCGCGCGTAAGCGCTAACCGCAAAGACTGCTGGTTCGGCGTCCCGGGAGCTACTGCACCCCGGCACCGCAACCAGAATCATCTCGCGCCCGGCCCGCTTCTCGCCGCGAGCGAATTCGCAAATGGCAAAACCGATCCTCAATCGAGACGGAGATGGATCTCAGCCAGTAACGGAGCGAAACTCCTCCGAGCACTCGAGCCAGAAGTAAGTCGAACCACCCGATATAACGCGACGCGAGCCGCCGCGTTACCGAGTGTCTCGAACCCCGTCGGGGAACTCGTTGTTCGCGAGGGAGACGGAACCGGAGTCGCTGATGATGGTCAGGGAGTTACTGTCCGTCAGGGAATTGGCGTAACAGTTCTCGATCGCCACGTCATCCGCACCGTGGACGACGATCGGCGTGTGCGTCGTCGTGAATTCCGAGTCGACGAGGGTCGCGTTGTCGCCCCGCAGCTCGAGGCCGCGTCGCTTGTTGGGGCCGCGCTGTTCGACCGAGAGCCCGTCGAACCGACAGCCGTTTCGCTCACAGAGGATCGCGTGGCGCATCGTCGATCCGTCCGCGTCGCCGGTGATTCGAACGTCTTGCAGGTCGACCGCTCCGGCGTCCTGCCCGCGGATCTGAACCGCGTTTGCGCTCCCGTTGATCTCGATGTCGACGTCTTGGATCGCCGTCGCTCCCGCCTTGGGGTCGATCCGGATCCCGTTGCTCGAACCGTCGGCGACGGAAATCTCCGAACCCGTGATCGAGGTGGTGTCGACGCTGTTCATGATTTTGATCGCGTCACCGTTCGGCTTGGGGACGTCGATACTGACGCCCTCGAGTGCGAACTGGTCCCCGCGATCGAGACGAATCGCGTGCTGACCGTTCGAGTCGTGCGGATTCTCGTCGACGACGATGGTCGCGTCCCTGATCGTGCCCGTCGCGCCGCCGAGGCGGATCGAGGCGGTCGCGCTGTTCTGGAATCGGCCGCCGTCGACGTCGACTCGACCGGTTTCGCTCGAGGCGTACAGTCCGTTGTCCGGAAAGCCGCCGAGCACGCAGTCGTCGAACACGAGCGTTCCGCGGTGATTTTGGTCGGCCGCGATTCCGGTCGGTCCGCGCCACAGGTTCCCCGCGTTCGGCGTGTCGTCGACGTGATCGGCGCCGTCGGCCGCACAGAAGCGCTCGACGAGACCGCGCCCGTCGGGGTCGGTGATGTTGAACAGCCCCGGCCCCCACGTCCCGCTGTCGTGGACGCCGCGGACGAAGACGTTCCGCACGACGAGACCGTCCTCGATCTGGGCACTGAGGACGCGGATCCCCGTGTTCGACGCCGTCTGGTCGATGTCGAATCCCTCGAAGCGGAGCGTCCGTCCGGGGGTGTCGCTCGTTCCCATCCGGAACAGGCGATACTGCGGGCCATCGAACTCGTGGTAGGGCGCCGGGACCAGCGTCGCGTCCTCGCCGACGAACCCGACGTTTTCGAACCCGGTGAGCCGCAGTTGCTCGTCCATGTAGTACCGCCCCGGCGGGAATGTGAGGAGCGTATCGTCATCGACGTGTTCGCGCAAGACGGGCGTGATAGACTCGTCGCCCTCGTTGTCTGCGCCGGCCTCGACCACGTCGACGACGGTCCCGTATTGTTGTTCGGTCTGTTCCCCGCTCTGCGCTCCCGCCACCCCGGCAACTGAGAGCGTCGAACCCAGTCCGACGACACAGCCTTTCAGATACGATCGCCGACCGAACCGCATAGTTCGTGAGTCGTTTGAAGTCACGACTCCCCCTCAGAAACGGTGCCTATTACGTATAATCGAGGTAATTCAATCCGAACCCGTTGAAATGATTGAACGGTCGGTCAAACCGTTCCTGACGGGCTCTCGAGCAGGTACAAGCGGAATCAGCTCGCCGGCCGTTCGAGTCCTTAGCAGCGAGTTAAGCGATTGCACTGACTGACTCGACAGGCGAAACAGTTTCGCTCGCCCGGAGGATCGTCGCTGCGTTTCAAACGACCGACGTAGAAGGTGTGCACCCCGACGCTCGAGCGACCCCGTCCGCCGACACCGTCACGTGAGGGGCTTGCGTTCGAGCGAACCGGTCACGCGAGGGTTCGTCTCGAGTCCGACGCCGAAGCCGTCGCCGACGACCTCGCGGTCGACCGGATCCGCGTCGAACTGTTCTGACGAAACGACTCGTCGGTTCGAACAGCGACGTGCCAACAGCGCGGGTGATCGAAGGGGGCGTCTGCCCAGCCACGACGACCGGTTCGGGTCGGCTCCGAGAAACCGTCGAGCGGTGCTCGCCGCGGGCAGTCAGGTCAGCGTCATCCTGGTCTAGCCGTTCGTTGCCATACCGTTTCTCGTCGTTTTTGCTCGCGCGCAAACCCATCGCCGCCGGAATCGTTCCAACGTGGTGCTGCCGCTGGGCCGGACGATCAACGAGTTCGGTGCGCTGATGGTCGCGTACACACCGCGAATCACGGTGACGGAAATCCGCGTCTCGGCACTCGCGAGCGAGGCTGATGCGATGTTCCGATCGCGCTCGCTCTGATCACGGTCGTGGTCACCGTCACCGTCCAACTGCTGATCGGAACGGTACGACATGCTCATTCGCCGTCTCTGCGACGCTGTCGCGCTTCTAATCTCGCGAACCAATCAGGCAGAGTGATAGTCACTCTAATCTCTTCTAAGTGCTTTGGAAGTGGGGTTATGGATGTCCTCGTTCTATTTACGGGTGAGACTCATGACATCTATCGCAGACATCGAGATTCCGGCAGACGGAACCGGAACCGGCGAGCTGTTCGAGTCCGTTCCCTCACTCACGTGCGAGATGGAGCGAGTGATCGCCTCGAGCGGTCACGGCCTCTGGCTCTCCGGCCCATCACAGTCGGAGGTCGAGGACGCACTCGACGAGGCGGGCGCCATCGGGACGTACTCCCAGATCAGTAGCGACGAGGACCGCTGGCTCTACGACATCGAGTTCGAACCCAACACGGTCGACCCCTTCGAGATCGTCCTCGAGGAGGGCGGGACGGTACTGAGCGCTTCGGCGTCCAACGGCACGTGGCTGCTCAGCGTCCGCGTGGTCGACCGCGAGAGCGTCAGTTCACTGTACGACCGTCTCGACGACAACGACGTGACGCCGACGATCGTCCGACTCTTCGATCTGGCCGAGGAAAGCCACTCCCAGTGTGGCCTGACGGCCCGCCAGTACGAGACGCTGGTCGCGGCGATCGATCACGGCTACTTCGAAATTCCGCGCGAGGTCTCGATGCAGGAACTATCCGAGGAACTGGGAATCTCCCATCAGGCGCTCTCGGAGCGTCTACGCCGAGCTTACCGCGCGCTCGTCACGTCCGAACTCAACGTGACCGAAGAGGACGCCGCCGCACCGGCGATTCCGACGAACTGAACGCGCTCGTCTCTATAGTAGCCGCTGATACGATTTGCACACTGATCGCAACGCTATCGTTCGATTAGGCGCGCAGTGACTTTCAGCGGTTACTAGAGGTGGTCCCGTCCGACGACCGACTCGATGTTTTTACCGGCTGTCCACCGACCGAGAGTGCCCTCCGAGTTGAATACGCACCTTGAGGCGGACACAGTACTGACGGTGCGTGCGGAGACCACCTACCATTACTATCCTCGCACACGACATGTAGGGCATGAAGATCAACAGCGACGGCGGTGTGTTACGACTGACGTTCGACCGCCCGGATGCGCTCAACGCACTCACGACGGAGACCGCGGACGAACTGGCCGACGCGATCGAAGGGGCTACTCCGGAGACCGACGACGTGATCGTCATCACCGGCGCGGGCGACGCATTCAGCGCCGGCGGCGACCTCGAGTCGCTGGCGGAGACGCCCGAATCGTCCACGGCCGCCTACGAGGAGGTCACCGAAACCTTCGGCCGCGTCGTCGAGGCGATGCTCGAATGCCCGGTGCCGATCGTCGCGAAGGTCAACGGCGACGCCATCGGCGCGGGGCTCTCGATCGTCGCGCTCGCGGACATCGCCTACGCCGCCGCCGACGCGACGTTCTCGTGTGCGTTCGTCAGGGTCGGCCTGGTTCCCGACACCGGCGGGACCGTCATGCTCCCCCGCATCGTGGGGCTCCGAGCGGCAAAGCAACTCGCTTTCACCGGCGAGTTCTTTGACGCCGAACGCGCGGCCGACCTCGAGCTGGTCAACGAGGCGGTCCCCGCCGCGGAGCTCGACGATCGGGTCGCAGAGACGGTCGACGGCCTCGCGAACGGGCCCACGGCCACGATCGGTATGATGAAACAGGCGATGCACGAGAACCTAGGTCGGTCGTGGGACGACGCGCTGGACTACGAGAACCTGCTGCAGGCTCAGGCCCGCACGTCGGCCGCTCACGAGGAGGGCGTGACCGCCTTCCTCGAGGATCGGGAACCGGAGTTCGAGTAATCGAACCGGACTCGCGTTCGTCCGACTATCCGTCTCGCAACCCGAAACGCGTCCGGTCGCAAGCGTCCGCAAGCACCACGACCTTGCACAAATCTATCCTTCGTCAAAACGCAATGTCCCCACAGATTACCGAAGATGACGTTGGCAAGTCCGTCGTCAACGCAGACGGTGACGAGGTCGGAATGATCACTACCGTCGAGCACGGTACAGCCCACGTCGAACCGGACCCCGGAATCACGGACTCGATCAAGGCCACACTCGGCTGGGGCGATAGCGGTGAAGATACGTACCCGCTGCAAGAGGAGGCGATCGGTCGCGTGACAGACGACGAAATCCGCCTCGAGCGAGACCTCTCCGGTGCCAACACGACCGGCGATATGGATACCGGAACGACCGGAACCGGCACCGGAACGACGGACGATCGCGGTATCGATCGGGACGAAAACGATATTAGCGGCAGCGACGACGAGGGCGTGATACGAGACGACGACGATGACGACCTCCTCGGCAACGACAACACCCGATAATACCGTTCCTCGGGTTCCTTCGGATCGACCGTCCCGGCTGCAACACGATCGTCGTTTTTTCGTCCCGTTACCGCCGCGGGGTCCGTGGAGCCTGATTCACCTCGAAAAACGTCTCGAGCCGCATGTCACCGAAGGGTCCGGGTTCGGTTGCCCTCGCTACTCTTCATCGATACCGTGCTCCTCGTCGGCGTCCTCCTCGGGTGCGGCCGATCGCGCGGATCGGTCCGCCGAGCGATCCGTTTCGTTCGTCTCATCGGTCTCGTCGGTCACGTTCGGTTCGTCGCGATCGGGCTCGCGGACCGCGTCCGTTTCGGAACTGCGCGGAGACGGTGGCCCGCGCTGGGCCGACTGTCC
This sequence comes from Natrinema sp. DC36, assembly GCF_020405225.1. Taxonomy (NCBI): domain Archaea; kingdom Methanobacteriati; phylum Methanobacteriota; class Halobacteria; order Halobacteriales; family Natrialbaceae; genus Natrinema; species Natrinema sp. DC36. The sequence continues at coordinate 798,734 of NZ_CP084472.1, forward strand.
TTGCTGCCCTCGATCCGTCGAGGAGTGCCGTTCGCCCTGTCCCCGCCGGTCGGGATCGATCGGCTGTGAGTACTGCTCTCGCAAGCGGCCCTGGCCGGTCTGCATGGGCGACTGTCGTTGCCGTGCCGACTGTCCGCGTTCCCGGTCGGGGAGCCCCTGTTCATTGCGTTGGGTCGGGCCACCGTGCTGGGCTCGCTCCTGTCCCTGCCGCGTTTCGGTCCCCCGGTGTTGCTGCGTTTCAGGCCGTTGGCGGGGCCCCTGTGTCTGACGATCTTGCTGGTGGCCCTGTCCGAACTGCTGAAACTCGGACTGCCTCGAGTGGCTCGGCTCAGTCGTCATCGGCTGCTGCTGGGAGCCGGTCGCACCGGCCGATTCACCGCCGTATTCCCCCGGCGAGATCCACTCGCCGGTCTGTGTGTACTGTTGGGACTGCTGAGACTGCTGGGGCTGCTGAGACTGAGAGCGGTCGCTCGTCTCTTGTTGATCTCCCCCCGTCCCCTGCTGTTGATTCGGCTGCATTCCTTGTTGATGGCCTTGCTGCATCCCTTGTCGTTGACCCGGCTGCATCCCTCGTTGTTGACCCATCGACGTTTCGGGTTGCTGATCGATTCCCTGCCGATCCGTCGCACCCTGCGCGCTCGTTGACTGTCCCGTCTGCTGGCTTCCAGTCGACTGGCGCTGCAGTCCCTGGGTCGAGGGGTGGCTTCCTCGAGCCTGGGGTGGCTGGGATTCCATCCGGCCGCGCGTTCCGTACTGAGCGCTCTCCCGTTGGTCCTGTCGTCCGCGGTCAGTGAACTGTCCGCCCATCTGCTCGCGCTGGCCCCCCATTTGCTCTCGCTGATTCATCTGGGGTTGGGAAACGGCCTCGAAACCCTGTTCCATGACCCGCTCCATCTCGGGCATTACGGCCTCCATTCCCTGCAGATAGCGCTCCATCATCGACTCCGTGAACTGCTGGCCGGGCGTGTTCTGCAGCATCGACCGCGTCATCTCGAGCCCCTGTTTCTGTGCGGTCTCTTGCCACTCGAGCGCGCTGAGCGTCATGCGGGCCATGTTCCGCTGGAGCTCGATCAGTTGCTCCATCGCCTGCTGGCTCTGGTCCATCGTTGATTCCGCCATCTGCGGTGTGTCCGTCGACTGCTGGGATTGGTTCTGTCGCATAGTAGTCACCTGAGGACCTGCGGTCGCCGCCGTGATCCGCGGCCACGACTGAGCGCGACCGAGACGCAAATAAAGGGCCGCGTCGGTTCCGTCCAGAACACGACGTAACTGCTCGTAACCCGGACGACCGCGAGCCGTAACTACTCGTAACCCGGGCGAACGCGAATAAACTGGAATACGTGCGGGACAGGTCCTCGCCGTCGAACCGTTTCGAGAATGCGCTGTCGGGCGAATTTTACACCGATACCGACTGAGAGAAGGCAGTAATAGTCGCTTGGGACCGACAGTGGACGCCGACCGCGGTCAGGACTCCGGGCCGGAATCCGGTTCGCCGTGGGTCACGCCCTCGCGTTCGTCGGCCTGCATCCGCCGCAGGGCCGCTCGTCCGTTGCTCGCCTCGTAGCCGAAGAAGACCCCGTTGGCGTACTCCTCGGCGACCTCGGTCGCGTGGATCAGGTTGTCGACATCGACGTTTACCGCGTACAACTCGATATTAAACGGCGTCTCGAGTGCGCTCTCGAATCCCTTTGCGATGGTCTCGAGCCAGTAGGTCGTCCCGTAGGCCGTGTCGTACAGCGGGACGACGAACTCGTCGACGTACTCCTCGACGGCCGCGAGGTCGATGCCGGCGCGCTCGCGGAGGTGGCCGGGATAGGGATCGGGATAGAGCGTCATGTAGACCGTCCCGGGGATGTGTTCGACCGCTTCTTCGACGAATTCGGTGATGACGCTGGCTCGCCACTCCACGCGGTCGTCGTATTCGCTCGCTTCGAACTCCTGCTCGCAGACGCCGCAGTGACAGTACTCCGCGCGGGGGAAGCCGATGTCGTCGAGGCGGACGTCCTCGTTTTCGGCGGCGCAGTCGTCGATAATCTCGAACAGGCCCTCCCGGTAGTCCTCGCGGGACGGACAGATGTAGGCCCAGTCGAAGTACTCTCGCTCCCGGTCGGCGGGTCGGCCCATGTCGTCGACGGGGAGCAGCGACGGATCGGCGTCGGCGGCGGCGTTGTCGCCGAAACAGGAGACCATGTTTACCCCGTCGGCGATCGGTTCGGCGGACCGGCCGGTCACGTCTTTGACCTCGTAGAAGCCGCGGTCGAACTCCGGCCACCGTACTTCTTCGGCGTTACGGGTGACGACGCCGTACATAACTCGGAGTACGCCGCCATCCCCGTAAGCCGTTCGGAATCGGATCTATTCTTCGGTCGGTTCGTAGTCGACTTCGACGTCCGACGAGCCGCTGAAGGCGACCTTGTAGAGGACGGCGATGACGAACAGGGCGAGTACGACTTTGACGGTACGTGACATGTACAGCGAGTAATACGGGCGGCAAATACTTAGATATTCTGGATGGTCATCCCGTCCAGAGAATCGACGCCGAGCGCCACGTCGCTCAGACGGACTGGTGCCCGTCGGTCGTCGCACCCGCAGGATGGTCACAGTCGCGCCGGAAACCCGGGAAGCAATCCATCTCAGGTGTCGATCAACGACGCGATCTCGTCGCGAACGATCGTCTCGCAGTACGAACAGCGCACGCCGTCCTCGAGCACCGAAAACCGCGAGGTGACGGGCTCGTCGCCGGTCGTGATACAGCCGGCGTTCGGACAGGAGAGCACGCCCTCGACGACGTCGGGTCGTTCGACGCGGTGTTTCTCCACGACGTCGAAGCCCCGGACGATGTTGATCGTCGCGTCGGGCGCGATCAGCGAGAGCACGTCGACTTCGTCCTGGCTCAGTTCGCGGCCTTCGACCTTGACGATGTCCTTGCGCGCGAGGCGATCCGAGGGGACGTTCATCCCGACGGAGACCTCCTCGCCGTTGGTGCCGTCGATACCGAGGATGGCGAGGACGTTCAGCGCCTGGCCCCCGTGCACGTGATCGATAACGGTTCCGTCGCGGATTTTGCTGACCCGCAGTTCGTGATCGTCGTTGCCGTCGTGGTGGTCGTGACCGTTACTCATCGCCGTCACCTCGAATTCCCGCGTCGTCGCTCAAGAGAAGATCCAGCAGCGCCATTCGGATCGGGACCCCGTTGTGCGCCTGTTCGAAGTACGCCGCGTGATCGCTCTCGTCGATCTCGGGCGCGATCTCGTCGACCCGGGGTAGCGGATGCATCACCGTCAGATCGTCGCTCGCGGCCTCGAGCGTCTCGGCGTCGATCTGGTACTCGCCGGCGACCTGCTGGTACTCGTTCTCGTCGGGGAAGCGCTCGCGCTGGATCCGCGTGACGTAGAGGACGTCCAGCGAGGGCAGGATCCCCTCGAGGGCGTCGTGTTCTCGAATGCCGGTCCCGTCCTGTTGCTGGTGGAGGTCGTAGACGACCTCCCGCGGTAGCTGTAGACTCTCCGGGCTGATGAAGTGCTGGCGGGTATCGAAGTTCGTCAGCGCGTAGGCCAGCGAGTGGACGGTCCGACCGTACTTCAGATCGCCCATGATGCCGATGGTCAGGTCGTCGAGTCCGGCGTTCTCCCGGATCGTGTAGAGATCGAGCAGCGTCTGGGTCGGGTGGTGACCCGCGCCGTCGCCCGCGTTCACCAGCGGGACGTCGACGAACTCGCTCGCCATCGTCGCCGATCCCTGCTTGGGATGGCGCACGACGAGCGCGTCGGCGTACCCCTCGATGACGCGGACGGTGTCGGCGAGGGTCTCTCCCTTCGTCACGCTCGAGGACTCGACCGAGCCCATGTCGACGACGTCGCCGCCGAGTCGCTTCATCGCGGTCTCGAAGCTCATCTTCGTCCGCGTGCTCGGCTCGAAGAAGAGCAGGCCGAGCAACGTCCCCGCCTGACGGTCCGCGACGGTCGACGGGTCGGCGTCGATCTCGGCCGCGTAGTCGAGAACGGTCTCGATGTCCGCCCGTGAGAGTTGTTTGCTCGTGATGAGGTGATCGTGGCGCATTCGTTCGTGTAGGCTGTGGCGGTCCCCTTGAATCTCCCCATTCGACGCCGCCCGCACCGCGTCGGTTCTCGTCGGACCGCCCCGGCACGTCGGTCCTCGGCGGGCCGTTACTGTTACGTTAGTTCTCTGCAGGCCGTATCCGCTTGCGTTTCCGAGAGCCGACGACGACTCGAGCGGGCGGCCCCCGAGGGCAAAGAGTTATACAGACACTACAGTAATTGGTCACAATTGTATGGTCGGTCGGCTAGATACCGGAATTGACGTACTCGATCGAAAGCTCGACGGCGGACTCCCCCCGGGATGTCTCGTCGCGTACACCGCCGAGCCGGCCAGCCAGTCCGAACTCCTCCTTTACGAACTGACGGCCGCACGCGGAACCCTCTACCTCTCGACCGAACGCTCCGACGACGCCGTCCGCCACGCCATCGAGTCCTCCCCGTCGTCCGTCGGCAGCCCGACCGTCAGACACGTCACCAGCGACACCCCGATCGAGGAGGCGACGCGACTGATCGGTGCGCTGCCTGACGGAGCCAACCTCATCATCGACACGATGGACGTCCTGGAGCGGCGCGACACCGAGGAGTACGTCGCCTTTCTCAACGAACTCAAAGCCACGATGCTCGAGACCGGAAGCATCGCTGTCTTGCACTGTCTGAAAGGAGCGGAGGAACCCGCGAACCGTGCACGGACCATCCACGCCGTCGACGCCGTCTTCGATCTGCGGACCAAGATCACCGGCAGCGAACTCGAAAACCATCTCACGGTTCCCAAGTTCCGCGGCGGCAGCCAGCCGACCGAAGCGATCAAGCTCGAACTCACGGAGGAAGTCGCGATCGACACCAGCCGCGATATCGCGTGAGATCGCCGCCGTTCCCCCCTTCGGTCACGGTTCCTGCTCGGGAGTCGTAAACGGCGTGATCGCGGCGGTGCGCTCGGTGACCGTCGCCGTTCGCAGGATGTACGCGAACAGCAACGCGAGGGGGAAGACGCCCACTGCGACGGTCGTCGGAAAGAGGACCACACGAACCGATTCCCCGAAGGGAGGCCCCGCCGCGGTCAGGACGAACAGCGCGGCGATGGCGGTGCCGACGGCGGGGACACCCGCGTAGAGCAGGTATCGCGAGAGCCGGGAGAGTTCGACCTGCAGGTACATCGATTTGAAGTACTGACGGGCGACGTCCATCTCCCGCAACCGATCGCGAACGTCGCTGATCGCCTCGTCCACCGCCGCGGGGATGTCGTCCCCGTGCGTTCGCTGGACCGCCTCGAGCCGCTGTATCTCGTGTGCGAAATTCGTCTCGAGCATCATCGAGAGCGTGTTGAAGATACCGTCCGCGGACGCCTCGATGTAGGCGTCGATTCGATCGAACTCGTCCGTGATCTCCGTCGTGATCTCGTCGATCTCGTCCCGAGCATCCGCCGGCACCGAGCCGACGGACAGTCCGCCGAGCCGCTGGGCGTCTCGGCGCGTGCTCTCGGCGACGAGTCGGAGAAACCCGGCCGGTTCGGCCGGTGCGGTTCGGTTCGTGACCGCTTCGACTTCCTCGCGGAAGTCGATCGTCCGCTCGATCTCCGACTCGAGTTGACCCGGCGTTCGGAGCTCTCGCGAGAGCACCAGCTGATTGATCGAGACGACGACGGTTATCAGCGTGAAGTTCCCCGAGATCAGCCCGCTGAAGACGTACAACAGCGGTTGCGTGTCCACCAACGGTGCGACGCCGCTGATCGACAGCATCAGATACGACGTCCCGAGCGCGGCCGAGAGGACGGCGGCGATCGCGAAGCGGTTCCCGGTGAGTAACACCCACCGAATCGGCTGCCCAACGCCGGTTCCCGATTTCGACCCTCCGCGGTCGTCGCTCGTCGCATCGTCCATCGTGGCCGGTCGGGTCTACGTTCCCGCACGCGAAAAAGGCGAGACGCGCACGTCCGTGGTCGTCGTCAGCGATCCACAGAACGGTCACGATCGCAGGGTGGTGTTACTCTTCCGCGCCTTCGAGCTCTTCGACGATCTCGTCAGCGTCGACGTCGGCGTCCTCGAGCGCTTCCTCGATGTCGCCGCCGCCCATACCGCCCATGCCGCCCATCATCCCGCCCATGCCCATGCCGCCCATCCCGTCGATGACTTCCTGGACGATGACGCGGTCGACGCCGACCTTCTCGATGATGTCCTGACCGATCTGCTGTTTGCCCATCATCCACTGCTGGTTCATCGTCATCTGGGGCGTGGCCTCGAGGTAGAGCGTCTCCTTTTCGACGGTTTCGGTCTCGAACTCGGGTTCTGCAGGTTCGTCATCATCGTCCGCGTCCTCGTCGGGCTCGACGGGAACCTCTTCCTCGACTTCGTCCGTGTCGATCCAGAGTTCGGGCTCCATCCCGAGGTACATCTCGAACAGGCCGGCGGCCTGCTGTTCGCGGTCGTCGACCTCCTCGGTGACGGTGTACTCGTACTCGACGTCCTCGCCGGCCAGCGGGTGGTTGAAGTCGACGCGGGCGCGGCCGCCGATGATCGTGCTGATGTAGCCCTGCTGGCCGTCGATCTGCACGTTCGCGCCGGGGTAGCGGTCGTCCTCGTCGATCTTCTCGGCGCTGACGGTCTGGACATCGTCCGGGTCGTACTCGCCGAAGGCGTCCTCGGCGGGAACGGTCACGGTGCCGGAGTCGCCGGGTTCGGAGCCGACGATCCCCTGTTCGACGGCCTCGAAGATGTGGCCCTCGCCCAGCACGATCGTTCGCGGCTTGAACTCCTGGCCCTCCTGGTCGACGCCCTCTTCCTCGGCGACCTCGGGGTCGGTCGTGTCGACTAGCTGTTCGTCTTCGACGGTGTACGCGGTGTATTCGAGTTCGACGAAGTCGCCCTCCTGAAGCCCCTCGGCTTCGTCGGCGGCTTCTTCGGCTGCTTCTTCGTCGACGTCATCGGCCTGCTCCTCGAGCTCGGCCTCTTGATCCTCAGTCATACGTTGTACGTCCGGCCGTCTACATTTAAGTACGACGTTTTCGGGCGAGAGCGACCGATACTTACGACCGCCGTCCCTCCCCCCGCCCATGTACGAGGTCGAAGTGAAGGTCCCCGCCGATCTCGAGGCCGTCCGCGACCGTCTCGAGGCCCTCGAGGCGACGCCTCGCGGTGCCGTCGTCCAGGTCGACACCTACTACGACGCGCCCCACCGCGAGTTCGCCGAGACCGACGAGGCGCTACGGATCCGCTCGGAACGACCCGAGGACGCTCCCGACGAAACCCGCGTCACCTACAAGGGGCCGCTCGTCGACGACGAGTCCAAGACCCGCGAGGAGGCCGAGACGAGCGTCGCGGACCGCGAGACGATGGACGCGATTCTAGCGAACCTCGGCTTCGAACCCGCCGCGACCGTTCGCAAGGACCGAGAGCGATTCACGCTCGAGGGCTACACGGTCACCCTCGATTCGGTCGACGACGTCGGCGAGTACGTCGAGGTCGAGACCGACGTCGACGGGGAGGCCGAACTCGAGGCGGCTCGCGAGGGCGCATACGACGTGCTCGAGCGACTGGGTCTCGATCCCGACGACCAGCTCAGAACCTCGTATCTCGGCCTCCTGCTCGAGTCCGAAGCGACTGGCAGTTGACAGCCCCATTACCTGCAAGCATTTTCTGGTACGTGTCTGTTTCCGCAAGTTATACGAACTCGCTCCGTCAACTTCCGTCAATGAGTGAGCGGAACATCCGGATCGAGTCTATCGAGCGGCAAGCGGTCGAGGACCAGGAAGTCGAAATCGTCGAACGAAAGGGAATCGGACACCCCGACTCCATCTGTGACGGGATCGCCGAGAGCGTCGCCGGGGCGCTCGCACGCGAGTATCTTGACCGCGTCGGCGAAGTGCTCCACTTCAACACCGACGAGACACAACTCGTCGCCGGCGAGGCGGCACCCGCCTTCGGCGGGGGCGAGGTCGTCGATCCCATCTACCTGCTGATCGTCGGCCGCGCGACAAAACACTACGAGGGACAGACGATCCCCGCCGAGACGATCGCGCTGCGGGCCGCCCGCGAGTACCTCGAGGAAAACATTCCCCAGTTGACCGTCGGTGAGGACGTCGTCGTCGACGTGAAACTCGGCGAAGGCAGCGGCGACTTACAGGAGGTCTTCGGGGAGGACGAAGTGAGCGTCCCGATGGCCAACGACACGAGTTTCGGCGTCGGCCACGCGCCGCTGACCGAAACGGAGGAGATCGTCCTCGAGGCCGAGCGACGACTGAACGGCGAGTACGCGGCCGAGAATCCGGCGCTCGGTCCGGACGTGAAGATCATGGGCAAGCGCGAGGGCGAGGAGATCGACGTCACCGTCGCCGCGGCGATGGTCGACGAGTACATCCCGAACATGGACGGCTACGTCGAGGCCGTCGAGTCCGTCCGGGAGTTCGTCGACGGCGTCGCGCGCGAGCACACGGACCGCGCGGTCAACGTCCACGTCAATACGGCCGACGACTACGAGGAGGGCTCGATCTACCTCACCGTCACCGGCACCTCCGCCGAGCAGGGCGACGACGGCTCCGTGGGCCGGGGCAATCGCGCGAACGGTCTCATCACGCCCAACCGCTCGATGTCGATGGAAGCGACCAGCGGGAAGAACCCGGTCAACCACATCGGGAAGATCTACAACCTGCTCTCGACGCAGATCGCCGAGGAGGTCGTCGGTAACGTCGACGGGATCCGCGACCTGCGCGTGCGCCTTCTCTCCCAGATCGGTCGCCCCATCGACCAGCCACACGTCGCCGACGTGCACGTCGTCACGGACGACGGCGTCTCGGTCTCGGACGTCGAGGCCGACGTCGAAGCGATCGTCGACCGAGAGCTCGCGGACGTCACCGAGATCACCCGCAGCGTGATCGAGGGCGAGCTCACGACGTTCTAAGAATTCCCTCCTCTCGCCGAGCGTGTAATTTAGAGCTGTCATTCAGATACACTTTCATCTATCCGATGGAACGTACCGATGATGGCTTCAGACGAATCGGTAGAGTCGATAACTGAAAACGATTTACCTCGAGACGAGGCGTCCCTCGCTGCGGTACTCTTTCAGTCGATTCTTGGCGTTTTCGGTGTATTCCTCGGATTCGTGATGACCGCTGGTAGCGCTTTGAGTGCTGGAGGGACGATACACATGCTGTTTCTTCTGCTAGGAGTGGGTCTCCTCGTCAGTTCTGCGTACGTGTTATATCATACCGGAGCGAGTGTATACCAACTTCGCTGATAGATCACTAACTGGGTTAGGACCGTGAGACGGTGCGGTGATACCGCCTATTCGAGAGCGTACCGTCCCCGAAATCGGGTGAAGCCCGAACCGTCCCCGTGTGGGACGAGAGAGGCGTGGGTCCAATAGATCCATTACGCACGATCGCATTCTCTGCGGTAACAGCTTCCGTTTCGAAACACTACTCGAGAGCGATCACCAGTGTCACGGGTGTCTACCAGTTCGAACCGCGTCGTCTACGCCGTTGTCGCGAGCACCTTCTTCGTCGGCTTCGGCGGCGGCGTCGTCTTCCCGATCCTGCCGAACCTCGGCGAGGTGCTGGGGATTTCGGCGTTCATGGTCGGCGTCATCCTTTCCGCGAACCGCTGGACCCGGCTGGTCGCGAACGGGCCGGCGGGCGTCCTTGTTGATCGGATCGGGACTCGGAAACCGTTCGTCGCCGGACTGGCGATCGAGGGACTCGCGACGTTCGGTTACGTGATCGCGATCGAGTCCGCGATGCCGGAACTCTGGTTCGTCGTCGCGCGAGTCACGTGGGGGATCGGCAGTTCGCTCGTGTTCGCGACGGCGTACACCATCACCGCCGACGTCAGCGAGGCCAGTTCGCGGGGAACGAGCATGGGCATCGTTCGGGCCGGGATCACCTTCGGCTTCCCCGCCGGGATGGTGCTCGGTGGAATCGTCAGCGAAGTCTACAGCAACGTCGCCGCGTTCGTCCTCGCGGCCTCCTTCGCCGGCCTCGCGAGCATTATCGCCTACTTCATCGTCCCCGAGACTCACGTCGAGTCGGTCGATTCGTCGATCAACCCCTGGGACTTCGAGACGACGCTGCCCGCGCTCACCGTCGGGCTGGTCAACTTCGGGCTCTACTTCGCGTACATCGGCGTCCTCTTCTCGACGCTCGTCCTGTACCTCGAGGTCGAGTCGCTCACGCTCTCGCTCGAGTTCGCGGGCTACGGCATCGACTACGGTGAACAGGGAACGTCCGGACTGCTGATGGCGGTTTCCGCCCTCTCGGGGGCGGTCTTCACCATTTCGGGCGGGAAGATCAGCGACGCCGTCGGCGCTCGTATGCCCGTCCTGCTCGCCTTCCTCGCGACCAGTTGCGCCGGGTTCGTCGTCCTCACGGTCGCGCCCTCGTTCGGGGCCGTCATTCTCGCGTGCGGGTTGATCGGGGCGGGCCAGGGCGGCGTCGGCGGCCCGTTGACCGCCCTGCTCGCGGATCTCACGCCCGAGGAGCGGATGGGGCGAGCGATGGGAACCAACAATATCTTCGGCGACGTCGGCGGGGGCCTCGGCCCGCTGATTTCCCTGCCCTTTGCCAACGCGGTCGGCTACGACGTGCTGTACGCGCTCAGCGCGATCGTTCCGCTGCTGGCCGGGGCCGTTCTCGTGGCCGGGATCTACTCCTATACGGGTAGCCTGAGCCCGACGGTCGAGGAATCCATCGTCTGATCGGAGCTGGAATCCCGTCGCAGTCGCCCGTCCGCTCGAGACCGATTCGCCCCTCGTAACCCCCTTATAGATGCAGCCGACTATCACAGTCCATGCACCCGCCGGGAGCCGATACCGTCCTCGTCCGTCACGGGGACGTCAACACCAAGAGCAACAGGGTCAAGCGGTACATGGAGGGGCTCCTCGCGGAGAACCTCGAGGCCCTCCTCGCCGACCGATCGATTCCCGGCGAGGTCGAGCGCCGGTGGAACCGGCCGCTGATTCACACGAGCGAAGACGCCATCGAAGAAGCGACCGCGGCCGCGGCGGACACTTTCGGGGTCGTCTCCGCGAGTCCCGCCCTGACCGTCAGCGTCGAGAAGGCGCGGATCCTCGAGGCGCTGGAGGAGACCGCTCGCGAGCACTACGACGGCGGGTCGTTCGCGGTCGACGCGCGCCGATCGGACAAGACGCTCCCCTACGACAGCGAGGAGCTGGCCCGCGAGGCCGGTACCGCTATCTGGGAGACCGTCGCGGACGAGTTCGAGCCCGAAGTCGACCTCGACGATCCGGATCTCACGTTCGGCGTCGAAGTGCGCGAGGACGTGGCGTTCATTTACCTCGAGCACGTCGACGGCCCCGGCGGCCTCCCGCTCGGGTCACAGGAGCCGGTCATCTCGCTGGTCAGCGGCGGGATCGACTCGCCGGTCGCGGCCTACGAGATGATGAAACGCGGGAGCCCGGTCGTGCCGGCCTACGTCGACCTCGGCGACTACGGCGGAATCGACCACGAGGCGCGGGCGCTCGAGACGGTTCGGATCCTCTCCGAGTACGCCCCCAATTTCGACATGCAGGTCTACGAGATTCCGGGTGGCGAGACCGTCGACCTTCTCGTCAGCGAGATGGAGCAGGGCCGAATGCTCTCCCTGCGGCGCTTTTTCTATCGCGCCGCCGAAACGCTGGCCGAGCGCGTCAACGCGGACGGCATCGTCACCGGCGAGGCCGCCGGTCAGAAGTCCAGCCAGACCGTTCGAAACCTCGGCGTCACCAGCCGCGCTACCAGACTGCCGATCCACCGCCCCCTCCTGACCCGCGACAAACAGTATATCGTCGCCCAGGCCCGCGAAATCGGCACCTACACGGATTCGACCATGGACGCCGGCTGCAACCGGGTCACTCCCGATCAGGTCGAAACCAACGCCCGTCTCGAGCCGCTGCTCGCGGCGGAACCGGACGACCTGCTCGAGCGGGCCGAGGAAGCGGCGAAGAACGCGACACTGGTCGAGCCCTGAATCGGCTCGTGCGAGATCTGTTTTCTCTCTGCTCGTAGACAACTTGGCCAACCACCGATGGGTGGGACTGAAAGGGGCTGACGTGTTGAGCGGACGCAAAGCGTCCGCGAGGTCGTCGGCGCTCAGCGCCGACTGCTCGAGGGACCGCTGGTCCCTCGCCGCTCGGGAGAGCACGGCTCTCCCGTTGCTCGAGGAAGGACGGCGATGCAAGGACCACAGGGAGCGAGCGTGCGAGCGATCGAGGACCGAAGCGAGCCGCCCGACTCGAGCCGCTCAGGGGCTTTCATCACAGTTGTGGTCTCACGGAAAGCCGTGTGTCTGAGGTTGTAGAATTTCCTAGCACACTCGTCTAGAAGCCGAAACCGACATTACACCGTCGCACCCACCACAATATAGTGACCCGCGTCTGTCTCGTCGGCGAGGCCGGGAGCAATCTCCAGTACGAACTGCTCTCCCGAGAGACGTCCCGCGAGGCCCTCGCGACGTACGACCTCGAGCGGCCGTTCGAGAACTCGCTCGCCGTCCGGACGGTCAGCGTCGGCGCTGCCGTCTCCCTGCTAAACGATCTCAACTGGTATCTCACGCGGTTCGTCGACGAGGCGCTCATTCAGGAGCCCAGCATTAGCGACGCGGAGTGGCTCTCGCGGCCGCTGGCCGAACGGCTCCGAAACGGCGAGATCGAGCCGGCGGAAACGGCCGAGTTCTGCAAGATTTACGGCCTCGAACGGATCGACCCGGGGACCGAGCCGGCCAACGACGACGCGACCGATCCGATTGACTCGAGTCTCGGAACTGACCCCAATTCGACCGCTCCGGCCGACGCCGCGGGCAAAGATGAGAGCGAGGGGGCGGACGATTCCGCCTCGAGCGGGGCCGGTCGGGCAGGAGCCGCTGAGCCGACCTGCCGACTCGTCGAACCGCTGTACGTTCGCCGGACCGGCGGTGAACTCCCCGAGTACGATCTCAGGGACGTCGAGGACACCCTCGTCGTCCGCCTGACCGAAGCCGAATACTCACCGTGAGTCGGTTCCTGAGGCGCTACGAGCCGTCACTAGTAGCTAGTCGCACAGTTTCTTAAGCCAGAATTAGCTATGGAAATCCCATTCAGTACAGATGAACTACTCACCGGTCGTTGGCCAACTTTAACTGCATAAATAATCAGAGTGTATGTAGAAATAAAATAGATTGATATGTCGGCCTCAATACTAGCCTTAGTCCTAGCAACAGTCGTTCTGCTTGGGTTATCGTAGCCGGTGCGAGGTAGTGCTAAACTAGACATCGCCCGCATAATACGGAAGTGATTCATATGGTATATACTACTGTTTTATAATCAATAGGTATTTAAAAAATGATTTTCAACACTCATATTGATGCACTCTCCACTTGACCTCCGCGACGCCTGTTACATTGCGGGGGTACTCGTCATTTCGAGTATCGTCGGCATGGCATCCGAACAGTCACCGTACCCGCTCCGCACAGATCTTATGTACGCTCTTGAGGGAAATGCCGTCGCAGTACTCCAGCCCGACCCAAACCTTATCCTAACCACGGTATTTGTCATCGTCTATCTTCTTGTGTACCCCACGCTGCTCCTCGCTACGTACGTTAGTTTAAAATATCGCCACGGCCGCAACCGGGCACTTGATTACGTCACCACGTACACGACTGTTCTCATTGTGTCCATGCCATTCTTCTACTTCGTGCCCGTCGGCGTCACTGGATACTACCTGCAAGGCGTCGAGCCAGTACTCTATGAATCCACCGGCCCGATTCAGACATTCATGAAGAATGTCGACACCCTCCAAAAGGCATTCCCGAGCCTGCACGCTGGCCTCGCCGGAACTGCAGCCCTCTACGCACCCAGTGGCTACAAACGGCTCAGTTGGGCGATCACCGGTACCATCCTCGCCGCCACGATATATCTCGGCATCCACTGGCTCACGGACCTTGTCGTCGGCCTCGCCTTAGCGTACGGCTGCTACCTCGCCACGCCGACAATCCGTGCCCACCTCGAGCGCGGTGGGCCGCAGCCGGAACCAGTCACTGTCACCGACGACTGACCGCTTTCAGTGCCGCCTTCCAGAAGTAAACAAGTGCGTCTAGAAACCCCTGCTGGGAGGGAGTGTCTTTCTTCCTTGATCACAGAAAACTAGCCGGTAAGTAGGCATCTGTAGGTACTAAATCAGGCATTTCAGTTTCGCACCTAATTCTGAATGAAGAAACTGTATCACCGACTACTGTTTCCGGGTTACCTGTCGCTACCGCTGTCCGATTCCGAATCGGTACTCGTGCTCTCGGACGCGGACGCGCTGTCGCTGGCCATCGAGACGCCGGTGGTACTGCCGTCGTGACCGACGATGGTCGCCGAGAGGGTCGTCAGCGGTTCCGTCTCGAACGTCACCCGAACCAGACGGCCGACGGTCGCGATCGACTGGACACAGACCTCGTCCTCGGCCGACGTGTCACGGACCGCCGCCTCGAGGACGAGTTCGTCGGTACCGTCGTCGTCACCTCCCTCGTCGCTTTCGTCGTCGCCGTCGGTACCGGTGTCATCCTCACCGTCGCTCTCGACGATGTCGATGGACTCGAGGCTCATCTCGTAACACGGAGTGGGCGCGTTAGACTCGAGCGAGACGAGAATCGACGTCTCGAAATCTGTCTCGTCGACGAACTCGTCGAGCGGCTCGGTGTCGGACGGGAATCGCTCCTCGAGCCAGTTCGCGGCGTCGTCGGCGTCCCGAAGGAGCCCCACGTCGGACTCCGTCGGCTCCGAACCGTACTGATAGGCCAGCGTCCGGTACTCGGCCACTCCGTCCGGGAGATCCTCGATTTCTCCATCCTCGCCGACCGACTCGGGGTCGCTCTCGGCACCGTCAGGAGACGGCGAGCCCTCGTCGGCGTCGTTCCGGTCGTCATCGTCGTCGGACGGGCTTTCAGAGCCGTCGGCGATACAGCCCGCCGAGAGACCGATCAGCGTCGCAGTGCTACACAGCAACGTCCGTCTGGAGGGACATGTCATCGTAACCGATCGTACGAACGGGGAGGTAAAGGCGGTTCGGCTAGGTGAAATAACTCTTTTCGTCAGCTGCGATTCCTCGAGCGCCTCGCCCGCTCTCCGCTCAGTCGAAGAGACCGGTCGAGAGATAGCGCTCGCCGCTGTCCCAGAAGACGGTGACGACCAGCGGGCAGTCTTCTGCCGCCTGACCGCCGTCGGTCTCGGGCGAGGCCGGTTCGCCGCTATCGTCGAAGGCGGTCGGGACCTCGGGACAGTCGACGCTGGGGTCGGCGATCTCTCGAGCGACGCGCTGGGAGACGAGACTCGTCGCGCCGCTGGACTGGCCCACGAGGACACCTTCCTCGCGTGCGAGGCGGCGACACTCCTCCTCGGCGTCCTCGAGTTTGACGGTCTCGACGCGGTCGAGCAGGTCGAGGTCGAGATTGTCGCTGATGAACCCGGGCCCCATGCCCTGGAACTCGTCTTTGCCGGCCTCGCCCGTCGAAAGGACGGCGTTTCTGGCCGGCTCGACGGCGACGATCTCCATCTCGGGGAACGCCTCGCGGAGTCGGCGGCCGGTTCCCGAAATCGTGCCGCCGGTGCCGACGCCGGCCACGAAGGCGTCGATCTCGCGGTCGCCGACCTGCTCGATGATCTCCTCGCCGGTCGTCTTGTAGTGTGCGTCGGGGTTGGACGGGTTCTCGAACTGGCCGAGTTGGATCGCGCCAGCCGCCTCGAGTTCGTCCGCACGAGCGCGGGCGTCGGCCATTTCGCCGTCGACGAGCTCGAGGTCGGCCCCGTAGGCGGCCATGATCTGCCGGCGCTCCTCGGACTTGTCCGACGGCATGACGATCGTCAGGTCGTAGCCGCGAGCGGCGGCGACGAGCGCGAGGCCGATGCCGGTGTTGCCGCTGGTCGGTTCGACGAGCGAGTCGCCGGGTTCGATCAGGCCGTCGCGTTCGGCCGCTCGGATCATCTCGCGGGCCGGCCGGTCCTTGGCCGATCCGCCGGGGTTGAACGATTCGATCTTCGCGGCGACCGTCACGCCCTCCGGCGATTCGACCTGGACGAGCGGCGAACCGATGGTGTCCAGGATACTCCCTTTCATTGGCACGCTCTATGGAATCGAGACGTATACTGTTTGCTGTAACGAGTTACACGGATTCGCCAGCGTCGGCGAATCCGTTCCCTGACTTACAGCAAACAGTATAGACCCGTACTGGACTCAGGCAGGACGTGCCGGCTAGTCGTCGGTCGCGTTTCCGCTCACGACGCGCGTTTCAGAGCTGCAACGGTCCAGAAAGCCCCTGACGGAGTCGAGTCGAGGGGCTCGCTGCGCGCTGTCTTCACTCCGCTCAGACGGTGCTTTCGTCGCCCGTCTTCCTCGACCAACGGGAGAGCACCGCTCTCCCGAGCGGCGAGGGACCGCTGGTCCCTCGAGCAGTCGGCGCTGAGCGCCGACGACCTCGCGGACGCTTCGCGTCCGCTCAGCCCGTCAGCCCCTTTCAGTCCCACCCAGCGGTGGTCGGTCGGCCGAGTCCGAGCAACGCCGGACGGACGTTCGAGCGGAGACCTGCCAGAAACACCGCGGTTAAGCCGTCCGAGACGTAAACCGTGGGTATGAGTCTCGAGACCATGCGGCCGAACCCCACGTGGGACGCGGCGTCCTACGAGGACGCGGTCGATACGCTCGCAGCGCACAACGACGAGGTAGTGTACAAGATCTGGGCCGGCGACTGGTGCAAGGACTGTCGCGCCCTGCTGCCCGATTTCGGCGCGGCGCTCGAGGCCGCCGCGGTCCCCGACGAGCGGATCGAGGAGTTCAGTCTGGACGAGGACAAGCAGGGTCCCGGCGTCGAGGAGTACGGTATCGAGTACATTCCGACGATCGTGGTCGAGAACGACGATGGCGAGGAAATTACGCGGTTCGTCGAGGAAGAGGACGTGCCGCCGGCGGTCTGGCTGGCCGACGAGATCGAAACCGCGACCGAGTCGGCGTAGTTCCAGTTCGATCGGACTGACCGACGAAGACGGCCAGCAGGCAACCCGAGGCGGTCAGATCGGGTTGATCGGCCGTTTCTTCGGCGGCCAGTCGTCCTCGTGCGGTTCGTCCGCTCGAGCGAACGCGCGCAGGACCCGGTCGCGGGTGTCTTCGGGCTGGACGACGCCGTCGGTTCCGACGCGGGAGGCCGCTCGGACGGCGTCGGTTCTGTCCTTAAACTTCTCGATCAGTTCCGAACGTCGGGCCTCGGGGTCGTCCGCGGACTCGATCTCTCGGCGGTACGCGATGTCGACGGCCCCCTCGATGCCCATGGCGGCGACTTCGGCCGTGGGCCACAGCACCGTCAACTCCGAGTCGATCGAGCGGCCGCCGCCCATCGCCACGTAGCCGAAGCCGTAGCCGCGTCTGAGGACGACGTTAGCGATCGGGACCGTCGCACGCGCGAGTTCGAACGGGAGCTTCGCGGAGTGGCGAGCGATCCCCTCGCGCTCCGAGTCCGGGCCGGGCAGGATTCCGGGTACGTCGGCCAGCGTGAGGACCGGGAGCCCGTAGGCGTCGCAGATCGCCGCGAAGTGGGCCGCCTTCTCCGATGCGCCGGTATCGATGGTTCCGGCCTTGATCCGGGGGTTGTTGGCGATGACGCCGATCGGCTCCCCCCCGAGGCGAGCGAAGGCGGTAACGATGTTCCGCGCGTAGGTCGGCTTCAGTTCGAACACCGAGTCCCGGTCGACGATCCCCTCGACGATCGCGTCGATGTCGTACCCCTTGCGCGGGCTCGAGGGGATGATCTCTCGCAACCGCTCGCCGTCGACGGCCGGCGGTCGCGAGTCGGCCGTCGGCGGCTCCCGGCGAGCGTTTCGCGGCAGGTACGAGAGGAACGTCCGGATCGCGTCGAGGCAGGCCTCGTCGTCCTCGCAGGCGAGGTCGGCCATCCCGGTCTCGGTCGTCTGGAACCGCGCGCTGCCGAGTTCCTCCTTGGTGCCGTCGACCCCGAGCGCGGCCTCGACGAGCGACGGACCGGCGACGCCCATTGTCCCCGTCCCCTCGACGATCGGCACGAAGTCCGACAGCGCCGCGAAGTTGGTCGGCGCGGCGAAGGCCGGTCCCATCATGGCCGAGACGACCGGAACCCACCCGGAGAGGGCTGTCTGGCGCTTCGAGAAGCCGTTGTCGCCGCGAGCGAAGGGCGCGGCGTCGAGTCCCTCCTGAATGCGGTGGCCGCCGCCGTCGTGGAGCATGATCAGCGGGAGCCCGCGGTCGAGAGCGCGTTCGGTGACCCGCGCCATCTTCCGGCCGCCGGCGTGGCCGATCGAACCACCTTTGACGGTGAAGTCGGTGGCGATTAGCGCGACCGAGCGGCCGTCGATCTCTCCGTAACCCGTGACGACGCCGTCAGAGGGGGCGTCCTCGCGCACCCAGTCGGTCGTCTCGGGCGTCGTCGGCATCGGCGACGCGAGGCGGCCGATCTCCTCGAACGTCCCCTCGTCGAGCAGGTAATCGACGCGCTCTCTGGCGGTTAGCTTACCGAGGTCGCGCTGGCGCGCGGCGGCCTCCTCGCGCGCCTCGTCGGAGAGCGACCGCTTCGCGTCGGCGACTTCCTCGAACGGATCGTCGCTCATTCGAGACACGCCTCCCGGAGTTCGAACGTCCGCATCTCGTTCGTTCCCGTCTGTAATCCGTCTCTACCGAGCATCTCGTCGGCTCGTACGAAGCCGGGGAGTCGAATCGGGAAGTGATCGTCCGTCGCGCTCTCCTCGATCGGCCGATCGTCGAACGTGGTTGCCATTGTCTCTCTGGAACTTGGCTAACTACGTACAAGAATCCCAGAGATGCGGTAACATTGTTCTCGGACGGAGGGACGAGCGCTAACAATTGACGTGTCGCGTAGAGAACGCGTGAGACCGCCGCATCACGTGGCACTCGAACGTTCCGTCTCGAGACGAACGCCGGCGGCTCCGCGGACTGGGGCAGTTCTGCGGCAGGTTCAGAACGGCGCGTCCGACTCGCCTTCCGCGTTCTCACCCGAATCGCCGAGCCACTCGAGCGCCTCCTCGACGACGTGCGTCGGCGGCGAGCACGTCCGATCGCGGCAGACGTACAGCGTCGGTTCGTCGTCGCGTGCCTCGCGGCCCGCCCAGATCGGGGGCGCCTCCTCGAGTCCCAGCGTCTCGAGCCACGCCTCGAGTCCGTCCGCGGTCGGCGGTCGCAGCGCGAAGAGTCGATCGGGGTAGTACCGCGACGCGAACCCGTCACGCCACGCTTCGGGGAGTTCCGCCGCAGCGATCGTCACCTCGAGCGCACCCGACTCGAGCCGATCGGCGGCGAGACAGAGCGTCGCGTGCTCCAGCGCGTTCGCCTCGATAGTGTTCGCATGAGTCTCGAGGACTGTGGCTGCTATCC
This sequence comes from Natrinema sp. DC36, assembly GCF_020405225.1. Taxonomy (NCBI): domain Archaea; kingdom Methanobacteriati; phylum Methanobacteriota; class Halobacteria; order Halobacteriales; family Natrialbaceae; genus Natrinema; species Natrinema sp. DC36. Next base: position 818,141 of record NZ_CP084472.1, read on the forward strand.
CCTCGAAGTCCTCACCGGCAAACTCGTCGAGCGCGAGCAGCGTCTCGAGCGCCACGCCGGTCGCGGAGGGCGTCGACTGGTCGCCCAGTTCCTGGGGGCGCGTGACGAGCGACTCGCCGCTCTCGGGGGTGAAGTAGAGCGTCCCGCGCTCGGCGTCCCAGAACTCGGCCTCGATAACGCGGGCCAGTTCGAGCGCGAACGCGAGGTGATCGACCTCGCCGGTGGCCTGATAGCAGTCGAACGCTCCGCGCGCGAGGAAGGCGTAGTCCTCGAGGTAACCGTCGACCTTGACGTCACCACCGTGAGACGAAGTCTCACGAGCCTCCGAGCGTGGCTCGGAGACGTCTTTGTAACGCCGAGAGAGTCGCTTCTCGTCCCCATCCCAGAGCCGATCGCGGACGAACGCGAGGGCGTCGACGGCGGTCTCGGCGTAGTCGTCCTCGCCGAGCGTCAGCGCCGCTTCGGCGTAGGTCGAGATCATCAGCCCGTTCCAGCCCGCGAGTACCTTCTCGTCCCGGTTGGGACGGGGGCGCTCCTCGCGAGCCTCGAACAGCCGCTGTCGGGCTGAGTCGAGCCGCTTGAGAGCCTCGCTTTCCTCGAGATCGAACTGCGAGGCCAGTTCTGAAACCCGGGCCACGCGGTTGGGCTGGTTCGTCCCCTCGAAGTTGCCAGACTCCGTGATGTCGTAGCGCGCACAGAAGAGGGCTGCATCGGTCTCGTTCTCGAGTACGTCTCTCACTTCCACGGGCGTCCAGACGTAGAATGCACCCTCCTCGCGCTCACCGGTTTCGGGGTCCTCGCTCTGGGCGTCCAGCGTGCTGAAGAAGCCGCCCTCGTCGTGGGTCAGCTCCCGGTCGACGAACGCGAGGGTATCAGCGACGATCTCGGCGTAGCGGTCCTCGCCGGTGAGCTGGTAGCCCGCGAGGAAGGCCCGCGGAATCTCGGCGTTGTCGTACAGCATCTTCTCGAAGTGAGGGACCGTCCAGTCCCGATCGACGCAGTAGCGGTGGAAGCCGCCGCCGACGTGATCGTAGAGTCCGCCCACAGACATCGCGTCGAGGGCCTCCTCGAGCACCTCGAGATACTCCTCGCGACCGGTTCGGTCGTACGCTCGAGCGAGCACGCGAAGCCGCGAGGGCTGGGGGAACTTCTGGCCGGAGCCGAAGCCGCCGTGCTGGCGGTCTGCGCTACGCAGCGTCGCGTCCGCGGCCGTCTCGAGGACGTCGCTCGAGGGTGGCTCCGGGCTGCTACCGGTCTCGGTTCCGTCTCCCGCCGAATCCGGGGTTTCCTCGAGTCGATCCGTCGCCGCGTCGGTCCACTGCTGTGCGCGGTGTTCCATCTCCTCGCGATCCTCGCTCTCCCAGGAGTCGGCAATGCGCTCGCAGAGGTCGAGAAAGCCGGGCTGGCCCTGCTGTCCGTCTCGGGGAAAGTACGTTCCGACGAAGAAGGGCTTCCCCTCGGGGGTGAGCCACGCCGAAAGCGGCCAGCCGCCCCGTCCGGTCACGAGTTGGCAGACGGTCATGTAGATGCTGTCGACGTCCGGACGCTCCTCGCGGTCGACCTTGATCGGGACGAAGTTCTCGTTGAGTACCTCGGCGACCGACTCGTCCTCGAAACTCTCCGCTTCCATGACGTGACACCAGTGACACGCCGAGTAGCCGATCGAGAGGAAGATCGGCACGTCGCGTTCTTTAGCGGCCTCGAGGGCCTGCTCGTCCCACGGCTGCCAGTTGACGGGGTTGTCCGCGTGCTGGCGCAGATAGGGGCTTTCCTCCGCCTCGAGCCGGTTGTGCTGGGTCGGATCGCTCATGGACAATCCTACGGCCGACGCGGCTAAAAGCAACGGGTGATCCGGAGGCGACCGCTCTCGCGTGGACCCGTCGAAACGCCGATCGCGCCTCGGAAAAGAACCGAAGCGAGCGAGTTAGTCGAGATCGGTCTCGACGAGGCTCAGTGCCGAGTTTCGGAACGACGCTTCCTCGCTCATCGATCCGCTGTCGCCGGCGCTCAGATCGGCGTCCTCGGTGAAGAGGAGTCCGAGTATCGCGGCGTCTTCGCCGGAATCGTATTGGATGATGTAGCCGTCCCAGTCGTCCGGCGTCTCGAACGTCGTCTGGCTGGCCCCGTCGGTAGCAGATTGCAAGACGTTGGACACCGTCTGCCCCTCGAGTTCGGAGACGACATCGAAGTTCACACCGGCCAGATAGTCGTCGCCGAACAGCACGATCTCTTCGTCGTCCTGCGCGGTCGCAGTTCCAGCGGTCACGCCGGTACCGAGCGCCAGTGCAGTGGCAGCGATGGTTCCCCGCTTCGCGATCGATCGCGTCGAATCGTCGGTTTTTCCAGTCATATGAGTCACGTACCCTCGTCGGGCCAGTGACGATGGCGGAACGAATCGGATAAGCGATCGCGATCGTTTCCACGACTCGAGGCGATCAATCCGCGAGTAACGTGGGGAGACTCGCTATTCACGGTCGTTCACTGATGTCTCCTCGGTTTCGCAGAAAGGCGGGGAAATAGGCCGTTTTCCCGGGAACGATATCGGTATGTCCGACCGATATCGCCGCCGTCGTAATCGTTCGGAGGTGTCACACGACGTTCCCTTTCGCGGTATTCCTCACCGCGGGTCCGCGAACGCGGTGAAGCCGGGGCGGTTAGTTACCGCCGGGAGTTTCGTTGCCGGCGGTTTCGTTGCCGCCTGCCGGTGCCTCGCTTTCGGCGCCACCGCCGCCGCCGCCGGTTTCGCCGGGAGTGGCTTCGACCAGGCCTAACTCGGCGTTGCGGAACTCACCGTCCGTTCCCATCGTCTCGCTGTCGCCGGCGCTGAGATCGACGTCCTCCGTCATCAGGAATCCCAGCGACGGGGCGGATCCGCCCATGTCGTAGCTGATGATGTAGACGTCCCAGTCGTCCGGGGTGTCGAACTCCTCCCCCAGACCGGCCTCCTGGAACAACTCGTCTTTCGTACCGTCGTTCAGCGCCGAGGCGACGGTAAAGTCGGCACCGGGCTCGTAGTCGTCTACGAACACCGTAACTTGGCCACCGCCTTGAGCGGCTGCAGTCCCCGCACCAGCAGTCCCGAGCGCTACTGCGCCCGCAGTGAGCGCGCCTTTTTTCATGAACGATCGCCGCGAGTCATCGAATAGTCCGCTATCTGTTTCGTCTGTCATGTCTCTCACTTGTCCCCGCTTCGGGGCAGACATCCCTTGATCGAATTTTCGCATAAGTGACGGCTATCGTTTCACCGTCCAGAACGAATTGTGATCGAGAAAACGTCCCTTTAGGGCCCAATACAGTCGCTTATCGGGCATCTGTGCCAACGCGGTTCGAACTATCAACAACGATTGTTTATCGGTCGCGATGGGTGTCACGATCCGCGTTTCGATTCGTTAATTTTGTCACAACTCGAGAAGGTAAGCGATCACCGACACGCGCGACGAGACATCGGCAGGGCCGGATTCTGTTGTGCAGTCGGGAGCCATCGTTCACCGAAAGCGTCGCCCTCGAGGCGATTTGAGCGGTGAAACATCTGATTTCCTCGGACTGTTCACCGGGAAGTGAATACTGAAAACCGATCATGTGTCGCGACTGTCCGGTGTACTGTTCGAGAACTCCGGTGCCCGTTGTCGGCCTGCTGCTCTATCGACGACCGGATTCAATCGGTGTCCGGTGTCCGGTGTCCGTTTCTCCATCGCCTGCAGCGCGTCCGTATCGATCTACCGGTCGAAAGGAGGTCCGTCTCGAACTCTAGCCCGTTTCGGATACGTATTGCAAATACGCGATTTCGTCCCTGAAACTGAAACAGGATCCGATCGGCCCCTGTTCCAGCGAACGCCCGCGACGAGTGCGACATCGTCGCGCTCGATTCGAGTCCGCTACTCCCTCCTATTCCGTGAGCAGGCGGCGGAGCACGAGGTGGAGCACGCCGCCGTTCTCGACGTACTCGACCGCCGCGGGCGTGCCGACCTGTGCGGTCACGTCGAACTCGGTCGTTTCGCCCGCATCGTCTTCCGCGACGACGGTGAGTTCGGCGTTGGGCTCGAGGCCGTCGTCCAAGCCCCGAATGTCGAAGTACTCGGAGCCGTCGAGGCCGAGTTCTTCCCAGCCCTCACCATCCTCGAACTGCAGTGGCAGGACGCCCATGCCGAGGAGGTTGTCGCGGTAGATCCGCTCGTAGCTCTGACCGATGGTCGCGCGGATGCCGAGCAGGTCCGTTCCTTTCGCGGCCCAGTCGCGGCTCGAGCCGGTCCCCAGCTCCTCGCCGGCCATGACGATCAGCGGGGTGTCGTCCTCGCGGTAGCGCTCGCTCGCATCGAAAACGGTGGTCTCCTCACCAGTTGGATGGTGAATCGTGTAACCGCCCTCCTTTCCGTCCAGCAGCTGGTTCTCGATGCGGACGTTCGCGAAGGTCCCGCGCATCATGACCTCGTGGTTCCCGCGGCGGGAGCCGTAGGTGTTGAACTCGTAGGGTTCGACGCCGCGTTCGCGCAGCCACTGACCGGCGGGCAGGTCCTCGCCGAACGGCCCCGCGGGGCTGATGTGGTCGGTCGTCACCGTGTCGCCCAGCGTGAGCAGACAGCGCGCGTCCGCGATGTCGGAGACGCCGGGTTCCTCGAGCGGGAAGTCCTGGAAAAACGGCGGCTCGCGGATGTACGTCGACTCGTCGTCCCAGTCGTAGACTTCGCCCGTGGGCGCGTCGAGGGCCTCCCAGCGCTCGTCGCCCTCGAAGACGCTCGCGTACTTGTCTCTGAACAACTCGGCGGAGACGTTCTCGTGGATCGTCTCTTTAACTTCCTGTGGGTCCGGCCAGACGTCCTCGAGGAAGATTTCTTCGCCGTCGTCGTTCGTGCCGATCGGTTCGTTCTCGAGGTCGATATCCATCTTGCCCGCGAGGCCGTAGGCGACGACCAGCGGCGGACTGGCGAGGTAGTTCGCGCGGATCTTCGGATGGATGCGGGCTTCGAAGTTGCGGTTGCCCGAAAGGACGCTGGTCGTCCAGAGGTCGTGCTCGTCGATGGCCGCCTCGATCGGCTCCGCCAGCGGGCCGGCGTTCCCGATACAGGTCGTACAGCCGTAGCCGACGACGTTGTAGCCCAGGCCCTCGAGGTCGTCGAGCAGGTCGGCCTGCTTCAGGTACTCCGTGACGACCCGGCTCCCGGGTGCGAGGCTAGTCTTGACGTAGTCGGGCACGTCGAGCCCCTGCTCGAGCGCGTTGCGCGCGAGTAGGCCCGCGGCGACCATCACCGACGGGTTCGATGTGTTCGTACAGGACGTTATCGCGCTGACGAGGACCGAACCGTGGCCGATCTCGACCTCGGTGCCGTCCTCGAGCGTGACGGGGATCTTCTCGCCGAGACCGGGCTGGTCCGTGGCAACGAGTCCGCCGTCCCCCTCCGCTGCACCACTGTCAATAACGCCCTCCTCTGCGAGCAGCGTCGGGAAGTGCTCGTCCAGATCGCCCATCGGAATGCGTGCGTGGGGCTTCTTGTGACCGGCGAGGCTGGGCTCGACGGAGCTGAGGTCGAACTCGACTTCCTCGGTGAACTCCGGATCGTGCTCGCCGAAGAGACCTTGCGCCTCGAGATACTCCTTGACGAGTTCGATGTGGTCGTCGTCGCGGCCGGTCAGCTCGAGGTAGTCGAGCGTCGCGTCGTCGACCGGGAACATGCTGATGGTCGATCCCTGCTCGGGGGCCATGTTGGCGATCGTCGCGCGGTCGGCAACCGAGAGCTGGGAGACGCCGGGACCGTAGAACTCGACGAACTTGTCGACGACGCCGACCTGGCGGAGCATCTCGGTGATGTGGAGCACGAGGTCGGTCGCGGTCGCGCCCTCCGGCAGTTCGCCGGTGAGTTTGACGCCGACGACTTCGGGCAGCGTCATGGTGATTGGCTGCCCCAGAAGGGCTGCCTCGGCCTCGATGCCGCCGACGCCCCAGCCGACGACGCCGATGCCGCCGATCATGGGGGTGTGGCTGTCGGTGCCGACCAGCGTGTCGGGCAGCAGCCACTGTTCACCGTCTTCCTCGCGTGCGTGGACGACCTTGCCCAGGTGCTCGAGGTTGACCTGATGGACGATCCCGGTTCCCGGCGGGACGACGTTGAAGTCCTCGAACGCCTGCTGGGCCCACTTGATCGCGCGATAGCGCTCCTCGTTTCGCTCGTACTCGAGTTCGACGTTCTGTTCGTAGGCGTCCTCGCTGCCGAAGTAGTCGACCTGAACGCTGTGGTCGATCACGAGGTCGCACGGAACTTCGGGTTCGACGATCGAGGGCTCCTTGCCCGCGCGATCCGCGGCCGAGCGCAGTGCGGCCAGATCCACGACTGCGGGAACGCCGGTCAGGTCCTGGAGAACGACGCGCGAGGGCTGGAAGGGGACCTCGACGTCGGGGACGTCCGGCTCCCACGAGGCCGCGTTTTCGACGTCCTCGGCCGAAATCATCTCGCCGTCGGCATTTCGGAGGACGGACTCGAGCAGCACCCGAATGCTCACGGGTAGTTTCTCGAGGTCACAGAGGCCCTGTTCCTCGAGGACCGTGAGGTCGGCCATCTTGTACGTTTCACCGTCGTGTTCGAACTCCCGGATTGCACCCGAGAACTCATCGGTTGACATTATCCCCACTTGGGGACGACCACATTTGAAACTGCCGAGATCCCGGAGTAGAGCTTATATACGCCCCGTATTTGACGGTGGGTTGCCTGCTCGAGTTGAAGATGTTGTCGCTGGACGAACTATTCTTGACGAGTTACAGAAACCTGGCAATATCTGCACGTACTCACCACAGATGTGGAATTGACGCTCTGCGAGATGTTCACACTGTCAGAGTGATCGAGCGTACTCGACGAAGTCGAACCCGTCGCGGCCGTCGCGGTCGACTTCCCGCCACTCCTCGCGATCCCAATCCGGGAAGAACGTGTCCCCGTCGGGTTCCTCGTGGACCTCGGTTACGATCATCCGATCCAGCGCGCGCAGGAACTGCTCGTAGACGGTCGCGCCGCCCGCGACGAAGATTCGATCGGCGTCGTCGTGGCGCTCGCTGGCGGCCCGGTCGGCCTCCTCGAGCGCATCCTCGAGTCCATCCGCGACCACCGCGCGCTCCGGCATCTCGAGGTCGCGACTCGTCAATACGACGGTCGTCCGGCCGGGGAGCGGTTCGCCCAGCGTCTCGAGGATGCCCTCGTAGGTGACCCGGCCCATGATGACCGGATGCCCCATCGTCGTCCCCTTGAAGTGCTGGAGGTCCTCGGAGATGTGCCACGGCATGTCGCCGTCCTTCCCGATGACGCCGTTGTCGGCGACGGCGACGATGCCGACGAGTTCGCGGTCGGTCTCGAGGTTCTGCGTCGCGTTCGCCGCCGCGTCCCGGTCCCCGCTCATTCGGCCACCGAGAACTCGATTCCGTCGTGCGAGTCGTAGCCTCGAAGTTCGACGTCCTCGTACGACAGCTCGTCGATCGAGACGTCAGCCACCTCGAGCGTCGGGCGCTCGAGCGGCTCTCGGGAGAGTTGCTCGAGCAGGCCGGGAACGTGATCGAGCCGTTCGTCGCCCTCGGCTTCGGCCGGCGCTTCGGACTCGAGCCACGCTTTGATGTCGAGATAGTCCTCCTGCTCGTCGGCGTCGGCCAGCTTCGATTGGAGGGCCTCGAGGTTGTCGGCGTACCAGTCGCCGCGCGCGCCGCGGCCGCAGTAGACGTGCGTGTCGACGACGGTGTGTGCGAAGGTGCCCGGTTCGAAGCCGGTCTGCTGGGCGATCACTTTCGTCAAAAGCGCGTAGGCAGCGATGTTGAACGGAATCCCGAGCGCGGTGTCGCCCGAACGCTGCGTGAGGTGGCAGTTCAGCCGGTCGCCCTGCACGTTGAAGACGAAGCTGTAGTGACAGGGCGGGAGCGTCGAGACGGCCGCGTTGGCGGGGTGCCACGCGTTGACCACGAGCCGCCGCGAGTTCGGCGACTCCGAGAGCGTGTCGATAACATACTGGAGCTGATCGAACGTCCGCCGGTCGTCCGCCTCCTGAGTGACCCACTGGTGGCTCTCGTCGGGCCAAGACTCACCCTCGAGTTGCGCGTCCGCATCTGGTACCGGAAACCGACGCCAGAACCGGCCGTAGGCCGTATCCAGCTTCCCGTCCTCGTCGGCCCAGGCGTCCCAGATTTTGGTTTCCTCGCGGAGGTTGCGGATGTGTTCCTCGCCGGAGAGATACCAGCAGACCTCGTGAAGCATCGAGTTCCAGCGGTAGCCGTCCATCTCCTTGGTTGTCAGCAGCGGATACCCCTCTTGCAGGTCGACCTCGTAGTGCTCGCTGAACGACGAAATCGTGTCGACGCCGGTCCGGTTGGGCTTGTGCGTCCCCGTCGAGAGCACGGCGTCGACGAGCTCGAGGTACTGTCGCATTGAGAGTGACGTTCAGACCGTGCGAATTTATCGGTATCGGTCCTACGACCGAGCAGCGCCGCGCGCAGACGCCCGGTCTCGACTTCTTCGGAACCAAGGGTACGGCGCGCCTCGTGCTCCTATCCACTGCAAACGGCTTCGGGTTTTAGTGCGTTCGAACCCAGCTAGACGAGTAGTGACGCTCGAACGGATCGTCAATGACGAGCGGACGAACGCCGTCATCAGTTGGCTACTACTGGGTATCGTCGCGCTCGGTGCTATCGAAAGTCTGCTTCGGAACGTCCTGATCTGGGGTGGATTCGTACTGGTCGTCGTGGCCGTGGCAGCGGTGCCGGCGGTGACGACCCGCGACTGGACCGCGATGGTTCCTTGGCCGCTGCTGTCGGTCGCAGCGCTCGCCGTCGGTGCTGGGCTGGTCGGCTTTCCGTTCGAAACGACGGCGTACCTCGTAATCGCGACGCTCGCACTTATCGTCGTCGTCGAACTAGAGACGTTCACGTCGGTGGAACTGAGTCGTCGGTTCACGGTCGCCTTTGCGGTCCTGACGACGATGGCGCTGCAGGCGCTCTGGACCGTCGCCCAGTTCTACTCGGACTCCTGGCTCGGGACAGACTTCCTGCACTCCCAGACCGAACTCCAGTGGGACTTCGTCATCGTCACCGTCGTCGGGCTCGTAATGGGCGGGCTCTTCCAGTGGTACTTCGAACGATTCGAGCCCGTCGGTGCAGTCAGTCGACAGACGAGCGGCACGGGGTCATCATGAGGCTCACTGAGGCGTTCGGACTATCGGATTCCCAGGAGCGGTTCCTCGTGCGAGCGCAGCAACTGCTCCTTCTCGGACTCGTCGGCTATGGTGTGATAACGGGATGGTTCAGCATCACCGTAACGGCGTGTCTCGCACTCGGCATCACGCTTCTGCCGGCAGTGTTGCGCCGGGAGTACGGATACACGATGGATGCCGGGCTCGTCCTCTGGATCACGCTCGCCGTCGTTCTCCACACCATCGGTTCGCTCGGCCTCTACGAGTTGTTCCAGTGGTACGACGAGATCACGCATACGGTCTCGGCGGTGGTGATCGCGGGGCTCGGATACGCCTCGTTCCGGGCGTTCGAACTCCACTCCGACGAGATCGACGTGCCGCCGAAGTTTCGATCGGTGTTCATCGTCGTTTTCGTCCTCGCGATCGGTGTCTTCTGGGAAGTCCTCGAGTTCGCCTTCGGCGGGCTGGTCACCGTCTACGGGATCGACGACATCGTGACGGACTTCGTGTTCAACGCCGTCGGTGCGGTGATCATGGCGGTCTGGGGGACGGGCTACGTGAGCGAACTCGTCGGCTTCTTCAGAAGCCGGCTCCGCTCTAATTCGGAGGGGTAGCTCACCTCTCAATGTTCCGTCGTCCCGTTCAGAGCGACGGCGCTACCGAACGGCTGCAACAGCCAGCACGAGTACTATCCACCGACGGAATGAGTAACCAATCGCCCGAGAGGGGCAGAGACCACTATGAGTGATCAGTCAACGTGGCAGTCACGACGCCGGTTCGTGAAGGCGGGAGCAGCCACATCGGTCGCACTGGGGCTCGGAGCGACCGCGAACGTGACGGCACAGGAGACATCGGCTGAGAGCGGCGATGGCGGTAGCGACGGACAGTTTCGAGCGGCGATCGCGACCGGCGAGACGTACTTTTCGGGCGCGGTCTTCCGGGTCGTCTCACCGCCGCTGCAGGACGCCCCCGTCGTGGACGACCCAGAGGCGCTGCGAAACCACGATGCCCGAGTCATCGAATATTTCAACACGAACGAAGAAGGGTATCTCTTCGTTCCGCAGGACGCCGCGATCGAGGAGGGCGAGGTGTACGTGTTCGACGACCGGTTATCGTCGCCGACCGAAGACGAGCTTTCGGTCGTGGATCTCGTTCGCGTCCAGTATCGTCCGCTCACCGACGAGGACCTCCCCTTCGAATACGATGAGGACGAGGACTTCGAAATTCTGGAGGATGGCGGCGGCGAAGCCGCCATCCGTCCGGACGACTTCTACTCGAGTGCGCTGTTCGAAATCACTTCGGGCGCGCAGGGCTGGCTCCCTCAGGACGTCGAGCAGAGCGGCCTGTTCACCGATTACAACACGGTCCATGCCAGATACCTCGGAACGAACCAGCGATTCCTCCTCTTCGCACAGGAGGGTGCACAAACGGACACGGGACAGCTCTACGTGATGCGCGACGAGTCCGAAATCTTCGATCCGGCGGGCAACCTCGTGGCCGCCGAGTTCAGTCCCGTCGATGAGGACAGTCTCACCTTCGACGACGAGTTCCTCCGGTAGCTCGAGCGGCCTCACCTCGAGTCAGCGGTGGTTCGGGTAGCGTGATCGCCCGCCGGGAATCGACGCTCGCCCGATCGGACGGCGGAGATGTCCACGAACGTGGATAGTTCCGGCCGGGGAAAGAGCAACGCTTACAGGTTCGTGCGTTCCGCTTTCGACCATGCGAGAGAACGTGCTGCTGATCGGGGGCGGCGGCCGCGAGCACGCCATCGCCCGCGCGCTCGAGGACAGCGAGGCAGACCTGTACGCCTGTGCCGGCAACCGAAATCCCGGCATCGCCCGGATTGCAGTCGGGTTCGAAACGCTCGAGTCGACCGATCCCGAGGCAGTCGTCGACTACGCCGAGGAGATCGACGCGACGATTGCTATCATCGGCCCGGAAGCGTACCTCGAGGCCGGCGTCGCGGACGAACTCGAGGCCGCGGGGATCTACCCCTTCGGTCCGAAAGAAGCGGAGGCCCGCATCGAGACGGACAAAGCGTTCCAGCGCCGGTTCATGGCGGAGCACGACATTCCGGGTTGTCCCGATTTCGAGACGTTCGACGACGTGGAGGCCGCCTGTGACTATATCGACGAGTACGACGGTGATCTGGCGATCAAACCCGCCGGGCTGACCGGCGGGAAGGGGGTCAAAGTCATCGGCGACCAGGTCACCGCCGAAGAGGGCAAGGAGTACATCCGCGAGTCCGACTACGACCGGATCGTCTTAGAGGAGCGACTGATCGGCGAGGAGATCACCATCCAAGCGTTCGTCGCCAACGGCGAGTTCCGCACCGCGCCCGCAGTGCAAGATCATAAGCGCGCGTTCGAGGGCGACGAGGGGCCGAACACGGGCGGCATGGGGAGCTATTCCGACGCGACGGACGAACTGCCGTTCATGACCGAAGACGACTACGACGAGGCGGCCTCGATCATCGAGGCCACCGTCGACGCCCTCGACGACTATCGCGGGATCCTCTACGGCCAGTTCATGCTGACCGAGACCGGTCCCCGCGTCGTCGAGTTCAACGCCCGCTTCGGCGACCCCGAGGCGATGAACACGCTGCCCGTCCTCGAGACCGACTTCCTCGACGTACTCACCGCGGCACGGAACGGCGAGGCCCCGCCCGAACTCGACTTTGCCGAGCAGGCGACGGTCTGCAAGTACGCCGTCCCCGACGGCTACCCGACCGATCCCGAGGCCGGTGCGAAGGTGCAGGTCGACGAGGAGAGCGCGGGCGACGCCCTGCTGTACTACGCCAGCGTGGACGAGCGCGACGACGGGATCTACACGACGACCTCCCGATCGTTCGCGCTGGTCGGCGTCGCCGACTCGATCAGCGAGGCCGAGGAGATCGCCGAAGACGCGCTCGCCGTCGCCGGCGAGGAGGGACTGCGCGTTCGCCACGACATCGGCAAAGCCGACCTCATCCAGCGCCGGATCGACCACATGACCGAGCTTCGCGGCGAGTGAACCGAGACGAAACGCTACTCCGTCCTGTCGTCACAGGGCCAGTGTGTCGGACATCCGCTGCGCTGACTGTCCGGCAACGTTGAATTTCACACCGCCGTCGAGCACCGTGGAACGAAGTATCTGGGGGTCCCACGAGAGGACGGAGACGATCGTCCGAGGTCGCTCCGATCTGAGTGGATCCCGATGGCAGTTATCGAACCGCTCGGGCACCACGAACTGCTTCTCGTCATCGTCCAGCTCACGCTGTTGCTCTTCGTCGCACGAGCGGTAGGCGAGGCGTTCAGTCGGATCGGCCAGCCGACGGTCGTCGGGGAACTGCTCGCGGGCGTTCTGCTCGGCCCTTCAGTGTTCGGCCTCGTCGCACCGGGCGTCTACGGATCGCTGTTTGCGGTCTCGGAGAGCCAGTTCCACCTGCTCGAGGTCATCTCGTGGCTCGGTCTCATCATGTTGTTGATCGTCACCGGTCTCGAGACGGATGTCGATCTCATCGTCAGCAAGGGACGAACTGCGGCCATCCTCTCGCTCGGCGGAATCATCGTCCCCTTTACGACCGGATTCGCGCTGGGCTGGGTGCTCCCGGTAACGTTCATCGCTTCGCCCGACCAGCGACTCGTATTCAGTCTCTTTATCGGGACGGCCATGAGCATCTCCGCGATCCCCGTTATCGCGAAGGTGCTCATCGAACTCGACGTCATCCGTCGCGACATCGGGCAACTGATCCTCGCCGCGGGGATGATCGACGATACGATCGGATGGATACTGTTGGCGATCGTCGCGGGACTCGCTCGAACCGGCGTCGTCGATATCGGATCGGTCGCGACGACTCTTTTCTCGGTGCTCGTCTTTCTCGGACTCTCGTTTACGATCGGTCGTCGGTTCGTCGCCGCACTCGTTCGCTGGGTCGGAACCGTCCTCGGCAGTGACGTCGCGTTGATATCCACGGTGATGGTGCTCGCGCTCGCGGCGGGCGCGGTCACTCAGTACGTGGGGCTCGAGGCGATCCTGGGAGCGTTCGTCGTCGGGGTACTGGTCGGGCAGGTCAAGCGCTTTTCCTACGAACTCCGGCACACCCTCGAAGTGATCACGCTCGGCGTCTTCGCGCCGCTGTTCTTCGCGATCGCTGGACTGCGAATGAACGTCGCCGCCCTGTTCGATACGACGGTATTCGCCGCGGGACTCGTCGTCTTCGGCGTGGCGTGTTTCGGGAAGTTCGCCGGGATCATGGGCGCGTCCCGGCTGGCCGGCCTCTCGAGGTGGGAGGGAATCACGATCGGTGGCGGCATGAACGCTCGCGGAGCGATGGAAATCATCGTCGCGACCGTCGGACTCGGCGCGGGCATCTTGACGACGGATATGTACAGCATCATCGTCGCGGTCGCCATCGCGACCTCGCTGATCGCACCGGCGATCATGCGGTGGTCGATCCCCAAAATCGAGATGAGCGAGGGAGAGCGCGAGCGCATCGAACGCGAGGAATTCCTCCGGAAGAGTTTCGTCAACAACCTCGGGAGGATCCTGTTGCCGACCCGGGGCGGGGCGGACAGCCGATACGCCGCCCGTCTCCTCGAGCCGCTCGTTCGCGATCGCGAGATCGATCTGGAGGTGATGTACGTGAACGACGCTTCCGACGACTCGGACGGAACCCACGGCGGACTTTTCCGGAGGCTCCGGAGTAGCCGCTTCGCACCGGGACGAGCGGAACGCGAATCCGAGCGGAGTGCCGCCGTTTCGCCCGCCGAGGCCGACCGGTTTTTCGAACCGATCGAACGCCGATTACGCGAACGGGATCAGCCCTCGAGAACGTTCGTTCGAACCGCTCGAGGTACCGTCGCCGACACGATTCTCGAGGAGCTGAACGCTGGCTACGATCTCGCCGTCCTCGGCGAATCGGCCGTCGGCGACCGTCCCGGCGAATCCCTGTTCAGCACGACGGTCGACCGCATCATTCAGGAGACGACGTGCCCGAAGATGGTCGTCAGTACACCGTTCGCTCCGGATTCGTCGCTCGATCGGGCGGACGAGCGCATCGACCGGATCCTCCTCCCGACGGTCGGCACGGTGTCCAATCGCCACGCCGCCGAGGTCGCGTTCACCATCGCCGCGGCGGAAAACGCGCTCGTCGAAATCGTTCACGTCGTCGACGAGCCCCACTTCGACGATCGGTTCGCAACGCGACCGGACCTCTCCGAGCACGTTCGGATCGGCGAACAGCTCGTCGATCGAGAGGCGGCGTTCGGCAGACGACTCGGCGCGACGGTGCTGACGAGAGTGTCGCTCTCGGAGACTCCCGAAGCGGAAATCGTCGATCTCGCCGACCGGACCGACGCCGACTTGATCGTTCTGGGGTCGAACATGCGTCCGATCTCCCGGCGAGCGTTTCTCGGTCACCGCGTCGAGTACGTCGTCCGGAACGCTCCGTGTCCGGTCGCGGTACTCAGTTCGCTCTGAGCGGGCCGCGACGCGTACGAGCCGGAGCAATACTGTAGCCCCGTTCGCGACCCGTTCGTTTCGGGTCTCGATCGATCCCGCGGCGATCCATCGGGCCGGCCGAGCGTTACGAACGGTCCGCCGCAACGCCCTCGATCGACTCGAAGAGCAATCGCGCTCCGAGATCGATCTCCCGCTCGGTCACGTCGAGCGGCGGCAGCAATCGTAGCGTCTTGTAACCACAGCCGAGGGTCAACAGCCCGCGTTCGAACGCGCCCTCGAGCACCGCGTCCCGGCGCGCCTTGGTATCGAATTCGACGGCGAGCATCAGCCCGCGGCCGCGAACGTCGATCGCGCCGGGTGCGTCGCCGTCGACGATGGCGTCCTCGAGTCGCGTCCGAAACTGTGCACCTCGCTCGCGAACGTTCGCCAGCAGGTCGTCCTCGTGGATGGTATCGATCGTGAGCACGCCCTGCATGGCGGCGACGAGATCGCCAGCGCCCCACGTCGAGGAGAGGCGGCTCTTTTCGGTGGGGAAGACATCCGATCGCGAGATCGTCGCGCCCACGCGCAGGCCCTTCCCGCTCGTGATGACGTCCGGCGTGAGATCGAGGTGATCGACGGCCCACAGTTCGCCCGTCCGTCCGAGTCCGGACTGGATCTCGTCGGCGACGATCCGGAGGCCGTACGCCTCGCGTAGCGCCTCGAGGTCGCGGGCGGACTCGGGGTGGGCGACTCGATAGCCACCCTCACCCTGAATCGGCTCGAGGATGAGGTAGGCGACCTCGTCGGGGTCGACCACGCCGCGCTCGGGGTGGAGCGCGTCGGCGACGACGTTGCCGCCGGGGCCGTCGGTCCGCCAGTGAGTTTCGTACGCCTCGTCGGTCGCGGGATACGGGACGCTGACGACGCCCGGAATTTCGGGGAAGCCGCTCCGGTGGACGGCCTTCGAGCGGTTGAGCGAGAGCGCGCCGAGCGTTCGGCCGTGGAACGCGCCGTCGAAGGTGAACGCGCGGTGGCCGCCCGCGGCGTAGCAGATCTTGATCGCGTTCTCGACGGCCTCGGCCCCGGAGTTCGAGAGGAAGACCCGGTCCATGTCGTAGTGGTCCGTCATCGCCACTAACCGATCCATCAGCTGCGTCGGCCCGGGAAAGTCGGGATCGTCGGGTCGGCCGCCGCCGCTGACGTAGAAGTCCTGACCCGCGATTTTGAGCGGATCGACGAGGTCGAACGCGCGGAGCTTCTCGCAAATCGTCGGATTGTTGTAGCCCAGCGGCGCGGCGGCGACGTGGCTCGTGAAATCGAGCAGGACGTTGCCGTCCACGTCGGTGCAGAACGGGCCGATGGCCTCGCCGCCCGCGTCCCAGACGAACTCGTACACGTACGTGCTCGGGGCGGCGAACCGATGGTGGTAGTCGACCCACTCACGGGCCCGGTCGCCGGGAATGGTCTCTACCTGCGGTTCGACCGTTGCTCGGTCCATACGATACCTACGACCGGCATCGGGTAAAGTTACTGACCGCTATACGACGATGTGCGAACCACTATACGACGACGAACGCCGACGCGAGCGCACCGCCAACCAGTAGGATCGTGCTGTAGATAGCGACTCGGTTCCGGAAGCCGTCGTTCGTCGACGTCGCAGCCAGCAGGGCCTTGACGACGATGCTCGAGACCGTCGCGAGCAAAATTGCGATCGTCGCCTCGGCGGCCCCCAGTTGCCCGCCGCGGTAGAGGACGACCGCCGAGGTGGTCGCGCCGGCACTCGAGACGAAACCGCTGGCGACCGCGGTCGCGTAGAAGCCCAGCGTGCCGAACCACGTCTCCGCCAGCGAGCCGAACACGAGGACAACGAGGAAGACGGCCCCGAATCCGAGCGCGTTTTTCAGTGAAAACGGGCTCTCGAGTTCCATCGGGCCAGACTCGCTCCAGTCGGCGGTGAGCGCGGCGACGGCGAACGCGAGGACGATGACGGCTCCGAGCGGAACGATCGCCTCGAGGAGGATCTCGGAGCCGCTCCCGGCGGTGAAGCCGACCGCGATCGCAAGGTTTCGCGCGGCCATCGCGGCGTTCGCGAGCAAGATGGCAGCGACGGCGTAGGAGGACGCCTCGGGTCGCTGATTGACGTGATCGAGCATCGTCCCGACGACCGCCGTCGAGGAGGCCAGCCCGCCGAAAAAGCCGGTGATCGCGATACCGCGACCGCCGTAGGTGGAGACGATCGCGTAGTTGGCGATCCCGATTCCCGCCACGGCGACGACCATCAGCCAGATGACCTGCGGCTCGAGCGGGATCGTTAGCCCGGCGAACTCGACGGTCGTCTCGGCGGGGAGTATCGGGTAGATGACGAACGCGAGGATGGCGAACTCGGTCGTCGAGCGCATCTCCTGGTGGGAGAGTCCCCACGCGAACTCGTGGAGCTCTCGCTTCAACACGAGCAACAGCGACGAGAGGACGGCGACGGTGACCCCCTCGAGGATGAAGCCGACGGTAACCAGCGCACCGACACCGTAGGCGACGAGCATCGAGACCGATGTCGTCAGCGAGAGCCCGGTGTCGTCCTCGCTCATGAGCCCCTGGACCGCGAGCAACACGCCCTGAACAATCACGAGCACGCCGCCGAGCACCAGGAGGCTTTCGCCGATGACACCCTCGGTTTCGACGACGAGAACGGTAAAGACGGCGGCGAGCAGGCTAATCAGCGAGAACGTTCTGATACCGGCGGACTTCTGGGACCACTCACGTTCGAGCCCGAGAAACATCCCCAGCGCGCCGGCCAGCGCGATCCGAACGACCGTCTCCTCGAGCGGCGCGTCGGCAACCTGCAGCGCGACCTCGTTCACTCCTGATCGTTCACCGTGATCGTATATAAGCGACCTGCCGACTGCGGGACGAATTGACCGGTGGAGCAGACGCCGAGAACCGATTGGGAGCGACGCTGCGACGGTGTCGTCGATCGGACGGACCGAGAATAGATTGGGACAACAATACGATACTGACGGCTGTCAGTTATACTACCGGACGTTTCGGACGGCGATCACGGTAGCGAGCGAACGGGGCGACTGCGATACAGCTCGACGTACTGCTACAGCTCGACGTACTGTGTCTCCCACTCGCGGCGGGCTTCGAGTTCGCGGCGACCGCGGCGGGTGAGCGTGTAGAAGTTCGTTCGACGGTCTCGGCGGCCCTTTTCGACGAGTCCCTTGTCGACGAGGGTGTCGAGGTTGGGATAGAGCCGACCGTGATGGATCTCCTTCTCGTAGTACTGTTCGAGCTCCTCTTTGATCGCCAGTCCGTGAGGTTCGTCCTCGCCAGCGATGACGTAGAGCAAGTCACGCTGAAATCCTGTCAGGTCGTACATTGGGAAAGTACCAATCGTACTTACTGTCGAATTTTAATAAGGCTATCGGGTTGTTACGAGCGAAAGCAGGCTATTACCAGCGAGACGCGTCGTTTCGTGCGGGAGATATCCATAACGCCCGTGACGAATCATCCGACGAATCTCCCATAATGCGGAGGTCATGTTTACAGTACGTGCATTTCGTTTCGGTACAATTATATTGAAAGTACGCATCAGTATTGGGTCCCAATACACTCGAGCAGAAACGAAGCGTTGCCACTCTGTGGTACGATAGTCGAAACAGGAAAGCAGATCGCGTGACGGAAAAATGTCACGCGATCGCTTGCCGCCCTGAATTGGTCCCCGCTGACGCTTCGGCCCTCCAAGCGAAGCGTCACGTAGAAGATTTTGTTGTGTGTACTTAAATGTAACGACAACGCTTGACATCATCCCCGAACTGAAGGGCGGAGCTCTCTCCTCGATTATTCGTAATCGCGGTCAGCTCTCCCGGCTTCCATGTCTTTAGATGTGTTCTTCCTCGAGTACCCAACCCAGTGCCCGTTTGTAGTAGGTGAACATCTGTTCGACACCGTCGTGGCGCATCTCGTCGCTCTCGAGGTGCTCTTTGATGAACTCGTACTGCTCTCGGACTTCTTCTTCGTCGCGCATACCCGCTACTATCGGCCGGCGAGACAAAAAACCGCCACACGTCGCCCGGTGGCATCTCGAGCGGCTCGAGGCGTTCCACAGCAGGTGTAGCCGGTCGACCGCACTGTTTCGTCACGAAATCGAGCGTTCCGTCGCGAAACGGGTATGAATGGGTCGCGGCCAGTGGTGACCGTTGCTCGGTGTGCCGTCGGCCAGCATCCGTGGTCGCTCGAACGCGTTTCAGTCATCGTCGGCAGCCGAGACGAGCGACCGTGCGATCGATACGCGAACCGCATCGACCGACGGTATCACTGACACAAAAGAGGGGAATTTCGGCAGCGTTCGTTCGTGGCACCGGTCGACACGACGGGTCGCGACGGGACGGGACACGGCTCCGGCGACAGGGACCAGCGGAACCGTTTAGTTGCCGGTCCCGTTCGTCTCGTTGTCTCCGGTGTCGCTTTCGTTCCCGACTCCGGTTTCGGTCTCGTTGCCCGACTCGGATTCGTTGCCGGTCGTATCGCCCTCGCCGAACGTCAGCGTAACTTCCTCGTCGTCGCCGTCGATTTCGACGTCGTCTTCGGTCTCTTCACCCTCGCTTTCGGCGGTGACGGTGTACTCGCCGTTCTCGAGTTCCTCGAATTCGACTTCGCCGTTCTCGTCGGTCTCGTCTTCCATCGGGAAGCTCTGACCGATGTCCGTCGCGCCACCGTCGGTCGTGGTTTCGTTCTCCGATTCGTTTTCGGATTCGTTACCGATTCCGCTATCGGACTCGTTCTCGGATTCGTTACCGACTTCGCTGTCGGATTCGTTGTCCGATTCGTTGCCGGTGCCGCCCTCGCCGCCGTCGGTCATCCCGGCTTGCTCGAGGGCGACGGTCGCGCCTTCGACCGGTCCCTGGTCGTTTTCGACGGTCACGGTCAGCGCGTACGTTTCGTCGTCGCCGGTTTCGTCCCCGGATTCGTTCTCGGATCCGTCTTCCGGGTCGTCCTCCGATTCGTTTCCGCCGGGACCGCTGTCGGCACAGCCGGCAAGTGCGATCGCACTCGCTGTTCCTGCCGCGGTCACGAACGATCGTCGGTTTAGTCTGTTGCGAGACATATATCTGGATAGAACGTTCCGGCTGGTTCCAATGTGGCCTGCTCCTGCAGCCCGTTAATACCCCATTGAGAGGCGCTCTATTGCCGATTACAGTCATCGCTATCGGACCGTCACGTGCGAACAACATCCGACCGAGACGGCTCTCAGCGTCGAGATCGTCCGATCGGCCGGCCGATTTCGACGTCCAACAGCGAATTATGGTTCGAAACTGATAATTCAAGCGACCGTCGTCACTGTCTCGTATTCTCCGAGTTCGATCTCCGTCGGCTCGAGGCGGAGGACCGAGGCCTCGGTCGACGCGGTGATGTCGTCGCCGGTTCGGGTTCGGTGGCCCTTTTTGTGCGCCGGTCGTAACGACACCCATGAAAATCCGGGGCGAGCGCGAGTGCACGGAGTGTGAGACTCGCTGGTCGTACTACGAGACGGGCAGCGTGGGCTGTCCTGCCTGCGGGAGCCTGCGCAGCGTCGGGGTCGACGAACGCACCGAACACACCGACATGCAGGTGGCGTTCGATCTCACACCCGTTCGGAACGCGATCGACGAGATCGGAACCGACGACCTCGCCGAACGGGCCCGCGATCGCTGTCGCGAGTACGTCCGCCGCCGCGGGTTCGTCAACGCCGGCACCCTTCGGGAGCTCGGCGATACCTATCTCGCCGCGATCGAACTGCTCCACGTCGCCGACATCGTCGCGCGCGAGATTCGCCTCGAGGACCGCGAGGAGCTGTACTTCCTCTCGCTGCTCCGAGACGCCGATCAGGGCGAGCGCCCGCCCGCCGAGGAGATCCCGCGATCGCTGCGAGCGGCCCGCGGGCTCGCGTACGCGAACGCCGTCCGGGAGTATCGCCGCGACGTCCGGACCTGGACCGACGACCGGGAGCTGACCGCGAGCGAACGAAGCGCGCTCGAGACCCTCGGCGAACACGTCACGCGCATCCGGATGCTCGACGGCGACGTCGATCCGCGGACCGCCGAACGACTCGTCGCGGCGACGCGCGACCTGGCGAACGGGCTCCGCGGCGACGAGTTCGCGCTCTCGCAGGCCCAGGAGCGACTGGACGGCCTCGAGTTCGGTTCGATCGACTGATCGGCGGGGAGCGAGCGATCCAGTCGACGACCGGTGAAATCAGAGACGACGAACTGACTGCAGGACGGCGGGGAGCTCCAGAAAATTACGGAAGGTCGACGGCGACGGCTTCCTGCAGGCTCGCGGCTTTGACCGTGTTGTAGAGCAACATCGCGCGGGTCATCGGACCGACGCCGCCGGGGACGGGCGTGATCGCGCTCGCCTTCTCCTCGGCGCTCTCGAACTCGACGTCGCCGACGAGTTCGTACCCCTTCTCCGTATCCGCGTCGACGCGGTTGACGCCGACGTCGATGACGACCGTCCCGTCCTCGAGCATCGAGCCGTCGATGAGTTCGGGGACGCCCACCGCCGCGACGACGATGTCCGCGCTGCGCGTCTTCGCGGCGAGATTATCTGTTCGTGAGTGACAGACGGTCACCGTCGCATTGCCATCCTCGGCCTTCTGGATCAGCAGATTGGCGAGGGGCTTGCCGACGATATCCGAGCGGCCGACGATGGTGACGTCCTTGCCCTCGGGATCGATGTTGGCGGACTCGAGTAACTTCTGTACCCCGTGTGGTGTACAGGGCCGGAAGCGAGCGTCGCCGGCGACCAGTCGGCCGACGTTCTCCGGGTGAAAGCCGTCGACGTCTTTGATCGGGTCCACGCGCCGGATCACGTTGCGGTAGTCGACGTGGTCCGGGACGGGTGCCTGGACGATGTAGCCGTGGACGTCGTCGTTGTCGTTGAGATCCGCGATGGTGTCGAACAGTTCCTCGGGCGGCGCGTCGCCGTCGACGTCGACGTGGTGGCTCTCGATGCCGACCTCCTCGCAGTCGCGCTGTTTCATGTTCACGTACGTCTGGCTCGCGGGGTCGTCGCCCATCAGCACGGTCGCCAGCCCCGGCCGCGAACCCGCGTCCGCGAGGGTTTCGATCGCATCGGTCAGATCGTCCCGAATCTCGCTCGCGACGGCGTTGCCGTCGATAATCTCGGTCATTACTCGAGTGGGCGACCGCGAGGCCCATTAATCCCCGGATTCGTGCGCAGAATCGGTCCAGAGACGGAGGTAATACACACGTTCGTGGATATATTCGTCTCAGAACCGGTCGTCGAGGAACGCCCTGATCGCATCGTTGACCGGCTCCGGTTGCTCCAGATTCGAGGTGTGGCCCGCCTCCGGGATCAGTTCCATCTCGGCGTCGGGTAACTCCTCGAGCATCGGCTCGGCCTGTTCGGGCGCGATCGAGGGGTCCTCCTCGCCGTGGACGATCAGGACCGGCACGTCGATCTCCGAGAGGCGGTCAGTCACGTCCTCGCGGCCGAGCCACGAGTTAAGTTCGTAGTGGACCGCGCGGCTGGGATAGGTGGCCCAGCGGTCTACCCACGCCCCGACGAGTTCCGGGTTCCCCTCGCGGGTCGTTTCGCCGAACAATTCGGCGGCCGACCCCTCGGCTATCTCGCGGGGCATCGGCTCGAGCACGTCCTCGTAGGGCTCGACGAGAGCCCCGTACTCCGCCCGCTCCGCTTCGGGATGGGGCGTCGCCATCGTGTCGATCAGGACCAGTCCGTCGACCCGCTCCGGATACTCGAGGGCAAATCGCAGCCCCATGAACCCACCCATGGACATCCCGGCGATGACGGCGCTTTCCTCGCCGATTCCGTCGAGCAGCGCGTCGCAGTCGTCGGCCAGATCCCACAGGTCGTAGCCCGGCGCGTACCGATCCGTTCGCGCCCGCAGATCGTAGGCGACGGCCCGATACTCGTCTCGCAGGGCCTCGAGTTGGGGCGCGAACATCGTCCGATCCATCAGCGTTCCGTGCGCGAAGACGACGGGCTGGCCTTCGCCGACGTCGGTCGTCAGCGCGTCGGTTCTGGTCCGATAGATCTCCGTGGCCGTCTCGTCTTCCATGCGAGTCGGTAACGGGAACCGTTATGAAAAAGGTATGTCACGCGGAAGAGAGCGAACCGTCTCACCGAATGAGGGCGTCAGGGCCGGGCCAGTTGCTCGAGCATCGACACGCCCGCTAGCGGTTCGTCTCCGGTTCGGCCACGTCCCACTCGGTCGTGTCCCGCGCGTCGGTCACGACCAGCGCGTACTCGTCCACGACCCCCTGATACTCGGTCGTCTCGGCCGCGTCGATCAGGATCCGGGCCTGTCGATCGTGGATATCGCGGGCGAACGATAGCACGTCCGTATCCACGTCGACGGCCTTCGCCTCGAGTTCCGGTCCCAACCGCTCCGTCCAAACGTCCTCGGGCAACAGGCAGACGGCTCGCTCGTCGACCGATAGCGGCGGGACGCCGGCGACGTGGTCGCCCGTCCCGACGAGGTCGTGGGTCTCGACGGCCTCGAGGATCCCGATCACGTCGGCCTCGGAGACATCACCGCCGGCTTCGGCGAGAGCCGACTCGAGCACGTCCGAATCGATCGGCGCATCCATCGTCTCCGGACGGGGCGTCGGATCGCCGCGGCCCTCGCGTTCGATGACTTCCTCCGCGACGGGATCGCTGTCGTCGCCGACGTCCGGCAACGGTTCGGCGCGGTAGGCTTCCCCGTCGTCGAAGCGGATCGGAACCAATCCGATCGTCTCGCCGGCTGTGATGGCGTCGAACAACAGCGGTCGACCGGCGTCGTACACCTCGAGCGCGATTCCCAATCCCATAGGTGGCTCGGCGCGCACCAGCGGGTCCGGGACGGGTGCCACGATTTCGCCGTTTTCCTCGCGGAGCTCCCGCGGGTAGGGCGCGCTGGTGGTCGCCGCGTCCTCGATCCCGCTGAAGACGAGCATCGGTTGGTCTCCGTGCTGGTCGACGTCCCACCCGATCTGATCGCCGCTCGAGGCACCCATGTACTCGGCTACCGGTGTCACCTCGACCGCCAACTGAGAGGCCGCCGTCTCGTCGGTCTCTCGGAGCTCGAGCAACCGGTCGTCGTCCAGGATGGTTCCGGTCGGACGCGTGGACATTGGCGGCGGTACGGCCAGACGGATGAAAAAGCGCGTGCCGGCGAGTGACAGGGCCTGCGTGAGCACGAACGAGCGGGGACCACCGGCGTCGCCAGCGATTATTCAGAGACTGAAAACTAATCGAACGGAGCCGAGATCCACAGCGGTGGTCTGGACGACGCTACCGCGCTATTCGTACAGCGGATTCTCGTCGCACAGCGTCGCAACGTCCGCGCGAACGTCCTCGATAACGGCCCCGTCCTCGGGGGCGTCGACGACGCGAGCGATCAGGTCGCCGACGTGCCGACAGTCGTCCTCGTCGAAGCCGCGCGTGGTCAGCGCCGGCGTGCCGGCGCGGATCCCGCTCGGGTTGAACGGCGAGCGGGTCTCGCCGGGCACCGTGTTCCCGTTGAGGACGATGCCGGCCTCCTCGAGCGCTTCTTCGGCGTCGCCGCCGGTCGTCTCGGGGTGGCTGTCGCGCAGGTCGACGAGCACGAGGTGGTTGTCGGTGCCCTCCGAGACCAGCGAGAGGCCGTTCTCGGAGAGGCTCTCGCCGAGCGCTTTCGCGTTCGCGACCGTCTGGGAGGCGTAGTCCTCGAATTCGGGCTCGAGAGCTTCCTTGAAACCGACGGCCTTGCCGGCCACGTTGTGCATGAGGGGACCGCCCTGCCCGCCGGGGAAGACTGCGGCGTCGATGTCGTCGGCGTACTCCGCGTCGCACATGACGATGCCGCCGCGACCCGAGCGGATGGTCTTGTGGGTCGAGCCGGTGACGAAGTCGGCGATGCCGACCGGCGATGGGTGAACGCCCGCTGCGACGAGGCCGGTGATGTGGGCGATATCCGCGAGGTGGAGCGCGTCGATGTCGTCGGCGGCGTCCTGAATGCGCTCCCACTCGATCTCGCGGGGGTACGCGGAGTAGCCCGAGACGATGATGTCGGGGTCGAACTCGGCGGCGTGGTCGGCGAGGTCGTCGTAGTCGATGTAGCCCGTTTCGGGGTCGACCTCGTACTGCTCGACCTCGTAGAGCTGGCCCGTGAAGTTCGCCGGGTGGCCGTGGCTGAGGTGGCCGCCGTGGTTGAGATCCAGCGAGAGGATCTTGTCGCCGGGCTCGAGCATCGCGAAGTAGACGGCCTGGTTGGCCTGGGTGCCCGAGTGGGGCTGGACGTTGACGTGTTCCGCGCCGAACAGCTCCGTCGCGCGGTCGATTGCCAGCTCCTCGACCTCGTCGGCGAACTCGCAGCCGCCGTAGTAGCGCTCGCCAGGATACCCCTCGGCGTACTTGTTCGTCAGGGCGCTTCCCTGCGCGTCGATGACCGCCTCGCTGGCGTGGTTCTCGCTGGCGATCATCTGTAACGTCTCTCGTTGACGGTCTACCTCGCCCTCGAGCGCGTCGGCGACGGCGGGGTCGACGTCCCGAACCTGGTCGTGGTCCATGTTCGAAGTGCGGTCTGGCGGCTGTATAAGTGTACCCTTCCCCGGCAAATCGAGCCACTACCGGCGGTCCGCGACGCGACGAATTCGAACGGTTATTAGCAATAGTTTGGTACTCGGTGACACCCCGATACAACTAACTTACCGGAGTGACATTCAGCCAACCGAATGATCGAGTGGGCGGTAAACGGCGACATCCTCCACGCCACCGACGCCGACAACGCGGAGCTGACGGTCAACGGATCCGACCTCACCGTCGCTCCCTCCGATATCGATATTCCGCGCCCGGTCGACGAGACGGTCGTCGTGACGACTGACGAACTTCGGTTCCCGCATGCGGTAGTGTATGCGTTCTCACTCGGCCTCGACGAACAGTACGAGCTCGACCCCGCCGGCGAGCCGCTCACGTTGTCGCCCGGCGAGTACGTCGTCGACATCGATACGGAGATCAAAGCGTACCTGCGTTTTTCCGGTGCGGTACGGATCGAGAGGACCGACGACTACGAGGAGATCGTCGTCTCCTTTCCGAACCGAACCCGCGTTATTCTCGGCCTCCGCTGTCGTCACGAGTTTCCCGCGGGGACGATCACCGTCCCCGACTCCCCGTCGGCCGTCGCCGACGCGATCACGCACATGGCCGCCTCGCAGAAGACGGACAATCCAGACCGTTCGTACCCGACGCTTCGGGGCCACCCGTCCCTGATCGAACGCGGCGATACCCTCGAAATCTCCGACTGCATCCGGTCTGACACGCCTGATCACGGGATCGAACTGGTCGTCCCGCCCGACTACGAGTCGCTGTTCGTCACCGCCCCGCTGGCGTACTACCTCCAGGCGACGGTCCGCACGACCGATGACGCGCTCGGTCGCCGAACCGGTTCGGGCACCGTCCGACCGCGTCTCCGACTCGTCGACCGCGCGATCGAAACGGAGCTCTCGCCGATGCCCGACCTCGAGCGCGACGTCGAGCGGCTGCTCCGGAAGACGTTCTTTCTCGACTGTCTCGTCCGCAACGCTGGTCCCTACGCGACGAGCCTTTCGGAACTCAGCCTGCTCGAGGCCCTCGAGATCGACGCCGAGACGCTGTACGAGGCGTCCCCACAGGACCGGCTGGCGACCTACCTCGACGTGCCCTACGCGGCGATCAAGCATCGGCTCCCGGAATGGCACCTCTCGACGTACGTCGCGCCCGAGTACGCCAGCGTCGAAACGATCCCGTTCCTACTCGATCGACTGAGCATGATCTACACCCCCCGGACCTCCGAACTCGAGGGGAGAGAGCTGGTCGAACGCTCGCTCGAGGATTTTTATCGGGGCGACGATCCGGACCGCGAGCGGACGAAGCGCCGCTCCGGATCCGATGCGACCAGAGCCAGCGCCGGGCGGGTTGCGTCGGTGGACATCGTCAAACCCGACCTCCGGAGCGGTCGAACCCACGGCTGGCTCGCCGACGGCGTTCCGATCGACGTCTTCAAATCCGCGCCAGCGGCCTACCACAACCGCCTCGAGTTCCTCGAACGGGAGAGCGATTCCACCTCCATCTGCGTCGTCCTCAACGATCCGGAGATGGCCGGCGAGCACGACCATGTCGCCGAGATCTATCGACAGCGCTCCGAGGAGCTGACGATGGACATCACCGTCGAGGAATCCCTCGAGACGGCCGCGCTCGCCCGTCTCCTCGAAGACGATCACGACTTCGTCCACTACATCGGCCACTGCGAAACCGGCGGGCTCTGCTGTCCGGACGGGACGCTCGCGGCCTCGAGCCTCGATCGCTGTCGCGCGCAGACGTTTTTTCTCAACGCCTGTGGCTCCTTCTACGAGGGGCGAGCACTGATCGAGAAGGGCAGCGTCGCCGGCGCGGTCACGGTCACCAAGGTCCTGAACGACCACGCCGTCAAGGTCGGCTCGACGTTCGCCAAACTGCTGGTCCACGGCTTCAGCATCGAACGGGCGATGGGACTCGCACGCCGTCGTATCATGATGGGCAAGGACTACGCCGTCGTCGGCGACGGCACGCACTCGCTCACGCAGGGAGAACACGAGCCACCGACAACCGTGACGCTCGAAGAACTCCCGGACGAGGGCGACGAGGAGTATCTGCTGGGCGTCGACTGTTACTCGACGCGAGCGACCGGGTCGTACTACTACCCGCACACCGAGACCAACGAGTACGCCTATCTCTGCGGGAACGAATCGACGTTCAGGCTGACCGCGTCGGAGCTCGTAACGATGCTCAAAGAGACCGAAGCGTCCGTGATATACGACGGGGACATCTACTGGTCGAAAGAGCTGTGGCCCCGGTTCGATCAGTGAGCGATCCTACGGCCCGCCGTACGTACTGACACGTTTCGCCCGCATCGTGACGTTCTGCGACGATCCATCGGTTTGCAGTCCGGTTCGTTCCCAGTCGACTACCTTGCGTACGATCGACCGCGGTCGGCTGTCTCGAACACCCATACGATATCGTAATAACAGGTTCGCGGTATATAATTATTGTTAGTATTCATATGTGTTCGTCCCCGCCAGTATTATCACCTCGCTGATCTGTACACCGCCGACCGAGCCTCCCTCCCCGTAAGTGTCACCGGTATTCCATCGGCGAACTAACGAGTTATGGGACAAAAATTACCGGTTCATGGCGAAGACGAGAAGTTCTGCTGTGCGAACGGCCACCAAAATTAAGTGCTACGGTCTCGATTACTTCTGTATAGGCATGACTTCGAATTTACTCAACCACCAGATTGACGATATCCTCAAGTCGGTTCTCGAGGAGGCGAGCGGTGATGTGTATATGGTCAACCCGTCGCGTGAAGCGATCGAAGAGTTCGTTTCCGTCGCAACGACGTTCGACGGCGACCTGCCGTCGGTACACATGCTCGCCGACGAACGGACGCTGAAAGAGATCATGGACGACTTTATCGTCGCCTCGAACGCGGCCGACCTCATCAGCAACGGCGCGCTCTCGCTGCGGACGCTCGAGCAGGCTCCCGAGAACTCGCTGCTGGTCACCGACGACCGCGTCGTCGCCGTCGTCCACGCCGGCGACCGCGTGGGCGGGCTCATCACCGACGACGAGAGCTTCGTCACCGACACCTACGACACATACGCGGCCCGCTGGGAGGACGCGTCCGACTTCAACCTCCGGACGCCCCCGATCACGGACGTTCGCGAAACCCTCGCCGACGAGATCAGTCCGGAAGCCGAGGCCGACTTCGCGTCGATCCTCGACTCGCTCGAGACTGCCCGCGGCGACGGCGACGGCCTCGACGAGGTCACCATCTCGCTGCTCGTCGCGGCCAAGAACGAGGCGCTGCTCTACGACATCAGCAAGTGGGGCGAGGACGTCGGGATCGCCTCCAAGGCGACGTTCTCCCGGACGAAGACCAAGCTCGAGGACATGGGCCTGATCGACACCGAGAAGGTCCCGATCGACGTCGGCCGGCCGCGCCTGCGCCTCAAGATCGGCGACGAGCGACTCAGCGAGGCCGACAACGGCCAGCTCGCTACCGTGGCGCAGTCCATACTCAATTAACGAAGTTTTGCTCTGCGGGCGCGGCAAAGCCGCGCCCTCGGCAAAAATTCGATTAAAAGCACTCACTCCGACCTTTTTCCGCTCGGGTTCACTTCGTTCACCACTCGCGCAAAAATCTCGACCAAAAAGCCGCTCGCTCCCTTCGGTCGCTCGCGGTCGTGTTGCTGAACCGCCTGCCCTTCCCCGGGTCGCGCGCCCTCACGTTCGTTCGGGCGCCCTCCCGGCCACGCGGGTCTGGAATTGATTCTCCGTTCGACCTCCATGGCGCAAACCCCAAGTCACCGCCGTGAGAGGATTCGAGTATGTACGAAGCCGTCTACGCTCACCCCGACGGGAAGAGCACGGTCGCCAGGTTCGCGAAAACGGCGGCCGACTACGGCTTCGAGGGCGTGGTCGTGCGCAACCACGCCGACGCTCGAGCGGCGTACGACCCCGAACGGATCCGCGAGGAGTACGGCATCGACGTGGTCGAGGGCGTCGAGATCCGCGCCGACGATCGACAACAGGCCAGCGGCTCGGTCGGAAATCACCGGACCACCGAAACCATCGTCGGGATCCACGGCGGAACGAACGCGCTGAACCGATTCGCCGTCGAACAGGCGAAGGTCGACGTGCTCGCGCATCCGATGGCCGGCAACGGGGACGTCAACCACGTGCTCGTGAAAGCCGCCGTCGAGAACGGCGTTCGCCTCGAGTTCGACCTCTCCGGCGTGCTCCGGGAGAGCGGCGGCCGCCGGGTCCGGATCATTCAGTCCCTGCGGAAGCTCCGGGAGATCGTCGATCACTACGACGCGCCTTACGTCGTCAGCGCCGACCCGACCTCCCACCTCGAGTTGCGGGCCCCCCGCGAACTGTACGCGCTCGGCGAGGAGATCGGGTTCGCGCGAGAGTTTATCGAGGACGGCCTCGCCGAGTGGGGGCGACTGGCCGAGCGGAATCGCCACATCGACTCCGAGTCGTTCATTGAGCCGGGGGTCGAACGAGGCAGGTATGAAGAGGACTCTTGAGGAGCACGCCGCCCGGTTCGACGACAAGGCCGGCGAGTACGACGACTCGAAATCCGACGAGTACCACGCCTGCGCGAATCTCGTCGTGGAACACGCCGCGCCCGCGTCCGACGACGTAGTCCTCGACCTCGGGACCGGGACGGGCGCAATCGCACTGGCGCTCGCCCCCGACGCCGACCGGGTCGTCGGTCGCGACATCAGCGAGGAGATGATGGCCGAAGCCGAGCGGAAAGCCGACGAGGAAGGTCTCACGAACCTCGAGTTCGATGCCGGGACCTTCCGACAGCCGAACTACGACGGTCCGGTCGACATAGTCACCTCGAACTTCGCCCTGCACCACCTCTCGGACGCCGAAAAGCGCGAGGCGATCGCGGTCATCGCCGACCTCGAGCCCCGCAAATTCGTCCTCGGGGACGTGATGTTCTTCGGCGAGTCGGATCCGGACGACCCCTTCTACTCGCCCGAGGTCGACGATCCGGCGACCGTCGGGATGCTCGCGGACACCTTCACGGACGCCGGCTTCTCGCTGACGGCGGTCGAGCGCGTCCACGAGCAGGTCGGCGTCCTGGTCGCCGAACGGAGTCCGACCGCGGTCGACGCGACGCCCGAGGAGTAACATGAAACACGTTCCAAAATAACATGAAACACCTTCCCAAACACCTTCGCCCGCGCTGGCGGTATCTCGCCGTCGAACTCGAGACGTGGCCGAACGAGCGGATCGGCCGCCGATCGCTCCAGCGGGAACTGTGGTACGCGGGCCAGAACCTGCTGGGCGATCCGGGCAGTGCCGACGCCGATCTGACCGTCGTCAGGTTCGAATTCGCCGACGGAACGGGGGACGCGATCGTCAAAGTCCGCCGCGGAGAGACCGAGCCCGCCCGGGCGGCACTCGCCTGTATCGACGGAATCGATGGCGCTCCCGTCGGGATTCGAGTCCGCGGTATCAGTGGCACGATCCGGGCCGCTGAAGAAAACTATTTAGGACGCGACGGGCAAGAATCCGAAGAGAGAAACGTCGTGTTCGGGAACGAGGAGCGAGTCGCCGTCCTGCGGAACGGCAGTGGGGACGTCCGACTCGATGAGGCGTTCGTGGGCGCGACAGACCTCGATTACGATTTAGTGTGATACTATGCAGGGACAACAACAACAGCAGGCGTACGACCGCGGCATCACGATCTTCTCGCCCGACGGCCGACTCTACCAGGTCGAATACGCTCGCGAGGCGGTCAAGCGAGGCACAGCCAGTATCGGCGTCCGGACGAACGACGGCGTCGTACTCGCCGTCGACAAACGAGTCCCCTCCCCGCTGCTCGAGGACTCGAGCGTCGAGAAGATCCACAAGGCCGACGACCACGTCGGCATCGCCAGCGCGGGCCACGTCGCCGACGCCCGCCAGCTGATCGACTTCGCCCGCCGCCAGACGCAGGTCAACCAGCTGCGCTACGGCGAGCCAATCGGCGTCGAGACGCTGACCAAGGAAGTCACCGACCACATCCAGCAGTACACGCAGGTCGGCGGCGCCCGACCGTTCGGCGTCGCGCTGATCGTCGGCGGCATCCAGAACGGCGAACCGCGCCTGTTCGAGACCGATCCGTCGGGGACGCCCTACGAGTGGAAGGCCCTGGCCGTCGGCTCCGACCGCGGCGAACTCCAGACCTACCTCGAGGAAAACTACGATGAAGAGGCCGACCTCGACGGCGGTATCCGGCTCGCCCTCGACGCGCTCGCGTCGGTCAACGACGGCTCCCTGCTCCCCAACGAAGTGGGACTGGCGACCATCGACGTCGAAACCGAGTCCTTCGAACAGTTCGACCAGGACCGGATCGCGGACCACCTAGCGGAGAACGACCTCCTCGATACGGGCGAGGACGACGAGGACGAGCCCGACGACGAACCTGCCGAGTAATCGAGACGCCGGTTTCGGTTTTCGACTCCCGTTTTTCCGACTCACCGAGCTGAGTACGAGTCCCTCGCTCCGAATCGACGATTAGCTCCGTCTCAGCCGCGCTGAAACGGATCGAACTCGAGACGCCACGACGTGATTCGATCGAGAGCCCGGGATCAGTTCGGGAAACACTCTTTTAATTGGCGGCGGAACCCTCACTCATGATTTCGCTTGACGAGGCCGTGACGGCGCGACTCGAGTCACACGGGGCGCGCTTCGAAGTGCTAGTCGATCCGGACGCAGCGCTGGAGATCAAACGCGACGAGTTCGACGGCGAACTCGAGGACGTGATCGCCGCCGAGGACGTCTTCGAGGACGCCTCCCGCGGCGATCGGCCCGCCGAAAACGATCTCGAGAAAGTCTTCGAGACGACCGACCCCCTCGAGATCATCCCCGAAGTGATCAAGCGGGGCGAGATCCAGATCACGGCCGATCAGCGCCGCGAGATGCAAGAACAAAAGCGCAAGCAGCTGGTCGACACCATCACGCGCAACGCGGTCAACCCGCAGATGGACAACGCGCCCCATCCGCCCGAACGGATCGAGAACGCCCTCGAGGAGGCCGGCTTCACGGTCGATCCGATGGAGCCCGTCCAGGAGCAGGTCGACGACGCCCTGGACGCGCTGCGGCCGGTGATTCCGATCCGGTTCGAGGAGGTCACGGTCGCCGTACAGGTGCCGGCCGATCACGCCGGCAGCGCGCAGGCGAAGATCCGACAGTTCGGCGACCTCGAGCGCGAGGAGTGGCAAAACGACGGCTCGTGGATCGGCGTGTTGACGTTCCCGGCCGGACTGCAAAACGAGTTCTACGACACCGTCAACGAACATACCAGCGGCAACGCGGAGACGGAGATCGTTAAGGATAAGGACGATCTGAAGACGCGATAATCGGAAGACGCGATAGGGAGTCGAGCGGATTCGCAGTGACCGGAGTGCCGATTAGCCGCGCTGAAAGCCGATCAGGAAGCCACCGGTAAAGCCCGCACCGATCGACAGCGTCGAGAGGACCGACTGAAACCAGTGAACGTCCGCGCCCTGCGCGCGTTCTTGCGTTTTGAGGATGCCGGCCGAAAGCCGATTCCAGTCCACGACGACGATTCCCTGCGACTCGAGGTAGCGAAAGGCCATCAGCTGGACGCCGACGATGACCGCGAGCAGCTTCGCGATCTTTTTCGTGGCGAACCCGATGACGCCGCCGATAAGCGCGCCACCCCCGAACTCGAGGCCGAGTGTCGTTGGATCGAGATCGATCATTATCCGCTCCCTTTCGAGTCGGTTCCTATGACTGTTGTGGTCGATCGGATTCGGTCCGCATTCAGTCGGGTGGTTTTGCCGGCCGGTCACACTAAACCCGACAAACAGGTCATCTGCTGATGGTGTATTTCGACGACTGAGACGGACTGTCGGAAGACAGTTCCGGAGCAACCGCAGGACGGGTCACGATTGCGCCGGTACATCGGTACAGCAGACCGTCTGAGCGCGCCGTGGCTCGTCGTGGATTGACTATCACGGTAGGTGGCCCGCGCGGTGCGGCCGATCCGTCGGACCGACGAGCGACGCGACCGAATCGGGTGCACGCGTCGGGCACTGGATTCAAGACGGTTCGCCGCGTACGATTCGGTATGAGTCGCGACCGTCCAACAGAGGTGTTCGACCGGCATCGTTAGCGTTATCTCCTCACTTCGGCGATGGTCGCCCCGTCGGCGCGAGCGCCGCGTGCGAACAGCGATCCGTTGGATCGACGAGCGACGTAACTCGAGCGAGCACGACCGAACGCGCCCGGGGGACGCACACCGTTTCGCATGAATACGATCATCGTCAAACGCGTCGATTCAGGCACCGCAGACACGAGCGAGATCCGCGACCTGGCACGGGCGGCGGACTATTCCGTCGTCGGCGAACTCACGCAGTCCCGACGAGCCGACGCGGCCCTCCAGATCGGCGAAGGGAAAGCGGAGGAACTAGCCGAACTGGTCGCGGAGACCGACGCCACGACCGTCATTTTCGACAACCGGCTCGGCCCCTACCAGATGTACAACCTCGGGCAACTCCTGCCCGACGGCGTCGAGGTCGTCGACCGATTCACGCTGATCCTCGAGATCTTCGGTCAGCGCGCCCAGACCCGGAAGGCACAGCTCCAGGTCGAACTGGCGGAGCTCCGATACGAACTGCCCCGGGCGGAGGCGAAAACGAGCCTCGCCAAGCGCGAGGAACACCCCGGGTTCATGGGGCTGGGCGAGTACGACGAGAGCCGCGAGCGGGACATCAAGTCCCAGATCAGCCGGATCAACGACGAACTCGAGCGGATCGAGCAAACCGAACAGCAGCGCCGACAGCGCCGTCGCGACTCCGGGTTCGACCTGGTCGCGCTCGCGGGCTACACCAACGCGGGCAAGTCGACCCTGCTGCGCCAGCTCGCGACCGACCTCGAGGTCGAGGAGAACGAGGAGCTACACCCCGATCTTGACCCGACGGCCGAGTCCGAGGACAAACTGTTCACGACGCTGGGAACGACGACTCGGCGCGCGGCGATCGACCGTCGGGACGTGCTGGTGACCGACACCGTCGGGTTCATCAGCGATTTGCCCCACTGGCTGGTTGAGTCGTTCAAGTCGACGTTGGACTCGGTGTACCGGGCGGATCTGGTCTTGCTCGTCGTCGACGTGAGCGAGCCGATCGACGAGATCCACGAGAAGCTGGTCACTTCCCACGACACGCTCTACGAGCGCAACGAGGCCCCGATCGTGACCGTGCTGAACAAGATCGATCAGGTGACCGACGAGGAACTCGCGGAGAAGCGCGAAGCCCTCTCGTCGCTCGCGCCGAATCCAGCGACCGTCAGCGCCAAAGACGGGCTCAACGTCGAGAGCCTGCTCGAGCGGATCGACCGCGAACTGCCCGACTGGGTGGAAGAACGCCTCGTGTTACCGATGACCGAGGACACGATGAGCGTCGTCTCGTGGATCCACGACAACGCGAACGTCGACGACGTCACCTACGGTGACGAGGACGTCGTCGTCTCCTTCGAGGCCCGACAGGCGGTCATTTCACAGGCGCGCTCGCGCGCGAGCGAGCTGCGGACGGCCGCGGCGGAATCGGCGTCGTAGCTGCGCGACCCCGGTCCGAACCCGTTCGCTCCGTTCTGGTCCCGGCGGTGCGATGTCGACCGCTGTCACGACCCTCACTTATAAATCGTTGACTCGAGTCCCGTAGGATATGGAACGTGTTGCAATCATCGGCGCCTCGATGACCCAGTTCGGGCAACGCGAGGGGGAGTGGATCCAGGACCTCCTCGCGGAGGCGGGAATCGAGTGTCTCGAGGATGCGAGCGTCGAGGCCGACGAGGTCGAACACCTGTACGTCTCGAACATGGCGAGCGGCGAGTTCGAGGGGCAGACGGGCGTGCCGAACGCCCTGGCCCACGACCTCGACGCGATGCCGGCGTACACCCAGCGAGTCGATCAGACGAGTTCGAGCGGCGGCGCGGGAATTTTCGCCGCCTGGCAATCGGTCGCCAGCGGGGCCAGCGATATGACCCTGCTCGTCGGCGGCGAGAAGATGACGCACAAGACGACCGGGGAGGCCACCGACGTCATCGCGTCGCTGACTCATCCCGTCGAGTACAAGACCGGCGTTACCCTGCCGTCGTTCGCGGGCCTCACCGCGCGTCACTACCTCGAGCGGTTCGACGCCCCCCGCGAGAGCCTCGGGAAAGTCGCGGTCAAGAACCATAAAAACGGCGTGGACAACCCCCACGCCCAGTTCCAAAAGGAGGTGGAGCTGGAGACGGTCCTCGAGTCACCGATCGTGGCCGACCCGCTACGGCTGTACGACTTCTGTCCGATCACGGACGGCTCGGCCGCGCTCATGCTCTGTCCCGAGTCCGTCGCCGACGAATACGCCGACGACTACGTCGTCATCTCGGGGATCGACGGGGCCACCGATACCCACGTCGTCCACGAGCGCGAGGACCCGACCGTGATGGGCGGCGTCGTCGAGAGCGGGAAGGGAGCGTACGAGATGAGCGGCCGCGGCCCCGACGACATCGACGTGGCCGAACTCCACGATATGTTCACCATCCTCGAGTTCCTGCAGATGGAGGGGTTGGGTTTCGCCGAGCAGGGCGAGGCCTGGAAACTCGTCGAGGAGGGCTACACCGAGCGAGACACCGGCGAGTTGCCGGTCAACACGTCTGGGGGACTCAAGTCGAAGGGACATCCGCTGGGCGCCAGCGGCGTCGCACAGGGCGTCGAGATCTACGAACAACTCGTCGGCGAGGCCGGCCCGCGACAGGTCGATGCGGACGTCGGGCTGTGCTGTAACGT
This sequence comes from Natrinema sp. DC36, assembly GCF_020405225.1. Classification (NCBI taxonomy): domain Archaea; kingdom Methanobacteriati; phylum Methanobacteriota; class Halobacteria; order Halobacteriales; family Natrialbaceae; genus Natrinema; species Natrinema sp. DC36. The sequence goes on from NZ_CP084472.1 coordinate 854,079, forward strand.
CGGCGGCTTTGGCAACTGCGTAATTACGACCATCATGGAGGCAGCACAATGACGATGGACGCGACGCGATACGAGGACGGTTCGATCAGCTATCCCGGTCACCCGCGCGGACCGGGCGGAACCGAGCCGGTCGAGACGATCGACCTCAGCGAGTACACCGCGGAGGTCGTGACGTGGACGACCAGTACGGCGACGCCACCGGGCGTCCGCGAGCCCAATCACCTCGCGATCGTCGAGTTCGACGTGGAGGGCGAACCGGTCCGCGCGATCGGCCAGCTGACCACCGGCGATGTCGAAACTGGTGACGAGGTCCAGCCGGTCTACGTCGACGAGCTCCGCGAACCCGGTGCGGGGATCAGAGAGCCCGAGAGCCAAGAGTGGGACGGCTACCGGTTCGAGCCGGTCTAAGCGATTCGGGGATATCCGCGCCCAGTACAGCGGATTCAGTTTTCGTCGCTTCCGTTTTCGGTCCCATCAGCCCCAGCACCGGAGCCATCCGCGTCCGATCCGTCGTTATCGTTCTTGCTCGAGTCGTCGCCGTCCTCGCCGTACTGATCTCGCAGCGTCTCGAGTTCGGCGTCGACGTCGACGGCAGTATCGGGTTCGTCGTCGGCCGTGCTCGTGTCGGCGTCGCCGAGGGGCCCGTCCTCGATATCGATCGAAACCGCGCCGTCGGTGGGCGTTCGATCGGAGCCCGCCGGTTCCGCGTCCGATTCCCGCTCGGTGGCCGCTCGGAGACGACTGTCCACGTCGTCGCGGAGTTCGCGGGCCTCCGTGAGGAGGTTGCGCGCCTCTTCGTTGGCGGGAAGTCCGCCCTCCGAAGCGGCTCGCTGGAGTTCAGTGAGGACGGTATCGAGCTGGGAGAGCGTCGTCCGCCGGAGTTCGTTCGCGCGCTCGCTCGCTGCATCAGCGGTCGCCGACGTTCGGTCTCGAGCCGTCCGCTCGGTGCGAACGACTTTGAGACTCCGCTGGAACGCCTCGAGCGCGCGGACGCTGGTCTCGAGGACTGCGAGCGCGGCGGGGAGGGCTACCTCGTCGGTGAACCGGAGGAGCTCTCGCGGCGTCGGCGGTCGCAGTGGCGGCCGGCGGCGCGGCCCGTCGAGTTCCGTTCGAAGCGCGTCGATCGTTCGCGTGAGTTCGCGAACGGCGTCGACGAGTTCGTCGTCGTGGTCGGCCATACGCGATCTACGACCGCCGGGCTCAAAAACCGGCCGATCGATCCGATACGAACCGCACCGAGGAGCGCGAGTCGCTTTTCGAATCGCATGCCAGGCACAATTTTTATTGCAGGGCCACCGCTCCGTTAGAACGAAATGGAAGACGAGCGAGGGGGTCTCGTGCCGGACGGTGCCACGTTTGCACGGGCGCTCGACGCGCTCAAACGGGACGGGAGCAACATTTTGCTCGTCGGCGAGGAGACGGAAGCGGCACACGAGACGGTCTGCCAGCGACTGTTCGGACCACCGGAGCGTGAGTCCGTGTATCGACTGCAGGTCTCGGGCGAGGGGACTCGAGTCGCGTGCGAGAGCGCCTGCCACGCCCCGGAAGCGAACTGGTTCCGAACGATCGAGTACTCGGGTCTGGCGACCGAACCGGGAACGAACCCGACGGTCCGCGGCGGTCCGGAGTCGCCGCGCGAACTGGGGATCGAACTCGTCGAAGCCGTCGACGAGTTCGCCGACGCCGCCGACGGGTTCGAGCCGGCCGAGCTGCGCGTCTGCGTCGACTCGCTGGTCCCCCTCTGTCGCGAGTACGAGATCGAAACGGTGTTTCGACTGCTTCACCTGGCGACGTCACGAGTCGATCGGGCTCGCGGAATCGGACACTTTCACTTGCCGCTCGCGCGAGACCGCGATGTGGTCTCCCTCGTCGAGCCGCTGTTCGACGCCGTCGTTACGGTCCGATCCCGCGACGGGATTGCCGAACAGCGGTGGTCGCTCCGCGATCCGGAGTTATCCACCGACTGGCTCGAGCTCTCCCGTCCGAACTGACGATTGATCAACTGACCCCATAGCTGTCGCGCGATAGGTGTATTCTGTCGTTCGGGAGTGACGATCGCCCGATGGAATCTTCCGTTCACAGCTGTCAGTATTTCGAATAGGTCTGTAATCCTGACGGAGCGTGCGGAGTCAAAAGTAGTCACAGAACGCTTTGTTCGACGGTTTACTAGCGGTCTCCCTCCAGTACCATCGGTGTTACGGCATAAGGTCTATATATCGAACGACCTATCGGTTCACAGAGTAGCATATATGGTCGAAGCCAACACTGAGCTTCTCGGTGGAGCCGCCGTTACCGTTTTCCTCGCGCTCCTGTTTTTCGGCGTCGTCGTCCTCTGGGACGTGGCCCTCGCTCTGCGAAGCGTCGGCGACAAAATCGACAAGCTCGAGGACAACATCGACGATGATCTGACGGATATCGCTCACCACCTCGACGGAATGTCCAACGCACGGGGCGGTGGTGGAGGAACGCAACTGCATCTCAGCGGCGGCACGATTAGCTCCGGTCCGGGCCCGAACCAGCCCCAGCAGGCGCCGCAGGCCGGACCTCAGCAAGCGCCACAAGCCGGCCCCCAGCAGGCGCCACAGGCCGGCCCCCAGCAGGGACAACCGACGGGCGACCCGCCGGGCGGGGTTGGTCCACAGCCACAGTCGCATTCCCAGCAGGCCGAACAGCAGTCGGCTGCGGCTCGACGTGCGGAGGAACAGGACGAGGGTGCGACCTCGAGCGAGACGGTCGACCGACCCGAATCGCCGCGGCCGGATGCGGACGATCCGCAGTCGGACGACCGAGCCGATGAGGCGGGTGACAACGAGGGCTCCGCCGACGAATCGGCATCGGACGCCGAATCCGACGCCGACGACGAACCGTCCGCACACCCGCGAGCCGAACGCAATCGCGGCCGGTTCGTCACGTCGCCGGATCGAACCGCCTGGTACGCCACGCCGCTGGATCACGAGGCGATCGCAGCGGCCCGGCCGACGATCGCCGGCGCACTCACGGACGGATCCGACGACGGAACCGACGACTCCGACGTGATCGCAGCGGGGCCGGTCGGCTCGAGCACGGGGGCCGAAACCGAGACGCGCGTCGCTGCTTCCGAGACGGTGCCGGGAGACGCGACCGACGGGGAAACGAACGATGCGGCCGACGGCGACGATAGCGAACAGATCGGCGATCCGACCGAGGACGGCGAGACGGCAGCCGACGTTCGGGAGGCCTCGGACGCGGCGTCCGAGACGACAGAGCGAGCGGACCCCGAACCGCGCGAACCGGGCGACGGGAAAACGGACGATGCGGCCGACGGTGGGCTCGAGGACCCCGCCGACGAATCCTCGGACTCACCTGATGACATCGATTCGCTCTCGTTCGACGATCTGACCGAGGACGCCGACGCTCCAGCGGAGGGAGCGAAAACGGCATCCACTGATGACGGATCCGCTGACGATGAATTCGCTGACGACGAATCCGCGAACGCGAACCCGGACGATCCGGATCGCTCCGATGTCCCCGACGTCGCCGACGGCTCGACCGAACCCGAGCCGGCGGGCGAGGAATCCTCGCTCGAGGACGACGCGGCGGCCGACTCCGGTGGGGCGGCTGTCACGGAATCGGACGCGGACGACGCGGCTCCCGCGGAGGCGCTTTCGCCGTTCGAGTTCGACGAGGACGAATTCGAGGCCGAGGACGTGTCCGTCGAGGACGCCGTCGACACGATGAACGAGAACGCGCCGGCACCGGAGCTCTCGAGCCACCGGTTCGACGTGACGGCCGAGGAAACCGGCGACGGCGGGGCGGTGTTGACGCTCGCGTTCGAGCCCGACACGATCGAAATCGAGGGGTCGACGAAGCGACTACTGCAGTATCAGCTACAGAGCTTCGCGGATCGAGAGTCGACGCCGGCGGCCGACGTGACGATCGGTCGGGATCGGATCGTCATCGAAATCGCCGACTCCGAGGGCACCGCGATTCAGCGGTGGGGCGAAGCGGCCGTCAGCATCGTCGATCGGACGCTGTACCTCTCGGATAACAGCCCGGATAGCTAATCGGATTCCTCGTCGACGGCGTCGCAGACGGCGACCGATCCACACGTTTTTACCCACCCCGTTCCCCTGAACGGGTGTGCGAATCGAGAACAGTTTCATTCCCGTCCGCGGGGTCGGCGAAACCACCGAACGACGCCTCTGGGAGAACGGCGTCACCCACTGGGACGAGTTCGACGGCAGCGTCGTCGGCTCGACGCTCGCCGACCGGATCGAGACCTTCATCGACGAGGGGCGGACCCACCTCGAGCGCGGGGACATCTCCGTCTTCGCGGAGGCGCTCCCGGCGTCGAGTCGCTGGCGGTGCTACGAGAACGTCAGCGCGGAGACCTGCTTTCTGGACATCGAGACGACCGGGCTGAGTGCCGACACGAACGACGTGACGACCGTCAGCCTCCACCGGGGCGGCGAGACGAAGACGTTCGTCAGGAACCGCGATCTGTCGAGCGATCGCCTCGAGCGCGAACTCGCCGACGCCGCCCTGCTCGTCACGTTCAACGGGCAGCGTTTCGACGTTCCGTTCCTCGAGACGTGCTTCGACGTCGACATCGGCGTGCCCCACGTCGATCTCATGTACCCCTGCAAAAAGCTGGGGCTCGACGGCGGACTGAAGGCGATCGAACGGGAACTCGGCATCGACCGGGACATGCCGGACCTCAGCGGGCGTGACGCCGTCCGTCTCTGGCACGAGTACGAACGCGGCGACGACGGGGCCCTCGAGACGCTCGTCGAGTACAACCGCGCTGACACCCGCAACATGGAGCCGCTGATGGAAATCGTCGCGGATCGGCTCCACGAGACCGTTTTCGAGGCCGCGATAGCGGACGAGTGAGCGGCCGAGACCAGTCGGTCGCCTCGAGCGGTTTTCGTCGGAACCGTGCCAGTCGTACAACGCGACGGCGACGAGTAGATATATATGGGAATCGTCCCGAACTGGCTCGCAATGACCGATTTTAGCTACGAGACGTCCGTCGACGTGCGACTTCGCGATCTCGATTTCATGGGCCACGTGAACAATGCGACGTATGCCACCTACCTCGAGCAGGCGCGGGAGGCCTACTTCAGGGACGTACTCGACGTTTCGCTGGCCGAGACCGACACCGTCCTCGCGAGCCTCGAACTCGAGTACGCACGGCCGATCGAGGCGGACGACGACGTTACGGTCGCGCTCCGCGTCGCGGACCTGGGAACGTCGAGTCTGCCGATGGAGTACGAGATCCGCGCGGGCGGGTCGCGTGCGGCGACGGCAACTACTGTCCAGGTGCTCGTCGACTCGGAAACGGGGGAGTCGCGACCGCTCCCGACCGAGTGGCGAACGCGACTCGAGCAGCGAAAGTAGTCGCCGAACGAGTGATCCGGGCTGCTGTAACTCTGTCCCGGCGCACCCGTATTACGGGTCGCGGGTACGCTGGATCTAACGAGCGTAATCCGTATTACTCGAGGACGGAGACCTCGACCTCGCCGTCGCTCGCGACGGTGACCTGATAGCCACAGAAGGGGAATTCGACGCAGCCGGTCGGTCGCTGTCGACCGTTTTCTCGGCTCGCAAAGAGCGAATCGAGCGCTTCGGGGTTAATAACGTCGTAGAGGGCTTCATACTCGGGCGGCTCGAGATCGACGGGATCGATGCCTTCACGCTCGGCGACGGCTGCAATAACGTCGAAACTTACTGACTGCGAGACTGTCGCGTCCGAGCGATCAACTGAGAGTAGCATTGGCCGGACTCTTACATCGATCGGGTATAAATCCTCTGGCCTCAACCAGGTCTTGGACCTCACATTCGATCAGTGATGACTATATATGCACTCTATTGATCATATTGGTAGTTAATTATGGTCTAAATTTATTGTATTCATATATTCTAAAACTATTCAGGGACTGATAGTCAGTGCACAATCACTGGTTATTGATTCGGGAAATCGGCAATCCATCGGTTCCGAGTCCAGATTCCGGACTGCGTTACATGTTCGGCAATATCTACTGGCGGAACCGGATCGTAGCCGCATTCACGATGAACCCCTTTTCCAGCGGACGTGCGGTGGATGACGATACCGACTTCGACGAACCAGATGCGTTCGTCTCGGAGCACGTTCCGGAACCGGGCCCGTTCCTCGAGGGCCACGACGTTCTCGAGGGCGAGGCACACGTCGCCGTCCACGAGACCGCTCGCGAGCTGTTCGCGGAGCGTGGGGTCTACGACGCGACGTTCGGTTACAACCTCGCGCGGCTCAACCTCGATCGACGCCATCCCGACGCGGGCTACCGGTACGCGCTCGACGCCGACGATCCGTCCGTTCTGCGCGCCGAGTTCAGCCCCACCACGGAGTTCTGTCCGCAAGCGGGCGCGCTCATCAAAGGGTCGTTCCGCGCGTGGAACGGACTGAGCGATCGCCACGAGTACGATCTCGTGTCCGTCCGCGTCCGGCCAACCCACCACCAGGCCGAGTCGCTCAACGAATCCCTCGAGGGGCTCGAAATGCGATATCGCGAGTCCGGTGACGTACCGGGCGAGTCGACCGGACCGGGGTCGGCCGCCCCCCTCGAGCGCGAGGGGGACGCTGACGGGACGACGGACCGGTTCCCCTTCTAATCGATCGATGGGAGCACGGACTGGGACGGCGACCATCTCACGCTGGTCTCGAGCGTTCGTCGCGGCCGGTATCGGCTTCTTCGTCGCGTGGCAGGTCGCGGTCGCGGTCGGGGTTCCGCGAGCGGCGACCGTCCCGCTCGGCGTTTCCGGATTCGTCTTTCACGTCGCCTTCGGGAAGGCATACACGCTCGTCCCGTCGTACTTCGCGCGCGAACTGGCCGTTCCGTACGCGCCGGCGATTCACCTCCCGTTCGCGCTGGTCGGCACGGTCGGGGCGTTCGCCGCGGGTGCCGGACTCGAGCCGCCGGTCGTCGCCGTCGCCGGTGCGACGAGCTGGCTCCTCGGCTGCCTCGTTTTCGCCACCGCGCTCTTATGGACCGTCCGGGATAATCCGACCGGGCGGGAAACCGGAACCGGTGAGGCCAGCGCCCACCGCCGGCGAGTCGACCGACTCGCGAACGCTGCCCTCCCGGTCGCCTTCACTTACCTGCTCGTCGGCTCGGCGCTCCCCCTGGCCGCGGCACTCGGCCTCGAGCCGTCCCCCGTTTCACCGGGACCGGCAACAACCCACCTGTTCGCGGCCGGGGCGGCCGGCCTGCTGGTCTTCGCCGTCGGATTCCGGCTGTTACCGCGATTGCTGGTCGTCTCGATTCGGCCGTCCCTCGTCGGCGTCGTGTTGTTCGCCGGCGTCACGGGCCCTGTACTGCTTGCCGTCGACTTTCGCGGGGGATCGCTCTTCCGCCTCGGCGCCGCGCTTCAGGCGATCGCGTTGCTCGTATTCGCCGTCACAATCGCTGACCTCGTCCGACGGAGCGACCGCCGTCGGGTCGGCTGGCGCGCCATCCTCGGCGCTGCGGTCTGTGCCGCGCTGGTCGCCCTGCTGGGGCTGACGTTCTCGTTCGCGCCCGCCTCGAGCGTTCCGGCGACCGCCTTCGACGCGCACTATCGGCTCGCGATCGGCGGCTTCGTTGGGCTGACGATCGTCGGCGCCACGTACCACTTCTACCCGCCGGCCGTCGCCTCGACCGCCGGTATCGGCGATCGAACCGCGCGGTGGTCGGTCACGGCGCTACTGGGCGGGCTGGGCCTCGAGGTCGGCGGCTCGCTCGCATCGGCATCGCCGCTCGTCGGGGTCGGTCGCTGGCTCTCCGTTCTCGGCGCGGTGTTGTACGCGGCCGTCCTGTGGACGATCTTTCTCGAGCGAGCGAGATAGCGGGCGCGAGCGGCTCCGTCACTCGGCTCGTGCCTCGAGCCAGCGGATGGCGAGCGTCGCGGTGATCCCGTGGACGACGATCCTCGACGACGCGCCCGCGTTCTACGGATCGGCGACGATAGAGACGGTCCGCGCGGCGGAGTACAACGCGGGCGAACTGACCGCCGCCGAGTACGGCGAACTGGTCGTCTCGACGATCGAGTCACGGCGGTACGAGCCGGCGGTCGGCGTCTCGGCCGAGGAGTAGCCTCGAGATGGTCGCTTCGGCTACCGGTCCGGCGAAACGTCTATGTCGGGCCCTCCACCGCCCGCTTTGGTCGGCTCTTCGTCTGCCTCGAGCGCGCCCGCGAGCACGCCGGCGATCCCGTCCGGTCCGTGCCGGTGAATCGTCAGTAACATGTTCACGACGAACAGGACGACGCCGAACGTTGCGATGATGCTGCTCGCGGTGACTGCGGCGGACGGCAATCCGACTAGGGGAGCCACGGAGAGCCCGCCGAACCCGACGAGCGTCGTCCAGAAGTCCGCGCGCTCGAGGCGGTCGTCGTAGAGGTCGTCGATCATCGGCACCTGCTCGAAGCCAAGTCGATCGCTGTAGCGTTCGATCCAGATGATGAAGGGAACGATGTGATACAGCGACCCGATGACGACGAAGCCGAAGACGCCGAGCAGCAAGAGCTGCTGTGCGTCGGGATGACCGAACAGCGACCCATACGCGATCGGATCAGTCCACCACGTCGGTGCGGCGAGGGCGAGCCAGACGAGCAGTGACCCCACGACGACCCGGTAGCGAGCGAGCATCGGTGATTGATCGACCGTCGCACCCACCAGGAGGCGTCCGAGTACGATCGCGAACGCGGCGAGTCCGACGAGGAGCGCGACCGCGCCGACTCGCGCCACCGGTTCGATAGTGAGTCCCCGTCCGAGTGCGAGCGCACCGATCCCCGCGGGGAAACACAGCTGCTCGAGAGTCAGCAATCGCTCGTCGAGTCGATCCGGCTCCGCCTGCGTGAACATCTGCCCGAGCTGAAAGAGCGCGCCGACGACGGTCGCGAGCAGCGCGCCGAACAGCGCGAGCGTCGCGTGAGAGAGATGGATTTCGAACCGGGAGACGGCGACCGAATCGAACGCCGGCGTCGTGAAGTCGACCGCCAGCAAGAACCCGAACGGGGCGACGAGCCCGAAACACGCGAGCGCGAACGCGAAGTGTCGCTCCGTAAAATCGAACGGGCGCGCACGTGCGAGCGTCCGCCCGACGTTGTAGACGAACACCCAGATCCCCGCCAGCATGAGCGCCCCGCCGACCGGGAGCCACTCGAGCGCGCCTGCGAGCAGGGCTGCGGCGAAACCGATTAGTCCGGCCGAAACGAGCCACAGTTGAGCGACCGCCAGGCGCCTCGAGTGGATCGTCACGCCGGACCAGACGGGAACGAACTGGGTCATCGCGCCCATGATCGTCACCGCGACCCACCCGATTAACAGGAGATGAAGGTGCGCCAGCCCCGCCAGTCCCGGCAGCGTCACAACGGTCGTGACGGTGCTCCCGCCGACCCCGACGACGAGGAATCCCAGCGCGAGCACGAAGTGCCGCAGCGGGATCGCCATCGGGGGCTGCCGGTCGGTTCGTAACCCGCCAGGCATTCCGTTCATGTCTCGCGCTTCGCCCCCGGCGGCCGTCCCGTTCGCCCCGAACACGTTCGGAAGGGAGCGTTTGCCCGCTCGAACCGTACCGTGACCCACGATGGACACCAACCGAGCGACGACAGTCGACCAGCAGCCGGCCGCGACGGGCGGCCGGAGGACCGAAACGCCGACCGACCGCGAGGCCGACACGACGGCCGATCGAAATGCCGACACGACGACCGTCACCGTCCGCTGTACCGGCCACGTCCGCGACGCGGTCGGCACTCACGAACTCGAGTTCGCGTTCGAAGGCGACCGCCTTCGGGACTTCCTCGAGTCGTTCTTCGCCGAGTACGACCTCGAGGACATGCTCATCGCCGAGACCGAAGCGGACGCGACCCACAGCGGCTGGGCACCGGTGCCCGACGACCTGCCCGGCACGTGGCGGAAGAATCCGGAGGGCGATCAAACCCGGCCGTACGCTCGAGTCTGTATCAACGGCCGGTTCAACGAACACCTCGGCGGATTCGAGGCGGAGCTGACGGACGACGACCGCGTCGCCCTGCTCTACCCGTTCATGTTCTGCTGTTGAGCTGGCTCGCTCGCCCGAGGCGGCGATGGTGGCGGCACCGAACCCGTTCGGCTCAGCCGTTAGGCACGTTCGGGACCGAGTCGGAACCATGACCCAGGATGTCTCCGGCGTCGAACCGGTCACGCGGAGCCAGCACGACGCCTCGTGGTCGGCGAATCTCGAGGGCCCGGAACACGCCGCGGATCGAGAGCTCCTCCTCGAGCAGGCGAAAGACGCAGTCGACGCGACGGCCGCCGGTTTCCACGTCAATCTCGTCACCCACGGCGACCACGGCCATCCCGAGACGTATCTCTGGGACGAACTCGAGGCCGCGTTCGACGGGATCCGACTCGAGTACGTCGACCGGTGTGGCTGTGGCGGGCACGTGACCCGCGTCCACGTGGGCGATGATTGAGGGGACACGAAAGCGGAGTCCCGCGACGGGCAGATCGGGGGACGGCCCGCTATTCCTTGCATTGGTCAGCCGGAGGGCTATTTGACCCCGTTCAGTAGGAACGATAATGAGCGCGCGAACGCAAGCGATAGACGAACCGGTTACCTGTCGGATCTGCCAAACGAAGAACGACCGGTGTTACACGTACTGTCGGGAGTGTCTCGGACAGCTCCCCGCGAGACCCGACTCCAGACGCCAGCATATCGACTGAAACCGTTTACACATTCGACCACGACCACACAGTCATCGTGCGATCGGGTGTGTACTGACGCTGTCCGTGGCTCCAATCGATGGGCGGTCGCGTCCGGTGAACCGATCTCGATTCGCGGTTCCGAGCGCGGGACTCGAGGGGATCAGTCCGCGGCATCGCCGGCGATCGATCCCGCACCGTCGCCCCGTACTTCCTCGTCGCGAAGGTAACACTTCGGATCGGGTGCAAAGAGATCACCCGTCGTCGCCAGCGCCCGGAGCCGCGAGGCGCCGCGGCAGATCGACCGGTACTGACAGTCGGCACACTTGCCGTTCAACCGTTCCTCGCGGTTCCGCAGCGCCTCGAGCAGCGGGTTCGACTCGTCCTCCCAGATCTCGTCGAAGGGACGGTCTCGGACGTTCCCCGGGCTGTATCCCTGCCAGAACTGCGTCGGGTGGACGTTCCCCTGATAGTCCACGTCGGCGATCCGTTCGCCCGTCGGGTCGCCGCCGTTTCGCTCGAGGTGGTCGGAGACCGCTCGCGCTTTCGCCTCGCCGAACTCCTCGCGGGCGTACTCCACGCGAGCGATCCGCTCTGTCCGTTCGTTCCCGAGGGGTACGACGGGCCGCTCCCCTGGGATGACACCGACGGCGAGACGCGCGGCGTCTCGAGCGCGGAGTGAGCGGTCACTGTTCGAACGACCGATTTTCGCGACTCGAACCGAACAGCGGTCGCTGCAGTCGCTGTAGCAGTCGATGAGCGGAGACCCCCGTCGAATACGTTCACGGTGGGGGTCGGTCCGTAACTGCAGTACCGCGACCGCGTTACTCGAGAACGACCAGCGTGTCGCCCATGTCGACGCTATCGCCTTCCCCGACGGCGATCTGGGTGACGGTACCGCCCTGGGAGGCGACGATGTCGTTTTCCATCTTCATGGCCTCGAGGACGACCAGCACGTCACCGGCCGCGACCTCGTCGCCCTCCTCGACTTCGATGTCGAGGATCGTCCCCTGCATCTCGGCGTCGACCGTCTCACCGTCGCCCTGAATGTCGGTCTCGCCGCCGCTACTGGAGCCGCCCGCCGGCTCCGGTCGACTCGACTGGCCGCCGGCGGACACGTCGCCGGTCGGGATGGCCGGCGCACCGTGTTCCTCGAGTTCGACCTCGAAGCGCTTGCCGTTGACTTCGACGGTGAACTCGCGCTCGACGGCCTCGTCCTCGTCCTCGCTCGCGCCGCCGTCGCCGATGTCGCCGCCCCACTGTTCCTGGGCCTCCTCGATTCGCGTCTCGTCGAGTTCCTCGTCGAGATACTTCGTGGTGTGCGTGCTCTGGACGAACTCCTCGTCGGTGAGCATTAGCCGGTGGAACGGGATGATCGTCGGGATCCCCCCGATCTGGTACTCGCGGAGCGCGCGCAGCGAACGCTCGATACACTCGTCGCGGTCCTCGCCCCAGACGACCAGCTTCGCGATCATCGAGTCGTAGTCGGTGACGAGTTCGTCGCCCTGCCGGAGCGCGTCGTCCAGGCGAACGCCGATCCCGCCCGGCGGATCGTAGGTCTCGAGGGTACCGCCGGTCGCGGGCGCGAAGTCGTTGGCCGCGTTCTCGGCGTTGATCCGGAACTCCATCGCGTGGCCGTCGATGTCGACCTCGTCCTGCGCGAAGTCGAGTTCCTCGCCGGCGGCGATCTTGAGCTGTCGTTTGACGATGTCGAGCCCCGTAATCTCCTCGGTGACGGTGTGTTCGACCTGGATCCGCGTGTTGACCTCGAGGAAGTAGAAGTTCGCGTCGGGACCGAGCCGGCCGTCGCGGCCGGGCTCCTCTTCGACGAGGAACTCGACGGTGCCGGCGTTGGTGTAGTCGGCGGCGGCGACGCCCCGACGAGCGGCCTCCCCGATCTTCTCGCGTAGTTCGTCCGTGAGAGCTGCGGAGGGGCCCTCCTCGATGACCTTCTGGTGGCGGCGCTGGAGCGAACAGTCGCGCTCGCCCAGATGGCGCACGTTACCGTGTTGGTCGGCGACGATCTGGACCTCGATGTGACGGGGCTTCTCGAGGTAGCGCTCGAGGTAGACCGAGTCGTTGTCGAAGTACGCTTCGCCCTCGCGCTGGGCGCTCTCGAGCTGGTCCTCGACTTCGCTCTCGTCCCAGACGACCTTCATCCCGCGGCCGCCGCCGCCGCCTTCGGCCTTGATGGCGATCGGGTAGCCGTGTTTCTCGCCGAATTCTTTGACTTCCTCGGGCTCGGTGACGGGGTCCGTCGTCCCGGGAACGATCGGCACGTCGGCCTCCTGCATGATCGTCCGGGCCTTCGTCTTCTCGCCCAGCGATTCCATCGCGTCGCTGGACGGGCCGACCCACGTGATCCCCTCGACGTCCTGGACCTTGCCCGCGAACTCCGCGTTCTCCGCGAGGAAGCCGTAGCCGGGATGGATCGCGTCGGCGTCGGCCTTCTGCGCGGCCTCGATGACCGCTTCGTGATCGAGATAGGAGTCAGCTGCGCGAGCCGGCCCCACGTTGTACGCCTCGTCGGCGTAGCGCACGTGACCCGAGTCCGAGTCAGCCTCGGAGTAGACGGCGACAGTCCCGATGTTCAACTCTTCACACGCCCGCATAACGCGGACCGCGATTTCCCCGCGGTTCGCCACGAGAACCTTCCTGAACATTCCTGTGAAAACAGTCGTGAGGCCCCTACCTTACTTTTTCGCAACTGATTCGAGAACGCGACAGATTTTGCCAGTCGACGATACCGGTTCCCGGCGAGATACCAGTCCCGGGCGAACCACACGCTCGAACCGTCGACAGCGGCGAGCGACGCACTAACGGCCTCGAGCAGCGCCCGGTAAATCGAGACTGACCCAGCGCGCATGCGAGGGACCGTCGTATGCTAGTTGTGGGCAATCGTTATCCGGTTCCGCCCGCTAGAACGCACAATGTACGAGTTCGCAGTCGGTCCGCTGCAATCCCAATCGGTACTCGAGGAGCCGCTCTTGCTCATCGGGGCCGTCGTCCTGCTCCTCGTGGTGATCACGGTCTGGCAGATGGTCGAGATCGTCGACGCCTACGACAGGGCCGCGCTGACCGTCTTCGGCGAGTACCGCAAACTGCTCGAGCCGGGGCTGAACATCGTCCCGCCGTTCGTGTCGCGGATCTACACGTTCGACATGCGAACGCAGACGCTGGACGTCCCCCAGCAGGAAGCGATCACCCGAGACAACTCGCCGGTCACCGCCGACGCCGTCGTCTACATTCGGGTCATGAACGCCAAACGCGCCTTCCTCGAGGTCGACGACTATCAGCGCGCGGTCTCGAATCTGGCCCAGACCACGCTGCGCGCCGTGATCGGCGATATGGAACTCGACGACACGCTCAGCCGGCGCGAGATGATCAACGAGCGAATTCGGACCGAGCTCGACGAGCCCACCGACGAGTGGGGTATCCGAGTGGAATCGGTCGAGGTCCGCGAAGTCACGCCCTCGGCCGGCGTCAAGGGCGCGATGGAGGAACAGACCTCCGCAGAGCGCCGTCGCCGCGCGATGATCCTCGAGGCGCAGGGCGAACGCCGCAGCGCCGTCGAGAAAGCGGAGGGTGACAAACAGTCGAACATCATCCGCGCCCAGGGGGAGAAACAGAGCCAGATTCTCGAGTCCCAGGGTGACGCGATCTCGACCGTGCTTCGTGCGCGCTCCGCGGAGTCGATGGGCGAGCGCGCCGTCATCGACAAGGGGATGGAGACGCTCGCCGAGATCGGTCAGGGCGAGTCGACGACGTTCGTCATGCCCCAGGAACTCACCTCGCTGGTCGGCCGCTACGGTAAGCACCTCTCGGGCAGCGATGTCGAGGGGAACGGGACCGACCTCGAGAGCCTCGATTTCGACGACGAGACCCGCGAACTGATCGGGCTGGACGACATCGCAGACATCATCGGCGAGATCGACCAGCAAGCCGAGATGGATGTCGAAGCGATGGAAGAGCAGGCTCGAGCGATCAAGGAAGGGCAGGACGTGGGAATGGAGGCCGACGAACCGATCACGATGTCGGAAACCGAAGACGAAGCCGAACCGGAACCCGAACTGGGATCCGATTCGGAGTAGCGCTACCCGTACTGTTGATATGTTATAGACGAATTGGATGAAACAATGCATCCTGCTATAGTGCCAACAGGGAATCGCCACGCCCTCCCCAGCCGATTCGCTCACTAGCGTTCGCTCATCCCTCGCGCAGTTTCGGGCCGCGGCTCACTGTCGTTCGCCACGGCACAGCGCGCGCCACCGCACGCCGGTTGGTCTGTCCGGAGTAAAACGTTCCGACCCAGTATCGAGCCTGTTTCTCATGGCAAAACGCATCTGAAGAAGAGTATTCCAACAGCGCCTCTCGTTTCGCTCGCTCGAGTCCACGGATCTCTCAGCTTGAGTGCTCATCCGCTCGTAATCACTCCGATGCCACTTCACGGCGAGCACGATCCGAAAACGAGTGGAACGAGCGCGTTCAGAACTGTTTCGTTCGGCCCGCAGCCGACCACGGATCCGTCGGTGCCTCGCGCGGGACGCGAACGGTGCGGTGTTGCTGCGCGCGAACCCGGCCGGCGAACGCCCAGCGCTTGTCGTCCCACGTTTCCTCGCCCTCAGCCGCTGCTGCGGCGGCCGCGAGCGCGTGATCGTGGAGATGCGCACCGATGGCGGCCGCGATGGCCGCGGCCTCGTCCTCCGCTGCATCGTCCGGCAGGTCGAGGGAGACGTCCGCGGGCAGCGCCGCCTCGAGCCCGGTCGAATCGTCGCTGTCGGCCGTCGCTCCGGTGTGCCCGTCGCCCTCGGCTCGTCCGCCGTCGTCGGCCGTCGTCTGGTGGCTGGAAGTCATCTGACTACAGCGGGATGTTGCCGTGTTTCTTGTCGGGGTTTTGCTCGCGTTTGGTCTCGAGCATCTCGAGGTCGTCGATCAGCCGCGGTCGGGTTTCCGTGGGGACGATAACGTCGTCGAGGAAGCCCTTGTCCGTCGCGGTGTAGGGGTTGGCGAACTCCTCGCGGTACTCGTCGATGAGTTCGTCGCGGAGTTCATCGGGGTTGTCGGATTCGGCGAGTTCCTCGCGATAGAGGATGTTGACCGCGCCCTGTGGACCCATGACCGCGATTTCGGCGGTCGGCCAGGCGTAGTTGACGTCCGCGCCGAGATTCTTCGAGGCCATGACGCAGTAGGCACCGCCGTACGCTTTCCGGGTGATGACGGTCAGCAGCGGGACGGTCGCTTCCGCGTACGCGTAGAGAAGCTTTGCACCGTGACGGATGATTCCGCGGTGTTCCTGATCGGTGCCGGGCATGTAGCCGGGGACGTCGACGAAGGTGACGATCGGAATATTGAACGAGTCACAGAAGCGGACGAACCGCGAGCCCTTCATCGAGGCGTCGACGGTGAGCGTGCCGGCGTTGACGCGGGGTTGGTTGGCGACGAGACCGACCGAGCGGCCGTCCAATCGGCCGAAGCCGACGACGATGTTCTTCGCGAAGTTGTCCGCGACTTCGAAGAACGAGCCCTCGTCGACGACGCTGTCGATGACGTTGGTCATGTCGTAGGGCTTTTGCGGACTCGGCGGAACGATGTCTTTGAGCTGGTCGTCGCGGCGGTCCGGGTCGTCCCACGGCTCGACTCGAGGCGGATCCTCGACGTTGTTCTGCGGGAGATAGGAGAGGAGCCGCTTGATGTCGTCGAGCGCCTGCTCCTCGCTCTCGCAGGCGAACTGGGCGACGCCGGTCTTGTTGGAGTGGGTCATCGCACCGCCGAGTTCCTCGTGGGAGACCTCCTCACCGGTGACGGTCTTGGTTACCCCGGGGCCGGTGATGTACATGTGGCTGGTGTCTTTGACCATGAAGATGAAGTCGGTGATCGCCGGCGAGTAGACTGAGCCGCCGGCACACGGACCCATGATCCCCGACACCTGTGGGATGACGCCGCTGGCCTCCTGGTTCCGGCGGAAGATTTCGGTGTAGCCCGCGAGGCTCTTGACGCCCTCCTGAATGCGGGCCCCGGCGGAGTCGTTGAGTCCGATGACCGGTGCGCCAACCTCCATCGCCATGTCCATGACCTTGCAGACCTTCTCGGCGAAGACCTCGCCGAGGGAGCCGCCGAAGACGGTAAAGTCGTGGGCGAAGACGAACGTCGTTCGTCCGTTGACCTCGCCGTAGCCCGTGACGACGCCGTCGCCGGGCACCTTCTTCTCTTCCATCCCGAACTGGCTCGTCTGGTGGGTCCGGAGCTGGTCGAACTCCGTGAAGGTGCCATCGTCGAGGAAGTAGTCGATCCGCTCGCGGGCGGTCATCTTCCCCTTGTCGTGTTGTTTTTCGATTCGGGCTTCGCCACCGCCTTTGCGGGCTTCCTCTCGCAGTTCCTCGAGTTCGTCGATGCGGTCTTCCATCGTCATGTCGGGAACACCCCTGCGCGATTCATACGCCGTTGTGCGAGGACCAACTGGAAAAGGATTCCGTAACACCATCACGATTAATAACTCTCCATCTGGCAAATGATAGAACGACCACGAAAAGTTATATAGGGTTGTTTTTATAAAAGCGGGTATGGCACAACGCGAATCATGGGCCACACGAACAGGGTTTATCCTTGCTGCGGTCGGGAGCGCAGTGGGATTAGGAAACATCTGGCGGTTCCCCTATCAGGTAGGTGAACAGGGCGGTGCAGCGTTCCTGGTTATATACCTCCTGTTAATCGTCGGGATCGGGTTCCCGGTCATTCTCGTCGAGTTCGTCGTGGGTCGAAATACGGAGCGAAACCCGGTAGGTGCATTGAAACGAATCGGGAGCGGTGCATGGACGAAAATCGGATGGGTCTTCGTTACGGCCGGATTCGTCATTCTGTCGTACTATAGCGTCGTCGCCGGGTGGACGCTTCGATACGTTCTCATCGGCTTGCAGGGCAACTACACAGCCGACGGTGCACCCGCACAGTTCGGCGAAGTGGCGAGCGGTCTCGATGCCGTCTTCTTGCACGCGCTGTTCATGGCCGCGGTCGTCGCGATCGTCGCTCTCGGTATCGAGCGCGGGATCGAACTCTCGGTCAAGGTGATGGTCCCGGCGATCATCATCATCTCGCTCGGCCTCGCCGCCTACGTGTTCACGCTCGAGGGCGCGGGCGACGCCTACGCGTACTATCTCTCGCCGGAATTCGGTACGATCGCCAACAACTGGACGGAGATCCTCCCGGCGGCCGCTGCACAGGCGTTCTTTACGCTCTCGCTCGGGATGGGCGTGATGATCACGTACGCGTCCTACCTCGGCGAGGACCGTAACCTCGCGTCGGACGCCGGGATCATCGCCGGACTCGACACGTTCATCGCGTTTACCGCCGGTCTCATTGCCTTCCCCATCCTGTTCGCCGCGGGAATCGAACCTGGTGCCTCCGGCCCTGCATTGATCTTCGTGAGCCTCGCCGCGGCGTTCGCCGAACTGCCCCTCGGCGGCGTTCTCGGCGCGGTTTTCTTCGGAACCGTCGCCATCGCCGCACTCTCGAGCGCGATCAGCATCATGGAGGTCGTCGTCTCCTATCTGATCGACGAGCACGGCATCGGTCGCGTTCCAGCGACTGTCGCACTGGGCGTCGCGATGTTCGTCGTCGGGGTTCCCGCTGCGCTCGATCTCATTTTCATCGACCTCTACGACGGCTTCGCAAACAGCATTCTGCTCATGCTCGGCGGCCTCCTGCTGTCAGTCTTCGTCGGCTGGGTCGTTCCGGACCTCGCGCTCGAGGAGGTCAGCAAGGGTATCAAAGACGCCGGCTCGCTGGGATCGGCGTGGGTCTGGTTCGTTCGGGTGCCGGTCGTCCTCGCGCTGATCGTCCTGGTCGCGCTGAACGCATGGGACTACTACGGGTTCCTGACCGGCGGCTTCGCTGAGTGGCTGGGCGCGAACCTCTGACCGGTCACCGAAATCCGCTTCGACCGACCGCGATCGTATTTTTCGAGCGCGTTTCGAGGGAGCCTCAGGCTTCGCCATACACCGGTACGGCGGCTCCGCTCGTCACCGCAGCCCCGTCGCTACAGAGGAAAGCCATCACGTCCGCGATCTCGAGCGGATCAACCCACGAGTCGTGGTCAGCGTCGGGCATCATTTCACGGTTCATCGGCGTGTCGATCACGCTCGGCATGACGCAGTTCGCCCGCACCGTCCCGCGGTTCTCCTCGGCGAGCGTCTCCGTCAGCAGTCGGATACCGGCCTTCGTGATTCGGTAGGGGCCGTCCCCCTCCCCGCCCTCGAGCGAGGACCGCGCGCTGATACTGACGATCGATCCCGTCGAGTCCTGGAGGTGGGGCAGGGCGTGTTTCGACGCGAGAAACGCCGTCTTCAGGTTGACGTCCAGCAGGAGGTCGAACTCCTCGAGGTCGGTGTCCTCGACGTGATCGCCGCCGCGCCACGTCCCGGCGATATTCAGCAGGTGATCGATCCGGCCGTGGTCGTCGGCGATCGATTCCATCAGGGACGCCACGTCGTCCTCGTCGGTTAGGTCGGCCTCGTAGAACTCGAGATCGGATTCACCGTCGGGGTCGCGCTCGAGCAGGCTGTCCTCGTCGTCCGGTGCGATCACGTCGACGGCACAGACCGTCGCGCCCGCCTCGAGAAAGCGATCGACGGCGGCGCTGCCGAGCGCGCCGCTGGCACCGGTGATCACCGCAACGGTTCCGTCGAAGTCGACGTCGAACTCGGTCTGCACGGACATACCGAACAGTGTGCGGTCCGCTCGCATCAAAGGTGGGGCGTCGGCGATCGGCCGACGGCGGGTACCGGGCCGCTGTTATGAATGGCTCGTCGGCAGGGCCGCTCGGCGGAACCAGAATTCGGCGATCGCTTCGGCCATCTCGGCGTACTCCGTCGACTCCGTCGGCTTCGTGAGGTACGCGTTGGCCGCGAGGTCGTAGCTCGCGCGAACGTCCGACAGGTTCGTCGATCGCGTCAACACGAGCACGGGGAGCCGTGCGAGCTCGGGCTCGGCCGTCACCGCCTCGAGGAACTCGAGACCGTCCATCTGCGGCAGGTCCAGATCCAATAGGATGAGGTCCGGAACGACCGGCGGCTCGCCGTCGCGGCCGGTGAGGAGCGAGAGCGCCTCCGCGCCGTCGCCGATGACGCGAATCGAGGACTCGATCGCCAACCCGGCGAACGCCTCGCGGGCGAGACGGACATCATCGTCGTCGTCCTCGACGAGGAGCACGTCGATCGGCTCGTCGCGTCGACCGCTCATAGCGGTGGTTGAACTCCAAGATACGGGACTG
This sequence comes from Natrinema sp. DC36, assembly GCF_020405225.1. NCBI lineage: Archaea > Methanobacteriati > Methanobacteriota > Halobacteria > Halobacteriales > Natrialbaceae > Natrinema > Natrinema sp. DC36. Next base: position 874,025 of record NZ_CP084472.1, read on the forward strand.
GTTTATGCACTTTAGTAATCAATTTCCATTTGTAATGGCACTCGGTTAAGGCTGCTCGCTACATAATTTGGGACTCGTGCGGTACCGATCGGTCCGAGGCGACGATTGCGAACGAACGTCCGAATAAAGTTGCCGAGGCCCGATGAACACTGCATGCGGCTCATCGCGCATCGAGGGTTCGCCGCGACAGCTCCCGAAAATACGATTAGTGCCGTTCGAGCCGCGGCCGACCGCGCCGACGCCGTCGAGTTCGACGTGCGACGCTGTGGCTCCGGCGAACTCGTCGTCGTCCACGACGAGACGATCGACCGCGTCACCGACGGCACCGGGACCGTCGCGGACGCCTCCCTCGCGGAACTCTCCGTTCACGCGGTGCGCGGATCCGGCGACGGAATCCCGACCCTCGCGGCTATGCTCGAGGCCCTGCCACCGACCGTCGAGGTCCACATCGAGCTCAAGGAGTCCGGCATCGCCGCGGATGTCCTCGTCGCTCTCGAGGACGCGGCCCTCGCCAATCGCGTCGTCCTTACCTCGTTTCTGGTTTCCGAACTGCGGACGGTTCGCGACCGCGATCCGAGTCAACCGATCGGGCTGCTCGTCAGTCGGCACCTCGAGACGCCGATCACGACGACGGTCGAACTCGACTGCGATGTCCTCGGGGCGAGCTACTGGCGCTGTCTGGCGACACGGGTCGTCCCGCGGGCGACGGCGGTGGGACTCGAGGTTCACGCGTGGACGATCGAACGACGAGCGGTGGCGAAACTACTCGCGCGCCGCGGCGTCGATTACGTTTCGGCGGATCGACCGATCGATGTGTAATCGCTCGATGCGGGTGCCGGACGTACCGCTACGGTCAGGTCGCAAGAGATGCACTCGCGTACGCCCAGTAGCGCGGCGCGTTGCGCCGCGCGGCCAGCAATTAGTCGCCGACGGTCGTCACGGACACCGTCCGCGTTCGCGGCCCGTCGCACTCTACGAGCAACACTGACTGCCACGTCCCCAGCGCCAGCTCCCCGTCCTCGACCGGAATCGTCACGTCCGGACCGATCAGCGCGGCCCGCAGATGCGAGTCCGCATTGCCGTCCAGTTCGTCGTGTGCGTGCCCCCCGTCCGGAACGAGATCCCGCAGGAACGACTCGAGGTCGCCGCGAAGCCGCGGTTCGTTTTCCTGGACGACGAGGCCGGCCGTCGTGTGCTCGACGAAGGCCGTACAGGTCCCCGACTCGAGGCCGTCGGGAACGGCCGTTGCGATGCGATCGGTCACGTCGACGGTCGTCAGCCGCGACTCGGTCTCGACGGAAAACGCCATGCGCGAGTAGACGACCGCGAGGATAGATTGCGTTCCGGTCCGCACCGACGAACGACAGACCCCTACGAAAGCTGTCGGGTGGCCCACGCGGCGCGGTCGCGCACGTTCGGAGCCGGATCCTCGCTCACGAGGGTTTGCAGATGCGGGACGGCCGCGTCGACGCGACCGTGACCGAGCGCGACGCAGGCGTTCGCTCGCACGTGCGGGTGGTCGTCCGCGAGCAACTCGAGCAACTGGCCGCGAACCGGGTCGACGGCGGTTTCGACGCCGGCGGCGACGCGGCCGACCGCGACCGCCGCGATCGCGCGAGTATCGGGGTCGTCGCAGGACAGCGCCGCTCCGAGTTCGGCACACACCGGCTCGACCGCGGCGGGATCGCGGCGGGCCACGTCGCCGAGACAGCCGATCGCGTCGTATCGCAACGGCGCGTCGTCGTGATCCACGAGCGCGGCGGCCTGTGCGACGAACTCGAGGGAGGGCAGCGCCGCGTCGGAGCGCGCCAGTCGACCGAGCGCTCGGAGCGCGGGCGGCCCGTTTTCGACCGGGTCCGCCGCCAGCGCATCGATGAGAACCGATGCGGCCGGTTCGATCGCGGCCGGGTCCTCTCGGGAGACGTGCGCGAGTACGCGGATCCCCCACCGATCGGAGCCGTTTCGCCGCTCGACTACGTCGGAGATCACTGCCGCGTGCTCGACCAGCACGTCCGGCCGCTCGGCCGCGACGGCGGCGAGACACCGGAGTAGCTCCTCCGCCATCGGCTCGTCGGCGTTCTCGACGGCGACGGCGACGATCGATCCGGTCGACGGCGCGACGTCGGTCGGCGCTTCGGCCGCCAGATCGGCGAGACAGGCGGCGATCTCGCCGCGAAAGTCGATTTCCGTCCGCTCGAGCAGCGTCCGGAGTTTCGGAACCGTCGGGACGTACGCCGCCGCCTGGCTGCGCTCGTCGATCGCAGTGCGGATTCGGCGGACTGCGGCCCGTTGTTCGGCCGGTTCCTGCTCGTCGAGTCGTGCGAGTACCGACGGGAGGTCGACCCCGGCGGCCCCCCGGCCCCGGGGCTCGACGGCCTCGCCCCATTCCCCATCCATCGTCTCCTGCATTGGAGATAGGCTATAAAAGCGTTCTGGCCGAATGGCGGCGAAATAGCCTTTGTTCGGGCGGAATAGCGTCAAATTACGTGTTTCTCGGACTCGAACTATCGGCGCTCGAGATCGAACCGAGGTTGATCGGGCTCGAAGTATCGATCGTTCGAGTCACGAAACGGACCGAGCGTCGAGCGTCCCTAGGCGAGCCACTCCTCGGGCTTGGTGTCGTAGTCGACGTCGTCGGCCGCGAGGTGTTCGACCTCGTCCCACGCCACGTCCTCGGTCGTCATCGTCTCGCCGTTGTACCGGATCAGCTTCCCCTGCTCTTCCGGTTCGGGCTCGCGGTTGCGGCGCTTGGCGACCTCGATGTCGTGCTCGTCGACTTCCTTGACGATCGTCAGCAGGTTCACCGGCCGGCCCCATAGCTCGAAGATCCGCTTGAGGGTCTCCTTGGCCTGTCCGATGTCGAGCATGACGCCGTTGTACTGATGGCCGAGCAGGAGTTCGTTCGCGTTGTTGTAGTTGCCGTCGTAGACCGCGATCGTCGGTTTCCCGAAGTTGGTGAACTGCAGGAGGAGCTTCTTCTTGACGTCCTCTGCGGCGTCGCTGGCGACGTGGAACTGCCCGGTCGCCTGCGAGTGCTCGTAGGTGAAGTAGTTGTTCTCGGTGATGAACTCCCGGGTCAGGAACTCGTCGAGGAACGTCACGTCGTTGTGGCTCTCCCGCACGTCGAACAGCCGGTCCCAGCCGGCAGCAAAGTCGACGTCCTCGAGCGCCGCTGCGACCGACGAGTAGCGAGCGTCGTCGAACAGGTAGCGGCCGATCCGCTCGAGTTCGTTCTGATTGACCCGCGCGAGGAAGCCGCGGTTCTGGCGCTTGACCAGGGAGTAGTGCCGACGAGCGACTCCCTCGTAGGTCAGCACCTTCCAGGGGTATTTCGACACGTCGATCTCACCGTCTCGAGCCCGCTTTAGCGCCTCGCGGTCGACCCACTCGTCGGGCACTTCCTCGAGCGAATCGAGCGTCTCCGGAGTGATCGTCTCGATGGCCGCCGGCGGCTCGAGTTCGTCGAGCACCTCGTCGAAGTCGACGACCTCGGTGAGGTTCCGCCAGGAGACGCCCTCGACGCGCAGCAGGGCCTCGAGGACCTCTCGCCGGTTGGTCGTGTTCTCGACGTACTCCCAGAGCTCCATCCCGAGGCTGTAGGGGTTGAGACCGCCGGAGGCCAGCACCTTCGCCATGTGATCCGCGTAGTTGAGGAACTCGTCGTCGCCGGCGAAGGCCTCGTCGGTCATCATCGTCGACTCCCAGTAGGCGGCCCAGCCCTCGTTCATCACCTTCGTCATCTTCTGGGCGGCGAAGTAGTACGCCTCCGCGCGCATCATGTCGAGGATGTCGCGTTGCCACTCCGCCATCTCGACGCCCCGGCCGGCTTCCTCGTCGTACTGCTTGCCGTGCTCGCGGACGAACGCCAGCACGTCCTTCTGTGGTTCCTCGGGGAAGTTCGCCGCGATGTCCTCGCCCTCGAGTTTCTCGACCCACGCCTCGTCGAACACCTCACCTTTGATCTCGTCGGAGAGCTCGAGTTCGTCGAGTTTCTCCGCGAGATCCTCGTCGATCTCCTCGTGAGCCGCCCCGTCGATGTCGAGCCGGCGGCTGAACACCTGGTGCTGGTCGATGTTGTCCTCGAGGCTCAGGCAGTGATCGATCCACTTCTCGACCTCGGCGCGGTCGATATCGGGATCGGACATGTACTCGTCGATGGCCCGCGCGTGGCGCTCGAGCATGGCGGCGGCGTTGACCTGGTCCTCGTCGGCGCGGCCGCGGGTGAACATGCCGAACCAATCGTTGTTCGCGAAGAAGTCCGAGTGGGCCTCGACGTGGGTGATGACCGCCTTCTGGTCGGCGATCGTGTTCGACTCCTGGAGGAACGCGTGGGCCGGATTGTCGTTGTTGACGATCTCGAAGGCCTTCCCGCCGCCGTACTGGCCCTGCTTTTGCTGTTTGTCGTACTGCATGCCCCACCGCCAGTGCGGGTAGCGGCTCTGAAACCCGCCGTACGCGATGAGCTCGTTCATCTCGTCGTAGTCGATGATCCAGTACTTCACCGGGTAGGGCTCCAGGCCGAGCTTTTCCGCGAGGTTCCGGGCTTCTTCGACCGGTTCCTCGAGATCGCTGGCGATCGCCTGTTTGCGGAATCTGTCCGAATTACTCATTGTCATCACTCTCCGTGGAGAGGATCTCGTAGATCGCGTCGGTCACGTCCGCCTCGTCGTTGACGTACGCGACCGCGACGTCCTCGGCGTCGGTGCCGAAGTGCCGCTCAAGTTCCTCCGCGTGGGTGGCGTTGATCGCGTTCCCGCTGGGCTGGGTCTCCACGTAGGCGTGGAGGTTCGCCGGGATCTCCTCCATCAGGGGGATCACGCGCTCGCCGGTGTCGTTCGAGGAGTTCTCCGAGTCGCCCGCCGCGAAGACGTACCGGTTCCAGTCGCTCCAGGGGTACTCCTCGAGTAGCTGGGCGGCGAGTTCGTAGGCGCTCGAAATCTTCGTCCCGCCGCCGCTGCGGATGCCGAAGAACTCGTCGCGCTCGACCGCCCAGGCGTCCGCGTCGTGGGCGATGTAGACGAACTCGGCGTTGTCGTACTTCCCCTGCAGATACCAGTCCAGCGGCGTGAACGTTCGCTCGACGAGTTCGCGCTTCTTCTCGCGCATCGAGCCGGAGACGTCGCGGATGTTGACGACCACGACGTTCTTCTCCTTCTCTTCGATGATCTCGGGGTGGCGGTAGCGCTCGTCCTCGCGACGGAAGGGGACGTGTTTGATCCCCTCGCGGCGGATCTTCTGCTGGACGCTCTCCCGCTCGACCTCGCTCTCGACCTCCTCGATCGAGGCCCATTTGCCGCGTTCCTCGTCGGGGATGTTGCTGTAGGCCTCTTCGACCCACGCCATCGACACCGGGAGGCTCTCGCCGCGAGCCCACTCGAAGACCTCGCGGGGCTCGATCCCCTCGACCTTGCACAGTTCCTTCAGGAACTCCTCGTCGAAGTCCATCGCGAGCTTGCGCTTGAGCCCCTCCTTGAACATCCGCTCGAAGTCGAGCGTGCTGTTGGGGCCGCTTCGCGTGAGATCGGTGAACGGCCCCTCCTTTTCCTCGATTACCTTCTTCCCCTTCGGATCGAGGTCGAGGCCGAGCTCCTCGTCGAGCTCCTCGGCGAACTCCTCGGGGTCCATCTCGTAGTACTCGTGGTCGCCGCCCTCCTCGCCGGGGTCGCCGTCCTCGCCGTCGTCGCCCGGCTGTGGCTGGGGCTGTCCGACCGGCTGGCCGGCGTCGGGCGTGCCGTCCTCGCCCTGGCCAACCCCGCCCTTGTCGCGCTGGTCGTACTCGAACTCCGGCAGCGAGACGATCTTCACCGGGATGTTGATCTCCCCCGGCCCGCTCCGGCCGAGGTCGCCGTACTGGATGAAGTCGGCGAGGTCCTCGCGGCGCTCCTCGCCGACTTCGCGGAATCGCTCGAGGTCGTCTCTCAGTCCCATCTGTAGCTCACCTGTCCCATGACGTGTCTGCTGGTCAGTTCGGCCGACGCCTCGGAGTACCCGAAGAGGTCGACCATCGTTGCGATCGTTCCCTCCTTGACCGCCGCCGTCTGGGTGCCGCTCGGGGGATCGCTCCACTGTCGCGGGTCGAAGTCCTCGAAGGTCCGTTCAACGTCGTCCCAGTCGTGGCTCTCGAGGACGGTCTTGATCACCGGGATCGCCGTGAGGTCGACGTCCTCGACGGAGAAGTCCTCGTCGCGGTGCTCCCAGGCGTGGCGGTTCAGAGAGGTGATGACCTTCTCGCGCCTGAAGTTCCGGACGCTCTCGCGGGGGAGGTTCCCCTCGTATTCGGACTCGGAGAACCGACCGAGGTGCTCGATCTCGAAGAGCTTCATCGTCAGCGGATCGGGCTCGACGCGCTCGCCGCGGTCGTTGTACAGCGGCTCCTCGGTCTCCCAGGCGTAGACGTGTTCGACGTACTCGGCCACGGTCTCCTCGTCGACGCGTTTGTCGTGCATGATGGCCTCGATGACGTCCGACTCCTGCTGGTCGTAGACGTAGTTCTTCACGGGGACGACGCGGTTCTCGAACTCCGAGCGCTCGCCCGTCGAGAAGACCGGCGCGTCGGCCAGCCCCTCGACCATGGCGTTCAACACGTCGCGGGGCATGACGACGTCCTCGACCCGCAGGTCAGGGTGGTGGCGATCGAGATCCGCCTGAAGCAGTTCGGCGAGCGTGTCTCGCGTGTACGTGACCGGAATCCCGTGGTCGCCGTCGTTGCCGTCGTCGTCGAAGTCGAACTCGTCTTTCTCCCGCCGGGTGTCCCCCTCCTGAAGGTAACCCTGATCGTAGATCCGGGCTTTGTCGACCAGATCGAGCCCGTTCGGAAGGTTCTCCTCGTCCAGTCGCGTGACGACGGCGTACAGCGCGGCCGCCTCGACTGCGTGCGGGGCGAACTCCTGCGTCCGCGTGCGGCCGTCCTGACCTTTGACCGTCACCGTCACCGGCGCGCGGATCCGATCCTCGAGTTCGTCGTAGCTCTCGGCCTCCCAGACCGAGGTCTCGTTGGTCAGCTCGCGGCGGATCAGCTCCGTCTCGAGGCTTAGATTCGTTAGATAGCCAAAGCGGTGTTTGTCCAGCCGGCGCTTCAGGGCCTTCAGCGGGTCCATCCCGTTTCGATCCGAGTGCTGGTTGAGCTGGGCCTCGAGGTCGGGGTTCGAGATGATCAGCAGCTGGGAGTCGACGTCCATTCCGATTCCCTTGTCGAGCTTCACCGACTGCTCGTCGGGGACGTTCAGCAGCTTCTGGAGCAGGTCGGCGTGCTGGGCGGCGTCCTCGACGACAGTGAGGACGCCGTTGCCCTGCGAGAGCACCCCGTCGTAGCTAAAGGCCTGCGGGTTCTTCCGGCCCCGCGAGTCGAGTTCCTGGAGCATGCCGTGCATCCACGAGCCGACGAGGCGCTCCTTGGGCGGGCCGTCATCTTCCGAGTGGAGGACGCCGACGCCCTGGCCCACGTCGACGACGTAGTTCTTCACGCGGAGGTGATCCTCGTCCGTGATGGCCGAGAACAGTTCCTCCTCGCCTTCCCGGCGGTAGCGCTCCTCGAGGAAGTCGTAGGCCTCCCGGGAGAACGGGTCGAGTTGCGCGTCGACCTGCACGGGAACGTGATCGTCGAGTTCCGCGTTGAGTCGCTCGAGCAGGTCTTCGCGAACGTCCTCGGGGAACACCGACAGCGGGTGGGCCTGGACGGGACTCTCGTACCAGTTTTGCTCGTCGGCGGCGCTCGCGTCGCCGCCGTAGCTCAGGCCGCGCTCGCCGGCGGCGGCGGTCGAAATGTTCCACTCGACCGTGTAGCGGCGACCGTCGGGCGTCTTCGAGTACTCGCGCAGCCCGTTGACCAGACACCGTTTGAGTTCGGACTTGCCGGTCGCCGTGGGCCCCTCGAACCAGATGATCTTCTCGTCTTTCGCCCGGCCGGCGGCGATCGATCGGAGGTCGTCGACGAACCCGTTGAGCACCTCGGTGTTGCCGAGGATCGCGTGCTCGCCGTCGTTGTGCGGGTCGTCGAAGAAGCGATAGCGCTCCTTTTCCTCGCCCTCCTCGACGACGGTTCGAGTACCGGCGGCCTCGATCGCCTCGAGCAGGTACTTCGAGGCGTGAGAAGCGATCGAGGGGTTCTCGAAGATGCGATCGACGTACGCCGCGAGGTGCATCGGCTCCTCGTAGGTCTCCTCGAGGGCGCGGTCGGCGTCGCTGACGTAGTCGGTTCCTCGTGCCATGTTAGTCTTCCATCTCTGCTTTGGCGACCTCCGCGCCGGCGAACTCGAGTACTTCCTTGGCTCCGCCTTCGGAGTAGCCCTGTTCCATCAGCGCGTCGATCCACGCGGAGCGCTCGTCGTCGTCGAACTCGTTGGCCGACACCAGCGCGGAGAAGTTGATGTTGTGCTTCTTGTCCTCCCAGAGTTTGCGCTCCAGGGCGCGGCGCAGGCGCTCGTTGTCCTGCGGATTGAACGCTTCACCTTCACGCGCACGGCGGGAAACCCAGTTCGAGACCTCCTGTCGGAAGTCCTCCTTCCGATCTTCGGGAATGTCGAGTTTCTCCTCGACGCTGCGCAGGAAGGTTTCGTCGGGCTCTTGCTCGCGGCCCGTGAGTTCGTCCTCGATGGTGTCGTCGTCGATGTAGGCCATCACGTGGTCCATGTACTTCTCGCCCTGGCGCTGGATCTCGTCGAGGTCGTAGGCCAGCGCGTGGCGGACGTCCTCGATGGCCCGCTCCTTGTACTCCTCGCGCACGGTCTCGAGGTAGCGGTAGTACTTCTCGAAGTTGTCCTCCGGAATCGAGCCGTGGTGCTCGAGGTTCTCCTCGAAGAAGTTGAACACCGTCAGCGGCGAGAGGAACCCGCGCTGGCGGTGTTTCGAGTCCATGATCGCCTCGGCGATCTCGTCGCCGATGAATCGGGGCGAGACGCCAACCATGCCCTCACCGATCTCGGCGGTCGCCTCGGCCTCTTCGCGGAGCTTCTTGATGTCGATGTCGTCGCCCTCGTCGATCTCGCCGTTGTAGGCCTTGGCCTTCGAGAGCAGTTCGACGGTTTCGGTGTCGGGCTCCTCGATGCGCGTGAGGACGCCGAAGAGCCCCGCCATCTCGAGGGTGTGTGGCTCGACGTTGATGTCGGGGACGTCGGCGTTGGTAAGCATCTTCTCGTAGATGCTGGCCTCGTCCTCGTAGGATAGGACGTACGGGAAGTCGATCCGCTTGGTCCGGTCGTTGAACGCCTCCATCTTCTCGTCGCCCTTCTTGTCCTTGTACTCGGGCATGTTGGTGCGACCCACGATTACCTGATCGATGTCGATCCGCGGGTTGTTCTTGGGCTTGATCGTCTGCTCCTGGGTCGCGTGGAGGAAGTCGTAGAGGAACTCCCGCTGGAGTTTGAGCAACTCCTCGCCGGAGAAGATGCCGCGGTTGGCGTTACAGAAGGCACCCGAGTAGTCGAACGCGCGCGGATCGCTCTCGCCGTAGATGGCGATCTTCGAGTAGTTGACGTCTCCCGTCAGCTCCGTCTCGTCCTGGTTCTTCTTGTCCTTGGGCTCGAACGTCTCGAGGCCCTGGCGCTTGTTCTCGTCGGCGACGAAGCGGACGATCTCGACGTGATTCTCGAGGACCTGCTGGAGGTCGTCGTCGTAGTACGCCAGCAGCCGGTCCATGTAGAACTCGCTTTCGGGATCCAGCGCCTGCTCGTTCTGAATCGTGTACGGCGCATCGAGGTTCTCGTTGAGGTCGTCGATGACCCGCTGGCGCTGCTCGACGGGGAGCAAGACGAGCGGGTCCTGGTTCATCGGTGACCGGACGGTGTCGTCGGCCGGGTCCTGGTCCTGAATCACGTCACAGAGGTTCGTCCACTTGAAGGTGTACATCCGACCGTCGTCCCTGAGCGTGTAGTCCTCGAAGTATTTGCGGACCTGTTTGTCGAAGTGGGACTTCCCGGAGCCGACCGGACCGAGGAGGAGCTTGATTCGGCGCTCGGGGCCGAGGCGTCGCGCACCCGATTTGACCTTGTTCACGAACTCGTGGATCGACTGGTGGATCACCTTTCCGTAGAAGGTGTTCTCGCCGTCGCCGAGCGGGTCCTCGCTCGCGAGCTGGTACTCGACCACCCCTTCGGTCTCGTCGTAGGTGGTGCCGTAGTAATCGAACATGTCCGCGACGCGCTGGTGGGCGTTGCGGGCGATCTTCGGGTCCTCGTACACCGCCTCGAGGTACCAGTCGAAGGACTTTGTTTCCCGCAGGTCTGCGGGCATCGATTCCTGGTAATCCGTACTGAGCTGCTCGAGTGTCTCGATGTCGCCGGTCATGGTATCATTGCCAGTTTCGGGGTTCCCCCGTCTGCAGTGCAGTCGTCCGTGCGTGTTCGGACGACGTGAGCGGACGTCGTTCGACCGATCGAGCCATCTCGTGGCCGAACAGTCGGAATCCGTCGCGTCGCGTCACCAGACGTGAGCGCGTCGTACTCGTCGGGCTCCTCGAGGAGATTCTCGTGGAGCGCGACTCCGTCGCGGGCGGCTATATTGCGTGTCATGTGTCGTCTCTTCCACTCGATGTCGTGCGGTGACCCCGCTGGCCGCGGACAACGATGCGCCGGGGACGGGCGCGGAGTGGATCGGTCCGCTGAACGGATACCGATAGTATTTAATGAGTGAGTAATCCAGGTACTTAGCCTTAGCCCCAAAAGATATTTGTCAGAAGTTTATTGCAGGCAAATACTGCCAGAAGTCTATAGTGGTGGTCGGTATCACACCACATATTCAGCGATCTATCGGATAAATCACCGGCCTGCAACGTCCACGTCGGCTCGCGCGCGCTCTTCCACGTTCGGTTCGTCACGTCGATCTCGACGGGTTCGACGGACCGCTCTCGACTGGTTCGATCCGTCGCTCTCGACCGGCGAACCGGTGCGGCCGGGCGGTCCATCGACCGACTGATTGCGGTGTCCACGGGGAGGGTTCCCCCACCGATTCGGTGGCTACTATAGGGCCGGCAGTCCTATCGACCCCCATGCCGGATTCGGAGACGGACGGTGGAATCGACCGCTCGCGGCTCCCCGACGACTGGACCGTCTGGAGCCAGGGGGAAGACGGCCGGCTGGTCCTCGCGTACCGACCGGACGTCTTCAACGCCGCGGACTTCCCGGCACCCTGTCTGCCGACGCTGTATCTCACCCACGGCAAGCGGACCCGCCGCCCCGGTGTCAACCCCGCCGATACCGCCGACTCAGCGGACTGGTTCGTCACCCTCTACCTCGAGCCAGATGTCTCGCTGAACGAGACACTTCGGTTCCCGACCCGGGAGGAAGCCCTCGAACGGACCGTTGCACTCGCCCGCCAGTTCGATAACGGCGAGATCGACTACCGATCGCTCTATCAGGTTCCTCGCGAGGAGTACTTCGACCGCCTCGACGACCTCACCGACGGCGAGAGCGCGGAGTGACCGCGCTCGAGTCCGGCCACCTCACCGTGAACCCCGTTCGACCCCTTCGTCGTAACACTCCGGTTGACCGCTGGGATGCGACACTCCGATCGACCGCCGGGACGTGACGCTTAACCGCCAGTGGAAACTACGCGTGGGTATGTCGACCGTTACACTCGTCGGCTCCCGGCTGGCCGAGCCCGGAACCGAGTTCGTCTATCAGGGCGAGGCCGACGGCTGCGCCGGCTGTCCCTATCGCAGTCAGTGTCTCAATCTCCAGCCCGGAACGAAGTATCGCATCACCTCCATCCGCGAGAACGCCCAGACGCTCGAGTGCGCCATGCACGACGGCGGCGTTCGCGCCGTCGAGGTCGAACCCGCGCCAACGCGCGCGAACATCACGTCCAAGGGAGCGTTCGCCGGCAGCAAGACGAGCCTCCCCGGTCCCTGTCCCTACGTCGCCTGTCCGAGCCACGAGTACTGTGAGCCCGACGGCGTCGAATTCGACGAGGAGTATCGCATTCGAGAAATCATCGGCGAGCCGCCACACGATGTCTGTCATCTCGACCGGCCGCTCGAGTTAGTCGAACTCGAGACGGACGACTGATCGACTCGCGTCCGGAGAACGTCTTTTCTGCGGATACTCGTCCGCTTCGGCTCTATTCTCGCCGGGAAACGGTCTCGACTACTGCGCCTCGAGTTCGCCGTCCTCGAGCCACGAGCCGGCCCAGCACTCGATTTCGCCGAACACGGGCTCCAGGGACTCGCCCTTGTCGGTGAGGCTGTAGAAGGTCGCGACGGGGGCGTCCTCCTCGAGGCGTCGTTCGACGAAGCCCATCTCGCCGAGGTCGTCGAGCACGCGCGAGAGGGTCCGCGCGTTCGCGCCGGTCGAGCGCTTGAGTTCGTTGAAGCGCTGTTCGCCGTCTAGGAGTTCGTGGAGCACCGCCAGCCGCCACTGGGAGCCGATCTGCTCGAGGGAGGCGATGACGGGACAGGCGTCGTCGTGTGTCTCGCGGGATTTCGTTTGCGGGGATGACATCGGTGGGATCTGGTCACGGCTACGTCGCGAACCGTTTTAGTAGTTCGGTTCCGAACCGGATAACATCGTGTTAGTAGATTGCGGGCGTTCAGCTCTGACGCCGACCGGAGATCGATCGCCGGAGGGACCGCGATGACGGACGACGGGTCGAGCGCCGGTGATGAAACCGACGCCCTCGAGATCGACGTCGACGAAACCGACGGGTCCCTCTACCGAATCCTCTCGAGTGCGGTCGTCCCGCGCCCCATCGCGTGGGTCAGCACCCGGAGCGAGGACGGCGTCGACAATCTCGCGCCGTACAGCTTCTTCACCGTCGCGTCGGTCGAGCCGCCCGTCCTGCTATTCGCACCGGTCGACGGTGCCGAGGGACTCAAGGACACCCCGCGGAACGCCCGCGACACCGGCGAATTCGTGGTCAACCTCGTGACCGAGGACCTCGCCGCGGCAATGAACGAAACTAGCGCCACGCTGCCAGCCGGCGAGAGCGAGTTCGATCACGCCGCCCTCGAGCGGGCTGACTCGACCGCGGTCGACCCACCGCGAGTCGCCGATGCGAGGGTGGCCTTCGAGTGTACCCTCCACGACCTCGTCGACGTCGGCGGCTCGACGCTCGTCCTCGGCGAGGTTCGCCACGTTCACCTCGAGGAATCCGTGACCACCGACGGGAAGATCGACGTGGGGAAGATCGACGCCGTCGGCCGACTCGCAGGGAGTCACTACGCGCGGACGACCGATCGGTTCTCGCTCGAGCGGCCGCCGTAGCCCGCGGTCGGTGTCGTGAAACCGCCACTTTTCATACAGCACTAACTGTCGCTGCTGGCCGCAATCGCGTGTCCGTCGGGACGAACGATCGGTTCGATACACTCGGGCTCGAGGCCGAAACGGTCGGCGAGTAGCGTGTCGCAAACGGCGCATCCGGTTTGATCGGTGCGAGGTGTGGATGGAGCAGTTAGTTCTGATAGGAATGAATGGGAAGAAGTGTCCTGCTATCGTGGCACACGGAATCGCCACGCCCTCCCCAACCGATTCGCTCGCTCCTATCGTCGCTCGCTCATCCACTGGAAGACGCTCCGCGACTTCCAAGCCGTCACTCGCTCTGCTCGCGACGACCACGCGCAGCATCGTCGGCCGCCCTCACTGTGCTCACGGTTCCCTGCGGTCACCGCTCGCTTTTCGAGGCGCTCACAATGTTCGCGCCTCGCGACGTTCGGTCGGCCGACAGCGCGCGCCACCGCACGCCGGGTGGCCGGTCTGGAGTGAGATGTGGTTTTCCTACTATCGAACGGTCGCCGCTTCGTCCTCGAGCAGCGTTTCGATATTTTCCAGCGCTCGCAGACTGACCGGTGCGGATCCGGCGTGGTGAATCGGGAGTTCGAACGCGATCCGACAGCGGTCGCGACCGAGGTCGTCGACGCGATGTCCGGCGGCCGGAATCCCCGTCACGCGCCAGGTCCACCGTCGTTCCGTGCACTCCGTGATACGGAAGGGGATCCAAGCGCCGGGTATTCTGACCCGCCCGGTCGTCCCGGATCGAACCCGACGATCGGTCGACTCGACGCCGCGGACGATCGGGGACCATTCCGGCCACTGTACCGTGTCGATGAGAATCTCCCAGGCGTCGGCTGCGGGGACGGCCATGACGTTCGAAACCTCGAGGCGACGGCCGTCGGGTGTTCTCGTGGTCCTGACTCGAGTCATGGTCGTTCCTACGCGCTCCCGACCTATGGGGATTACCACGAAATGAGGTCGGACGCGCTCACGACGGACAGATCAGTGCCTTCGGCCTGAAAGTCACTGGCCGCTAGATTTTACTGGGGTGGCTCCCTCAGTCGCGCTATCCAATGGCCATACTCGAAGTGGACGACCTCCGGAAGGAGTACGGCGGCTTCGTCGCCGTGGAGGGCAGCTCCTTCGACATCGAGCGAGGCGAGGTCTTCGGCGTCGTCGGCCCCAACGGCGCGGGAAAGACGACGACGCTGAAGATGCTGGCCGGGCTGATCGAGCCCACCGCCGGCACCGCCGTCGTCGCCGGCCACACCCCCGGCGAGCCCGCGATGCAGCGCCGCCTCGGCTTCCTCCCCGAGGAGTCCCCGCTGTACGAGGAGATGACCGCGATCGACTACCTCGAGTTCTTCGCCGATCTCTACGACGTGCCCCGCGACGCGGCCCGCGAGCGGATCCACGACTCGCTGGACCGCCTCGACCTCGAGCACCGCGACAGGAAGATCGGCAACATGTCGAAGGGGATGCAGCGGAAGGTCGCGATCGCGCGGGCCTTGGTGAACGACCCCGACGTGCTGATCTTCGACGAGCCGGCGTCGGGACTGGATCCGCTGACGACCAACTACATCATCGAGTTCACCGAGGAACTGAGCGACGAAGGGAAGACGATCGTCTTCAGCGCACACAACCTCTTCCACGTCGAGAGCATCTGCGATCGGATCGTCATCATGAACGACGGCCGGATCGTCGCCCGCGGCACGCTCGAGGAGATTCGGGACGCCCACGGCGGCACCGAGTATCACGTCTACGCGACCGGAGACGGCAGCGACGGCCTCGCGGACGCCGGCTCGCCGATCGACGTGACTCACGAGAACGGGCAGGTCCGCCACGTCGTCGGCGATATGACCGCCGTCGACGCCGTCCGAGAGACCGTCGAGGCGGCGGGCGGCCGCGTCACCGATATCCAGACGAAGACCCCGAGCCTGGAGGATATCTTCCTCGAGGTGGCGAGCGAGCCGGTGGAGGCCGAGACGTGAGCGACGGCCGTCTCCGCGGGATCGTCTCGCGCACGGCCCGGATCGCTCGCTGGGAGGTCGCCCGGAGCGCCGGCACCGTCGATCGAAAGACTGCGCTCGTCCTCGTCGTGATGGTGGCCGCGATCGGGACCGCGGGGTTCTCGGTCGCCGACGAGGGACTCGGCCTCGAGCGGGAGATCTACACCGTCGGCGTCGACGAGGACAGCCGGTACTACGACGTCGCCGTCGACAGCGAGCAGTTTCGGCCCGTCCCGCTCGAGGACGTCACGACCGACGGCGACGGAAACGCCGGCACCATCGCCGTTCGCGACGAGGCGTCCGTCGACGTGGTCGTGACTCGAGACGGTCGGATCGGTCACCTCGGCGACAACGGCGCGGCCGCCTACGACGCGTTTCGCGAGTCCGTCGAGGCGTACAACGGGAAACTGATGGACGAGGAAGCCGACCAGGCGGCCGCGTACCCGGTGCTCGTCTCGATCGAGTATCAGCAGCGCGATCTCGGCGGGGCGACCGATTCCGGAGCCGGTGACGGAGATGGAGCCGGCGACGGAACCGATAGCGGGGACGGGACGAACGGCGGAAGCGGGGACGGAACCGGCGGGAACACGGACGGGAGCACCGGAGACGAATCCGGGGCGAACGGAGACGGCGGAAGCGGGACCGACGACGGAGACGGCCGAACGCAGGTCCCGAACGTCGGCGACGGATCGACGTCGACGACGGCACCGGACCGCCCCGGCTCGATTTCGCCGCCGTTCCCGTTCGAATCGCTCGTGCTCGCGTTCCTCTTCGTCGTCCCGATGAACTTCGTCATTCAGGCCTACGGGAGCACGATCATGGACGAGCGGGTCAAACGCCGCGGCGAACTGCTGCTCGTCTCGCCGGCCTCGAGTCACGAGATCGTCGCGGGGAAGACCCTCCCGTACTTGCTCGGACTCGTCGGGGTCGTCGTCGCGATCGCGTGGGTGATCGAGGGCGGGCCGATAGCGATCGCGGCGGCGCTACCGATCGCCCTGCTCTTCCTCGGGGCCACGTTCGTCGGGGCGATGCTCGCCCGCTCGTTCAAGGAACTCACTTTCGTGACGGTCACGATCAGCGTCTTCCTGACGACGTACACGTTCATTCCGGCGGTCTTCGCCGACGTGAACGCCATCGCGTTGATTTCACCGCTGACGCTGGTCGTGATGGATCTCCAGGGCGAGTCGGTCCGACTCGGGGAGTACCTGTTCTCGACCGGTCCCTTCTACCTCGGCGCGGCCGTCTGCTTCCTGCTCGGGATCGGCGTCTACCGCGAGGAGGACATGTTCGCCCAGAAGCCGATCCCGGCCAAAGTCGTTGACGCGATCGCGAACCGCATTCGCGGTCGCCGGAGCGTCTTCGTGCTGCCGATCCTGTTCATTCCGTTCGTGTTCGCGAGTCAGCTCCTCGCGGTCGCCCTGCTGTTCGTCGTCCCCCAGGCGATCGCCGTACCGCTGATCATCCTCATCGCGGCGACGGTCGAGGAGATCGCGAAGAGCGTGCACGTCTACGCCGGCTTCGCCCGATCGCGATTCGAGCCGACACTGGGGACCGCCGCGGTGCTCGGCGCGCTCTCCGGAGCCGGCTTCTTCGTCGGCGAGAAGCTCACCCACGTCGTCCAGTTCGTGGGCCTCCCCGATCTCCCGGTCGGCACCGCCGCGTTCGGTCCGGCCGTCTCGGACGAGCCGCTCGTTCTCGCCGTCGTCTTTCTCGCGCCGCTGGCCCTGCACGTCGTGACGGCCGTCATCCCGGCGCTCGGGGCGAGTCGCAGCCGGCTCGGCTACGTCGGCGGCCTCCTCGCGGCGATCGTCGTTCACGCGGCCTACAATCTGGGGGTGATCACCCTTGTCGCGTGAGCGCGACCGCACCGATGACGGTGAGATCGGCGACAGTGAGATTGGCAGCGGTGAGCGTGACGACGGCGAGATCGGCGACGGAGACGGCGAGAGCGCTCGAATTGCGCGGACCGAGTGGCGGTCCCGCTCGAGCGGAGCCGACGATCCCCGAGACTCGAGCCGACGGGGGCCGAATCCCCCGGTACGAGCGGACGGCGGGACCGACGCGGGCTCGAGTTGGGGTGCGCGCTGGGCTATCGCGCGCCGCGAACTGGCCTCGCTGCGCTCCGAGAAGACGATCCTGCTGGCGCTCGCGATTCAGCTGTTCATCGCGGCCTTCTCCTCGTTTCTGGTCGTCGGCCTCGTCTCGCTGTCAGATCCGGGGGCGGTCGACGGCTATCAGACCGAAATCGCCGTCACGGGCGACGATACCGATACGCTGCTCGCGGTCGCGAACGAACGTGACGGCGTCACCGCTCAACAGTACGACGATCGAGGGGCTGCCTACGACGCCTTCGAGCGCGGCAGCGTCTCCGCCGTCCTGGATGCGAACAGAAACGATGACGGGCAACTCGTCGTCAGAGCGACCGCGCCCGAGTCGGGGCTCCAGACGACCCTGCTCGTCGTCCAGCTTCGGGACACCCTGGAGCACGTCGAGCGCGTCGAGCGCCAGGGACACGTGGAGAGCGGTCGACTGGAGCAGTCACCGGTGCCGGTACCGGACGAGATCGAGGCGAGCCCGTACGTCGGCTTCACCTACACCATCCTGCTGCCGCTGCTGTGTTTCCTGCCGGTGTTCATCAGCGGCTCCATCGTCGTGGACTCGCTGATCGAGGAGCGCCAGCGGGGAACCCTCGAGTTGCTCCGCGTCGCGCCGCTTTCGCTCGCGGACGTGATCGACGCGAAACTGCTGGCGACGGCGGCACTGGCACCGCTACAGGCGATCGCGTGGCTCCTCTTGCTCTCGTTCAACGGGACCGCGATCGCGAGTCCCGTGGCGCTGGTCGTTCTGGTGGCCGCGCTATCGTTGCTGGTCGTCGCCGGCGGGGTCGCGATCGCGCTGTGGGCACCCGACAGGCGACAGGCCCAGTTGCTCTACTCGACGGCCACCGTCGGCGCGCTGGTCCTCGCGACCGTCCTGCCCGAGCACCCCGCGAACACCGTCGCGAAGTTCGCGATCGGGAACCCGACGCCGACGACGTGGGTGCTGCTCGCCGCGTACGGTCTCCTCGCGATCGGCGCGTTCGTCGCCCTCGAGCGCGGTATCGATCGACTCGATCCCGACTCGCTGTAGGGCTCGAGACGGTCCCCGCTCCACGAGACCCTTTTGACGGGACGGCGATGGCAGATCCTAAACGCTTAGTCCCTCTAGGGGTGCGTATCTGGTAATGAGTAACCCCGACCCACCCGATCAGGAGCGGACGGGCCGAGAGCCGCCCGATCAGGAGCAGCGGGACAGCGATCGGCCCGAGCAAGAACAGGTCCGAGAGGCGGTCGAACGATCCAGAAGCGGCGCACCGGCGGTCGGCGCGGTCGTTCGGGATCGCTTCTCCGCCGACGAGGTCTTCCAGCGGATCGTCGCCGCGGCCGACGAGGAAGTCACCTCGGGGAGCCGCGAACTCTTCTTCAGCGGTATCGCCGCCGGCTTCGCGATCACGATCACTGTCCTGCTATACGCCTCGCTGTACGCCTCGACCGACGGCCATCCGATACTGAGCGCGCTGCTCTATCCGCTCGGCTTCATTTACATCATCATCGGCGGCTACCAGCTCTACACCGAGAACACGCTCCCGCCGGTCGCGCTCTCCCTCGAACGAATCGCGAGCATTCCCGCGCTCTTGCGCCACTGGACGATCGTGCTCGCCGGCAACTTCACCGGCAGTGCGATCGGTGCGGCGGCGCTCGCGTGGGGCGGCGTGTTCTCGCCCGAAGCGGCAGACGCGGCGATGTATCTCGGGACCCACGGCATGGAAACGGCGTGGCTCGATCTGTTCTTCAAGGCGACCTTTGCCGGCCTGATCGTCGCCGGCGTCGTCTGGGTGGAGTACTCCGCGCGCGAAACGATCGCCAGAATCGTCATCGTCTACATGGCGTTCCTCGCGATCCCGATCGGCAACCTGTTCCACGTCGTCACATCGTTCACCGAGATGGCCTACGTCGTTTTCCTCGGTGAGTTCGGTCTCTTCGCCGGCCTGACCCAGTTCGTTCTCCCGGTCCTCCTCGGAAACACCATCGGCGGCATCTTGCTGGTGACCGTCGTCAACTACTTCCAGACGAGCGAACGCCGCCTCGAGTCGGCCCGGTTCGATGGGAACGAACGCCAGCTTTCGATACGGGAGTGGCTGTTCGGCGGCTACGCCGGTCGGTCGTACGTCCCCCTGATCGACACCGCCGGCGTGTCGGAGATCGAAGAGAGCGGGACGTACCGCGTGCTCGTCCCGATCTCGAATCCGCGCACCGAGTCGCGGATCGTCGATCTGGCCTGTACGCTGGCGAACGACCACGAGAACGCGGTCGTCCACGCCGTCCACATCGTCCAGATACCCGATCGGCGGTCGATGCGCTACGGCTCCGGACGGAACGAGCGGATCGTCTCCGAATCCGAGCGGAAGATGGACGGGATCCGCGAGACGATTTCGTCGTACGATATCGGCTGTGAGACCTCGACGGTCGTCTCCCACCGGTCGTTCGAGGACGTCTTCGACACGGCGGAGCGCGAGCGGGCGGACCTCGTCGTCCTCGGCTGGGGAGACAAGCAACCGTGGGGCGCGGGTCCCGCCGAGAGCCGGATCAGAAAGCTGACCAACAACCTCCCCTGCGATTTCCTCGTCCTCAAGGACCGAGACCTGGACACCTCGCGGATCCTCCTGCCCACTGCCGGCGGTCCGGACTCGGACCTCAGCGCCGAAGTCGCTCGAACGCTCGTGCAAGCGGATGGATCGGACGTCTCACTCCTGCACGTCGTCGACGACGCCGAGGAGCGCGCGGCCGGTCGGACGTTCCTCGCGAACTGGGCCTCCGAGCACGATCTCGAGGACGCCGACCTCACGATCGACGACTCGGGCGATATCGAGGGGGCGATCTGTCGCGAAGCCGCCGATCACTCGCTCGTGATCATCGGCGCGACGGAAGCGGGACTCCTCTCGCGGCTGGTGAGCGACTCCCTCCACATGGACGTCGTCAACGAGGTCGACAGTTCGGTCCTGCTCGCCGAGCGACCCAGCAAACGAAACGCCATTCGCCGACTGTTGGGCCGGTAGCCACTCGAGATTTCGCCCGGGAACTGGCCGTGTGCGATTGATTGCCGCACCACGTACTGTTTTCTCCCCGGTTTGCGTACGCCCGGTATGGAGTACACGACGCTCGGTTCGACCGGGATGCAGGTTAGTCGGCTCTGTCTGGGCTGTATGAGCTTCGGCTCGAGCGACTGGCGTGAGTGGGTGCTCGACGACGAGGAGAGCAAAGCGATCATCGACCGCGCGATCGACCTCGGGATCAATTTCTTCGACACCGCGAACATGTACTCGAGAGGCGAGTCCGAGCGAATCCTGGGCGAGGCGCTCGAGGGCCACCGCGAGGAGTCGGTGGTCGCGACGAAGGGCTTCTTCCGGATGCGCGACGACGACCCGAACTCGGGCGGTCTCTCTCGAAAGGCGATCGAGCAGGAACTCGCAGCGAGCCGCGACCGACTGGGGATGGACACGGTCGACCTCTACCAGCCCCACCGCTGGGATCACAACACGCCGGTCGAGACGACGCTCCGCGCGCTCGACGACGCCGTTCGGCGCGGGCACGTCCGCTATATCGGCGCCTCGTCGATGTGGGCCCACCAGTTCGCCGACTCGCTGCACACGAGCGAGTCGCTGGGACTCGAGTGCTTCGCCACGATGCAGAACCACTACAACCTCGTCTACCGTGAGGAGGAGCGCGAGATGCTCCCGCTCTGCGAGAACGAGGGGGTCGGCGTCATGCCGTGGTCGCCGCTAGCTCGAGGGTACCTGACCCGACCGCACGAAGAGATCGATGCCACGACCCGCGGCGAGACCGAGGAGTACCTGTACGAACACCCCTACCGGGAGGGCGGCGGCCAGGAGATTAACGAGCGGGTCGCGGACCTGGCGGACGACAAGGGCGCGACGATGGCCCAGATCGCCCTCTCGTGGTTACTCCACAAGGACTGGGTCGACGCCCCGATCGTCGGCACGACCAGCGTCGAGCATCTGGAGCAGGCCGTCGAAGCGCTCGAGATATCGCTGTCCGAGTCGGACATGGAGTACCTCGAGGAGCCCTACGAGCCGGTTCCGGTGTCCGGTCACCGGTGAGTCGGTTCGACGGCTGGTTCCGAACAACGGCTAATTCGAAACAAAATTCGCAGAACACTCCGCTTTTGTCGGCGTCACTCCAGCGAACATGACACAGTCTCGGTCGTGTCGATCCCCAACAGGTAGTTCCCGCCGCAAAAGCGGGTCGTCGCGTTGAGCAGCAAACCGGCTGCGGCGATCGCTGTCGTGACGGCGATAGCGCGCCGATCAGTCAGTACCGCTGCACCGGCGACCGCGAGCAGCCAGATTCCCAGGACAGCCCTGACGATTCGATCGAGTCCGCCGACGTTTCGCTGCATACTCGCTCAAACGGATTACGGGAAGAAATCGGTACGGCCGAACTTTTCGGGCACGTTTATAAGCTACCGCCACTCGCATTCGCGATCGACGACGACCCGCATTGCGGAGTAACAGTTTTTGAGTCACTCTTCGAACGATTGACGTATGAAACGCGTCCGTATCACGCTCCGTCCACGGGGTGCCTACGCGCCGCCGATCTACAAACGACTGGCAGGCGGGGCCGACTACCTCGAGCGAGCGCGAATCGTCAACTGGAACGTCTCGAATCCGCCGACGGGATTTCTGTTCCGGCTCGAGGGCGACTACCGGCGCTTCGAACGCGAACTCGCGGACAGTCTGATGGTCGCCGATTACGCGGTGCTTCCGATCACGGATCGAGCGTGTTACTGTTTTCTCGAGGGAGCGGTGTCGTCGGCCGCCCGCTCGTTGTTCGAGAACTTCACCCGTGGGAGCCTGATGACCGTGCCGCCGATCGAGTGCAACGACGACGGGACCAACACGTTCACCATCGTCGGAACGGAGCACGATATCCAGGCCGCGGTCGACGGCGTTCCCGACGGCGTCGGCGTCACTGTCGAACAGGTCGGCGGGAAGCGGGTCGCCGCCGACAGCGCCGTCGGCCGGCTGTCCGACCGGCAGCGGGATGCGGCCGAGGCCGCCCTCGAACTGGGCTATTACGACGTGCCGCGGACTGGGACGACTGCGGATGTCGCCGCCGAACTGGGATGTGCGACGGCGACCGCGGCGGAGCACCTCCAGAAAGCCGAGTCGACGGTGTTCGCGTCCCTGTTCGATGGATGAGTGGTGTTCTCACTAACGGAGCCGCTGGCTCTCTCACGGATCACCGACTCGTTCGATGGCCCGCCATCAGATCGGTGGCTCGAGCCACTCGAGCACTGACGAATCTGCGTGATGCCGACTGTACGCGACTCGATGCACGAGTCGCTATCGCAACCGGCGTTCAAAACCGGAGCTATCCGGTCTTCTCGGTCCCGCCCGGACGACACCGCTCTCCCTCCATTCGACCGTCCGTCCGACGGCTAGTTACCGGCCGTCGTATTGTTGCTACCGCCGCTGTTCCCCATCGGGTGCCACCAGTCGTCGTTTTCGAGAATGGACTCCGCGACCTCATCATCCGCCGGATTGACGTTGATCGTGATGAGTTGCTGGTTGTCGCTGAACGGCGTCCACTCTTGGTTCACCTCGAACACCTGCGGTCTGTTCTGCCCTTCCTCCGGTTCCGGGATGTAGCCGAAGTTTTCGTTGTACTGGCCGATCTCGGCGTCCTCGGAGACGAACAGAGAAACGACCTCACCGGTGTTGAGCCACCGGATCTGGTACGTGTTATAGTCCGAGAACCAACTGTCCTGAACGTCTCCATAGTTCGGGGTCCACTCGACGACGCCAGAGACGAACGTGAACCGCGCGTCGGGATGGAAGTTATTGGCGAAGATGAGCGCTTCCCACCCATCGTCAAGGATTCCGTCCTGCGCCGTCGCCGTACCCGCCCCTGCGCCGACGAGTGCCAGACCGGCCGTCGCTGTAGCGCCTTGTTTCATGAACGTCCGACGTGTCGATTCCTCGCTGTCCGTGGTCGGGAGTGTCTCGTGATCCATAGTAGTGACCTCTACAATTGACGACTAGCGCATCGGTCGCCCAATAAGGACAAAGACCGTTTCACCGATCACGCAATCATAATCCGTCTTCGCCTCGAACAGACTCGGATTGTGGAATGGAAGCGTACTACTTGGTGCGGTAACGAACTCTTGAGTCCGTAACATATATCCGGTCGGGTGTGCGACGTCGTCCGTTTCGTCGTAGATCGAAGAGACGTCGTTGTGGTCGTTAGATATCGGGCTCAGCCGGCGGCCACCGAACCGTAGATCACGGCAGCGTGTCGGCGGCCTCGACGAGATCCGCCTCGGTTTCCCACCGATATAGCCGCCCCTCGTCCTCGAGCAGGTCGAAAACGCTGTCCTGCATCCAGTCGAACGCCCGGTCGTCGCCCGGGTACTCCCGCTTGAGGACGTGGCTCTTCTCGAAGTAGTCGGACGTACCCGCGAGCAAGCCCTGTTCAACGAGGAAGCCACTCGGCTCCGCCTCGGCGACGCCGACGATGTGAGTGACCAGATCCGCGACGAGGCAGAACTTCTGGATGCCGTTGTCCCAGTCGCCGCGAACGTCGACCATGCGAAACGCGTAGGCGTCCGAGCGGCGATTCAGCCGATCGACGACCAGATTCAGGCGTCGGATCGGCTCGCGGTCGTAGTTACCGAGCACGAAGTACGAGCGCTCGCTCTCGTAGACCGGCTGGAGTTCGCTCAGCGCGTGGAGGAGTTCCTCGTTGTCCGCGAGCGAGAGCTCCGCGGCCTCGAGTCGCTCCGTCGCGCTCGTGAGTACCTCGTCGGGAACCGGCGGATCGTCATCTGTCATACGCGGTGATTTGCTCGAATTAGGGATAGTAGTTACCGTGTCGTTTCCGTTTCCGATTCTCGATACCGTCGCCGGGTGAGTTACGCCACAGTGATTCACTCCAGGGTAAACTACTTGGTGACGCGCTCCGTAGATGGCCGCATGAGTACCGACGTGGGGGCTCCCGAGGGGGCGAACGCGCGCGAACTCGTCCACTTCGTGACCCAGGAGACGCGGTTCGCGTTGCTGGCGAACATTCTCCAACACCCCGAGGGACTGCCGTCGATGTACGAACTCGAGCGGCTAAACCCGAGCGTAAGCGAGGCGACCGTCTACAAGCACGTCCAGAAGCTGATCGACGCCGGCGTGGTCGAAGCGGTCGCGCTCCCGGATGACGAGCGCCAGCAGGGCTATCCCTGGAAGTTCTATCGGCTGACAGACGAGGGGCGTGCGTTCCTCGCGGAGCACAATCTGCTGGCGGCCGAGGAGACCCTCAAACGCATCTACGAGACGATTTCCGATAAACCCGAGAAGATGGTGAAATACGAGAACGCGCCCCGGCCCGACATCGAGTAGGTCGCTCGAGGCGGCGAAACGAGTCACTCGGGTCGACGGTCCGATTCGGACGCGCCGGCCGCCGCTCAGGAGAGGCGCGCGGCGATGTCGGCCTCAGTGATGATACCGACAGTTTCGCCGGCCTGCGTAATCATCACGGCTTTGTAGTGCTCGAGCAGGTTGCTGATCTCGTCGAGGGTGGCGTCCTTCGAGACGGTCGGGAAGCTCTCGCTCATGTGTTCCTCGACGGGTTCGTCGCGGTCCTCCGAATCGAGGTGGACGAGGTCGGTCTGGCTGATCGAGCCGACCGGAATCCCGTCCTGAATGACCGCCAGTTGGGAGTACGCTTCCTCCTCCATCTTCCGAGCGGCCTCGCTGACGGAATCGCCGGGAGCGACGTTCACGACCGCCTCGTTCATCAGATCGTCGGCGCGAATGACGTCGCTCTCGGCCTTCTCGAGGGCGTTGACGATCCGGCGGAGCGTCGACAGACGCGGGTCGACGTCGCCGCCTTCGATCCGGGCGATCAGCGGCTGGGAGACGTCGGCCGTCTCCGCGAGTTCGCTCTGCGTGAGCCCGAGTTCGGTACGGCGCTGTCGGAGGTCCGCGGGCGTCGGGAGTTCCATACGAAACCATAACCACGGGTTATAGAAAGAGCTTTGGGTGAGTCTCCGTTCCCGCCGCTGCGCTCGTCGGCTACTCGTCGTCCGCTTCGGTCTCGACGATTTCGACCACCGAGAGTGGGACGTCCCGTAGCGCGCCGCCGACCTCGCTCTTCGCGATGCGAGAGGCGTGTTCCTCGCCGTCGGCGTTGAAGACCTCCATCTCGAGCCCGAGGCCGACGAGCGCGGTGTCGGCCGCGATAAAGGCGGAGTCGAACGGTTCCCCGCAGGCCGGACAGCCCGTCGCGCCGACCTCGACCTCGACGTAGTCCATGTCTTCGCTGTTGAGTCGTTTCCCGGCTTCGCTGACGGCCACGCCGATCGCGTCGTCGATCGCGTCGACGTCACGAACGAGCCATGCCGCTTCCATCGCGACGAGATAGTTTCCCATACGTCGTGGTCGGTCTGGGGGGTTTCCTGTCTTGCGGTTCGTCGGCGGCCGTCTCCGAGCGGGTTAATTTGACTCGGGTCCACTCGCTTCCGTCGTCGCTGGGCGGCGCGCACGCGAACAGAATCGTTCCCATAAGTTACGAGAAAACACGGTGTGAACTCCCACCTGCATAGCCGTACATCGCCTCGAGTACGCCTGTAGTTGTATGCGATGAAACTAGAATTGAATCGCAAGCAGGCGGCGACCCAATTTGCGAGAACACGACCGTGCCAGCGAATGGGTCTCACAAAGACTTATATATTCCCTCCGTCTGAGCACGGCTGAACGCCGATGATATCCCGAGCGTACCACGCGACGCTGTTCGTCCTGTATCAGCTGTGCATTGTGATCGGTATCGCTGCCATGCCACTCGCGATCGCCGCCCGTCAGGCCGGATTCAGCCTGCCGATCCACCGCATCCTCGCCACCGTCGAAGCGGCCTACGAAAACGCACGGCGCTAATCAACTGAACCGAGACCGATTCTCCTGCTCGTCGACCGCCGAACCGCCGGCTCTCTCAGCATCGATCACTCGCTTGTCCCGTTCAGCCGCCCTCTAGACGGCCCTTCGGCCCCCTCGAGGCCACTGATTTGCTCGGTCGGTGGAAGCGGAAACGACAGTGGTGACCGCCGGTGTTTTATACCGTCCCGGCCGTATCGTTCCAGCAATGCATACGCCTACAGACGACTCCGACTTCTCCCGGACGGTCGACCAGTTGGCCGACGATCCGAACCCCTACGAGCCGGAGATCGGTTCGATGCCCCAGAACGATCTCACGCGAGCGGACCTGGACAACGTCAACAAGACCGGCACGACGACGATCGGCATCTCCACCGCCGACGGCGTCGTGATCGCGACGGACATGCGCGCCAGTCTCGGCGGGCGCTTCGTCTCGAACAAGAACGTCCAGAAGGTCAAACAGATCCACCCGACCGGCGCGCTCACGCTCGTCGGCTCGGTCGGCGGCGCACAGTCGTTCATCTCGAGCCTCCGCGCCGAGGTCAACCTCTACGAGGCCCGTCGCGGCGAGAACATGAGCATCGACGCCCTCGCGACGCTCGCGGGGAATTTCGCTCGCGGCGGCCCGTTCTTCGCCATCCACCCGATTCTGGGCGGCGTCGACGAGGAGGGCAGCCACGTCTACAGCATCGACCCCGCCGGCGGGGTCATGGAGGACGACTATACCGTCACCGGCAGCGGGATGCAACTCGCATACGGTCACCTCGAGCAGGCCTACGAACCGGACATGTCCACCGAGGAAGCGAAGACGGTCGCCGCACGGAGCATCAAGTCCGCCGTCGAGCGCGACACCGGCTCCGGTAACGGCGTCTTCCTCTGTGAGATCACCGACGAGGGCGTCGACATCCACGGCCATCACGACTTCGACGAAGTCCTCTAACACGGCCGACACGGTTGATTCTCCGATTTTCTCTCGTGGGAGTAGTGATGGCTCCGGTCATCGCAAAGAGCACCCTTTCCGTCGTGCGTCGCTTCCGCTTGCTGCAAGTGAAAACGCGCCGAAACGGCGTCGAAAAGTGACGATCGACTAGTCGAGTCGCGTCGCCTGCTCGAGCTGGTGTTCGGACACGCGGGAGTCGGCGAGTTCGGTCGCCCGTCCCGACTCGCTCGAGCGGTAGATCGCGTCGATGGTTCGCTGGACGGTCAGCGCTTCCTCGACTGTGTTGGTCTCCGGCGCTGTGCCCGCGGCGATAGTCGCGAGGAACTGCTCGTCCTGTTCGCTGTAGCCCGTCACGGCGGCGTCACCGGTCATATCGATATCGGCGTAGTGATCGCCGCCGGCCGTCCCGGCCTCGAGAATGTGGAGATCGGTGTCGCCGATATCGAACTGCGCGCCCGCCTGCGTGCCGCGGACTCTGAAGTCCATGCTCTGTTCGCGGTTGGTCGCCCACGCGGCCTCGAGCGAAATCGTCTCGCCGTTCGCACAGCGAATGAAGGCGCTGACGGAATCGTCGACCTCGTAGGTCTCGGCTTCGGCGTCCCAGTTGTCGCCGAAGCCGTCCGGGTCGGCGTACTCCTCACTGGTTCCGAACGTCGTCCGCGTGACACCGCTGACTTCGACGATTTCGGGGAAGTCGAGCGCGTAGAGTGCGAGGTCGAGGGCGTGGACGCCGATATCGAGCAAGGCACCGCCGCCGGCGAGTTCGGGATCGGTGAACCACGACCCGGGGCCGGGGACGCCGCGCCGTCGGACGTAGTCGGCCTCGACGTGGGTCAGATCGCCGAAGCGGCCGCGGGCGTGTTGTTCGTCGAACATGGACATCGACGCCGCGTGGCGGTTATGGAATCCGACCATACAAATCCCCGGCGAGCGTGCCGCCGTCTCCGCGATCCGTTCGGCGCTCTCGAGGGTGTGGGCGAGCGGTTTCTCGACGAGGACGTCCAGCCCCGCCTCGAGGGCCGCGACGGCGATCGGCTCGTGAAACCGGTTGGGCGTCGTTACGATGACGGCGTCGACCGCGTCGTCGACGACGAGTTCGTCGTGCGTCTCGTAGGTCCGCGAACCGAATTCCCGGGCGAACTGGTCTCGTTGCTCCGGGACGAGGTCCGCGCCAGCAACGACGTCAGCGCCGAGTTCTCGAATGCTCCGCGCGTGGAGATTTCCCATGCCACCGAGGCCGACGATGCCGACCCCGATTCCGTCGCCAATCATATCCAGACCTCCGATTTCGTCTCAGCAGCAATGGAAGGGCAGTGAGAAACCAACCATTTCGAGATCATTTGCGTTCGATCCTGGTCCATAGAGTGTGGCAGTCGGCTATCGAAATAAGGGTTGTGACCGATTAATACGTACAGGCCTTTCGTATTTCACGTATTATTATACTATTACGGCAGTATAGGTAACATATAGTGACTGTTTCTAGTATTCCAGGATGCTGTTTCACTCGTCGGTCTCCCGGCCGATACCGTCCGCCGGGAGCCACTATGATGGCAGTCGCTCGATCCGTTTCGTCGAGATCGGCCGCGACGATGGCTCGTCAGTACGACCGACAGTATAAGGCTCCGGACAGCAGACCGATCGGTCATGGTCGTAGTCACGATCTGGAACGAATTTCGCCACGAACGCGAGGACGACGCAGTCGCGGCCGTCTACCCCGACGGCATTCACGAGACCATCGCAGACGCGCTCGCCGACGACCACGAGGTTCGGACCGCGACGCTCGACGAGCCCGACCACGGTCTCACCGACGACGTCCTCGAGTCGACGGACGTCCTGCTCTGGTGGGGCCACGAGGCGCACGACGAGGTCGCGGACGAAATCGTCGATCGCGTCCACGAGCGCGTCCTCGAGGGGATGGGATTCATCCCGCTGCACTCGAGCCACTACGCGAAGCCTTTCAAGCGCCTTATGGGAACCTCCTGTAGCCTGCAGTACCGCGAGGACGGCGGCACCGAGCGGCTCTGGGTCGTCGATCCCGGCCATCCGATCGCGGACGGCCTGGACGAAGCGATCGAACTCCCCGAAACGGAGATGTACGGCGAGCCGTTCGACGTCCCCGAACCCGACCGGCAGGTGTTCGTCAGCTGGTTCGAGGGGGGCGAGGTGTTCCGCAGCGGCTGCTGTTACCGTCGCGGAAACGGGCGAATATTCTACTTCCGGCCCGGCCACGAGACGTATCCGATCTACGAGAACGAGGCGATTCGGCGGGTACTCCGGAACGCGGTCGTCTGGGCCAGCCCGACCGAGGGGTCGCCGCGGTCGTTCGGAAAGCGGGAGTAGCATCTCACCCGGCTCAACCGCTGCGGAGAGTCGTCGCCAGTTCGACGATCACCTCGAGATCGACGCCGGCCGCCGATTCGAGGCGGTCGCGCACGCCGTCGGCGAAGTCGTTCGGGAGCCCCTCGCCGGGCGGTCGGTCGACGTGAACGGTGATCGTCGGCCGTTCGCCGGTGTAGACGTCAATGAGTTCGTAGTCGATCGCGGTCTCCCGGAACTGCAGTTCGGAGCCGGCCGCGAGTTCCGCCTCGCTCATCGTCTCGAGTTCCGTTTTGACGTCGTGTTCGACCGCGGCGGTGCGGTACGTGCCGTAGGTGATGCCGCCGAGAACGACCGAGAGGACGACGATGGCGACGAGGAGCACCGCGACGCGCGAGCGGAGCCGCCCGTACACGCGTTCGACGGACTCCGTTCGTTCCGGCCGATAGCCGGACAGCCATAACAGGAGCAACGCGGTGAGATTGATCGAGAGCATATTGACGAGGACGAGCGTGCCCGCGGTGAGGACGACCGTCGGATCTCTCCAGGCGATCCCGAGGCCGGCGGTGGCCGCGGGCGGAACGAGCGCGACGGCGATCGCGACGCCGACGAGCACCGATCCGACGTTTCGCGTGAGACTGATGACCGCAGCGACGCCGGAACCCAGCGCGAGAAACAGGGCGAGAAAGTCAGGCGTGATCCGCTCGCGGATCTGCGGGACCGTCGTGATCTCGAACCCCGGCGGAAGCAACACGGTCCCTCTGAGCGCCCAGCCCATCACCGCTGCCGTGAGGACGGCGGCCGCGAGGCCGATCACCTGTAACGCGATACCGCGCGACGCGAGCGCCTCGTCGTCGACGATTACCCCTACGCTGGCCGCCAGCGCCGGTCCCATCAGCGGCGCGACGACCATCGCACCGATGATCGTCGCTGCCGAGTCGAGCAACAATCCGGCCGTCGCGATCGCCGTACTCACGATTAGCAGGCCAAAATAGGTCGACGCTGCCGGTGCGAGATCGGCCGCTCGAGCCCGGAGTTCCTCGCGAGAGATTCTGGTTCCCGAAAACCGGCCGGTCAACTCGTCGGTTCGCTTCGAGACGATCGTTTCCGCGGCCGTGACGACCGTGTACGATCGCTCGTCGAGACCCGCGGCTCGAAGGGCCTCTAACAGCGGCTCGACGGCCGGCGGCGGGACAGGGATCGAAACGAGCGCCTCGAATTCGCCGCGATCCGTGTCTCGAGAGACGGTGTAGTCGACGCCGGCTTCCTCCGCCGTCTCGACGACGAGATCCAGTTCGTCTCGGGGAACGAACACCTGTACGAGACGCATACGACCGATACGGGAGCGACGTGGATAGATCGTTGCCACCCGTGACGGACTGTCTCGAAGTCGCGACCGTTCGGACGGTCCCGGTCACCGCCTCGAGCCGTATCGACGGAGCGGTACCGAAGGGGGCGAGGCCGGTCGATCGCTCAGAACTGTTCCCGTCCCTCGTCCGTAATGACGCTCTCGAGCAACTCGACCGGCGTCGCGTCGTAGGCGGGGTTCTCCACGTCGAAGCCGTCGGCGGGTTCGGCCATGACCTCGCTGCCCGGCCGAAACTCGTTTTCGAAGACGAACCCTTCGCTGACGATCTTCGAGGCCGAGCCGAGGACGGTCACCGGCACGTCCAGTCGGGCTGCCGTCGACGCGATCGGGAAGGTGCCGACGCGATTGTAGAGCGTCTCGTCGACGATGCAGTCCATGCCGACGATGACCCGGTCGCACTCCTCGAGGTAGATCCCGTGGGCGCTGTCGGTGAGAAGCGTCGTTTCAACGCGGTCCATCTCGGCGAGCGTCCGTGCGGTCTTGCGTCCGAGATA
Source organism: Natrinema sp. DC36 (assembly GCF_020405225.1). Lineage (NCBI taxonomy): Archaea > Methanobacteriati > Methanobacteriota > Halobacteria > Halobacteriales > Natrialbaceae > Natrinema > Natrinema sp. DC36. The sequence goes on from NZ_CP084472.1 coordinate 905,327, forward strand.
GCGCGGTCGGGCCTCGGTGACGTAGACCTCGAACGTCTTACCGGCCGCGGTCGCCTGCTCGAGGGCCTGGATCACCGTCGAAGAGTAGTCGTGTGTCAGCAGCGTCGCGCCGTCCGGGAGGTGATCGACGGCGTTTTCGGCGGCCAGCCGCTTGCCGGACTCGATCCGCGAGACGACCTCGTCGATCTTCTCGCTCGTGAGTCGGTGAGCGTCCTCGACGCTGTCGGGCTCGGCGTCGGCCACGTCGTCGACGACCTCCCGGACGGCGTTTTGTAACGAGGCGTGCGAAGGGTTCGCCCGTCGCAACACGGAGCCGTTTCGCTCGAGCGCGCGGACGTACTCCTCGACGGTCGCGAACTCGCGCTCGACAAGCTCCTCGAGGGCCTTGGCCGCGCGGACAGCGACCACCGAGGAGCTGTGCGTCTGCATCTCCCGAATTTCCTCGGCCGTCTCGTCGATCATACCTACACGGTTTCCCGTCAGCGCAAAAGGTGTTCCGGGTGCCCGCAACCGTCCCGTCGCCGGTCGTTCGAAGGTGCGCCGTCACGCGGTCTCGTCGAACTCGAAAATCCGCTGAAGTTCGTCCTCGATTCGGTCGACGAACGCCTCGAGGACGGGCTCGAACTGTTCGTGGTCGGCCACCGCGCCGACACGAGCCGCCGGCTCGGCCGGGAGTTCGACGCGGAACTCGCCATTACCTTCGTAGAAGGGTTCGCTCTCGCTCAGCACCTGCCGGTCGATGGCACGAAGTACCGCCGAGTCATACTGGCCGTGTAACTGCTGGTAGGCCGCGGAGTACGCCTCCTCGAGTTCCTCGAAGTAGTGAACGTACTTCTCCTCGAACTTTTCGGGGTCGAACTCGGTCATAGCCGTCCGTGCGGACGCTATCGGGTAAACGGTTCGGGACTCCATACCGGGATCGGCCCTCCGGCCAAGCACCCGAACGTCCCACCGATGCCCGCAGGCTTACGTCCTCGAGGCCCCTAGAGCCGCCGATGACCGTCACCGTCCGGTACACCTGTCCCCACTGCAACGCCGTGGTCAGCCTCGAGCGGCCGCCGGATCTGGCGGACCGATCGGTCACGACGGTCCGCCAGCCGGGCTGGGAGTACGCGAGCCCGGACGATCCCGACCGGGAGTCGGCCGATGGGATCGAAATGCTCTGTGGCGAGGACGGTCCCGTTACCGACCCCGAGGGAGAGCCCGTCGAGGGCTGTGGTCGTCCGTTCTACCTCAACTTCGTGCGCTACGAGCAGGGCGTGGAACTCGAGCCCGATCCGCCGACCTACGGCGGGCCGCGGTTCGACTTCAACGCGTAGTAACGGTGATATCTGCGGCGGTTCGAGTGTAAGCGATGCACCCGCGAGCGACCAGCGGGAGCGAGCGGCCGCTTCGGCCTCTTTGCGAACGAACTGAGCAAAGGTCAGCGAGAGCTTCGCTCTCGCCAGACAGATTTTTGCAAGCGGTTCGAGCGAACGAAGTCGTTCGAAAGGCGCAAAGCACCTTTCGTGATGACGAGAGAGCTCCGCTCTCTCGAACCATGAGCGAGGTCGTTCGAAACCGACGGTTTCGCTTGATGCGAGAAATCTCCGATTTCTCAGCAACCCGCAGCAAAAAGGTGGGAACACAACCCTTTTCGACGCCGGGAAGTACCTAGTGGCATGGACGAAGCCGCCGTTCGCGACCGCCTCCGGACGGTCGAAGATCCGGAACTCGGCGACGATATCGTGTCGCTCGGGCTGGTCAACGACATCACCGTCGACGGCGATCAGGTCGCCATCGATCTCGCACTGGGCGCCCCCTACTCACCGAGCGAGAGCGACATCGCTGCCGATGTCCGCGAGGTGCTCACCGCCGAGGGCCTCGAGGCGGACCTCACCGCGAGCGTGCCCGATCGCGACGACCTCACCAGCGAGGAACAGGTACTGCCGAACGTCAAAAACGTCATCGCCGTCGCCTCCGGGAAAGGTGGCGTCGGCAAGTCGACCGTCGCGGTCAACCTCGCCGCCGGCCTCTCACAGCTCGGTGCCCGGGTCGGCCTCTTCGACGCCGACGTCTACGGGCCAAATGTGCCGCGGATGGTCGACGCAGACGAGCCGCCGATGGCCACCGAGGACGAGACCCTCGTTCCGCCCGAGAAGTACGGCGTGAAGCTGATGAGCATGGCCTTCCTCACCGGCGAGGACGACCCCGTTATCTGGCGCGGTCCGATGGTCCACAAGGTCATCACCCAGTTGACGGAGGACGTGGAGTGGGGTCACCTCGACTACCTCGTCGTCGACCTCCCGCCGGGCACCGGCGACACCCAGCTGACGATGCTCCAGACCATGCCCGTCACCGGCGCGGTCATCGTCACGACCCCGCAGGACGTGGCGCTGGACGACGCCCGGAAGGGCCTCGAGATGTTCGCCAAACACGACACCGTCGTGCTCGGCATCGCCGAGAACATGTCGACGTTCGCCTGCCCCGACTGCGGCGGCGAACACGATATCTTCGGCTCCGGCGGCGGCGAGGCGTTCGCCGAGGAACACGAGCTCCCCTTCCTGGGTTCGATCCCGCTCGATCCGGCCGTCCGCGAAGGCGGTGACGGCGGGAAGCCGACGGTCCTGAAAGACGGCGACGAGACCAGCGACGCCCTGCGGACGATTACCGAGAACGTCGCCAACAACACTGGGATCGTTCACCGGCAGGCCATCTCCCAGAGCCGACGCAACGAGGCAGCCTCTCCGGATCGATGACAGCCGGCGGTGACGACGGGAGTAGGGAGAAGACTGCCGCTGGCGACGAGAGTGAGGTGGACACTGCCGCTGCCAACGAGTTCGATCCCGATCCCGAGCGCGTCGAGTTCCTCCGCGAAGTCGCCGACGACGTTCGCGGCGACACGAGCGAGCGCAAACAGCTCGCTAACATCCTCTATCGAACCAGCGATCTCTACGACGAGGGCGAGGAAACATCTCCCGAGGAGATCGTCCGCAACGTGAAGTTCATCCTTGAGGTCACCGAGCGAGGCGGTCTCGAGCGCTGATCTCGTCTCGAGTGCTGTGAGTGAACCGACGTCTTCTCGGAGTGTCGAGCGCGCCCCGAGTCGATCGTCGGAGTGACTCGCTCGAGACCCCTCTTCGGCCAGTACCGACCAGCGAGGGTTGTCCCTGTTCCCGTGATGAGATGTGGACGTAAAACCACGAGACATCGCCGCGCCGATACCCCACGCCCCTCTGTGGCATCAAATGTCTTCTAAAACCATTTAGGGGTGTTGCTTATTCGTCTGGCTGCTGTCCGTCCGACTAGGAAACAGTGGCGGGGCATCGGTTCGCCTCGGTACTGGTACCATACTCTATGACAGACACGACATCACCCATCGAAAGCACGTTCGAGATGCAGCGCCAGTCGATCAAACGGAGTCAGCAGCTGTTCCAGCAGGGACTCGAGTTCCAGGAGAACGCCGCGGAAGCGTTCCTGCAGAACAGCATGGCGATGCAACGAAGCGTCCAGCGTCAGGGAACCGAACTCGCTCGGCAGCTCTTCGACGCGCAACTCGAGGCGATGGAGTCGGCCCTCGACGAGAACGGGTACGACATCCGATCGACTATCGACGAGGAATTCGAAGAGGGAACGGAACAGACCCAACAGCTGCTCAACGAGGGATTCGAGCAGGGGACGAAAATGTTCCAGCAACTGCTGCACGCACAGTTCGACGCGCTGGAATCAGCGCTGGAGGCAAACGGGGGAGATATCCGATCGACCGTCGATCGGCAGTTCGACGAGTTTGAGCAGAGTCAGGACGACATCTGGGACGAGTTCGAGACGAAGTTCCTCCACACGGTCGAAGATCTCACCGACCAGCAACGGCGGGTGCTCGCGGGGTCGATCGACTCGGTCATCGACGCCCAAGAGGAGACGGAACAGCAGACGATCGAGGTCGTCGGCCGGGCCGAGGAAACCGTCGGAACCGTCCAGCGCCAGACCGAAGAGGTTGCCGAAACCATCCAGCAGGAGACCGAAGCCACCATGCGGACGGCTCAGGAAGAGGCCGAATCGGTCGCCGAGACGACCCGAAAGAGCGCCGAAGCCACTATCGATGAAGCCGCAACGACCGAAGATCTAGCAGTCGATACCACCGACGCGATCGAAACCGCGTCCGAGCAGGGAGAAGGCGCTGCGGAGCAGAACCTGCAAGCCATCGACGGCGTCGGCCAGACCTACGCCGATCGGCTCGCCGAAGCGGGCATCGAAACCCTCGCGGACCTCGCCAGAACGGAAGCGAACACCGTCGCGGAGGCCGCAGAGATCTCGCAGGCCCGTGCAGCTGAGTGGATTCAAGCCGCCCAGTCTCACGCATAATCGACCGTCGAATCGCACCGGATAGCGGGAATCCGCAACCGACAGTTCGGTTACTGCGGTCCGTTTTGCCGGCGCGGAGCCGTCCCCGGCGGAGACGAGTATCGCCCGTCGATTTCGTCCCCGCGTGACGCCCCCAAGCTAGACGCGTCGCTTTTAGTTGTCGCTTCCGAAACGGGAGTGTGGACGCGAATCAACGGTCTCGAGCGAACCCGTACGGCATGGACGAGGAGTGTCGGAACTGTCCGGCGCTCTGTGAGACGCGCACGCAGATCGTCCACGGCTACGGCGACGTCGGCGCTGACTTCCTCTTCGTTGGGGAGCGACCGACAGCGTACGCGGACGAAGTGGGCGTTCCGTTCGCCGGCGAGGGCGGCAGCAACGGTGACGGCGGGCTGCGACGGATGCTCGAGCGCCTCGGACTATGTGCCATCGACTCGCCCGCAGACGAACCCGGACTCGAGAACGTCTATCTGACGAACCTGACTCGCTGTCGCGACCCCGATCGTCGGCCGACCGACGAGGAAATCGGCAACTGTGAGCCCTATCTCAACGCGGAAATTCGGATGATCAACCCGGAAATACTCATCCCCGTCGGCGAGCGCGCGCTGGCGGAACTCGGGGTGGAGTACACGACGACCCCGGCCGACGAACTCGCCCTCCCCGACGATCACGCGACGCGGATTCGCGGTCGCGGCTTCGAACTCGTCCCGATGATCGAGCCCCAGGAGCAGACCGACGAGCAGACGCAGGCGTGGCTCGAGGCCTTCGCGTCGCTGATGGCCTCGGACTATCGGCAGACGAAAGGGCGGCAGGGACGCTAGGCGGGGAGAACGGGAGCGATACGGCAGGGTCAGAACGATACGGCGGGGCCAGAACGAGACGAGAGACGAGAGAAACGGCCCGGCGGGGGCGGCAGAAACGAGCCGAGAGCGATGCTATCTGGGTTGACGGCGTTCGCTACCAGTACGGATTTTCGCGCCAGCGTCTCGAGCCGACGCCCAGGGCGATCAGTGTCCCCACGGCGATGACGCCGACAACGAGCGCACCCATTGTCGGCACGAAGTACTGGCCGGTCGTGTCGGTCAGATAGCCGTTTCCGAACCCGACGATGCCGAGGACTGCCAGCGCCGCGATTACGAGCGTCCCGAACAGTCCGGCGATCGATCGTTCGTCCATACCGGCTCGAAAACGCTCCGACACTATAATTCGTCTCCATTGCGGAGCCGACTCCGGACGCGATCGACGGAAGCGCCGCGTTCAAGGACCGCGCGCTCGGAGTCCGACACATGATAGTCGTCGTCCCGGTCGATCCGCCGCGGGAGGGACTCGTCCTCTCGTCGCTCGTCGAGGAGTCGCCGCTCTCCGACGCCGAGGCAGTCTCGCTCTACGAGGCCGCCGTTGCCGACGTCTGCTGGAGCGTCACCTCGAGCGGCGGCGACCTCCTGGTCAACTACCGCGACGAAGCGACTCTGCCCGAGGCACACGCCGACGGTGACCCCGAAGCGGAGGTCCGAGCGCTCGCTCTCGATGCGCTCGGGGAGGACGCGGCGGTCCGGTTCGAACGACAGGTCGGCTCGAGCCGCTCGGCCCGGATCGGCAACACCGTCACGCACCTCCTCGAGCGCGAAGGGGTCCAGAGCGCGGGGGTGCTCGAGCCGACGGTGCCGCTGGTGGCCCGAACGGAGATCGACGGGGCGGCGATGTCCTTGCGCCGTCACGAGGTCGTGCTCGGGCCGTCCGATGAGGGCAGCACGTACTTCGCGGGCTTTTCGGAGCCGATCGACTTCGCCGACGCGTACGCGACGCCCGAACTGTCGACGCTGGCCCGACGCGCGGCCGACGGCGGGCTTAGCGTCGGTTTCGCCCCGATGCTTCCCACCGTCGCGACGGCTGCTGGGTTTCGGGCGACCGTTGCGGGGCTCGAGGCTCGGCGGGCCGCCGAGCGGCCGGGTGCAGAGGCGACGGCGACGCTCGTGGACGAACTCGGAATTCGAGTCGGGGAGGACGGCGGGCTCGAGCGCGAATAGACCGACAACCCTTTTGGAACGTGCGGTAAAACGGAGAGCGAGGTGGGGTGGCAGAGCGGCCTAACGCGCCTGCCTTGAGAGCAGGTGGCCTCCAAGCCTCATGGGTTCAAATCCCATCCCCACCGTTTTCCGTGAGAGAATACGACGAACGTAGTGAGGAGTCTCTAGAGCGGAAAACGAAACGGTGGGATTTGAATCAGGGAGTGGAACGACCGTGGTTCAAATCCCATCCCCACCGTACTCTATTGTTCTCGTCCCGAGTCTCGAATACCAGAGTCGACTCAGTTGAGGATGAGCGGTCCCATCGGAGAGTCTGTTTGGCGAGGGTCGTGAGCCGCAGGATGCGCGAAGTAAACCGGAGAATCGGTCGGTTTGAGGTGGCGAACGCAGCACTGGCGACCCAGGGATAATCTCGATCATGATTGCGATAGACGACGCACGAGCACACTGCTCGGTTCTCAATCATTACACGACGGGAAACACCTGTCAGCAGAGTCATCACCGTGAGAGCCGAAAACAACTCATGGGTACCGAAACGCACCAGCAATGGGAATACAAGACACTCGAGCCGCCAAAGGGATTGACCAAGCGAGAGACGGTCGATCCAACTGACGAACTCAACCGCCTCGGTGCAGAGGGCTGGGAACTCGCAGAGACGATCAGCTACGACCGTGGCGGCACGAAACTACTGCTGTTCAAACGCCCAGTCTCTCATGAGTGAGCTCTCGACGGACGACACGCTACGTGAGCGGACGGACGTCAACAAGTACTGGTTCTGGTTGCTAATCGGAGCCAACCGGTGGGTCGTCGCCGGTGGGCTCGCTTTACTGATCTTCCTCGTGTTCATGACCTGGGGCGTGATGAAGCCGGTGTCGTTGCACTCGACCATGCAGTCGAGCGACATGGTCGAGACGGTATTCGCCGGTCTCGTCGGCGCGATCATCACGGGAACGACGCTCGTCGTCTCGATCAATCAGCTCGTCCTCTCCCAGGAGATCGGTTCGCTCGGGAGCCAGCGTAGTCGGATGGACACGACGGTGGATTTCCGCCAGAACACCGACACCCTCCTCGGGATGACGACGCCCGCCGACCCAGCGGCCTACCTCCATGCGCTTATCGAAACGAGCGAACAGCGAGCGAGGACACTGCGAGACACACTCTCCGAGACTGAAAACCAGGAGGTCTACAAGAAGGTGGACGAGTACGTCGACGACCTGTTGGAGAACGCCGACCACGCACGCAACCACCTCGAAGACGCGGATTTCGGCACCTTCGGCGTCGTCTCGCCCGCGCTCGATTACAACTACGATCGGAAGATACACAACGTTCGCCGGCTCGGGATGGAGTACGAAGACTCCCTCACCGACGAGGAACGAAGCGCGTTCAGAGATTTGCTCGAGGCGCTCACGATGTACGGGGTGGTCCGCGAATACATCAAGGATCTCTACATCCAGTGGGCGCTGGTGAAACTCTCACGAGCCATCCTGTACGCCGCAGTGATTGCACTCACCGTCTCTGGGGGGATGGTCGTCTTCGTCGACCTGACAACGTTCTCCGGCACGTTCCTCGGCATCGAGAGCGTTCTCTGGGTTGTTAGCGCCGCGTTTGCCATCTCAGTGCTGCCATTTCTCCTGTTCACATCCTACATCCTGCGGCTCGCGACGCTCGCCAAACAGACTCTCTCAATGGGACCGCTCATGCTTAGCTAACCGACTACCAGATTCGAACGCGTACTACGCAGGTCGCCTACGTAGTCCGCGAAGGGGCTCGGAGTTCGAACGCACGAAGCACGCTCCGAATATCCAGTTATCTAACAGTGAGTTCAGTTGGATGGGGTTGGAAAAAGGGATTTGGTGAATCGTCATACGGCGTGGGGTTGTGAGATCTTGGAGGGACGATGATTGAGCTAATCGCTCTCTTCTCATGGAGTCTTTCAAGGTCGTGGTTAGAACCGTCCCCAAGTAGCGCTTCAAGAACCTATCTCTAACCCATAGAAGTCGACGCAGTCTAGTGATTCACCAGAGCCTCGAATACATTTCCCGATAACGCTAGCTGCCTGTTGGGCGGCTGTCCGGAGAAATATCGTCTGAGGGGTGGGATGCCGTTCAGGGAGACGTCAGGTCACAATTCCAGCCGGGATCGTGACCGGTGCGGTCGATGAGGTCGGCACGACACGCTGGGCAGTAATCGGGGGTGACGGATTCGCTTCGAGGGACGTACACCGCGCTGCCGCATTTTATGCACGCATCCGCAACGATAGTCGCACAGTCCGCGCAGACATTGAAGTCGTCAACTGTGAGGTCGCGCAGGGGTTCGAGTTGTTTATCCAAGAGGTACTCGTCGATGACCGCCTGACAGCTGTGGCACGGTTTCATAGCGATACACATCGGTCCATGTTACCATACCATAAATATCTGTCTCCGTGAGCGACGGACGGACGCACTGTAGTCTAGGTAAACGTATTGGGGTCAGGGTGAATACCGTCTCTTTCGAACTGTTGCCGGCCCCTGGCCGGCGCGTTCCAGCTCTCCGATGACGAAATTCCAGAATCCGCTCCGGAGTTATGCGAACGGGAAGATCGTCGAGAGTAGTAAGCTCGTGAGTAGCCCGGAGACGGAGATAATCGTCGTCAGGACGGTCCACGTCTGGAGCGTCTCGCCCAGCGTGAGCCCGCCGATTTCCTTCACCAGCCAGAAGCCGGAGTCGTTGTACCACGAGAAGATGTTGGCGCCCGCACCGATCGCCATCACGAGGTAGGCGGTGTGGACCTCGAGCTGGCCGGTAAGGGGTGCCATGATCCCGGCGGCCGTCAGCATCGCGGCCGTCGCCGAGCCCTGTGCGATACGAACGATCGCGGCGATGAGCCAGGCGGTGACCAGCAGGCCGATACCGATGTCCTGGAGGCCGCCTGCGAGATAGCTCCCGATCCCCGAGGCCGCGAGGAGGGCCCCGAACGCGCCGCCGGCGGCGGTGATGGCCGCAATGTTCCCGCCGCTTTTCAGCGCTTCCGTGAGTTCGTCGGCCCACTCGTCACGGGAGAGGTCGTTGTGTCGCATGAAGGAGTACGCCGCGGCGAGGGCGGCGACCGTGAGCGCGACGTTCTTGTTCCCGAGGAAGGCGGCGACCGGTCGAATGGTTTCGAGCGACGGCACGACGTCTCCGAACCCGTCGACGACGGTCAGTGACGCGATGAGGACGACCGCCAGGATGATCGGTGCCGAGGCCTCGAGCATGCCCGGCAGGGCGCTGGTCGGCTTCTCGGCGACGTCCTCTAGCTCCTCGGTCGTCGTCGACATCGTGTCGCGAAGCGGGATGTCGAGCCTGGCGTTGATCCACCGGCCGTAGACGAGCCCGGCGAGGATCGCCGCCGGGATCGCGGTCGCGATTCCGATGGCGATCGTTGCTCCCAGATCCGTCCCCAACTCCGCTGCGACGGCCAGCGGTCCCGGCGTCGGAGGGACGAAGACGTGCGTCGTCGCCGCACCGGCTCCCACGACGACGATGAACAATGTATAATCCCGACCCACGCGGGCGCGCATCGAGCGTGCGAGGGGCGCCATGAGGTAGAAGACGCTGTCGAAGAAGACGGGCACGGCCAGGAAGGAACTGCTCCCGAGCAGGGAGATGTCCGAGTTGGACTCGCCGAGGATGTTCTGAAAGCCCCGGATGATCCGCTGGGCCGCCCCGCTCTCGAGCATCGATTTGCCGATGACTGCTGCCATCAGGATCGGGATCCCGATTCCAGCCATGTTCTCTCCGAACGCGGTCGCAACTCGAGAGCCGGCATCGGCCGCGCTGAAGTCGGCGACGAAGACCGTGTTGACGACGCCGACGGTGAACGCCGCGATAATCAATCCGATGAACGCCGGGAGGTCGAGCCACACCAGCAACGCGACGACTGCGACGAGACCGACGATGAACGTGATCAACGGGCTATGCGCGAACTCGACCGCCTGTAGCGGCACGTACGCCATAGGTGTGGCTCGTATGGAATATATTGCCGTTGTTAGTACTTACGAAGATAGTAAATAATTATCAGCAGATTGCCACCCAATAACTGAATACCGTGCGTGGCGTTCGATGCGTCGGTGAGACGGTCTACCGGCGCATCCAGCGCTCGCTGGAAGCGCTCTCTGAGCCTCGTCTCTCGCCTGCGGGGCAGCGGAAAACGGCAGCCGACGATTCTCCGAAGGAAAAATCGAACTCAGTCAGTTACCCGGTTCAGGCGCTCACGCGCCCCTCAGCGATACGACAGTTCGAGTTCGCGCGCTCGATCGAGTAGCTCCGCGTCGTAGTAGTCCTCGGTCTGTGCGGGTCGAATGCCGTCGATCGCACGGACCTGCTGGACCGTGTTGCGGAAGTTCTTGAAGGTGGCCTCGTCGACCATCTGGCCGTCGATGGTGACCGCGCCGGTGCCCTCGCGCTTGGCCTCGTTGAAGCGCTCGATCTTGTGGACGTCGCGCTCGAGTTCCTCGGGCGTGGGCATGTGGACGGTGTTGGCCTGAATCGTCTGCTTGGGGTACAGCGACCAGGAGCCGTCGAGACCGAGCTGGGCCTCGTGTTCGACCTGATCCGCGTAGGCGTCCGCGTTGTAGTAGGTTAAGCCAGCACGCTCCTTGAACAGGTCGTCGAAGGGGCCGCCGATCGAGAGCAGGCCCGCGGCGCTGGACTCGTTCGAGAGGGCTTCGAGCAGGCCGTCCCAGCGGGGCATGCCGTCGCCGAGGTCGCGACCGCCGAGTTCGGCGGCGTAGTCGACGGGCCCGAAGACGAGCGCGGTGAGCCGGGAGTCCTCGCCGAACTTGGAAATTTCGCGCAGATCGGAGCGCGCGCGGCCGGTCTCGATGATGATCGAGAGGCCGATCGAGCCGTCGTCGTAGCCGTGTTCGGCCTCGGCTTCGGCGACGACCTCGGCGGCGCGCTTGACGTCCTCGAGGCGGCCGACCTTGGGGACGACGACGCCGTCGATCTCGTCGCCGATTTCGCCGACGAGGCGATCGATCTGGTTGCGCCCCTTGTCACAGTACTCCTCGTCCTCGTAGCTCCACTCGACGCGGGGCCAGATCTCGCCGGGGAAGTCGTACTGGGGAACCTTCTCGATGGTGTTCTCGAGGCCCTCGGCTTTCATGTCCGGTGCCGTCCCGTCTTCCATGTCGGGGACGAGCCAGTCGGGGGCCTGGAACCCCTCCGCCTCGAGGGCGGAGACGAGGTACTTCGCCGAGTCGTCTTTCGGAACGGCGGCCGGTGCGGTCTGGAACGTACGGCAGAGTCGGATGTCGTCAGTCATGTGTATCTGTCTGAATTCGCGGTTGTCTGCGGGCGTTTATGATGGTCGTTCGTGTTAGTTAGAACGCTTTCGAATCTCCGCGGTTCGGGTCCCGGAGTAGACGGGTTCGTCGTCCTGGTTGAACGCAATGTGCTCGAAGGTGACGGTGCCCGCCTCGTCGCTCGAGGCGTCCGCCTCGGCCTCGAGAACACGCGTGAAGGCGTAGACGGTGTCGCCGACGGCGACGAACGTGTGGAACGATTCGTCGTCGAAGCCGACCTCGCGCCACGTTTCTTCGTCCGAGCGGGCGTGGCCCAGCGCGGTCGATCGAGTCACGTCGCCGTAGGTGACGATACTGCCCGACGGCGAGTCGCTCATCACGTCGACGTTGTGGTGCTGTTTAGCCGTGTTGAGCGTCGAAAGCGGTAGCGAGGCGACGGTCACGTCGTCCTGCGTCCGGCCGCGCTCGTGGCGATAAGCGACGGCGGCGTTCTCGCCGTCGGCTTCCTCGAGGGCGTCGACGAAGTCCTCGAAGTAGCCGCCCTCGGGCGCGATGAACTCCTCGGGGAGTTCGGGGCCGTCGTCGGCGTCGTCCTCGGCGGTTGCGGCACCGCTTCCGTCCGTCGCGAGGGGTTCCCGGCGCGGGATCATGTTCGTCCGCTCGTAGGAACAGAGCACGTCGCCGGTTTCGGCGTCTTTCCCGCGGGTGCGCCAGGAGACGATGCCGTACTCGGGTCGGGAACTCGAGGTCGCGCGGTTGACGACCTCGCTCTCAACGTGGAGTTCGGTGCCCGTGTAGACCGGGGCAGTGGGGAACCGGACGTCGGTACGTCCGAGGAAGTAGCCGCCCTTCTCGCTGAGATCTTCGACGGTGATGCCGAGGGTGGCTGCGGTGAGATAGTCCGGGTGAACCGGCGGTTCGTCGAAGCCGCGTTCCGCGGCGGCGTCGCGCCGCCAGTAGGCGGGGTCGTGGTTCAGGGTCTGGCTCATCCAGGACTCGTTGCCGAACTGGGTGAGCGTGAGGCCGGGGTCGTGTTCGATGACGTCCCCCTCCTCGAAGTCCTCGAAGCAGTTACCCTTCTCCTTGGTCTCGACATCCTCGAGTACCTGTGCGAACGTGTCCGGATCGGTCCAATCAGTCATCTGCAGTCACCTCGTCCGTCTCCGCGTCAGTTGGTAACTGTTCTCGTTTGCGTCGAGCGACCGTCCGTCGCATCTCGTTTTCGACGATCATATAGCCCTCGTCGAAGCCCATGCCGGGCTTCGCGAGCACCTGCGCGGCGTTCGTCGCGAGCGCGACGTGAGCGCAGGCGCGTGCGGAGGTCTCCGTCTCGTTACAGGTGCCTCCGAGGTAGGCGCGGGTATCTGTCCCATCGCAGTAGCGGACCGCCTGTCCGCTGCGGTGGATCCCGCCCAGGTCGGGCGTTTTGACCTGCACGAGGTCTGCCGCGCCCGCGTCGACGAACGCCTGCACGTCCTCGAAGGTGTTACACCACTCGTCGGCCACGATGTCGACGCCGACGTTGGCAGCGTCGAGCCCCTCGCGGAGTTCGACCATCGCGTCGATCTGGTCGGCCCGGTCGCCGACGTCCATCGGCCCCTCGATCTGAATCGGGTAGGGGGCCGCGGCTTCCTCGAGCGCGGCGAAGTAGTCGACCACTTCGTCGCGATCGTAGGGTGCGCCGAAGATCTCGCCGATCATGCCGTAGACGTCGATGTGGAAGCGGGGCTCGTACCCCTCGGGGCCCAGTTCCTGAGAGCGCTCGACGAGCCATTCGACGTACTCGAGGAGGACCTCGCCGTTCTCGCCGATCTTCTCGACGCTGTTGATCAGCGCGTGGGGCAGGACCGGGACGCCCTTGACGAACATCTTCTCCGTGTTGTTGTAGCGGTCGTCGCCGGACTGGCCGAAGACCGGCACCGGCTCCGTCGCGGGCTCGGTACCCAGCGCGTCTGCCATGACGTCCGTCTGCGTCGTCTTCTCGGCTTCAGCAGCCGCGGCGAGAAGCGCCTGCGAGACGCCGTAGCGGATCGCCGTGTGGAGTCGGTCGCCATCCACCTGCAACTCCTCGAGCAGCTCCGCGTTGTCGAGGAACTCGGTCGCATCTCGGCCCTCGAGTTCGTCGGCGACGGGGCCCTCGATGACGGGGGCGTACTCCTCGGCTTTGAACAGCGGGTCGCGCCCGCCGGCACCGGAGTACTGGACCGCGGCGCAGTCGCCTCGGACCACGGTGCCGTCGGCGAGTTCGATGTCGACGATGATCGTTTCGCCGGCCTGGCGAATCTCGTCGAAGCCGTCGGTGACCGGCTCGCCCTCGTAGGTGAAGCCGTCGTGTTCCGCTCCTTGCTTGATCGCGCGCTGGTCGTCGAAGAAGAACCCGGAGTAGCCGGGCGTTGCGTATATTCCTGTAATGTTCATGGTGATGCGTCACCCTGCGGTCGGCCGATGAGCTTGCCATCGCTGATCGCGTCGACGTCGTCCGCGACCATCCGGAACGACTGCTCGCGCCCTTCGGTGTCCGCGCGCTGGGACAGTCGGGCGCGGTGAATCTCCTTGATGTCCTCGTCCATCTCGAGGTCGGCCCACTCGAAGATGCGGACGCGACCGTCGTCGTCTCGCGCGGGCAGGACGGCACCTGCCGCGCTGTCGCTGGGTGCGAAGGGGACGTCGAGCGCACCGGAGTCGAAGGCCTTGAGCGTTCCCTGGACGACGTCGCCGTCGCCGTGCTCGAAGATGGTGTCCATCAGACAGCGGGTTTCGCGCTCGATGAGGTCCTGTTCCTCTTCGATGCCGTCGATGTCGATCTGCTGTTCGATCGCCATGTCGATGACCTGGCGCGTCGTGCGCAGGCCGGCCGAGTTGGCCTCCATGGTCGGCACCCCCTGGAACTCCTGGGGCGACTTGGTGATGACCTTGTCCGGCTGGGCGATGGCGGCGGTCATGCCGCCGAAGCTGATGACGCCGTTCGCGCGGGCCTCGTCCGGCGGGAAGCCGCCCATCCACTCGTGGAAGACGGTGGTCACGACGACCTCGTCGGGCAGATACTCGTTGCCCAGCTTCTTGAGCGCGTGCAGGGCGGCAACGTCCTGGACGATGTTGCCGACCTGACCGTAGCCGAGCGTGATCGAGCGCACGCCCTGGGTCGCCGCTAACTTCCCCTCGACGAGCATGATCGCGATCGCGATCGAGGGCGGGACGAGGGTACCGGTGAGCGGCCCGAACGGCTCGCGGTTGATCCGCACGCCGCGTTCGGTGTAGGCTCCCGCCAGCCGGTCGACGAACTGCCACTTCTCGATGGTCTCCTCGAGGCCGTGGCGTTTCGTGTACGGAATGTTGTAGGAGATCGGGCCCCCCTCGAAGCTCTGGAAACCGCCGGCAAAGGTGATCGCCGCGAGCAGCCGGGCGTCCGGGGTGCCGTGGCGCACCTCGATCGGCGCGTCGACCGCGTCGATCAGTTCGCGACAGCCGTCGACTCCGTGATTGACGGCCGGGAAGCCGTTCAGGGTGTCGTCGCCCGTCTCGAGGGCCTTGTCGAGGCCCTGCTGGGCCTTCTCGTATTCGTTGTCACGCGTGTACGAGTCGATCGTGGTCGGGAGGAGATCCGCCTGGCCCTCCTCGAGGAGGTATCGCAGGAGTTCGATCTGGTCGTCGAGCCGGGGCACCCCGGCTCGCGGCTGGAGAAGGGGTTTGTCGGCTGACTCGAGGACGTCGGCGAATCGCTTGTGGTCGGGCAGCGACTCGTGGTACGCGATTGCGTCCTCGAAGTCGACGTCTTCGCCCGTGTGCCAGCCGGATCGGATCTCTTCGTCGATACGCCGTAGCTCGTCGGATGGAATGCGTTCGTCTCGTATCATCTAGACATCTACGAACTGATAGTCGCCCGTTCCGACTCCGTCGGTTTGATCTGGAGATCTTCGCGGAGCGCGGCGATCGCGTCTTCGGGATCGGTTTCGGAATCGAAGACGCGGTCGAATCCGAGCTCCCGGAACGTTTTCCGGGTCTGTTCGAACTCGTCCTGTCCGACGGCGAGGTTGCCGCCGATGTAGCTGACCGCGTCGACGTCCGCGTCCTCGAGGACGCTGTGGAATCCCTGGCAGTCCTGCTCGGCGTGGCCGTAGAGCGAGGAGACCAGTACGGCCTCCGCGTCGTGCGCTACTGCGGCCTCGGCAAAGTCCTCCTGAGAGGTCTGGACGCCGAGGTTCACGACATCGAAGCCGGCTGCACTGAAGGCTTGCTCTAAGATTGTGATGCCAACGACGTGGGCATCGGAGCCGATCACGCCGAGGACGACCGTTTGGGACATCGTACTCGAAACCATGATGGACCGGCCTATAAACCTAATGATCTTCCATGATAATATTCCTTAAGGATCCTAACAGCGTCTCTATGGCTGGTATTCACATGGCAGGTGGTACCGGGAAACAACTACATGATCGATGGTAAGGGTTTTGGTACTGGTTTGGAAAGGAGGCGTACAGACATGGGAGCACTCTCGAACCTTCGCGTCGTGGATCTGACCCAGGTGCTCGCCGGGCCGTACTGTACGATGTTGCTCGCGGACCTGGGCGCGGACGTCGTCAAGATCGAACGACCCGGCGGCGACATGATCCGCTCGAACCCGCCGTTCGTCGACGATCCCGAAGAAGAAGCCTACGGGGGCTACTTCCAGAGCGTCAACCGCGGCAAGAAGAGCATCGAACTGAACCTCGGCGACGACGAGGACCGCGCGGACTTCCTCTCGCTCGTCGAGGAGGCCGACGTCGTCGTCGAGAACTACCGCTCGGGGACGATGGAGAAGTACGATCTGGGCTACGAGACGCTCAAAGAGCACAACCCCGATCTCATCTACTCCTCGATCCGCGGCTTCGGCGACCCGCGGACCGGCGAGACGGAGCGGCAGGGCCAGCCCTCCTTCGACCTCATCGCGCAGGCGCTGGGCGGCGTCATGGAGACCACCGGCCAACCCGACGGCCCGCCGACGAAGACCGGGCCCGGCGTCGGCGACCTCTTTACGGCGACGCTGAACTGCATCGGCATTCTGGCGGCGGTCAACCACCGCGAGCAGACCGGCGAGGGTCAGTACGTCGACACCGCCATGTACGACTCGATGCTCAGCTTCACCGAGCGCGCCGTCTACCAGCAGTCGTACACGGGCGAGGCCCCCACCCGTCGGGGCAACTCCCACCCCACGCTCTTTCCCTACAACGCATTCGAGACCGACGACGGCTACGCCGTCATCGCCGCGTTCAACAACAACCACTGGGCGGAACTCTGCGACGTGATGGACCGCGAGGACCTCGCCGAGGCGTACCCGACGACGCCGGAGCGACTCGAGAACCGCGACGCGCTCCGCGCCGAACTCGCCGAGTGGGCCGCCGATCTGACCAACGACGAACTCGTCGGCAAGCTCGAGGGTCGCGTCCCCGCCGCCCCGGTGCAGACGACCGAGGAGATCTTCGACGATCCGCACGTTTACGCGCGGGATATGCTCGTGCCGGTCGAACAGCCCGGCGCCGACAGGGACGTCGAGATCGCGGGCAACCCAATCAAGATGAGCGAGACGAATCCCGAGCCCCGCGGTCGCGCGCCGCTGCTCGACGAGCACCGCGAGGAACTGCTGGGCGAGGACGCCGACGCCGAGACGGCCGACGACTGAGGACGAACCTTCTCCGGTTCCGTTTGCGACGGTACGGTCTGCCTTTCTGGTGTCTCGTTTGCATCCGGCGCACCGACTCGTACCGACACCCGTCGCTCGGCGACTCGAGTTGAATTAACCACTAATGTTCGCCGTCGTCCGTGGCGTGGTGTCCGGGACCGGCGTTATCCGAGGAGGTACCGAATCCGCGGATACCGCTCGACGAGGGGCTGTCCGTCGATCTCGTACGATTCGATGTACCGATCGAGTCCGAATATTCGGCCGGCGCCGAAGGCGGCAACGGAGAGGAACACGAGCATGTACGCGAAGTCGCCGTTGATGTATCCGTGGGTGACGTCCCAGTTCCCGAGATAGAACAGCAACATCATGAACGCGCCGAAGAACGCCGCGAGTCGAGTCATCGTACCGAGGAGCACCCCGAGTCCGATGAGGACCTCGCCCCACGGCACGGCGATGTTAACGAAGTCGACGAACCAGGGTATGTTCCCCATCGAAACGAAGAGGTCCGCGACGGGACTGCCGTTCGCCGCCGGTGCGTTCTGTAGATAGCCGCTCGCGGAGAACTCGCCCGAGAGGACCTTGTCGGCGCCGCTCTGGAAAAACGCGAGTCCAATCATCAGCCGGAGTGCAAGAATGAACCACACGCTCAGCGTGTGGAGTTTCCCTTCCGCCGTGAGCCCGCCGACCGTACTTCGAAGTTCTATTTCTCGAGTTGACATCAGGTTTATATCACAGGAATGGTTGTTAAACCTCCCTCCCGTTACAGATTCTGAGTCGTGAGCCGTCGTCGTGCAGCGGTCACGACTTCACCGTCCCGAACGATGCGGTGGCGCTCGAGCGTCAGCTACCGGAATCCAGTCGGGGACCGACTCCGTCATCGTGGGGCGGCGACTCGAGTGGCCCCCGCTACCAGCAGTTTCTTACTGTGACGATTCGAGGTGGCAGGTATCATGGGGTTGCCGGACAATTCGTAAAAGCATTTGGCTCGCAAAGATTGGATACACTCGAGTCCCCGGTTCCGAACCGGCCGCCCGACGAGTGATGTCGGCAGGTGGTGTGTGGTGGTTCGATCGGACCCGCCGACCGGCCGGCTGATCGTCGGGGCTCGAGTCCCCCCGACCTACTCCTCGCGAAGGCTCGGAAAGAGGTCCGGCGGGACCGAACAGCCGCAGGGAGCGACGGAGCCGGTGTAGGGCCCGGTGGCGGTCGAGAACAACACGGGGTCGCCACAGCGCGGACAGTCGGGGAACGGCGACTCGTCGTCGTCGCTCGCGTCCGAAGGGCTATCCATCGCGACCGCGCCTCGGTCGGTGCGGCGAGGACGCTACTCGTGTCGGGCGATTCGACGGTCGTGCGGGACGTTTATATCCCGGTAGAATGAACGCAATCATGGCAACCGAAGCGTTCCGCTTTGGAAGCCACGTCTCGGGTGGTTCCAGCACCCGGGGCATTTCGATGCAGCCCCTCGCTCGTGCGTTTAGAGACTGGCTTCCGTTTGGATTGTTGACCTATTGTGACTTATATCTATTGTTACTGCGGAGAAAGAGAGTCCGCCTCGAGCCACCCTGAACCCCGAACCACCGACGCTCGAGTCCGCTCGAGAGCGCGACGGTGGTATCGTACGAGGCATCGATCGGTCCTCGCTCGCTTTGCGATGCACTCACTTCGTCCGCCCATCGCATCGCTCGGACGTGATCTCCAACGCGCGCCACCGCACGGTACCAGTATGAGCCGACGGTTCGATAAGTGCGTGTGCACACGTGCTGCGGATTTTGTGTAGAGTAGTGGATTCGATCCTCAGTGAGCGAAATAGCGCGTTCGTGCGCTCTTCTTCGGCGTGTGTCGGACTACTTGGACTCCGGTATCTGAACTTTGAGACTGCCAGTGCTGCTTACCGCGACTTCGCAGTCGTGAAACTCGAACACGACGCGAAAATCATCTCCAGTAGTCTCTGATGGCGTGGTAACTGAATCAAGTGCATCCGGATCAACTGTCGAATATAGCGGTTCCATATTGAGTGGATCCATATTAGAGACGGCCGCAACTGCATTTACAACGGCGATACTCGGGGACGCGTCATTGAAGCGATAAATCGCTCGATAAACCCCTTCATCGGCGTCGTATTCAACCGACTCGAGCTCACAGTAGTCTTCTTCGACGTCGAAAGTTCCTGATTGTTCTAGCAGTGATACCTCGAGAGCTTTTCGGCTATCCGGAGATTGGGAGTCAGTGTCAGTCATCACTTCATCTTTAATCGCTTAACCGAGGTGACTCTGGCCGTTTCCTGCACAATGGAGTATTTAAGCGTCGTTCGTTTACGGACGGAATTCGGTCAGCGTTTGTTCTATGAGACGGCGGTTGCCACGTCGCAATCGAGCACCGAGTGCCTGCTGTGAAATTTCAAGGTCATCGGCGATCTCCTTCAATGTCGTACCCCGCGGCGAATCGAAGTACCCACGTTCATACGCCAGAATAAGCGCATCACGTTGTGAGTCCGTGAGGTTCTGCTTCACATCGAGCGGGCGGAGTGCGTGGAGTTCTGTCAAACTGACTGGGATACCGTGGTCGTGGCAGTATTCGCGGAACTCCGCAATCGCCTTTCGACTTTCACCGCGAAGCTCAAACGTCCATTGCTTCTCAGTCCCGATAGCCGATAACAGAACCACTTCTGGAGTGATTAGCGCGTCGAGTACGCCATCATACTCTGGAACCCATGCACATCGCATAAGAGTCTCGCCATCAGTGCTATCGACGACACGAATATCTCGTACGCCGGGATGATCCGAGAACTGCTTTACGATCGTATCACTTTCCGTCCCTCGCACCCAAAAATATGGGACGACGCCGTTTGTATCCGGGATAACCCGTTCAAGTTGAACGGTTACATCTGGTAATGTCGCAAACACGGTTCCCAGGGGAAACTCATCGGCTGCCAACGTGAATTCAGCTACGGTCGCCATTTATACGTTCTCTCCAACGTCCACACGACCGGGCATCTCCAGCACTGTATGACGGCGTTCAGAGGTATATTACTCCATGTGTCCATGAGATATTCATCTCAACAGGCGGCTGGGTAGACTACGGAAATGAGATTTATTCAATTTCTCCCCGATGCAATTAGGATGTGATAATATGAGTGACTGACTCTCATCGAGTAGCCGGATCGTGCATCTGCCCGTAGAATACGCACGCAGTTACATAACAAGCTATAGATATAAATGCGCCTGATTGCATCCCAGCGGTCGTGGTAACAACTTCACCTGTACTTACCGCCGGTTTCACAGCGCATTCTCGATGAGGGAACCGCGCTACGATCTACGACGAACGAGCCTGAACTGCGAACCAGGATTCCGATAGGCCGCGTCTATCGGTACCCGGACTCGAGGCCCCGGTTCCGAACCGGCCGGCCAGCGAGCGATGTCGACGGGTGGTGTGCGGTGATTTCGATCGGACCCGCCGACCGACCTGTCGATCGTCGAGGCTCGAGTCCCGAGCTACTCGTCGCGCTGGACGAGGTTCGGCGGCACCGAACAGCCACAGGGACTGGCCGACGCCGTCAGCGGGCCGGTGACGGTGACGAAACCGACCGGGGTACCGCAGCGCGGGCAATCGGGGCGCGACGATAGGTTGCCGTCGCTCTCCTCGAGACGCGGCGATGAGCCACCATCGCTCTCCCCGGTGTTACGACTCATCGCGACCCCCCATCGATCGTCCGTGCAGAATCGACAGTACTTGAGTCGGGTGGTTCTGTTGTCGTGCGGGATGTTTATATCCCGGTAGAATCAACGTAATCATGGCTTTCGAAGCCTTCCGGCTTGGAAGCCACGTCTCGGGTGCTTGCTTCACCCGGGGCATTTCGATGCAGCCCCTGTTCTCTATGAGTGGCTTCCGTTTGGATTGTTGACCTGTCGTGACTTATATCTACTGTTACTCGATCGGAATAGATCTCGGCCTCGAGTGCGAACCTGTCCTCGAAGCCCAGCACCGCTGACGAGCGGCATCGAACGGCCGGACGAATTGCGACGACCGCTCGCGGGCGGGGTGGCCCGAACCGCTCGACCGTCGCCGACAACTTTAGCCGACGATACCGACCGCTGGATCGTCTCAGCCGGCGGCTGCGCCCGCACTCGAGGGGGAGCGCGACAGCCGCAATCGGACCGGGCCCAAATGTATATCCCTCTCGTGACCCGAGTAGTGGGGTATGTGCACTCGAGACGAGTCCCCCCACGGGAGCGTCTCGATGGGGTCGATCTGCGTCCTGTACGTGGACAACGGGCAGACGGATGCAGCGATGACCGCGTTCCACGAGCGGGCGGACATCGCCATCGAAACGCTCACTGTGACCACCGCGAGCGAGGCCCTCGACCGCCTGGCTGAGACGGCGATCGACTGCGTCGTCTCGGAGTACGACCTGCCCGATATGGACGGCCTCGCGTTACTGGATGCCGTTCGGGCGCGGGACGAGGAGCTGCCGTTTATTCTGTTTACGGGGGTGGGCTCGGAGGCGATCGCCAGCGAGGCGATTTCGGCCGGGGTCACGGACTACGTCCGGAAAGACGACTCGGCGGACGGCCGCGCTGCCATCGCCGAGCGGGTTATGAACGCCGTCGAGACGACGCGAAGCCGCCCGCAACAACAACAACGCCAGCTCCGCGCCATCGAAACCGCACGGGAAGGTATTAGCCTGCTCGACGCCGACGGCCGATTCGTCTACGTCAATCGGGCGTACGCTGATCTCTACGGCTACGAGCCCGCCGACCTGATCGGCGAGCACTGGGACCGATTGTATCCGGACGACGAGACCGAGCACGTCCGCGACGTGATCATCCCGACGGTGAATGCCGAGGGCGACTGGTGCGGCGAGACGACGGGCCTCCGGGCGGACGGCAGCACCTTCGTCGAAGCCCACTCGCTGTCGACGACCGGCGACGGCGATCTGATCTGTACGGTCCAGGACGTAACGGACAAAAAGGAACGCGAGCGCGATCTCGAGCGCTACGAGACGATTATCGGCGCTCTCGGCGATCCCGTCTACACGGTCGATTCCGCGGGCCGGTACGCGTTCGTCAACGACGCCTACGCCGAAATGACCGGCTACGAGAAGGACGAAATCGTCGGCCAACACGTCTCGTTCCTGCTCGATGAGCCGTCCGTCGAACGCGGCACCGACTGCGTCCGATCGCTGCTCTCCGATGAGACGGCTGAACGCAAGCGCACCTACGAGATCACCGTCGAAACGAGCGACGGCGAACCGATCCGATGCGAGGATCACCTCTCTCTACTGCCCCTCGAGGACGGCCGGTACCGCGGCGTCGCCGGCGTTGTTCGTGATATCACCGAGCGCACGGCCCGCGAACGGGAACTCGAGCGCGACGAGACGATCCTCGAGACGATCCCCGACGAGGTGTACGCGCTCGACGACGAGGGGTACGTCACAAAGGTCGTCCCGCCGATCAACGCCGAGGTGACGACGACGGGGTACCGGCCCGAGGAACTGGTCGGCGAACACGTCTCGATCATCATGGGCGACGAGGATATCGCCACCGCCGAGGCGGAGATTCGTGCACTGATACAGTCGGACGGCCGCGAACACGCTTCGTTCGAAATGGAGACGATCACGGCGGACGGCGAACGCGTGCCCAACGAAAACCATATCGCACTTCTCCCACGGAACGAGGACGGCCGCATCCAGGGAACCGTCGGCGTCTTGCGCGATATAACCGAGCGCAAAGCGCGCGAGCGCGAACTGAAAGCGCAGAACGAACGACTCGATCGCTTCGCCGGCATCGTCTCCCACGATCTCCGGAACCCACTGAACATCGCGCAGGGGCGACTCGAGATGGCCCGCGAGACCTGTGACTGCGCCGTCGATGACCTCGAGGCCGTCGCGTGGGCGCACGACCGGATGTCGGTCCTGATCGAGAACATCTTGACGGTCGCACGGGAACGCGATCCGTCGCTGGACGTCGAATCGGTCGACCTCGCGGCGCTCGCCGAGGACTGCTGGAACCACGTCGAGACGGCCAACGCCGCGTTACGAATCGAGACGGACGCCGTCGTTCGCGCCGACCGGGCTCGACTCGCACAACTCCTGGAGAATCTGATCCGCAATGCGGTCGAACACGGCGGCCAGCGCGTCACGATCACCGTCGACGACCTCGGAGAAGCGGCTGGCAGCGGCTTCTCCATCGTGGACGACGGCCTCGGTATCCCGGCGGACGAACGCGACCGTGTCTTCGAGAGCGGCTACTCGAGCGCCGAGGGTGGGACCGGCTTCGGACTCTCGATCGTCGACCGGATCGCCGAGGCCCACGGCTGGACCGTGACCGTCACGGACGGGGACGACGGCGGGACGCGGTTCGAACTGACCGGCGTCGAGCGGGCGGATCGGCGACGAGCCGACGGCGACGGAGAGTAATCCTTTTGCGGGTCCCCTGCACACGGTCGGGTATGAGCAGCAACTGGCCGGTCGATCCCGACGGCGAGGAGGGCAGCGAGGGGATGCGCAAGTTCGACATGCGGATCATCGCGGACAAGGTCGACGAGGAGGAGGACTTCCCGATGGACCGCGACGAGTTCGTCGCTGAGTACGGAGAGTATCCGATCCGGATCAACTACGAGACCGTCGTTCCGATGAGCGAAATCTTCGAGTACGTCGAACCCGCGGAGTTCGAGACGATGGTCGATATGCACAAGGCTATCGGCGCGGCGATGCGCGCCGGTGGCTTCTGGAAGTACCACCCGCAGGGCAAAAACCCCGAGAAGAAGCCCGCCTGAGGCACGGTTTCCGAGTCGCGTCACGAATCTGGATTACGTATCACTTATACGACGGCGTTCGAAAGAATCGGCCACAGTGACTAACACGCAGGTGACGCTCGTTCAGATCGACAACTACGGGCCGTGGACCGTGACGCCGGAGCCCCGACGGGAGGCGGATCTCCAGACGATGCAGTCCCGACTGTTCGCAGATATCTCCCAGTTCGTCGGCAACCGCGGCGGCTACACCTTCTTCACTCGCTTCGACAACATGATCGCCGTCACGAACGGCTGTTCGCTCGAGGATCACGCCCTCCTGCAGGAATCGGTCGGTAACCGATACCCCGTGAGCCTCAGCCTCGGCGTCGCGACCGGGACGAGCCCCGTGCAGGCCCTTTCGGACGCGACCGAACGCCTGCAGGACGCCGGTAGCGCACAGGACAAGAATCGCCGCGAGTGTCTCGAGGGCCGCGTGATCGAGGACGGCTACCGGACCGACGGGGACGTCCAGATCGCACACTTCGACGTGATCAACGCGACCGGCAACTACACCGACGAACTCAACGCCTTCGACACGTTCATCGAGATCGAACAGGGCTACGCGGAACTCATGCGGCACATGCGCTACGCCCACGACAGCCTCTCCTTTTTCGTCGGCGGCGACAACGTCATCGTCGTCTGTCCCGACCTCGAGCGGGCCGACTACGAGGAGGCGGCCGCTCACGTCGCCGAGGCCGTCGACGTCGAGATGCAGGTCGGCGTCGGTCGCGGGAAGAGCGCCCACGAGGCGGGTTACGACGCGAAACACGCGCTCGAGACCTGCCGGGCCGACGGAACCAGAGTCGAACTCGAGTGGGAGACGGCCTGAATCCCGGAAGTAGAGAGCTTCACCGCCGGTTTGCTTAAGTGTGGCGGGGGTAGCTTTTAGCCCGTCTGTGTCATCCATTCGCATATGGAATCGGAACTGTCAGTTAGAGAAGTCCTGACGACCGACTACGTCGGAGTCAGCGAGTCAGACACCGTTCTCGACGTCGTCCCCCTCATGCGAGACGAACGGACGAGCTGTGCGCTGGTCGTTCGCGGTTCGGAGCCGGTCGGTATCGTCACCGAGTGGGACGTGCTCGGCCTCGTCGCCGACGAGCGCGATCCCGCAACAACGACCGTCGACGAGGCGATGACGACCCCGGTCATCACGGTCGGCCCCGACCGGTCGCTCACCGACGTCGCCACGACGATGGCTCGCCAGAACATTCGCAACGTCATCGTCGAAAACGACGACGGGATCGTCGGCCTGGTCACCCAGCGCGACGTCATCGCCGCCGCGAGTTCGTTCCAGGCGACGATGACCCCCACCCGCTCGAGCGAGCCGTCGATCGATCGGGGTCGCGAACTCGCGGATCCCGTAGCCGCCCGCGCGAGCGCGGCGGGCGACACCAGAGTGCTCCCCAACGGCGGCGACGAGTACACCACCCAGGGTATTTGCGAGGCCTGCGGCTCGCTCGCGGACGCGCTGTGGGACGCCAACGGCCAACTCGTCTGTGCGGACTGCCGGTCGGTGTGACCGGGAACCGGACGGACGGCGGCGTGATCCGTGTCACCGGTCGCCGAGCCCTATCTCTCCGATAGAAAGACCTTTCGGGGGCCGCGGTGCACGGATCGATAATGATCGCGACCCTCGACGACCTGGACGTCGAAGGGACTACCGTCGGTGTTCGCGTCGACGTCAATAGTCCGATCGGCGATGATGGCACGCTCGCAGACGACGCCCGACTGCGCGCTCACGTCGATACCCTCTCGGAACTCTTAGAGCGCGACGGGCGGGTCGCCGTCCTCGCCCATCAGGGTCGGCCCGGCAGCGACGATTTCGTCTCCCTCGAATCTCACGCCGACCGCCTCTCGGAACTGCTCGGCCACCCCGTCGACTACGTTGACGCGACCTTCACCGACGCCGCCCGCGAGGCCGTCAGGGACCTCTCGAACGGCGACTGCCTCGTCCTCGAGAACACCCGCTTTTACAGCGAGGAGTACATGGAGTTCGAGCCCGAACGGGCCGCCCGAACGCACCTCGTCGAAGGGCTCGAATCGGTGCTGGACGCCTACGTCAACGACGCCTTCGCCGCGGCCCACCGCTCACAGCCCTCGCTGGTCGGCCTGCCGACTATCCTGCCGAGCTACGCCGGCCGCGTCATGGAGTCCGAACTCGACGTGCTGGGCTCCATCGAGGAGACGCCCGAACCCCGCGTCTACGTCCTCGGCGGCGCGAAGGTGCCCGACTCGATCGACGTCGCCTGGTCCGTCCTCGAGAAGGGGCTGGCCGATCACGTCCTCACCGCGGGCGTCGTCGGCAACGTCTTTCTCATCGCGGACGGCGTCGATCTCGGCGACGCCAGTTCCGACTTCATCTACGATCAGGGCTACTGGGACGAGATCGACCGTGCCGCCGATCTGCTCGACGCGTACGGCGACCGGATCGCACTGCCCCGTGACGTCGCCGTCGCCCGGAACGACGAGCGCCACGAACTCGGCGTCAACGCTCTCCCGCCCGGGGACGGCGAGTCCGCAATGGATATCGGCGAGTCGACGCTGGACTACTACCGGCGGATCCTCGCCGACGCGGAAACGGTGATCCTCAACGGTCCCGCCGGCGTCTTCGAAGACGAGCGCTTCCAATCGGGGACCCGACAGCTCTACGACGCCGCGACGGACAGTCCGATGAGCATCGTCGGCGGCGGCGACACCGCCTCCGCGCTGCGCAAACTCGGCGTGGACGGGTTCTCCCACGTCAGTACCGGCGGCGGTGCCGCGTTGCGGATGCTCACCGCCGAATCGCTCCCCGCCGTCACGGCACTCGAGAATGCCCCCGAACGACCCGCAGCCGACGATTGAACTCGCCTCCCGCGACGACCTCGAGCCGCTCGCGGACCTGTGGGTCCGACTCGCCCGCGATCAGCGCCGGTACGAGTCGGCCGTCCGCGCCGACGCGAACCGCGAGACGATGCGCGAGACGCTCGGTGCCTACCAGGTCGCCGACGGGCTGCTCGTCGCCCGCCTCGAGGGCGACATCGTCGGCTTCGCGTCGGTCTCGATCGAACGCGGTACCCTCGAACTCGACAGCAATCGCGGGATGCTCTCGAACATCTACGTCGAACCGGCCTATCGCGGTCGCGGAATCGGCACCGCACTGCTCGAGGCGGCCGAGGAGTCGGTCGCCGAGCGGGGAGCCGACGAACTGCTACTCGAGGTGATGGCGGACAACGAGGCAGCTCGCCGCTTTTACCGTCGCGAGGGATACGACGAGTTTCGGGTCACGATGTCACGCTCGCTCGAGGACCGGGGCGAAAACGATACACATTCAAAGGAGGACGGCTAACCTACGGCCTGCGCCAGGGGAGCATGGGTGGTTCATGCACTCGACTTGTAATCGAGACTCCCGGGGTTCAAATCCCTGCTCTGGCTTGAATCAGTAAGTTCAAATCCCCTACCTGCAGGTCTCGGGACTTTCCGTAGAAGTCCGTCTACCAGTAGTCCGAACCCGAGGTTCAAAGTCCATTCTCATCGGGACGTAACCGGCGGTGTCGCGACATGAGCACCGGGAGTGACTACTTCGACCAGCTCCCGTCGTGTCCGGAATGCGGTCGGTTCCTTGGCGAGCCGACGCGGCTCGATAACGATCCAACACGTCGTGAGTGTTCCCACTTTCGCCTGATATTTGACGCTCACGAGGTGGTTTCGCCATGTCTAAAGCGGTCTGGGAAGAGCGTCTCAACGAGGCAGTGGTTGTTCTCGTCACCATCGTAGTGGTCAAACATCTTGGACTTAGCTGAGTATCGCGGAAGTGCCTTTTCGTCAACCAACTCTCCGGCTGTTGCTATGATTTCCATTGGCCACTATCTATATATCTATTCCATCATCACAAACGTCCAAGCACTCCCAATTCACATGATATCAGAAAGTCCAATATGTATGGTCCCAATTAGATACCCGCTTACAGGTACAAGTATCCGTACACTTGAACATGCGAATGATCTTGTTAAGTCAGAGGATATAAGTGAGGTTTATGTTCTCCACATAAACATATTCCAGAACGGTGAAAATTACAACCGCTATGAGATAAGCCGCGCTATTAGCCCCTTCTTTGAGGATTGCAATCCCACTGTGGTCACCCGAAACGGATTTCTTGTTGAAAAATTAATCGCAACTGAAGCAATAGATATCGGGGCAGACATTATTGTGATCGGGGAGAATAAAAATCCGACATGGAAGCGGGTTTTGAGTAGAATTTTTGGCAACAATCCAGATGTAGGATCCTATCTCAGAGAGCAGACCCCTGCCAAGGTTACGGTTGTCAATTGAAACGTCTTCAACTATAGTATTTGCCACACTCTTCCTGATTTCACAACTCCTTCAGCAATAGTCGTGTAGTAGAATATTCCGCTTCTTTCTCACTATGGGACTGTGGTGACCGATTCGAGGTGCCCAACGGCCACGAGCGAATCTGGGCCAGTTACGTCGTCGGGCTCGCGACGATCACGTGCGAGGACTCGGTGGAAAGGAGGACGCCGTCCGACACGTAAACTCGAGTGCGTCGCGGACGGTCCTACTCGGTGTCGGTTCCCTTGGCGACCCGGGCCTCGCTCGTCACGGCGTCAACGTGGACGTGGACCGGTCCCGACTCGGTCTCGAGGGGGACGATCCAGGAGGCGCTGGTTCGGTGGGGACCCTCCGAGAGGCTGACCTCGTCGTACCCCTCCTGTTTGGCGGTTTTTCGGGCGATCTCTGCGGCTTCGTCAGTGTCTTCGATCCGTATCTCGTCGTTTAGGCGGACGGTGACGACCGGGACGTCGGCCATTCGGACGATCCGTTCGGTGACGCTGCCGACGAGCACCCGATCGAGTCCGGTCCGGCCCTGCGTTCCCATGACGATCATGTCGATTCCGTGATCGTCGGCGTACGCGAGGATCTCCTCGTGGGGGACACCCTGCTCGACTGCCGTCACGACGTCGACGCCCTCCCGCGTCGCTTCGGCCTCGATCCGCTCGACCGCCCGCTCCGCGGCGGGGATCGCTTCGTCGGTCTGGAGCGTCCCCAGCGGCCCCTCGGGGACGATCGACAGCGCGTGAATCGTCGCGTCGAATCGCTCCGCGATCGCCAGTCCGTGCGTGAGCGACCGACGGGTTCCGTCGCTCCCGTCCGTCGGAACGAGGATGTCCTGGTACATCGATACCGCGAGGCTAGGCAACGCGGCCGTAAATACCCTCGAGTCCGTCTCCGTCCGGCCTCGAGGGTTCGAGCCAACGGTAGTCAACTGAACGACAAGAATATATATTCCGGAAGAGTAGTTGTGAATATGTCAGGACGATTCCGGCGCGCGGTTACGGTCACCGACGCCAGCCTCGACGTGTTCCGGGAGCGGCCCCGGCTCGCGGTTCTTCCGCTGTTGAGTCTCGTGGTCGTCGGAACTGCGTATGCAGTCGGCGGCGTCGCGGTACTTCATTACGGACTCGTCGACGAGGTGTTCACGAACCGGCTCGTCAAGTACGGCGTCATCTTCGCCGGCCTCGCCGTCTCCTCGAGCGTCGGCATCTTCTTCAACGCCGCGGTGGTCCACTGTGCCACCCGACAGTTCGCCGGCGAGGAGCCGACCGTCCGCGACGGGTTGGCCGCCGCGTGGGCGGTCCGCGGTCGGATCGCGAAGTGGGGGCTGCTGTCCGCGACCGTCGGCACTCTCCTCTCCGTCTTGTCCGACAACGTACCCGGTGTCGGAACGCTCACCCGGTCGATCCTCGACCTGACGTGGGGGCTTCTGACGTTTTTCGTCGTCCCGGTGATCGTCACTGACCGGAGCGATACGCTCCGGTCGGATCTGCGACGGAGCGGGAACGCCTTCGCTCGAACGTGGGGCGAGAGCGTGACCGTGACGCTCGGGATCGGGCTGGCGCTACTCCCGGTCGCGCTCGTCGGTGTCTGCCTCCTCGCCGTCGCGTACCTGTCTGCAACGGGCATTGCCGCGTACGTTATGGGCACGATCGGTGGCCTGCTGCTCGTCGCGACGATCGTCGTCACGCAGGTCCTCGGCATGATCGTTCGCGCCGCCCTCTACCGGTATGCGACCACCGGCGAACCGGTCGGCCCGCTCGAGGCCTTCTCGCCGGACGATATCTTCTCGGAGTGACCGGCGGCGCCTCGTCAGGCCGTGTGTTTATGAACTATGACACATAGAATGAGGGATTTGATACCTGAGTCGCTATTTAGCAGGCGATTTTCGGCCCCCATCTTCTGTGGCGCCTTACTCTGTTTATTTATAAATATTGTAGAGCTAAAATATAATATGGCTGCATTGTTTGCCCCATCTGCTCCATCGGCTGGATCTGGCCAACTCGTCGGAGGATTCGTTGCTGGCTTCCTTCATAACGGGACACGGCGAGACGCTTTGAAAGCCGGTGGGTATGCCGGCGGACTACCGATTCTCGTTCTAGGCCCAGTGGCCCTTATTCTTCGCATCGGTACTCAATCGGCTGCTCTCCCGCTAGGGTCTATCGCTCTCCAATACGTATTCGGGTTCCTACTAGTATATCCATTTATGATCGGTATGGGTTCGCTCTTCGGCGGTATAGGGGCCTTTGGTGGACAGTGGCTATCGAGGAAACGCTCGTGAAGCAGACCGGAATCGTCCGCTCTTCGTATTTTTCCCGGTCTATCCGATGGTGAATCTCACCGTCGGTAAAACCACCTACAGGGCGATCGGCATCGCCATCCTCCACTATGGTCTACTCAAGACGAAACAGCCGACACGATCTACAGTACGTCGCGCCGTTCACCGCCCATCTCAGATTTTCTGCGCCCGAGGCCGTCTTCAACGACGCGAGATCCACTAACGGATCGGCGGTTCGACGGCCGTTCTATGCGTCGTTAGCCGCTCCAGAGCGCTACTCCTCGGTACGGAAAGCGTGACTCACCGATCCACGTCGCGGTCGTTCGCTGATCGACAGCTGGCATCGTCTTTAATAATCTTTTTTACGATACACGGAAACGTATTGCACGGACTATGACAAATCTTGTCACTAACGTCGCGGACGCCGTCGGGGAACACGGCGACAACACCGCGATCGGTTTTCAGGGGTCCGAGACGAGCTACGAGGAGTTCTGGGGGCAAACGGGTGCGTTCGCGACCGCGCTCGAGGAGCGCGGAATAGGCGCAGACGACCGCGTCGCACTCTATCTCCCTAACTTACCGCAGTTCGTGATCTCGTTCCACGGTACGCTTCGCGCCGGCGGGGTCGTCGTTCCGATGAACCCGCAGTACAAGGCCCGCGAGATCGGCCACCTGCTCGAGGACAGCGAGGCCAAGGTGGTCGTCGCGCTGGCCGACCTCGTCCCGTTCGTGACGGAAGTACAGGACGAAACGGACGTCGAACACGTCGTCAGCGTCGGCGGCGACGCCGAGGGCGCCACTGCGTTCGGGGAGTTCCTCGAGCCCGGCGACCCGGCCATCGCCGACCGCGATGACGACGACGACGCGGTCCAGCCCTACACCTCGGGGACGACCGGCCAGCCGAAGGGGGTCCAGCTCACCCACGGAAACCTCGCATCGAACGCGAACGCGGCGGCGGAGCTCATCCCCGATGGCATTCGCCCCGACGACAAGGGACTCGGTGTCCTCCCGCTGTTCCACATCTACGGGATGACAGTGACGATGAACGCGGCGCTGTTCAACGGCGCTGCGTACTATCCGATGGCCTCGTGGGACGCACAGGAGGCGATCTCGCTCATCGAGGACGAGGAGTTGACCATCATGCACGGTGTGCCGGCGATGTACAACGACGTGATCAACCAGCCCGACGCCGAGTCGTTCGACATGTCGTCGCTGCGGCTCTGCGGCGTCGGCGGCTCCGGGATCCCGGTCGAGGTCCTCCGACAGTTCGAGGAGCTCTACGAGCCGAAGATCTACGAGGGATACGGCCTGACCGAGACCAGCCCGATCACCCACTTCAACAGCCCGATCGACGGCCGTCGCGTCGGCAGCGTGGGCAAGACCGTCCCCGGCGTCGACTCGAAGGTCGTCGACGAGGACTTCAACGAGGTTTCCCCGGTCGAGGAGGGGCCGATCGACGAAGAGGAGGCCGACCTCCGGGAGATCACCGGCGAGATCGTCATCGCCGGGCCGAACGTGATGAAGGGCTACTACGGCTTGCCCGAGGCCAACGAGGAGGCCTTC
The DNA here is from genome assembly GCF_020405225.1 of Natrinema sp. DC36. NCBI lineage: Archaea > Methanobacteriati > Methanobacteriota > Halobacteria > Halobacteriales > Natrialbaceae > Natrinema > Natrinema sp. DC36. The sequence goes on from NZ_CP084472.1 coordinate 937,586, forward strand.
ACCGAGGAGGGCGGCCGGCGCTGGTTCCACACCGGCGACATCGGCTACGAGGACGAGGACGGCTTCTTCTACGTCGTCGACCGCGAGAAGCACATGATCGTCACGGGCGGCTACAACGTCTACCCGCGTGAAGTCGAAGAGCTCCTCTTCGAGCACCCCGACGTGGCCGACGCCGCCGTCGCCGGAATTCCCGACGAACGCCGCGGCGAGACCGTGAAGGCCTTCATCGTCCGCACGCCGGACGGCGACGTGACCGAAGAGGAGATCAAGGAGTACTGTCTGACCAACATGGCGGAGTACAAGCACCCGCGTGAGGTCGAGTTCGTCCAAGAACTGCCGCGGACGACCACCGGAAAGGTCCAAAAATTTAAGCTCCGTGAAGAGAAAGGAGGTGGCGAATAATGGCACTCGGCGATGCAGTCCTCCTCGAGATCGAGGACGACGGACCCGCGACGATCACGCTCAACCAGCCTGATCGGCGCAACGCCCTTTCCGACGAGATCAGCGACGGCCTCCTCGAGGCCCTCGAGGAGATTCAGGACAGCGACGCCCGCTGCGTCGTCATCGAGGGCGCTGGCGGTTCGTTCTCCGCCGGCGGCGACATCCAGCGGATGACCGACGCCCTCGAGGACGACATGCCGGCCGATGATCGGGTGCGCAGCCTCGAGCGCTCGACGAACGATATGATGACCACGCTGGTCGACTATCCGATCCCGACGATCGCGGCGATCGACGGGGCCGCCGTCGGGGCGGGCGCGAACCTCGCGATCGCTTGCGACGTGCAACTGGCCAGCGACCGGGCCGCCTTCGGCTTCGTCTTCCGGCAGGTCGGGCTGAGCGTCGACGCCGGCACCTCCTACCTGCTGCCCCGCATCGTCGGCGAGAACGTCGCCAAGGAACTGGTCCTGACCGGCGACATCTTCGGCGCTGACCGCGCGAAGGATCTCCGCCTCGTCAATCACGTCTACGACACCGAGGAGTTCGACGACCAGGTCGACGCGTTCGTCGAGAAGGTCGTTTCCGGGCCGCCGATCGCTCTCCGACACGCGAACCGACTGGTCGGCGAAGGCCTCGGGAAATCGCTCGACCAGGCCCTGACCGACGAAGCCGTCGCACAGGGGATCGTCTTCGACACGGAGGACCACGCGGAGGGCGTCAACGCCTTCCTCGAGGATCGCGAGCCCGAATACGACGGGCAGTAGTATCGCTCACCGGGTTCAATACCGTTTTCTTTTTTCGGAGTTGCGGCCGATGGCAGGAGACGCTCCCGAGTCCGCGAGCCGTTTCTGTTTCCCCCGACGGGGACAACGTTTTCTCCGTCGATCGACGGATAGTAGGTATGAACGCTCGGGAGCCGGAGGCACTCGTTCCAGCCGCGGTTGACACGCTTCCGATCAATTTCGCGATTCTCGACGAGGAGGGGACGATCCTGCATACGAATCGCGCGTGGCGGGAGTTCGGCGAGCAAAACGATATCGAACTCCGGCCGGATACGGTCGGCACCAACTATCTCGAGATCACCGCCCGGGCGGAGACGGAGACCGCACGGACTGTCGCCGCCGGGTTGTCCGAGATTCTCTCGGGCGACCGAGAGCTATTCGAATTCGAGTATCCGTGCCACTCGCCGGACGAACAGCGATGGTTTCTCATGCGGGCAGCACCCTTTACGGACGGCGATCGGAGGTACGTCGCCGTCGCCCATTTCGATATCACCGAGCGTCACGAGTACCGGCGCAGACTCGAGGAGTCGAACGAGCGACTGGAACAGTTCGCTTCCGTCGCCTCCCACGACCTCCAGGAACCGCTTCGAATGGTCACGAGTTATCTCCAATTGATCGAGCACCGCTACGCCGACGACCTCGACGCGGACGGGCGAGAGTTCATCGAGTACGCCGTCGACGGTGCCGAGCGGATGGCCGAGATGATCGACGGCCTCCTGGAGTATTCCAGAGTCGATACGCAAGGGGAGCCGCTCGAGCCGATCGACCTCGAGGCGGTACTGGACGACGTCCTCCGGGATCTCGAGCGACAGATTGCGGACGCCGACGCCGAAATTTCTAGGGAACCGTTGCCGACCGTCTCCGGTGATGCGAGCCAGCTCCGGCAGGTGTTCCAGAACCTCCTGTCGAACGCGATCGAGTATAGCGGCGAGCGAGCGCCTCGAGTGATGATTTCCGCCGTGCGCGACGGTGATGCGTGGATCGTTTCGGTCAGCGACGAGGGGATCGGTATCGATCCGGCGGACGAAGACCGCGTGTTCGAGGTGTTCCAGCGCCTCCACAGCCACGAGGAACACGAGGGGACCGGGATCGGTCTCGCGCTCTGTCGGCGCATCGTCGAACGCCACGGCGGCGAGATTTGGATCGATTCCGAACCGACTGATGGAACGACGATTTCGTTCACGCTCCCTGCTGCGCGCGGTCACGCTGAATGAAGGGAAACCGCGTTTCGCTCCGGACCGGCCAACCGGCCTGCGGTGGCGCGCGCTTGAAGCCGACCGAACGGAAGTGAGGGCGGCTGAAAACATTGCGCGAGGGATGAGCGAAGGAACGGAGTTACTGAGTGAATCGGTTGGGGAGGGCGTGGCGATTCCCTGTTGCCACGATAGCAGGACACTTCCTTACACGAATCCATTCAGAACCCGCTGCACCGTTCATACGTCTACTGAGAAGGGTATTCACCGAACCGCAGAATCGCGACACAATTAGTGGCCGGTGACCGAAACCGACTGCGGGGTTACTGAGAATTGCTGTTGAGTTCCATCAGCGTCGACACCCGCGCGTTCTCCTTCAGTCGAAGCCCGCCGTCGGCCACCGACAGCGGCAGCAGTGGCAGGTGGTCTCGGACGTGCATCGAGGGATGGGACCCGCCTCGAGCCAACAGCTCGTTGCGCGGCTGGAGCTGTGCCGCTCCCTCGAGGCCCGTCAGAAACTCGTTGTGCTGGATCACGTACTGGCCCCCCTCGAGGTACCACCAGCCGTACTCGTCGTGGGGGCTCTCCTGTTCGGTCGGCACCGGCTCGAGGTCGGCGTCCGCGAGTTCGTCACCGCCGAAGTCGATTCGACCGGGAGCGGCGACCTCGTAGATCGCACCGACGGTCAGGTCGATCCCGTGTTCGTGAACCTGTACCGGCTCGTACACCAGATTGTCGACGGAGTCGGCGAGGGGGTGTTCGGCGGACATATCGGGTTGGTAGACGGTCTCGAGCACAAAAAGGGTATCCTCGCTGCTCACAGGTGGTTCGCGGTTCCGACAGCGGCCCACAGAGATCGGCAACGCCGACGGCTGACAGGATCAACACAATCGTTTTCACGCGAGCCTGTAAATCCGTTCGAGTGAACAGGCTCCTCGGGTTCGGCTCGCTGGCAGTTGCGTTCGTCGCCACCGTCGCTGCAAACGCGGTGCCGGCGCTGGATCTGACGTGGCTCTCGGTCGGCGATGTCGCCGGCGCAATAATCGCGCAGAAGGCTCTGCTGGCGGTCGCCGTCCTCGCCGGAACCTACGGGCTCTATCAACTGGTGCGGCACCTACTGGTTCAGCGGATCGCGAACAAACGGCGGGCACACGACGCACGAAACGTGCTCCGGTTCGGCCTCGGTGCAGTCGCCGTTATCGGACTGCTCGGCGTCCTGACGGAGCAGTGGGTGGGCGTGCTCTTCTCGCTGGGCGTCGTCGGCTTCGCGATTACCTTCGCGCTGCAACAGCCGCTGTTCTCGCTGATGGGCTGGATCTACATCATGGTCAAACGGCCCTATCAGGTCGGCGACCGGATTCGGATCGGGAACGCCAAGGGCGACGTGATCGAGGTCGATTTCCTCGTCACGACCCTCTGGGAGATCAACGGCGAACTCGTCTCCTCGAACCAGCCCTCGGGGCGCGTCGTCACCCTTCCGAACAGCACGGTCCTCTCTTCGGAGGTGTACAACTTCTCCTGGGACAAGTTCCCGTACGTCTGGAACGAAATCTCGATTCAGCTCTCCTACGAGACCGATCTGGCGTTCGCCCGTCAGGAACTGACCGACGTCGCAGACGAGTATCTGGGGGAGCGCATGGCCGAGAACATCGCCCGCTACCGCGAACTGTTAGAGGAGACGCCGGTCGAACTCGAGGTTCGGGACGGTCCATCGGTCAACGTCGTCCAGCAGGAGTCGTGGGTCGAACTTCGGCTGCGGTATCTCGTCCACCCGCGGCGCGGACAGCGGGTGAAAAACGACCTCTACGAACGGGTCCTCGAGCGGTTCAACGAGCATCCCGATCGCGTCTCGTTCCCCGTGAGTCGGAACCGGTAGGGATCCGTCGGGTGCGGAACGCGGATGACGGGACGAGTGGGACGGAACGACCGTTTCCGGCTCCCCGAACCCTATAGGCTGGCGGTCGTACGCTCGCGTATGACCGATGTCCTCACGGACGAGATCGCCCGCTTCGTTCGCGCCGTCGGGCCGGATCCCGACGAAACCCTGATCGAGATGGACGAGTACGCCGCCGCCGAGGGGTTCCCCCACGTCGGCCCCGAGGTCGGCGCATTCCTCCGGTTCGTCGCCCGCCTGAGCGACGCCGAGCGCATCTTCGAGTTCGGGTCGGGCTACGGCTACTCCGCCTACTGGTTCGCCGATGCCCTCCCCGCGGACGGCGAGCTCGTCCTCACCGAGGTCGACGAGGACGAACTCGCGCTCGCCCGCGAGTACATGGCCGCGGGCGGCTACGACGGGGTCGCGCGCTACGAGCTCGGCGACGCGATGGAAACGATCGATCGCTCCGACGGCCCCTTCGACGTCGTCCTGATCGACCACCAGAAGGACCGGTACGCGGACGCGTTCGAGGCCGTCCGCTCGAAGATTCCGGTCGGCGGCATCGTCGTCGCCGACAACGCGATCACGGCGAGCGTCCTCGACTTCGAGGCCCTGCTCGAGTGGGCCGAGGGCGACGCTCCCGTCAACTGTACCGAACACACGCAGGGGGTTATCGACTACCTCGAGACGGTTCGTACCGATCCGGCCTTCGAGACGGTCATCGTCCCGCTGGGAGAAGGAATCGCCGTCAGCTATCGTGTCGAGTAATCGGACGCGTCGCCGTCAAACACCTGATCGTCGGGTTCCGCTGCTGGAGCCGGAGAGCCGTACTCGCGGAAGCCGAGAAAGATCGTCGACGCGGCGGCGGCGAGCAGCGTCGCCCACGTGACCGCGGTGAGCGCGACGGTCGTCGCCTCAGCGGGGCCCGGTGCGACGGAGCCGATCGACTCGAGGCCGACGGCGTGAGCGCCGGCTACCCCGAGAAACGAGAGCCACAGCGCCAGCGCCGTGACGGCGAGCGTCCGTCGGGAGACGGACTGGGCGTAGCGAGCGACGCAATAGACGCCGACGACGGCGAGCCCGGTCGCTCCAAGTGATAGTCCGAGCCCGTCGATACCGGCGGCGGTCGCGACGCCGGCGACGGCGAAACAGGCGAGCGAGGCAGCGAGCAGGGATCCATCCGAACCGCGTATTGTCGGAATCACGTCGTGCACCGCTTTGACGGGTCGAGTCGGTGCTCGAATATATAGCTGTTGACTGACTGCAGTCGACTCGAATCGATCGCTCGAATCGCTGTGACGGCTATTCCGACGCCGGCGACGAGACGGAACCGTCGTCGCCAGCGGGCAGAATCAGCGAGAACGTCGACCCCTCGCCGGGTTCGGAGTCAACGCGGATCTCGCCGCCGTGGCGCTCCACGATCCGGTGACAGAGCGCGAGGCCGATCCCGGTCCCCTCGTGCTCCTCGTGGCTGTGGAGGCGCTGGAACACCTGGAAGATCCGATCCTGGGCCGACGGATCGATGCCGATCCCCTCGTCGCGGACCGAAATCTCCCACTCGCTGCCGCTCCGATCGGCGCTGACGTGGATCCGCGGGGGCTCGTCCCCGCTATACTCGATCGCGTTCGACAGGAGGTTCTGGAACACCTGCCGGAGCTGGCTCGCGTCGCCCGCGACGACGGGAAGCGGCTCCGTCGTGATCTCGGCGTCTCGCTCCTCGATACTGACCGCCAGATCTTCGCGGACATCAGCGAGAACGTCGTCGAGATCGACCGGCTCGAGGGGATCGCCCTGCGACTCGACTCTGGAATACTCCAGGAGGCCGTCGATCATCTCGGCCATCCGCTCGGCACCGTCGACGGCGTACTCGATGAATTCGCGGCCGTCCGCGTCGAGGTCGTCGGCGTAGCGGTGTTCGATCAGTTGAAGGTAGCTCGTGATCATTCGAAGCGGTTCCTGGAGGTCGTGGGAGGCGGCGTAGGCGAACTGTTCCAGCCGCTCGTTCGACTCCTCGAGTTTGCGTCGATACTCCGTTCGATCGGTGATGTCCTGGACGACGAGCATGCCGCTTGCGACCTCGCCACCGGTCTGAACCGGCAGCGTCGTCGCACGGAGGGTTCGACCGCGATAGGTCACCTCGAAGGAGCGTTCGTCGCCGTCGAGAGCGGCCCGAAAGTGGGGCTCGATCTCCGCGACCAGTTCGTCGGGGTATCGTTCGTAGATCGTCTGCTCGAGTTCGGCCGCTCGATCGATGTCGAGGTCGTCGAGGAGCTGTCCGCCCGCGGCCGTGTACCGTAGCTCCTCGTTGAACAGGGCGACGACGCCGTTCGGGAAGTTCTCGGCGAGCGTGCGGTAGCGCTGCTCGCTCTCCTCGAGCCTGCGCTGGCGTTCCTTCCGTTCGGTGATGTCCCGGACGACGCCGATCCGTTCGGACCCGGACTCGGCGGTGGTGATCGACGCGACCGTCGCCTCGACCGGCCGTCGATCGCCGGACTCGGTCTCGAGATCCGTCTCGACGGTCGGCGCGTCGCTCTCGTCTTCCGCGACCGTCCGGGCGTGATCCATCACCCGTTCGTCGACGACGAGCGAAGCGTGGCTTCCGATCAACTCGTCGCGATCGTAGCCTGTGAGCGCCACGTACGCGTCGTTTACCATGGTGAACCGTCCGTCCCCGTCGAGCACGTAGATCCCGTCCTCGACGGTTTCGATGATCCGTTCGTACTGTTCGAGTTGGCGCTCGCGACGTTTCCGATCGGTAACGTCTCGGAAGTACACCGACAGCCCCGTCTCGGAGGGATACGCCTGAATTTCCATCCAGATGTCGAGTGAGTCGGAGTACCGCTCCCACGAGACCGATCGTTGGGTCTCCATCGCCTCGCGATACCGGTCGCCGAGATCGGAGCTCGTCGCGCTAGGGAACGCCTCCCAGATGGTCTCACCGAGGAGCTCAGTCTTCGCGTGGCCCAGCAGTTCCGCGGCGCGATCGTTGACGTGGGTGAAGCGCCACTCGTCGTCGAGCGCGTAGAACGCGTCCGAGACGCGCCCGAGGATCTCACTCAGTTCGGTCTCGAGTTCGTGCTTGCGCCGCTCGAGGCGGCGTTCCTGTTCTTTGAGCGTCGTGATATCTTCGCCGGCGGAGATGACTTGCTCGAGCGAGCCGTCCGGCCCGAAGACGGGAACGGCGGTGACGGAGAACCACGTTCGGTCACCGGTCGAGTCCTCGACGACGAACTCCTCGTCACGTACCGGCTCGCCGGTCGCTCTGACGCGCGCGGAGGGACCGTTCTCGGGATCGAACGGCTCGCCGTCCGCATCGAAGACGTCCAGCGCGGCGAGCAACTCGGTCTCGCCGAGAGGATCGCGGTCGCCGAGTCCGAGCTCGGTCTGCGCGTGACGGTTCGCCAGCACGGTCTCGCCGTCGGCGTCTTCGACCGAGATCGCGACCGGTGCGGTCTGGAGGAGCGTTTCGGTCTGGCTTCGCTCGCGTTCGAGCGTCCGTTCGCGGCCGATCCGGTCGAGGGTCGCCTCGAGACTCGAGGCGACGATCTTCGCGAGCGAGAGGTCGGTCTCGTCGAACGCGGTCCGCTCCTCGGAGCCGATGATGACGACGCCGTGGACCCCGATGGGGAGGCAGATCTCGCTCCGGATCGGCGTCTCGGGATTGTAGACGTTCGAATCCGTCGTCACGTCGTCGTAGATCGCCGGTTCGCCGGTATCGTAGACCTGCCAGGCGATCCCCTCACCGGCCGCGAACGTCGGCATTTCCTCGAACAGGGACGCCGCCGGCTGGGACCAGGCGACGGGCTCGAGCGCCGCTCGCTCCGGTTCGTAGAGGAAGACGCCGTTGATTTCGAGGTCGAGGATGTCGTACAGGTGCTGACAGGCCTGCTCGGCGACCGCTTCGCGCGTCCCGGTCTCGAGCCACTCGCGAACGGCCTCGTTCAGCCGGCGGAGCTGGTAGGTGCGTCGGTGCTGTTCGGTGACGTCGTAGTAGAGTTCGACGCGTCCACCCGCGTACGGGCCGGATTCGATCGGTTTACTCCGGTGCTCGAGCCAGCGTTCCTCGCGGTTCTCGCTCGGCGTCACGTGACAGTCGAACCGTTCGGTGTCGCTGTTGTCATCGTAGGTCGCACTGAGCGTGTCGACGAACCGATCCGGATCGCTGACTCGCTCGGCGATGATCTCGTCCAGTAGCTCGCGTTTGTCCCGGCCGACGACCGCCGTCGAGTCGAGGCCGAAGTATCGCTCGATCGCGTCGTTGACCCACGCGACGTCGAACTCCTCGTCGAGGACGAAAACGCCCACGTCGGCCCCCTCGAGCACTGCAGTAATCGATTCGAACGAGCGAAACGAGCCCGGTTCGGACGCCGCGGCCGGCTCGACCGGCCGATCCGCGCTCTCGGTCGTCTCCGATTCCGCCGGCAACGCGCCCTCGGACGGTCGCGACTCGAGGTCGCGAACGACGCCGACCGTCCCCCGCCGGCCGTCGTCGGCAGGCACCGTCCCGAGGCGTAGTTCGCAGGGAATTTCGGTGCCAGCGGCCGTCCGGATCACTCCCTCGGTCGAGGTGACGCCACCCTCGTCATCGCTCGCTGTTCCGTCCCTCCCTTCGTCCCTGTCGGTACCTGCGTTCCCATCGGTATCTGCGTCCCCGTCGCCATCCGCACCCGGATCGCCATCCGCGTCCCCATCGCCACCCGCACCGCTCTCATCGCCCCCGAGCGCCTCGGTTTCGAACCCGTCGACGAGTTGCGAGACGTGCTCGCCGCGGATCGCCTCGCGGCCGTAGCCGGTCAGCTCGAGGAGGGTCTCGTCTACCGCGACGATTCGATCGTCGGCGTCGAGCTGGAAGACTCCCTCCGCGACCGTGTCGACGAGCGTCCGGTACCACTGAAACCCCGCCCCGTCGCCGCCATCGAATCGGGGTGCAGGATCGGCCGATTCGACCCGTTCGGTCATTAGACGAATGATGCCGCTCGAACGGATAAGTCCAGCGCTGCCGCCGGTCTCGAGGACGGATCGATCGTCCGGGGACTCTACTCTTCGCCGCCGTCGGCGAGGACGCGCTCCTCCGGCGTGGGCCGTCCCGGATGGATACCGTACCGGGCGAAGCCGTACAGCACCGTCATCGACACCGCACAGCAGACCGTCGCGCCGGCGACCGACTCGAGGACGAGGCCGGCGACCGGACCGGCGAACGCGTCGCCGACGGCGGCCGCCGCCTCGCTGTCGGGGGCGGTCGCCAGCGCGTACGGGAGAAACGTCGCGAACGCGAGCAGCCACCATCGCTTCGCCGTATGGCGGAGCTGTGTCGTGCTGTACTCCCGGGTCGTACTGGTGACGCCGGCGACGCCGAGCGCGATCAAGAGGAGCGCGGGAACCGTTCGGCGGGGGGAGTCAAAGCCGATATTACCCGCGACGCCGAGGGCGACGATCGCGATGGAGCCGGCGAGGAACGGAATCGAGCGGCTGCGGCCTGTTCGAGGCATTCTGTCCTGCGGTAGTCGCGGATTGTACAAAACTCTCGCGAAGCACCGATCACCTCGACCAAGTGACAGTCTCGGCAGCTGATCGTCTCCGACAACAAAGGACGTATTACCGATGCCCGCAACTCGAACGTGAGAACGAATGAGGGAACGCGATGGCGCCGACGCCGGGACACTCCTCCGCCGGTACTCGTCGGCTGCAGCCAAGAGACTCACCGACGTCGCATCGGGATTGCCCGGTGCCGGAATCGCAGGGCGTCTCGGACGACTCTGGCAGCGCCACGTCCGGGAGCGTCCCGACCAGTATCGCGCGTCGATCACCTTTCCGACCGCCCCGGACCGCCCGTCGGTCGGCGAGGTCCACGGCTGGATCGAGGATCTCGAGTACGCGTTCGAGGGCCGCCTCGACGTCTACGCCCGTCGCGGGAGCATCGCGGTCGAGACGGACAGGGTCTCGGCCGAACTGTTCGACGAGACCGAGTTCGACGCGATCTGTGAGCGCATCGAGGACGGGTACAGCGGCTCACACTCGATCGCTCATCTGAAAAAGTGGCGACGGAACGACGGACGGCTCGTGCGAGCCCACGTGATCGTGCCGGTCAAGCCGCTGTTTCCGCGCGACGAGACCGCTGATCAGGAGGGCGCTCGAGCCGCGACCGGGATCGAAGCCGACTGACCGCCGTAGCGCGATTCGGCGCGTGTGCTCAGTCGTCGTCGCCCGGACCGGGCTCGGATCCGGGCTCGCGGTCGGTGCTCGGACTGCTTCCGGCCCGCTCGCTGCTTCGGGATCGGCTCCCGCTGGACTCGTCGTCGCTCGGGGTGACGCTGCTCGTTCGGCTCATCCAGCCACCGATGTTCTCGGCGACGTAGTCCTTGCCGCCCCAGCCGAACGCGATGCCGGCGCCGATGGCAATCGCCGCGCCGAGCCCCCACGCGAGCGCTCGTGCGAACACGTAGAGGATGCCGACGTCGATTCCCATCGTGTCGAGACCGATGACGACCGCCGTGAAGTAGAGGAACATCCGCGTTCCGGTCGCGAACCAGCTGGCGTAGGCGGACTGGGTCGCCGCCTGCGTTCGTTCGATGGCGTCGCCGATGAAGTCCGCGACGACGAACCCGATGGTGATGACGAGCAGTCCCGCGATGAACGCCGGCAGGTACGAGACCGCCGTCGCGATCCACTCCGACAGCAACGGGATCGCCAACGCGTTCGCCGCCGCGAGGAACGCGAGCGCGTAGACGAACCACTTGGCCAGCGATCCGAACGCGCTCGAGACGGCCTGTTCGGTGCCGCCGAGGACGCGCCCCAGCGGCGTCTCGAGGACCATTCGGTCGAGTTCGACGCCGTCGGCGATCCGTCGGACGACGCGCGCGGCTAGTCGGCCGATGATCCAGCCGATGAAGAGGATCACCAGCGCGCCGATGATCCGCGGGAGGAACGTGATCAGCTCCGCGATCGGGTCCTGTAGCCAGTCCGGAACCTGTGCTTGAGCGGGGTACAGTGGTGCCATGTGCAATCGTGGTTGGTGCCGACCGCCTTTCGTAATTGAGTGCGTATTAATCGGTCACGAAACCAACCGGTTCCGATCGCCGTCGCCTCGACGATTGAAGTGTCCGTTACGGCGAATTGCGCGACGACCGTACCGTGACAGATCGTGACGGGTTCGGTCCCGGACGACAGCAGTTCCGGCGAGCGATCGCGAGACGACCCTCGAGCCGGCGGGCGATAAACGCGCTTTGTGACCGAGTTCGGAATCGGCGGCGAACAGCTATCAATCGAGTGAGAACGACTGGCGGCACCGACTGGCCGAACCTGTCCAGTTTCACTCATAGGGGCTGGTCGACGGTTCGTCGGACGGGTGGGGGTTATCACGGCCGAACGCGACCGGTTTCGACACGGTAAGTGGCCGTCGTTGCCAGCGCTCAGCGGATCTCGATACTCCAACTGTGGGGCGAATCGATTGGACGAACAACCGTTTCATAGCCAACTGTTCAAAATAATCCTCGGAATTTTGTGTCGATTCGTTCATCTCGACGGAATGGGTCGGGTAGAGAGACCGGGAACCCCCACGAACACCGCCGGGCTCGGTAACCAACAATTACCGAGTTCGACGCGTCGACGCCGCCGGCGCCCCGAATTCGCATCCCGGCTCCGTCGGATTCGACGCTGGGACTGCGATCGGCGTCCGATCCGGGTTCGCTCGCGGGGCTGCCGTCAGCCACACGTTATTGGTGGTTCGCACACGAAACGCTCCCATGTACCTCGGCGACGAAGCGTGGCCCGACCTCGAGTCGTATTTCGAATCGGAATCGCTCGCACTGGTCCCACTGGGATCGACGGAACAGCACGGGCCGCACCTGCCGGAGGCGACAGATCACCTGATCGGCGAAGCGTTCGCGCGGGCGGTCGCGGATCGGACGGGCTACCTCTGTACGCCGACGATCAACGTCGGCGTCAGCGGCCACCATCGGCAGTTCCACGGGACGATGTGGGTCGAGCCGCCGGCGTTCCGACAGTATATGGAATCGCTGACTCGAAACCTCACGTCGCACGGGATCGACCGGGTGATCTACGTCAACGCCCACGGCGGGAACGTCCCCCACCTGCGCGAGGTCGGGGCACGCCTTCGGCAGGACGAAGTCGCCTACGCAATCGAGTGGATGTGGAACGATTCGATCCCGGAACTCGTCGACGACCTGTTCGAACAGAACGGCCCCCACGGCGGCCCGAAGGAGACCGCCCTGATCCAGTACCTCGAGCCGGAGTTAGTTCACGACGACCGACTCGAGGAGGCCAGGGACACCGGAATCCCGGACGTCGAAGCGGCCGAGACGATCAAACACGGCTCGCGAACGTTCTACGACGCGGCCGACAATACGAACAACGGCGTGTTGGGCGATCAGACGGATGCGACGGCGGCGAAGGGTGAGCAACTGTTCGAGGCGGCGAGTGACCAGCTCGTCCGGCTCTGTGAGTGGCTGGCGGCCCAGGAGTTCGAGGACCTGCTTCCACGGGAGCACGTTTGAGCTGGAAGGAAACGCGGCTACACTGGAAGCAAGCACCGCTGTCCCAGTCGGTTCTCGAGGCGCATCGACGGCCGCTCGTGATGATAATCCTTAATAGCTGCAGCGGAAAGTTTATTATATGGCAGTTGTCAGCGTTTCGATGCCGGACGAACTCTTGGAGCGGCTCGATCAGTTCGCCGAAGAGCACGGGTATACCGGTCGGAGCGAAGTCGTCAGGGAGGCCTCGCGAAACCTGTTGGGCGAGTTCGAGGATACCCGGCTGGAAGAGCGCGATCTGATGGGAATCGTCACGGTGTTGTTCGATTACGAGACGACGAGCGTCGAGGAACGGATGATGCACCTGCGCCACGAACACGAAAGTCTCGTCGCGTCGAACTTTCACAGCCACGTCGGTAACCACTACTGCATGGAACTGTTCGTCCTCGAGGGAGAACTCGAGGATATCTCGGCGTTCGTCGGAAAGATTCGAGCGACCAAGGACGCGCTGACGGTCGACTACTCGGTCATGCCGGTCGACAGTTTCGATCCGCTCGCTCAGGGGTAGGATCGCGAGACGAATCTGGACGACGCGGACCGCACATACCACTACCCAGAATTCGTGATGGGTGAGTGACGGGAAATTTCGGCGAATTCCGCAAACAAAGCCAGTCAACAGTATAGTTTTACTGTCGTCCTCACGTAAGGGTCCGTATGACATACCGGAAGGTCAACTACGAGGAGGTCGAGCAGGTCTCGAGCGCGATGCACGTACTGAGCGATCCGCTCGAAACGGAGCAGGTTGGGGTAACGGTGGCTCGCTGCGATCCGGGCTGGAAGAGCAAGCCCCACGATCACACGGACAACGACCACGAGGAGATCTACGTCCTCATCGAGGGGGAGGCGACGGTCGTCGTCGACGACGAACCGGTCGCGATGGAAACCGGCGACGCGCTGTGGATCCCGCCGTCATCGACCCGACAGATCCGCAACGGCGACAGCGAAAGCGCGTTCGTTCTCGTGAGCGCGCCGAGCATCGCTGACGACGAGGGCGACGGCGACGAGTGGCTCCTGTCGGGATTCGCCGGGTAGGTCTCGCTCGGTGACGGGACGGCCGTGGCGTCTGGAACCGCAAAGAGGCAGGACGGTTTAGTGGCCCCGCGTCGTCACCTCCCGTAGGTGAGTCTCGATCTACTCGAAACATCACGCGGCCGTGTCGCTCGTCGTCGCCGGGGTTCTGACCGCACTGCTCCCGTCGATAACGCTCTTCGGCCAGTCGGTCCCCGCCGCGGCCGTCGTCGCCTACGGCACCGCAGTCGGCGTCTTCATCGATCTCGATCACTTCCTCATCGCTCGTCTCAAGACCGGCGACTGGGACGCCGTTCGGTTCTGTCTCACCGATCCGGGTGCGGCCGTCACGGACCAGTCGAAAATTTTCGAGCCCGGTGACGTCGGTGTCCTCTCGCGACTGTTGAGCCACGTCGTCCTGACCGGAATCGCGGTCCCGGTGATCGCCATCGCCAGCGTTCCCCTCGCCATCGTCACCGGCGGCGTTCTCTACGCTCACCTGCTCGCCGATCTCGTCTGGGATATCACCCTGCTCGAGGACCACGCGGACGCGGCGACATCTGTCGACGACCTCGCGCGGATGTTCGGCTAGGGACGACCCGGCGATGCGCCGTCGAACCACGTCGCGCGCAGCGTCTTCTCAGGTTGCATTGTTCGACCGCGGCTATTTGCACCGTGCGACCGTTTCACGGGACATGGAGCTACTCGACGAGAGCATCGTTCCGGAGCACGCTCGAGACGTCAAGGCCGAGGCCCGCGAGTTCGCCCGCGAACGGATCAAACCTACTGCTCAGGAGTACTTTCAGTCCGGCGAGTACCCCGAGGAGATCCTCGAGGCTGGCCAGGAAGCAGACCTCGTTGCACAGGACATTCCAGAAGAGTGGGGTGGCCGGGGGCTCGATCTGGCGCAGTTGCTCGCGATCACGGAGGAGTTCTACCGGGCCGACGCGGGGATCGCGCTGACGTTGCAGTTGGCGAGTTTCGGCTGCGAGATTACCTACGAACACGGCACCGACGAGCAGTGCGAGGAGTATATCCGACCGGTGGCGGAAGGAGAACAGCGTTCGGGGCTGGCGGTGTCGGAACCCGACACGGGCAGCGATCTCTCGGGGATGCAGACCCGAGCGGAGAAAGATGGCGACGAGTACGTCATCAACGGCGAGAAGTACTGGATCGGCAACGGGGTCGAAGCGGACTGGATAACGCTCTACGCCCGCACCGGAGACGACGAGGACAATCCCTACGGGAACCACTCGATGATCATCGTCCCGACCGATACCGACGGCTACGAAGCCGAGCACATCCCCGAGAAGATGGCGATGCGCGCCTCGAAGCAGGCGCACATCGAGTTCGACGATTGCCGGGTTCCCGAAGAAAACCTGATCGGCGAGGAGGGTGACGGCTTCATGCTGCTCGCGGACTTCTTCAATCACGGTCGCGTCGCCGTCGCCGGTCACGGGCTTGGCATCGCGGCGGCCGCCATCGAGGAGGCCTGGGAGTTCACACACGACCGCGAGGAGTTCGGGAAGACGATCAGCGACTTCCAGGCCGTCCAGCACGGCCTGGCCGACATGCTCCTCGAGTTCGAGAGCGCCCGAACGCTCACCTGGCGCGCCCGCGAGAAGGTCGCGAACGAAGACAACGCGGGGTACTGGGCCGCGATGGCGAAGACGAAGGCGACCGAGACGGCCGTCGAGGTGTCCGAGCAGAGCATGCAGTTCCACGGCGGCCGCTCGATCCTCGACGAGCGACGGATCGCCCGCGTCTTCCGCGACGCCCGTATCCCGGTCATCTACGAGGGGGCGAACGAAATTCAGCGCAACCTCATTTACGGACAGGCTCCCTGATCGACGGCTGCGGTCCCGTCGACCGCAGCGACGACCCGATTCGGCAGTCACCCACGGCGACGCCACTGTCACACGTCGGCCGAAAGAACAATCTCGGTCGATAACATGAGATCGAGCAGACTAACTACTGTGGTGCTCGAGATGACACTTGTCCACACTCTCCCGTTATGAGTCGGCCACGTGTGCTCTGTGTGAGCGGCGATCGTTCGACACGAGCGGCCGTCACGCTCTCGCTGACGGACGCCCCTGTCGACGTCGTCATCGCCCAGCGGCCCGCAGCGGCGATCGACCGACTCGAGCGGGAAGGGATCGACGCGGTCGTCATCGACGCGAGCACGGTGTCGGACGTGCCGGCGCTCGTCGATACCGTCGAGTCCGAGGCCCCGGAGACGCCGACGTTCGTCTCCTGGGGGGCGAGCGACGACGGTGGTGGGGTGTTGAGCGAAGTGATCGTCCGGGCTGCGGAGATCGAACCGGGAGCGCAGCTGGCGGCCGCCATCACCGATCGACTCGACGACGGCTCGAGCGCGGCACTCCCGAGAGCGGGCGACCCGAACACGAGCGATCTCACGACCGAGACGGCGGCGTCAGTCGGAGAGTTGCCCGCTGAGCTCGCCGGAATCGTCGGTGCCGTTCGCCGCCGGCTGGTCGACGCGACCTCGCCGCTGGTAGTCGAACGGGTGCTCCGCGAGGAGTTGACCGGCAGCGATCGATTCGCGTTCGCCTGGGTCGGCGAGTACGACCGCGGCGAACGCGGGATCGTCCCGTGGCTGTCGGATCCCGAGGCGATGGCGTGGTCGCTCCACCGAACCGTCAGTATCGGCGACGGCGAGCAGCCGCTGCTCGAGCGAGCGATACACAGTGGGGAGATTCAGTATCGGCGGTACGGCGAAGACGATAGCGATGCCGTCCCGTTCGGTGACCGTGCGTTCGAGCGCGGCGCTCGATCGGTCGCCGTTGCACCCCTCGCGGCGCGCGGTGAGCTGTACGGAGTGACGGTCGTCTACGCGACGGAGCCGATTTCCGCACGCGAACGGGATGCGATCCAGGTGATCGCCGCGACCGCGTCCCACGTCCTCGAGACGATCGCCGTTCGCGGCCGCCTCGACCAGCGAGAACGCGCCCTCCACCGGTACGAGCGACTCGTCGAAACGGCCGGCGACGGAATGTACGTCCTCGACGACGCGGGTCACTTCACGACCGTCAACGACGCTCTCGTCGAGATGACCGGCTACAGCCGCGAGGGGCTGCTCGGTGAACACGCGTCGATCCTGTTCGATCGCGAGGACGTCACCGCCGCGACGGCCCTCATCCGATCGCTACTCGAGGCCGAGAACCACACCGAAACCATCGAACTGCCGCTCGAGACGAAAGCCGGCGAGCGGATCCCCTGCGAGGCCCAGATCGCGGTCCTCGTTCCCGACGGCGAGTTTCTCGGCTCGGTGGGCGTCCTCCGCAACATCACGGAGCGAAAGCGAAGCGAACGAAAACTTCGCGAACGCAACGAGCGACTCGATACGTTCGCTCGGATCGTCAGCCACGACCTCCGCAATCCGCTCGGCGTCGCTCAAGGCTACCTCGAACTCCTCGAGGAGACCGGGGACGTCGAGCACGCCGAAAAGACCCGCGAGGGACTCGATCGGATGGAGTCGATCATCGAGGACGTACTGGCCATCGCCCGCGAGGGCGACTGGGCCGCAGACACCGACCCCACCGATCTCGAGTCGATCGCTCACGACGCGTGGGATCACGTCTCGACCGCGGAGGCGACGCTGTCGGTCACGGGCACGATGACGATCGAGGCCGACCGTTCGCGACTCCTGCGGCTCCTCGAGAACTGCTTCCGGAACAGTATCGAACACGGTGACACGACCGAGACCGTTCGCGTCGGACCGCTCGAGCGAGACGGGGGAGACGAGCGTGACAGGCGAGACGGCCGTCGCCAACGGGACGGACGCGCCCGGGGATTCTTCATCGAAGACGACGGAGAGGGACTCCCCGAAGAACTCCGAGACGAAATCTTCGATCCGTCAGTTTCGTCGTCGACGGAGGGGCTCGGAATCGGGCTCTGGATCGTCAGAGAAGTCGCTACCGGACACGGATGGTCGGTCGTCGCGACCGAAAGCGAGAGTGGAGGGGCTCGGTTCGAGTTCGAAATCGGCGTCTAGTTCTCGGACTGGAGGTCTTGAAATGCGCCGACGAAATCGTCGTGGGAGGACATTCCGGAGACCGTCTCGTCGACGCGCTGCTCGAGCTCCGCGACGCGGTCGGTGAGGTCCTGATACTCCTCGTTGTTCGCGAGTTCTCGGTCGGCCTTCTCGGACTCCAGTAGCGCCTTCTTCGAGACGAGCGCGTAGTACTCCTGTATATCGGACTCGTAGTCGGAACGGTCGGCGACGTCGTCGACCATATCGACGAGTTCGTCCTTCGAGACCGGTTTGACGAGGTAGTCGTCGAACCCCATCTCGATGATGTCGAAGTCCGGATCGACCGCCGTCACCATAACCACCCGCGAATCGTAGCCCTGCTCGCGGATCTGCTCGAGGACTTCGTCGCCGGAGAGACCGGGCATCCGCCGGTCGAGAAGCACGACTTCGACGGAGTCGGCCATCTTCTCGAGCGCCTCTTCACCGTCGTAGGCCGTTTCGACGTCCCAGTCGGCCTGTAGCCAGGCGGCGAACAGGTCCGCGAGCCGAGCCTCGTCGTCGACGACGAGCACCTCGGGCCCGTCACTCATTGGGGGACCCCTCCATTCTCTTCATCGGTTACAGCCACGCGTCACCAATGGTACCTCTCTGTGATAAATCTCGCGACCAGATGTCAACTGTTCAAAATTACTACGGGTCAGTTCTGGGGCCCGGTTTGATAACCATCTGCCATGACGAACCCGACGCTCCGTTCGTCGGTGGTTGGCTTATACGGTCTGGTGTTCTACTGTCCCGGAGCAACCGCGAACCGTCCTGCGGTTGCGCCGGAACTGACCGACAACAGTCAGTCTTACTCCCCCTGGAAGTTCGGCTCTCCGTCTCCCATGAAGGCCGTAATACCCTCCATCAGGTCGTCGGTCGCCATCAGATGACCGAACGCGGACGCCTCGTACTCCAGTCCGGCTTCGGTATCGTCACGACCGGCGAGCATCGCGCGCTTGGTGAACTTCTGGGCGATCGGCGGCCCGCCGGCGAGATCGGTCGCCAGCTCGAGCGCGCGCGCTTCGAGCCCGTCGTTGTCGACGACTTCGTTGACGAAGCCGTAGTCGGCCATCGTCTCGGCGTCGTAGCGCTCGGCGGTGAGGATGATCTCCTTCGCGCGGCCCTCTCCGATGATGTGTTTCAGTCGCTGCGTCCCGCCCCAGCCGGGGAGTAGTCCGAGGTCGAGTTCGGGCTGGCCGAACTGGGAGCGCTCGCTCGCGACGCGCATATCCGCACAGGTCGCCAGCTCCATCCCGCCGCCGAGACAGAAGCCGTCGATCCCCGCAATGACTGGTAGATCGCAGGCCTCGAGTTCGCCGAAGGTCGACTGTCCCAGTCGCGACAGCTCCTGGCCCTCGATCGGGTCGGCACCGTCGCCGGCCATGCTCTGGACGTCCGCGCCCGCGGAGAACGCCTTCTCACCCTCGCCGGTGACGAGGATCGAACGCACCTCGTCGTCGTCTTCGAGCAGATCGATCGCCGCCGAGAGCTCCTCGAGGAGCTCGTCGCTGATGGTGTTCATCCGGTGTGGCCGGTCGAGGACGATGTGGCCGACCATGTCGCCGGGATACTCGACGCGGATCGCCTCGAAGTCGACCGCGTCCGAGTCACCATCGATCTCGTAGAAGCCGCCGCGTCCGGCGCGTTCCGCGAGGTACTCGGCGGGCGCATAGCGCTCGTGGCCGGTCTGGTCGTAGGCCTCCTCGAGCGTCTCGTGTAGCTCTGTGAGGCCGTAGTCGTCGACGAGTTTGACCGGACCGTCGGGGAAGCCGGCCCCGAGCTGGACCGCCTCGTCGATCGACTCCGGCGGGGCGACGTCGCCGCCGATCAGCTTGGCCGCCTCGTTGGCCATCGTCGCGAGGAGCCGCTTCTTGACGAACTCCGACTGCTCGTCGGTCGGGATCTGGACGCCCTCGCCGTCCTCGTAGTCGTAGAACCCCTTGCCCGACTTCTTTCCGAACTCCTCGTTTTCGACCTTCTCCGCCAGGAGCGGAGCCGGCTCGTAGGCCTCGCCCAGTACCTCGTGCATGTACTCGAGGACGTGGTAACTGACGTCGTTGCCGACCTGATCGCCGAGTTCGAAGCTGCCCATCGGCAGGCCCATGTCGTACTTCGTCGTCGAGTCGACCTCGGCGATGGTCGCCTCGTCGTTGCTGACGAGCCACGCGGCCTCGTTCATCAGCGGCACGAGAATACGGTTGACGATGAATCCGGGCGAGTCCTTGTGGACGCGGACCGGCGTCTTCCCCAGATCTTCGGCGAGATCCTCGACGACCGCGAGCGTCTCCTCGGCGCTCTCGGCACCCGAGATCACTTCGACCAGCTGCATCCGAACCGGCGGATTGAAGAAGTGCATGCCACAGAACCGCTCCGGTCGCTCGGTGAACTCCGCGAGGTCGGTAATCGAGAGGCTCGAGGTGTTCGTCGCGAAGATCGCGTGATCGGGGGCGGCCTCCTCGAGTTCGGTGTAGACGTCCTTCTTGATCTCCATCTGCTCGGGGACGGCCTCGATGACGACGTCGGCGTCGGCGACGGCCTCCGACATGTCGACGACGGGGGTCACTCGCTCCAGAGCGGCGTCGGCGTCCGCTTCGGAGAGTTGATCGTTCTCGGCGAGCTTGCCCAGTGACCACTCGATCTGGTCGTAGCCGTTCTGGACGAACTCGTCTTTGATATCGCGCATGTTCACGTCGTAGCCCGCGATCGCGGCGACCTCCGCGATACCGTGGCCCATGTTACCCGCACCTAGAACTGCGACAGTGTTGATATCCTCCAGGTCCATGCTTACGAATCCTATTCGGACGCGTTTCAACGTTTCCCCTCGCATGATGGAAACTACACTTCCGTTTACAGACGGTTACAAAGTTCTTTATCGCTGCAATAGTAACGGTTGTGCATGGAATTCGGACTCAGCGAAGAACAGGAGCAAATCCGCGGCGAGGTTCGTCGGTTCGCCGAAAACGAGATCGTCCCCAACGCGGAGGAGTACGACAGCGAAGAGAAGTTCCCCCACGAGATCGTCGACAAGGCCGCCGAGATGGGCCTGGTCGGCACCTCGATCCCGATGGAGTACGGCGGTGCCGGCTACTCGACCCTCGAGTCGGCGCTCATCGCCGAGGAGCTGTTCTCCCACGACGCCGGAATCGCGCTCTCGATCATGGCCTGCTCGTTCGGCACCGAGGCCATCAGGGAGTTCGGAACCGAAGACCAGAAGGAGCGCTTCCTCGAGCCCGTCGCGCTGGGCGAGAAGATCTCCGGCGCGGCGATTTCCGAGCCCGACACCGGGTCGGACGTCTCCTCCGTCTCGACGCGCGCCGAGAAGGACGGCGACGAGTGGGTGATCAACGGCAACAAGATGTGGATCACCAACGGCACCGTCGGCGACTTCTTCGTCGTGCTCTGTAAGACCGATCCCGACGCCGACAGCCGCTACGGCGGTTTCAGCCAGATCATCGTCGAGTCCGACCGCGACGGCTTCAGTTCGGACAAGATCACGGGCAAACTCGGCATCCGAGCCTCCGACACCGCCGAGCTCATCTTCGACGACGTCCGCGTGCCCCAGGAGAACCTCGTCGGCGACGAGGACGCCGCCTTCCTCCAGCAGATGCAGTTCTTCGACGCCACTCGGACCGGCGTCGCCGCACAGGGCCTGGGCATCGCCAAGGGCGCGCTCGAGGCCGCCCGCGAGTACGCCCAGGACCGCGAGCAGTTCGGCCAGTCGATCTCGGAGTTCCAGGCCATCCAGCACAAACTCGCCGAGATGGCCACCGAGACCGAGGCCGCGCGCAACCTGACCTACAAGGCCGCCTGGAACGTCGACCAGGGCAACGACATCACCAAGCTCGCCTCGATGGCCAAGGAGTACGCCTCCCGCGTCGCCGTCGACGTCTCCAACGAGGCCGTCCAGATCCACGGCGGTGCCGGCTACGTCAACGACTTCCCCGTCGAGCGCTTCTACCGCGACTCGAAGATCACCCAGATCTACGAGGGCACCACCGAGATCCAGAAGAACGTTATCGCGCGGGAACTCCTCGACGAGTAAGGAACGAAATTTCACGTCACGAAATTTTGCTCTGCGGTCGCGGCCTTCGGCCGCTCCCTCGGCAAAATTTCGATCAAAAGCACTCCTCCTTCACCTCCACTTGGCTCGCGGCTTTGCCGCTCGCCTTTCCGCGGCGCTTCGCACCGCGCTTTCGTTCCGGGTCAGTCGTCGGCCCGCTCGCTCACCCTCCGGGTTCGCTCGCGGTCGTGCTTGGGTGGACTGCCTGCCCTTCCCCGAATCGCGCGACTCTCGCAGTCGCTCGAGTCGCGCTCACGGCCACTGATTTTCGTTTAGTTGAGCGTAATAGAACTCCTCACAAGGCCTTGGTTTCGGCCTAAATACGGTGAATTAGGTGGCGGAACGTGCACGCGAATCGAACAGGCGAGTTAGAATACTCCGATGATGAAACCAAATCCCATGACGATGAGGACAGTTGCGGAAAACGCTGGGAGGTACGGCGTGTACTGCTCGACCGTCTCCTCGGAATGTTGGTAGCCTGCAATCAATAGCATCGTCAGTCCGACGATACTCACGATGACGGTGAGGGCGTACGCACTCATCAGTTCGAGGCAATGGTTTGACCCGGCACAGAGCGCGATAATCTCGAACTCCTCTTCGTGGGCGAACCCGAGAACGAACGCGAACCACGCGATCCCGAAGAGGCCGCGGTCAGCGGTCTCTTCGGGGTCATCGTGTGAGTGAGAGTTCCCACCGCCGAAGGGAACGAACCCTTTCGTACTGCTTACTCGCCCATCGTTGTGGTCGTGCGAATGGCTGGAATGCTCGTTCGGATCGTGTTGGTGGTCGTGGCTGTGATGGGCGGAGTGGCCGTCATCATCGTGACTGCCGTGAGAAGGTCCGTGGGAGTATTCACGAATCCCAAGCGCGATGAGCAAGACACCAGCGACGAGACTGACTGGCCCGCCGATTTGGATACCACCGAGTATCGTCATCGGCTCGTTGACCTGCGTGAGGTTGAAGTACCCCTTCGCGTAGAAAAACACACCCACCATCGCGATACTGCTGATAAGGTGGCCGACGCCGATGATGAGACTCGCCGCGAACCCGTACACCCACTTGTTCGTCTGGTCGAGAGCGTACGAGGCGGCAACGGGCCATCCGTGACCTGGTTCGATGCCATGAACGGCACCGAGGGCGACCGCTCCGAGGAAGAGACCGAGCGCTTCGCCGTGTAACATCCCGATTGAGAATCCGATACCGACGTGAATAACGGTTGTTAATACCGAAACGGGTGAATCGTCATACGAGAACCTCTTGTAGAATCCCGACGAGCCGGTACCTATGCGAACGAGTTTCAATATTCCAGACGAAGTAATCGAAGAGTTCGACCGAGTCTGGCAAGAGCAGGACATCGAAAACAGGTCGCGAGCGGTCCGAGAAGCGATGCAGGAGTATATCGAGTCTCACTCCCGCCTCGGAGAGACGAGCGGGGAGGTCGTCGCGCTCGTCGCGTTCGATTATCGCCACCACGAGGTGATACGGGAACTCCACGCAGTCCAACACGGATACCAAGACGTTATCCTCAACACGAGTCATACGCACCAAGGGGAGTGGTGCCTCGAATCGCTGTTTTGTCGGGGACCAGCCGAGCAGGTACGTAACCTCACCTACCGACTCCGCGACTTTGACGGCGTCAATCGGGTCAAGGTGATGGTCATCCGGGACGGCGAGGAGTGACGGTCTGCCAAGAACCTCCGAGAGGGGCACTCGCTATGTGCTTCACCCGTATTGAACGATTCGTAGCGGCTTCGACAAGGCACGAGAACGGTTCGATGACGCCGTCGGCTACTTCAGTTCCGCAGACGACCACAATCACCAGCGACAGCGCGACCAAGACCGCATGCGTAAAGACGTGACCGATCATGGCCGCCTCGAGGCGCCGACGACGGAAGCGGGCGGGAAACCCTTTGTCGCGTCGACCCCTTTCTCTCGGTATGAGAGAGTTCGTCTTCGCCCTCGAGTACGAACCCGGCTGCAACGGGGTGGCGGACGCGCTCGCCGACCACCCCGACGCCCGGGTCCGTTCGCTGTCGCTGCACGCCACCGACGACCGCCTCTGGCGGGTCGACCACGCCACCGGCACGCCGGACGCGCTCGAGGACATCGAGGACGCCTTCCTCACCAGCGACTACTACGCGGACTGCCTCGCGACCGACGACTGCGGTGCGACCCAGACCACGCAGGTGCTCGACCGCACCGACGACACGCTCGTCCTCTACTCCGACTGGGAGCGCACCCCGGAGTGCGCGTCCGTTCCGCACATCGCGCGCGACCACTTCGGGGACGGTGTGCTGTTCGAGACCCGCCACGAGGGACGCCATTACACCTGGCGGATCGTCCACTCCGGCGAGGGCGACACGGCGGCGTTCTTCGATGTTCTCGAGGCCGCGCTCGGTGACCGCGCCCGGATGGAAATGCTTCGAGCGGCAACGACGGATACCGATGCGCCGACGGGCGACGCGAACGGCCTCGCCCCCGAGCAGGAGGCCGCGCTCCGAGCCGCCGTGGAACACGGCTACTACGAATCGCCTCGCGAAATCGACGCCGGCGACCTCGCGGACCACCTCGACATTCCGCGGTCGACGCTTACCTATCGGCTTCGCCGGGCCGAAGAACACCTGGCCAAGCACCACGTCGCGAGCGAGCAACTGGTCGACGGGCCGTCGACACCGCTCTAGCGGCCCCAAAGACCATTGGAATATTCCAACGAAGGCTTATCGAACTGACGCCCCTACTCTGAAGTAATGAGTGATGAATCGAACGCGACGAGGGGAACGGAGGGGGGCGGCCAGCGACGGGAATTGACCGCTCGACTCGCCGTCCCCGAGATGGACTGTCCGTCCTGTGCGGGGAAGGTTGACAAGAGTCTCGGGCGCGTCGACGGGGTCGTCAACGCCGACCTCAATCCGACCACCGGGACGGCCACGGTCACGTACGATCCCGATCGAACCAGCGAGGCTGACGTGGTCGACGCGATCAACGGTGCCGGCTACGAGGTCACCGGGGGAACGGACGACGACGATGCGGCGACCGAGTCGGCCTCGAGCGCCGACGGTGTCGACGTCGCACCGCCGTCGGAGGTCTGGACGAGCCCCCGCGCGAAGAAAACGTGGCTCGGCGCAGTGTTCGTCGCCCTCGGGCTGGGCTTCGAGTTCCTCCTGACGGGCGGGAACGTCGCGGTTGCGAGCGTCCTCGAGTATCCGCTTCACGTCGCAGATCTCCTCTTCCTCGGTGCGGTCGCCGTCAGCGGCGTCCCCGTCGTCCGGAGCGGCTACTACTCCGCGAAAAATCGGAGCCTCGACATCGACCTACTGATGGGGACGGCGATCATCGCCGCGACCGGCATCGGTTACTTCGTCGAGGCCGCGACGCTGGCCGTTCTCTTTAGCATCGCCGAGTTGCTCGAGGATTACGCGATGGACCGGGCGCGGGACTCCCTGCGCGAGTTGATGGAGCTCTCGCCGGACGAGGCGACCGTTCTGCGCGACGGCGAGGAGGTGATCGTCGACGCGGACGACGTGGCGGTCGGCGAGACCGTCGTCGTTCGGCCCGGCGACAAGATCCCGCTCGACGGGACGGTCGTCGAGGGCGAGAGCGCGGTCGACGAGTCGCCGATCACCGGCGAGAGCGTCCCCGTCGACAAGTCAGTCGGGGACGAGGTGTACGCCGGCGCCATCACCGAGGAGGGCTACCTCGAGGTCGAAGTCACTTCATCGGCGGGCGATTCGACGCTCTCGCGGATCATCGAGCTGGTGCAGGGTGCACAGGCCGAGCAGACCGAGACCGAGCAGTTCGTCGATCGGTTCGCGGGCTACTACACGCCCGTCGTGGTCGTGCTGGCGATCCTGACCGCCGTCGTCCCCCCGCTCGTTATCACCAATCCCGTCACCGCAGGTGTCGCCGGCTACGAGCTCGTGTTCGCCGGCGACTGGGGGACGTGGTTCGTTCGCGGTCTCACGTTACTGGTGATCGCCTGTCCCTGCGCGTTCGTCATCTCGACGCCCGTCTCGGTGGTCTCGGGTATCACCAGCGCCGCGAAGAACGGCGTCCTGATCAAGGGCGGCAACCACCTCGAGGCGATGGGCGAGGTCGATGCCGTTGCCCTCGACAAGACCGGCACGCTCACGAAAGGCGAACTCGCCGTCACCGATGTCGTTCCGGTCGGCGACACCGACGAGGCGACGCTCCTCCGTCACGCCGCCGGACTGGAGCGACGAAGCGAGCATCCCATCGCCGCGGCAATCCTCGCCCGGGCCGACGAGGCGGGCGCGACCGATCTGCCCGAACCGACGGGGTTCGAGAGCTTGACCGGCAAGGGAATTCGCGGCGAGATCGGCGGCGAGACGTACTACGCGGGCAAGCCCGCGCTGTTCGAAGAGCTGGGGTTCGACCTCTCGCGGGAACGGAGTGCGACCGACGGTGGTGTCGTATCCACTGACACAGTCGAATCCGGCAGCGGGTCGTTCGACGGAGAGACGCTCGCCGCGCTCGAGCGCGAGGGCAAGACCGTCGTCCTCGTCGGGACGGAGACGGGGCTGTTGGGGGCGATCGCGATCGCCGACGAGGTGCGCCCCGCCTCGGGGCGGGCGGTCGAGCGCCTGCGGGAACTCGGCGTGGAGCGCGTCGTGATGCTGACCGGCGACAACGAGGGGACTGCGCGGGCGATCGCCGAGCAGGTCGGCGTCGACGACTACCGCGCCGAACTTCTGCCCGACGAGAAGGTCGCCGCCGTCGAAGCGTTGCAGGCGACGTCCGGCGACGTGGCGATGGTCGGCGACGGGATCAACGACGCGCCCGCGCTGGCGACCGCCGAGGTCGGCATCGCGATGGGTGCAGTGGGCACCGACACCGCCCTCGAGACGGCGGACATCGCGTTGATGGGTGACGACATCGGAAAGCTGCCGTACCTGTACGAACTGTCCCACACGGCCAACGGCGTCATCCGACAGAACGTCTGGGCGAGCCTCGGCGTGAAGGCCCTGCTCGCGCTCGGCGTACCGCTCGGGCTGGTGAGCGTCGCGCTGGCGGTCGTCGTCGGCGACATGGGCATGAGCCTCGGCGTGACCGGCAACGCGATGCGACTCGCGAACGTCGAACCCGAGACGCACCCGGACCTCGAGTGAGTCGCGCCGCTCCGATCGTCACTGCCGACCGAGACGCATATGCGCTCTCGGTACTGTACTCCCGTATCCGTACCTTCGCATGAACGAAGAGGCACACGCCGTCCTCCGCGAGGACCCCGTTATGGCGGGGCTCCTCGACCGGCACGACCCCTACGCCGAACCGGACTGGGACGAGTACGAGCGGCTCTGTATCTCGATCATCAACCAGCAGCTCTCCACCGCGAGCGCGGCGGCCGTCCGCGAGCGCGTGTTCGACCTCCTCGAGGGCGACGTGACGCCGGCGTCCGTCTTGGCCGCGGACGAGGCAGCTCTCCGGGATGCGGGGCTCTCCCGGAACAAGGTCGAGTACGTGCAAAACGCCGCCTGCGCCTTTCGAGAGAACGATTACACGCAAACTGGATTGGCCTCATACACTGACGACGAGGTCGTCGACCTCCTCACCGATATCAAGGGGATCGGCGCGTGGACCGCACGCATGTACCTCCTGTTCGTCCTCGAGCGTCCGGACGTGCTTCCCCTCGGTGACCTCGCCGTTCGCCGCGGGATCGAGCAGCTGTACGGCGACGGCGAGGAGCTGACCCGCGCGGAGATGCGCGAAATCGCCGAGCCGTGGCGGCCGTATCGGAGCGTCGCCACGCGGTACATCTGGGCCGAATACGAGTCGGATTGAACCCGTTCGATCTCCGACCTGACGGAATTCGTACCGACTCGATCGGTCCCGCGTCCCGGTTCCAGGGCAGGCCGTCAGATATCACCGCGTGGTGATGAAGAGGGGGGCAAGGGAGTTCGAATCACGCCCCGATTCTCTCGAGCGGTAAGCACGTCCTACACGCGTCTCGGGCCGTGAAACGGTTACCGGCAGAGACGACAATTACGGATTACGACCCGGACACTGCCGGCCGAACGAGGGGTCTCGAGAAACGAGACACTGATCCGACGGGATGGCCCTGTTGACTGAAGTACGGATCGGTCCCAGTGCCACGGGAGATGGTAAACGATACATCCTCCACGGAGACTGGCGAAGCCGAGCAGCGGCGAATGACCACCGACCCCGAGCGAATCCGAGAGTGGGCCGAGGCGCGCGACGCCGTTCCGGTCAGGGTTCAAGACAGCGAGGACCACGGCCACTCCTTCGCCCGGCGCGACGAGATGGACGAGCACCACGAGGAGTACACCTGGGACGAGTTCGAGCAGCGATTCGACGACGACAATCTCGTATTCGTCTACCACGAGGAGGAGCCGACCGGCGAGGAGATGGGCTTCTTCGAGATCGTCGAGCGCGAACACGCGTTCGAACGCGCCGATCTCGGCCGTGACGAACTCGAGGACTCGCTGCGGAGCGGCGAGACGGTAACGACCGAAATCGTCGAAACGCAGGTCGTCGAGCGGGAGGTCGTCGAACGGGACACGATCGAGAGCGAGGTGGTCGACACCGATCTGGTCGAGCGGGACGTCGTCGACTCCGAACTGGTGAGCCGCGACATCGTCGAGACGGAATTCGTCTCCGACGACATGATCGAGGTGACCGTCGACGAAACGCATCTGGACACCATCGAGGAGATCGAACGCTATATCGTCGAGAGCGAGGTCGTCGACGTCGATATCGAGCAGGACGAGGAGCTCGAGCGAGACGACATCCAGACGGACATCGAACTCGAGAGCGTCCAGCGATCCATCCTCGAGAGCGACGTCGTCCGCTCGAACGTGACGCCCGACGACGTGGTCAAGCAGGAGGTCATCCAGAGCCAGCGGACCGAGGGAGACGCCGTCCAGAGCGAACTCCTCGAGCGCCGGACGATCGAAGAAGAGCTCACCGAACGACTGCGGATGCGGTACATGCTCGAGGACACCGAACTGATCGAGTCCGAAGTGCTCACCAGCGAGGTGCTCGAGGGCGAGATCATCGATGTCGACGAGTACGAGTCCATGGGAACCGGCGAAATGGAACCTGGAGCGATGGACGAGACGACGGCGGGTACCGGAGCTGACGCCGAGATGGGAACGGCGGAGCCGTCGGCGATGGAACTCTCTCACGGCGACCAGGGGAAAGACGTCGTCGACGAGTCGGGCCAGCAGATCGGCATGGTCGCCGAAGTCGAGGGCCAGACGGCGTACGTCGATCCGGAGCCCGGCCTGACGGATCGGCTCAAAGCGCGCATGGACTGGGGCGGCCACGGCGACGACGACTACCCGGTCGAGTCCTCGCAGATACTGGAGATCACGGACGACGAGGTCGTCATCCGAAGCGAATAGAGAAGCCGGTCGCGGCGGGGGTCCGCGACCGGGTGATGATCGGTCCCAGCGAACGCGATCGGTCGTCAGCGATGCGTCAACGGCGCGACCGCTCGATCACTCGAGGTCGAAGCGGTCCAGCTTCATGACCTTGCTCCACGTGTCCACGAAGTCGCGTACGAACTTCTCTTCCGCGTCGTCGCTTCCGTAGACTTCCGAGATGGCTCGCAGCCGGGAGTTCGAGCCGAAGACGAGGTCCACGCGGGACGCCGTCCCCTCGAGTTCGTCCGTTTCGCGGTTGCGCAGCTCGTAGACGTCTTCGGACTCCGAGGACTTCTCCCACTCGAGGTCCATGTCGAGCAGGGTCTCGAAGAAGTCGTTGGT
Source organism: Natrinema sp. DC36 (assembly GCF_020405225.1). Lineage (NCBI taxonomy): Archaea > Methanobacteriati > Methanobacteriota > Halobacteria > Halobacteriales > Natrialbaceae > Natrinema > Natrinema sp. DC36. The sequence continues at coordinate 967,270 of NZ_CP084472.1, forward strand.
CAGCGTCCCCGGCCGGTCGGTGAGGATGCCCAGATCCGAGTCCGGGTAGGTCGCGCCCAGCGCGCGCATACCGCCGACCAGCACGGTCATTTCGGACGCCGTCAGGTTCAGCAGGTCCGACCTGTCGACCAGCAAGTCCTCGGGCGGTTGGTCGTGTTCGCCCTCGTAGTAATTACGGAACCCGTCGGCTTTCGGTTTGAGCGCCTCGAAGGACTCGACGTCCGTCTGTTCCTGTGAGGCGTCCGTCCGTCCCGGTTCGAACGGGACCGTCACGTCGTAGCCGGCGTCGGCCGCGGCCTGCTCGATGGCCGCGTTGCCGCCCAGCACGATGAGGTCGGCGAGCGAGACCCGCACGTCGTCGGATCGCGAGCCGTTGAACTCTTCCTGGATCCCCTCGAGCGTCTCCAGGACGGTCGCGAGCTGCTCGGGCTCGTTGACCTCCCAGTTCTTCTGCGGTTCGAGACGGATGCGAGCGCCGTTCGCGCCGCCGCGCTTGTCGCTTTTGCGGTAGGTCGACGCGGACGCCCAGGCGGTCTTGACCAACTGGGAGCGGGACAGCTCCGAATCGAGAATCGCTTCTTTGAGTTCCGCGATTTCCGCTTCGCCGATCAGGTCGTAGTCGGCGTCGGGGATCGGATCCTGCCACAGCATCTCCTCGTCCGGAACCTCCGGGCCGAGGAACCGGGACGGCGGGCCCATGTCGCGGTGGATCAGCTTGTACCACGCCTTCGCGAAGGCCTCCTGGAACTCGTGAGGGTTCTCGCGGAAGCGCTCGATGATCTCTCGGAACTCCGGATCCCGTTTGAGGGCGAGGTCCGTCGTCATCATCATCGGCGCGTGCTTCTTCGAGGAGTCGTGGGCGTCCGGCACGGTCTGCTTCGACGACGCGTCGACCGGCTCCCACTGGTTGGCGCCGGCGGGGCTCTCCGTCAACTCCCACTCGTTGTCGAGCAGCGTGTCGAGGAAGGAGGTGTCCCACATGGTGGGCGTGCTGTTCCAGGCGCCCTCGATGCCGCTGGTGACCGTGTCGGGGCCCTTACCGGACTTGGTCCAGCCGAGGCTCTGGTCCTCGATTGGAGCCGCCTCGGGCTCGGGGCCCATGTCGTCGGTGTCGCGCGCGCCGTGGGACTTGCCGAACGTGTGCCCGCCGGCGATGAGCGCGGCCGTCTCCTCGTCGTTCATCGCCATGCGACCGAACGCTTCTCGAATCCGATCGGCCGACCCGAGCGGGTCCGGCTCGCCGTCCGGGCCCTCGGGGTTTACGTAGATCAGCCCCATCACGGTGGCGCCGAGTGGCTCCTCGAGTTCACCGTCATCGCTGAAGCGCTCGGAGCCCTCCCACTCGGTCTCGGGCCCCCAATAGACCGCCTCGTCGGACTTGAAGTCGTCTTCGCGACCGCCGGCGAAGCCGAACGTCTCGAAGCCCATCGACTCGAGGGCGACGTTCCCGGTCAGGACGATCAGGTCGGCCCACGAGAGCTTGCGACCGTACTTCCGCTTGACCGGCTCCAGCAGCCGGCGCGCCTTGTCGAGGTTCACGTTATCGGGCCAACTGTTGAGGGGCGCAAAGCGCTGCGTCCCGCCCGTCGCACCGCCCCGACCGTCCGTGGTACGGTACGTGCCGGCGCTGTGCCAGGCCATCCGGATGAACAGCGGCCCGTAGTGGCCGTAGTCAGCTGGCCACCAGTCCTGGGACGTCGTCATCAGCTCCTCGATGTCGGCCTTTACCTCCTCGAGGTCGAGTTGCTGGAACTCCTCGGCGTAGTCGAAGTCCTCGTCCATCGGACTGAGATCGCCGGCGTTGTCGTCGAGGATATCCAGATTCAGTTTGTCCGGCCACCACTCGTGATTCTGCTGCCGTCCGCTCATTGTCGGCTCACCTCGGAAATACCGTCGGTTACGTTGTCTGCCAAATTCTCGTTTGCCATGGATGCTCTCTCCGAGAGAAGGATTGGATCCGAGAAATATAGATGTACCGATCGCTACTTCTAGTTGTCGATTCGCCCCATATTATTTCCGATACTGTAAACAAATCTCACTACTATTGCCACCGGTCGCCGCGAGCGACCGCGCAGTCAGCGTCCGTTCCGAACCGATCGATGCCGGTAGGACGAGAAAAAGACCACGATTAGAGCCCATTCGAACGGCTGGCGCTCGGTCCCGACCCGCGGCGACGGGTCGGTCTCGGTGCGGGATTTCTCCCGCGGGTCGCGTCGGCGTCGGCGTTGTGATCGTCGTCCGGGAACCCACGCTCGAGAGCGCCGTGCCGTTACGCTCTCCGGGCCGGACGCGCCGTTTCCGATCGGCAGGACGATGTTACTCTTCCTCTTCGGGCGTATCAGATGCGTCGGCGTCGATCCGGCGGCTCACGTCGACCTGATAGTTTCCGAGGATATCTCGTCCGAGCAAGACGGGGTAATCCATGTGGCTTCGGTCCTCGACGCTGGCCGTGACGGTGTGTTGGTTGCCGCCGACCCCGACGACGACGTCGACGACGGGGCGGCTCTTGGACTGTTTGCTGCTACCGGATCGAATGCGGGTGATGGACTTGATCGGGCCGGCCCCGATGTCGGCGGCGAGACTGGTGTCGATGCTCGTCCGCGTGGCACCGGTGTCGGACTTCGCGAGAACCGTCTTCGACCCGCTGGTCCCCGAGAGAATGACTTCCTCCGTGTAGCCGATCACCGCGGGTTCCGTATCCTGTCCCCGCACATCCGGGGGCTGGGCCGCCGGTCGGGAATCGTCGAGGACGTGCGAGAGGTCTCGAACCCGATCGTCGTCAACCTCGCCGCCGGCGCGCTCGATCGCCAGTTTCGCGATGTAGGGCGCCGGGCTGACCTGCGTCGCCTCGTAGAGACCCTTGAATCCCGCCGTCGGGTTAACCTCGAGGACGAACCAGCCCTCGTCGCCCTCGACGAGGTCGACGCCGGCGTAGTCGAGGCCGACGATATCCGACGCTCGCTGGGCCATTTCGCGGGCTTCGTCGGGGAGGTCGTCGGTCGCGTCCTCGACCGATCCGCCGAGCGCGACGTTGGTTCGCCAGTCGTTGTCCGGCGCGTAGCGATACATCGCGGCCACGACCTCGCCGCCGACGACGTAGACGCGAAGGTCGCGGTGGCGAACGTCCTCCTGATCGACGAGTTCCTGCAGGAAGGCGTACCGGTTACCGACCTTGGCGTTGATCGGGTCGTCGGGGCCGACCTTCCACGTCCCACCGCCGTGGGTGCCGATGGCGGTCTTGTAGACGGCCTCCTCGCCGTAGCGGTCCCGCGCAGCGTTCAACTGCTCGCCGCTCAACGCGAGCGTCACGTCCGGCGTCCGCACGTCGTTCGACGCGAGCGCGGTCGCCGTCGAGAGCTTGTGGATCGCCGTCATCACCGCCATCGGTTCGTTGAGTGTCGGAAGCAGCTGAGAGAAGGCGTTTACCAGCCCGAGTTCCTCGGCGGGCTGTTCGGTGTTCGACAGGAGCACCCTGTTCGCGATGACGTCCACCGCCGGCTCGAGGGTGGGACTCCCATCGGTGACGCTAACCGACGTGTTCTCGGTGCGAAGCCACTCGGTGTCGTGTCCGAGATCCTCGACGGCGTTGAGAATCGCCTTGGTTTCCTTGCTCGTATGGAGACTCAGTACCCCGACGGTCACGGGATCGGCAACAGCCATACGAACTAGAGACCGAGCCGTCGGATAAGCGTTGATAGTTCATTCAGTGATCGCGGGATTGGATGGGGAACGTCCGGACGGTTCGAACCGACGTCACCCGATTACCGACCGAACCTGTCCTGGATCGACCAGCCCGCTTAGCACCGCCAGCACGGCCCAGGTGACGGCACCGAGAGCGATCGCCCCGAACAGCATGAGCAGATTCGAGACCAGCGGCGTCACGAGCAAGACGGCGCCCGCCATAACGCCCGTAATCACACAGATCAGCCCCGTCGTCCGCGCGATCCGTCCCACGTGCAGGCCGAGTTCGGTGTGGACGATGTAGAGGTTGACTGCGACGTACACCGAGTGGGTCGCCACCGTCGCGATCGCCGCCCCCACGACGCCGATCACCGGAATCAACGCGATGTTCAGTCCGAGATTGGCCAGCGCCGTCGCGCCCTTCGCGACCGCTCGAGCGCGAGCGCGACCCAGATAGTCCAGGCTATCGCTGGTCAGGTTCGTGATCGCCTGTAGCACGACGAATCCGGCGAGCACCTGCAGGACGGGAATCGCGCCAGCGTAATCGGCCCCGAACACCATCGTCAAGAGCGGTCCCGCGACGATCGTGAGGCCGGCCGCTGCCGGAATGTAGAGCAATAGGATGTTGGTCAGCGAGGTCTCGTAGATCCGTCTGGCTTCCTCGAGTTCGCCGGCCGCCTTCTGTTCGCCGAAGTTCGGCGAGATGGTGAAGCCGAGCGACGCAGCCGGCGCGAGAACGAACTCGGTGATCTGCTTCGCGAGGGTGTAAAACGCGACCGCGGCCGGATTGATGAAGGCCCCGACCAGCACGATGTCGATCTGTTTGTCGATGACGTTCGCGCTCTGGGTCGCCGTCAGGGGAACGCTGTACTCGAGAAGGCGGCGCGAGAGGCCGTCCTCGTATTCGTCCGCGGCGTCGTATCGGACGTAGAATCCGTAGTAGAGGATTCCCATCCCGATGACGGCGGCGATGGCGTAGCCGACGATGTACCCGAAGAACGCGCCGAGCGCACCGAACCCGGCGAGGACGAACGCGACGACGAAGACGAGTCGGGCAGCGCCGCTGATCGCCTGAATGAGCGCGCTGTAGCCGAGGTGGTTGAAGCCCTGTAACGCCACCCGCGCGAACGCGCTAAAAGAAAAGACGCCGAGATAGAGCACGCCCGCGGCGAGAAACGGGGTCGCGTCCGGTGCGCCGAGCGCGACCGCGATCTGCTCGTGAAACAGCAACAGGGCGTAGGAGACGAACGCGATCAGAACGAGCTTCACCGTGACCGTGGACCTGAGCAGGTACGGGATCTGGCCCGGATCCGCCTCGCGGTACTCGGAGATATACCGCGCGACGGATCGGCTGAGGCCGAGGTCCGCGAACAGTTGGATGATCGCCAACACGCCGATCGCCCAGTAGAGCGCGCCGTAGCCGTCCGGCTCGAGCAGGTACCGCGCCAGGACGAACATCAACAGCGCGCTCGAGAGCATGTAGACGGCGCGCGCGGCGAGCGTTGTCTTGAAGCCGCTGACGATGTGGTCTTCCCTATTCATAGTAGACTGGGTCGGTGAGAGACGCGCGACCGACAGATGCGACGATGAACTCGACCAACGTGGTCGTCCACTCGAGGGATCGGACATTTGTAATGCGGCGACAACACGGGGAAATGGGCCGCAACAGAGACCGTGACGGGATCGGTCCGACGAACGGATCCGAAACGACCTGCGCGCCGGATCGACGGAGTACAACCCGGGTGTACCGTCACGCAAACGATCGAAAGCGATCCATACACGGGGCCAAAACGCTGGTGGACGGACTATGGAACACCTCCTAGAGCAACTGATGGGGTGTATCGTCGCTAAGCAGGCGGTTCGTGATTCTCGACTCGGTCGTGTCTCTCGGTCCTCTATTCCGATGCTCCGAACGTCTCCAATATTCCCGCTGAGTGTCACGATACATGTGAATGGAGCAGTCGGTTTTGATGGGAATGTAAGAGACGAAGCGTCCTGCTATCGTGACAACAGGGAATCGCCACGCCCTCCCCAGCCGATTTCTACTCACGGGCCGAAGGCCCGTTCACGGGTCACTCCGTTCCCCGTTCACCTCGCGGTTCTCGCTCCCGACGATCGCTCCGAACCGCGCACCGTTCGTATGGTTCGCGGGACCGTCGGTCCCGCGCTAACGTTCACTCTCAGGCTCGCTCACTCATCCCTCGCGCAGTGTCGGGTCGCGGCTCACCAATCAGTTCGCCGCGACACAGCGCGCGCCACCGCTCGTCCGTTGGCCGGCCCGGAGTGATATGCAATTTCTCTATGCTGATCAGCTGGTTCTCGAGCCGGTCACTGACTCGGCGTGGCGCAATCAGTCACGTTTTCGCGTGCGATACCGTCGGCTCTCAGTCGATTCGGTCGTGGTGAACGCGTCGAACACGTGTGGGTGAGTCACACGCCACGGCCACGACACTGAAATAGGGGTTGGACGAACTATGTGTTAACTGTCTGTCGATGATGCAAACGGCTGTGAGAGGCGATTGCCTCGAGCGGAAGGGGGAGACGACTCCTTCGTGGGGCGGGGGTGGAGAGCCGTGACGATGCGATCCGTTCCGATCGTCGACCGAGTTACCGACGCCTTCTTCGCCCTCGATACCGGCTTCCGGTTCACCTATCTCAACGAGCGAGCCGAAACGCTGCTGAAACGCTCGCGCGAGGAGCTGATCGGTCGGGTCATGTGGGACGAGTTCCCCCAGACCGTCGAGACGCAGTTCCCGGACGGCTTCCACCACGCGATGGACGAGCAGGTGCCGGTCTCGTTCGAAATCTATCACACGCCCCTCGAGACGTGGTTCGAGGCCAGAGCCTACCCCTCCGAGACCGGCCTCTCGGTGTACATGCGGGATGTCAGCGAGCGGAAGGCCCAGGAGACGACGCTGGCCCAGCACGCCGCGGTCGTCGAGGCGATCCGGGACGCCGTCGTGACGCTCGATCGCAACCGCGAGATCGTCACCGCCAACGGCGCGACCGAGTCGGTCCTCGGCATCGACCGATCGCAACTCGTCGGCGAGCACGTCGAGACCCTGACCGAACTAGCGGGGATCGACGACGAACGCGCCGTCGAGATCGGCCGAGCGATCGCCGACGTTGACGTCGGCAACGCCGGCCGTCGCCAGCTGGAACTCCCCTACGTCGGACCGGACGGCACCGATCGAATGGGCGAGTTCCGGTTCGTCCCCGTCGAGGACAACAGGGCGACCGTCGCCGTCGTCGTCCGGGACGTTACCGACCGACACGAGTACGATCGCGTCGTCACGTCGTTGCACGAGGTCACCCGGTGGCTCCTCGAGTCCGACGACCCCGAGGAAATCTGCGCGATCGCCGTCCACTCCGGTAGCGACCTGCTCGATCTCCCCATCAGCGGCATCTGGCTGCTCGAGCAGGAGCAGGGCTACCTCGAGCCGGTCGCCGGCACCGCCGGCGCGCACGACGAGTTCGGTGGCCTCCCGCGGTTCAATCCCGGAGAGGGGCTCGTCTGGGACGTCTTCGAGGCCGGCGGCGTCGAACTGTTCGACGACCTCGAGACCGTCGACGACATCTACAACCCCGATACGCCGCTGCGCTCGGAGATTATCGCACCGATCGGGACCCACGGCGTGCTCATGACGGGCTCGCTCGAGCCCCACCGGTTCGACGAGAGCGACGTCGACCTCATCTCGACGCTGGTCGAAAACACGCGGGCCGCCCTCGATCGAGCCGACCGAGACCGGATCCTCAGAGACCGCACGGCCGAACTCGAGCGCCAGACCGAGCGCCTCGAAGCCGTCGCCGACGTGCTCTCGAACGACCTGCAGCGCCAGCTCGAGGCCGTCGCTGACGCGCTCGAGGACGACGGTGCCGACGAGTGGGAGTATCCCCTCGCGGAGGACACCGTCGAAACGACTCTCGACCGAGCCGAGCGTCTCGTCGACGACGTTCGGGAGTTCGCCCGCAACGCCACGGCCATCGGCACCCGTACCCGGCTCGAGGTCGAGCCGGCGATCGACGACGCCGTCGGGGAGTCTCGCCTCGAAGCGGACGCGCTCGTCGTCGACGCCCCGGCCACGCTCCGGGCGGACCCCGATCGGTTCGTCCACCTGCTCGAGACGGCGTTCGACAGCGCCGCCGCGCGGGCAGACGGCGGCGTGACGATCCAGATCGGGCTGATCGGCTTCGAGAACGGCGGCAGTCGCGGCTTCTTCGTGCTCGACGACGCCGCGGAGATCCCGCCGAACGCACACGAACGCGTCCTCGATCCGACCGCCGACGACGACACCGCAGTCGACAGCCTCGGCCTCGCGCTCGTTCGGGCCATCGCCGAAGCCCACGACTGGGAGTGTACCGTCACCAACGGCCAGAACGGCGGCACGCGGATCGAAATCCGAGACATCACGACGCTCGAACGACGACTCGAGTAACCGACCCGGGCGCTCGAGTCGGTGTTACGGGTGGGTCCGATTCAGCGTTGGGCCGATTCAGCGTTGTGCTGATTCCGCATTGGGTCGATTCCGCATTGGGTCGATTCCGCATGAGGACGTTTCCGCGTGGACGATTTCTTCGACTCGTCGGTTGATACCCCCCGTCTCACCACGCTGTATGATCCCGCTACTCCTGAAAGACGGATTCGCGAGCAATGTCCTGACAGAGCTCCCGATAGCTGTCCTGTTCCAGGAGTTCCCGCATCGTGTCGTTGACCTGCACGCGAAGGACGGCCATTCGGTCCTCAAGTTCGGCGTACTCCTGGCTGGACCGGCGTTCGGACTCGGTCTTCTGGTCGTCCAGCAGCGCCTTCTTGGAGGCGAGTGCGAAGAACTCCTGGAGCTGCTCGTCGTGGGTCGCTCGGAGGAGCAGCTGGTCGATGATGTCGACCAGTTCGTCCTTCGAGACGGGCTTGACGAGGTAATCGTCGAATCCGAGCTCGACGATGTCGAAATCGGGTTCGACCGCCGTCACCATCGCGACCCGGCACTCGAGTGACTGCTCTCGAATGGTCTCGAGGACGGTATCGCCCGAGAGACCGGGCATCCGACGATCGAGGAGGACGACGTCGATCGCGCCGTCGATCGCCTCGAGCGCTTCGCTGCCGTCGTAGGCCGTCTCGACGTCGCAGTCGTCCTCGAGCCACGCGGCGTAGAGGTTCGCGAGGTCGGGCTCGTCTTCGACGATCAGGACGGACGGGGTGTCTGTGGACATCGAACTTCCTCCAGTCTGGCGGTTCGTTGGACGAATCGGCCCGGTCGTATATCAATATACCGGACAATACGGCGAAAAATCCGTCGAATCGGTTCGGAGACTCTCGATCGGTCCCGTCACTCGAGTTCGCGTTCGATCGTCGCGCGTCGCTCGCGGATCGCGGTCGCGTCGGTCTCGAGCGTTCGATCGCCGAGATCGATCGCGAGCCGACCGTCGTCGGTCGCCGTCCCGAGTTCGACGACCGGTCCGACGCCGTCGAACGCCTCGCGAACGGCCGCGACCGATTTGGTCTGGATCAGCGCGCGGCCCGGCTGTTCGTGGAACAGCGCGCCCGCGGGATCCGCCGCCGGGATCGACACCTCGAGCCCGGCGTCGTCGCCAACCATTTCGGCGAGCGCGACGGCGAGGCCGCCGTGGCTAACGTCGTGAACGGCTAGCGTCGAGTTATCGTTCGCGACCGCCGCCAGCGTCTCGACGACGCTCGCGGGATCGTCGGGGAGGCCGGGGAACCGATCGCTGCCGTCGAAGCGCGCGAGGTACTCGGAGCCGCCGAGCCGGAACTCGTCCCGCTCGAGGCCGAGATCACCGACGAGGACCAGATCGCCCTCGGACTCGACCGACAGCGGCGGCGCGTCGTAGCCGTCCTTGGAGCCGACCATCGCCAGCGTCGGCGTCGGCGGAATCGGCCCCGTGACGGAGTCGTTGTACAGCGAGACGTTCCCGCCGACGACCGGCGTCGACAGCGTCTCGCACATCTCCGCGAGGCCATCGACGATGTCGGTGAAGCCGCCGTAGACATCCGGTTTCTCCGGGTTGCCGCCGTTAAGGCAGTCCACTGCGGCCAGCGGCGTCGCGCCCTTCGCCGCGATGTTCGTCGCGTTCTCGAGCGCGATCGCGCGAGCACCCTCGTAGGGCGCGACGGCGGTCCAGTTCGGCGCGGCACCGGCGGAAATCGCGAGTCCTTGCTCGGCTTCTCGCACCGCGATGATCGCCGCGTCGTCGCCCGGCCCGACGCTCGTCCGCACGCCGACCTCGTGGTCGTACTGCCGGTAGACCCACCGCTTCGAGGCGGTGTTCGGACTCGAGACGACGGCATCGAACGTCGTCTCGAGATCCGCGTCGGGCAGGTCCGTCGCCGGCTCTTCGAGGTCTTCGGTCTCGAGATCGTTCATCGGCGCGCCCTCGCCGAGGAAGTATGCGTCGACGTCGACGACCGTTTCTCCCTCGAAGAGACACGTGTAGTTTTCGTCGGTGACCTCGCCGATGACCGAACAGCCGAGATCGAACCGCTCGACGATCTCGCGCACGCGGTCGACGTTCTCCGGCTTAACCTCGTAACACATTCGCTCCTGAGACTCGGCGAGTAGGATCTCCATCGCGTTCATGTTCGGCTCGCGCTGGTGAACTCGCTCGAGTTCGATACGGGCGCCGAGGTCAGCCTTGGCGACCATCTCGCTCGAGGCCCCGCCGAGGCCGGCCGCGCCGAGGTCGCGGGCGGACTCGATCAGGCCGTCGTCGACGAGTTGCTCGTTGGCCTCGATAAGCAGCTTTTCGGCGTACGGATCGCCGACCTGCACCGCGGGCCGATCCGCCGTCTCGGCGTCTTCGGCGAGGTCCTCGCTAGCAAAACTCGCGCCGCCGAGCCCGTCGCGGCCGGTAGCGTTCCCGACGAGGACCAGTTTGTTGCCCGGCTCCTGCGCTTCGGCGGTGACGAGTCGCTCCTCGTTCGTCAGCCCGACGCAGGCCACGTTGACCAGCGGATTCCCCTCGTAATCGGGGTGGAAGTCGACGCTGCCGGCGACCGTCGGGACGCCGATACAGTTGCCGTAGTGGCTGATTCCCTCGACGACGCCCTCGAACAGGTACCGCGAGTGGTCGTCGTCGAACTCGCCGAAGTACAGCGAGTCCGCGAGCGCGATCGGATACGCGCCCATCGAGAGCGTGTCCCGGACGATGCCGCCGACGCCCGTCGCCGCGCCGTCGACCGGGTCCACGTAGGAGGGGTGGTTGTGGCTCTCGATGCCCATCGTGATGTACGTCCGCTCGTCGTCTGTGCGCCCGCCGGTGCGATCGCCGTCGGCGTCAGTCGACGGCAACGCGACGACCGCCGCGTCGTCGCCCGGCCCGACGACGACTTGCTCGCCCTCGCTGTCGAACGCCGACAGCAACGGTCGCGAGGAGCGGTACGCGCAGTGCTCGCTCCAGAGGTTCTCGAACAGCGCCGCCTCCGCTCGAGTCGGTTCCCGTCCCAGCTCGGAGACGACGAGTTCGCGGTCCGAATCGGCAAGACTCATTCATCTAGGTGGTGAAAGTCGGCCGGTAAATGGGTTTCTATACGCACGAACGTGGATACATTCGGCCGATAGCCGGAATCGAAATTTGCGGACCGAGTCGTTTTTCATCAGCCCCGCTAAACGTCCGTCCGTGCTGTCGGTCGAACTTCACACGCATTCGTCGTTGTCCTACGACGGTCGCGACCCGGTCGAGCTCATTTTGGAGCAGGCCGAGGCCGTCGGTCTCGACGCGATCGCGGTCACGGACCACGACGAGATCGACGCGAGCCTCGAGGCCGCCGAGCTGGCCCCCGACTACGGCCTCGTGGGCATTCCGGGGATGGAGATCTCGAGCAAGGCGGGCCACGTCCTCGGACTCGGCCTCGAGGAAGCGGTTCCACCGGGGCTCTCCTTCGAATCGACGCTCGAGGCAATCCACGACCAGGGCGGACTGGCCGTGGTTCCCCACCCGTTCCAGGAGTCGCGCCACGGCGTGATGGCGCGGATCTCCCGCGAACAGCTCGCGCTCGGCGACGCGATCGAGGTCTACAACTCCCGGCTGTTCACCGGTCGGGCGAACCGGCAGGCCGAACGCTACGCCAGGTCCAGAAATCTGCCGATGACCGCCGGGAGCGACGCGCATATCAGCGAGATGGTCGGGCAAGCGATCACCCGCGTCGACGCCGACGACCGCTCCGCCGAGGCGATCCTCGAGGCGATCGCGGCGGGTCGGACGACCGTCGAAGGGAAGCGAACGCCGTGGCGGATCAGCATTCGACAGTTTGCCGGTGGCGTCACGCGACGTGTGGGTCGCGTTTTCAATCTTATCCGATGACCGACACAACGCTTCGCGGTGCCGAGCCGCCGATCGTTCGCGACGCGCTCGAGCGCGGCGACCCGCTTCCGGGAACGGCCGGCTTCGGGGGGGAAATCGACGGCCGGTTCGTTCGCGACGTACTCGGAAGAGTTCCGCTGTTCGTCGAAGCAGAATCGAGTTTCGCGCGCGCGGGACCGACGTGGGCGTTCGAGCCGACCGCGCTCGAGGACCCGGTCCTCTTTCCAGCCGGTGCGGTGGCAGCCGCGGACGGTCCCGTTCCCGACGCCGAATCCTGCTGGGCGCTCCCCGATCCGGCCCCCGTATCGGACCACGAAGCCGCGATCGATGACCTCGAGGGCGCAATCGAGACGGCGACCGCGAGCGTTCGGCAGGACGATCGCGATATCGCTGTCGCCTTCTCCGGTGGCGTCGACTCGGCGCTGGTCGCCGAACTGCTCGACGCGCCGCTGTACGTCGTCGGCTTCCCCGACAGTCACGACGTCGCGGCCGCGCGGACGGCCGCCGACGCGATGGGCCGCGAGCTCACGGTCGTCGACCTCGAGCCGGCCGACCTCGAGCGCGCCGTTCCGGAGGTGGCGCGTGCGACCGGCCGCACGAACGCGATGGACGTCCAGATCGCGCTCCCCCTCTATTTGGTCGGCGAGCGCGTCGCCGCGGACGGGTTCGACGCGCTCGCCGTCGGCCAAGGAGCCGACGAACTGTTCGGCGGCTACGAGAAGGTCGTGCGGCTCGACCACCGGGTCGAGGCCGAGACCGTCCGCGGAGCCGTCCGCGAGGGAATTCGAAGCCTCCCGGACCAACTGCCGCGGGACGTGCTGACGATCGAGGCGACTGGTCTCGAGCCGGTCGCGCCCTTCCTCCACGACACCGTGGTCGAGGCGGCGCTCCGACTGCCGGACGAGCTACTGGCCGACGCGGACGAGCGAAAGCGCGGGTTCCGACGAGTTGCGGACCGGCATCTGCCGACCGAGGTCGCCAGCAGGGACAAGAAGGCGGTCCAGTACGGTAGCCTCGTCGCCCGCGAACTCGATCGACTCGCCCGGCAGGCCGACTACAAGCGCCGGATGGACGATCACGTCGGGAAGTACATCTCGTCACTGCTCGAGGACGCGGAAACGCGGGTAGGCTCCGACTGACTGCGGCACTGCCCCCTCAGGACGGCATCGGACAGAGGCTCGCAGTAAAGACCACCCGCTCGTCGGTCTCGTTTTCCGCACCGTGGTCGACACCGCGCTCGTGGTGGACGACTCCGGGCGCGTCGATTTCCTCGCGCTCATCGTCCTGAATCACCGTGACTGTCCCCTCGAGCACGTGGAAGACGTTCGTGCTCTCCGCGTGTTCGTGGGCCTCGAGTTCAGCACCCGGTCCGAGCGCGAACGCCTTCACGAGGACGTCGTCGCTGACGACCAGTTCCGCGGTTTCGACCTCACCGTCGGCGGGCTCGAGGTCGTCGATCGAATCGGCGTACGTATCGAGCATCCCTTCTCGATTCGACGGACGACGCTATAATGGCAGGGGAAAAGAGAATCGGGTCTGAGAACTCGGATTCGGTGATAAGCCCAACCGGGAGCGCGCGGCGATCGAGCGATCAGTCTTCCGTCTCGGTCGGCAGCTTGTTCGCCGGTTCCTGGGTAATGTTTTCCGAGACCGTGCGCCGGTTGGCCTCGCCGATTCGATCGGCGACCTCGCCGACGAGGTCCTCGAGATGGCTCTGGACCTCGCTGCCGTCGTCCTTGACGAGCGCCCCCTCGCTGCCGTCGGCTCCGAAATCGGGGTGGATCGGGATCTTTCCCAGCAACGGAACGTCGTACTTGTCGACGATGGTATCCGCACCGCCGGTCCCGAACAGCCCGTGCTGGTCGCCACAGGACGGGCAGATAAACGAACTCATGTTCTCGACGACGCCGAACACCGGCGTGTCGTGTTTGTTGAACATCTGAATTCCCTTTCGGGTGTCGTCTAACGCCATCTCCTGAGGCGTCGTGACGACGACCGATCCGGTCACCGGCATCGACTGCAACAGGTTCAGCGTCGCGTCGCCGGTCCCCGGCGGGAGGTCGACGATGAGGTAATCGAGCCGTCCCCACTCGACGCCCTCGAGGAACTTCATCATGAACTTGTTGACCATCGGCCCGCGCAAGATTGCGGGATCGTCGTCGTCCTCCATCATCATGCCCATACTGATGACGCGGACGCCGTCCGAGCGTGGCGGCACGATTTCCTCGTTGGGCGTGACCCCGGGGTCGCTCTCGGGCGGGAGGATCTGCGGCACGTTCGGCCCGTGAATGTCGGCGTCGAGCAGGCCGACCATCGCACCGCGTTTCTCGAGCCCGGCCGCGAGGTTGGCCGCGACCGTCGTCTTGCCGACGCCACCTTTGCCGGAGGAGACGGCGATGACGTTGCGCACTTTCGGGAGGACCTCGTCGTCGAACCCGTGCTCCTCGCCGACGTGGGCCCGCAGGTCGGGCTCGAGGCCGGCGTCCTCGATGACGTCGCGGATCTGATTCCCGATCGCCATCTCGGAGGGAGCGTAGGGCGCGTTGAACGCGAGCGAAACGCGGGCCGTCTCGTCGTCGATTACGACGTCGTTGACCAGTCCGAGCGAGACGATGTCCTCGCCGATGTCCGGATCTTCGACGTCCTCGAGTTTGATCTCGAGTTCGTGTTCTGTAATGCTCATAGTGGCTGTGTTAATCGGAGAAAGGATGTGGAACGGGATACGTGTGATGGTTCGGGACCGAATGGCTGCCGAACGGCACCGCTCACGGGCTGTCGGTCGCGAAAAATGAATCGGTGTTCGTCGTGAGACGGCGACGGTTACGGCGGGCCGACGCCGCTGATCGGCTCCGGCGGGCCGCCGTAGAAGACGATGCCGATCAGAACGGTCAGGACGAACATCCCGACCCACATCGACGTCGTCAGTCCGACGAGGTAGCTCACGCCGAGTAGCCCGGTCTTCGTGTCGCGGGGTTCACCGAGGAACCACGCCGCGAGCATGATGTAGACCGGAACCAGGATGACCGCGAAGATGATCCAGGTCCCCTCGTTGGCGAAGCCGGTGAAGCCGGCGGTGCCGTCGTAGCCGTGGTACAGGAGTTCCGATGGGATCGCTGTCAGTGCTGCGTTCATGCTTCCACCTCGGGTTCGGTCGCTTCGTCATCGTGTGCGTGGTCGCCGCGCAGGTGTTCGACCGCGTGGAGTTCGACCACGGGAACGAGCTTCGAGAGGTTGAGGAATAAAAGTGCAACCAGCGCAGTCGTTCCGACGAGCGAGAGCCACTCGATAAGGCTCGGGAAGTAGGTCCCGGGCGTATTGGCGTAGATGTCGAACGTCGGGTGCAGGAATCCCTCGACGACGAACAGGATCTTCTCGGTCAGGGTCCCGGCGAGGATGATACCGCTGGCGAGGAGCGCTCGCTTCTTACTGAACAGGGCCGGACGGATCCCCTGCAGGAAGATGTAGACGAGCGTGCCGAAGATCATCGTCATCGCAACCTGGTAGACCGGGTGGCCGATCTTCGCCTCGATCGCGACCGCCTTGTTGGTCGGTCCGAGGAAGACGCCGTTAATGATCGTCTGCAACTGGAACCACAGGAACAGCAGGGTGAAGAATCCGAGCCACAGGAGCAGTCCGCGGAAGATGTCGTCGGTGATGATGTGATCCCAGTCGTAGGCTCGGCGGAACGCGTAGGAGATGATCATGATGCCGCTGATCGCCGACATCAGCGCGATACTGAGGAACATCGGCCCCTGAATCGCACCGGTCCAGCCGGGCATCGCCGGCAGGAGTGCGAACAGCCACGGGATCACGCCGCCGTGGAGCAAGAGCGGGGCCATGATGATGACTGCGGCGGCGAGCCACCAGACCATCCGATCGATGACCTTGTCTTCCTTCTTGCTGTAGCCGATAGTCAGTATCTTGTAGATCGGTTCGAACTTGTCCGGCAGATCGTCACGTAGGCGGTTGACGTCGTAGCGCAGCGTCAGGCCGAGATAGGTCGCCGACAGCACGAAGTAGGCCGTGATGACGGTGACGTCCCACACCAGCGGTGAGTTGTTGACCGTGATGTGGTAGTGACCGATGACGCTCGTCACCATCCGGTCCGGACGTCCCATGTGGACCAGGATGTAGAAGCCGGCGGCCGAGAGGCCGCCGATCGTCGTCATCTCTGCGAGTCGAGCGACCGGCATGTACCGGTCCATATTGAGCAGGCGGACGGCGGCCGAGAGGATGATCCCGCCGTGAGCGACGCCGACCCACCAGATGAACGCGCCGATGTACAGTCCCCAGGTCGAGCCGCCACCGCTTCCCCAGTCGCCGAGGCCGGTGACGATCAGGCCCTGTTGGAGCTGGTAGGCCCAGGCGATGAGGAAGGCGACGAGGCCCAGTGCAGCGACACCGTACATGATGAAGTACTTCGTCGTGAGCGTGTTGATCGGACGAAGGATGTCCGCTTCCGTTGGCTCCTTCGTGCTCATAAGGACACCCCGTCAATGCGCCCGACCGTGCCCTCGTCGAGGTCTTTCTGACGCTCGTCGAGCAGGTCGACGTCCTCGTAGTCGGTCGGTCCGTCGACCTGATGGGCCTCCGGACCGGGCTGTTGGCCGAGGTAGGTGATGTTCGGGTTCGTTCCGATGTCTTCGAGCAGTTGGAACGAACTCGGGTTGCCCGTGTACTGCTCGAGTCGGAACTGGGCCTGCTGTTCGCTGCCATCGCCGAGTCTCAGTTCGGTGTACGCCTCCTCGGTGTCGAGGGCGACGTACTGTTGGAAGGCCTCGACCGCGGAGAGGATTTCCTGTTGGTTCTGGAGAATGGAGTTGTTCTCCTTGTCGCCGGGCTCGGTGCCCTCACTGACGATTTCGATCGCCTTCATGACCGCGAGGATGTCCACGGTGAGGCCCTCGATATTCTCGATCGCGGTCTCGAGATCGTCGCCCTCACTGAGGGCGCTGTTAATCTGGTCAGCCGACGGAGCTTGTTTGCTGCTTTCAGTGGCGTTCGTCAGGTGAATGACCGCGCGACTCTTGACCGGGTGCTCGCGGTGCTGGGACGGATCGCTCTTCTCGTCTTTGACGTTGCCGAACTGGATCGCGCCCGGCGGACAGGCCGACTCGCAGGCGGTCGTCCCGATCTTGTCTTCTCCCTGTCTGCCGTCCTGCATGGACGGACACATCGTACACTTGCTCATCGTCCCGCGAGGCGCGCGACTGTCGACCCAGCGCTCGCCGTATTCGTACTCGGCGTGCGTGATCTGATCGGGGTCGTCGGCATCGCGACCCTCTGGGATGTTCTCGTAGGCCGTATCGGGTTCGTCCCACTGGAAGTAGTTGACGCCGTAGGGGCAGGCGACCTGACAGTACCGGCAGCCGATACAGACGTCGTAGTCGGTGAGAACCAGTCCGTCCTTGTCGCGCGTGTGACGCGCCGTCGTCGGGCAGACCTTCTCGCAAGGAGCGTCCGTGCAGTGCTGGCACGGTCGCACGAGCATGTTGAAGTCGCTCCCCATGTTGAAGTCGGTGTAGACGTCGTGCTCGGTGTCTTCCTCCTGGCCGTGGTGGAGCTCGTCCTCCCAGGCCATGACGTACATCCAGTTGACGCCCTGGTCGAGATCGTTCTCCTCGGAACAGGCCGTCATACAGGAGAGACAGCCGTCACACCGCTCGAGGTCGATCGTCATCCCCCACTGGGTGTCGCGCTCCTCGGTGGTCTCCTGGCGCGGGCCTTCGGCCACGCTGTGCTCGGGACCGTCGCTGACGGTGCCGAACGCACCGAGACCGACGGCCGCCGCGCCGACGCCCATCTTCTTCATCGTCTCGCGACGGGTTTCGTCGCCGTCGCCGTCGAACTTGTCGACCATTCGGGAGAACGTGCCCTTCGCCTCCTCCTGGGCCGCCTCGTAGGCCTCCTTGGTCGGTCGCTCGTCCTCGCCGAACTCCTCCATCACGTCCTCGTGATACTTCTCGTGGAAGTCGGCTTCGGAGAGTTCGCCCTTGGTGACCCGCATCGCGTCGCGGGCCATATCCATACCGAGCTGGCTGTCGTACTCGGTATCGTCGAGCATCGTCTCGAGTTCGCCTTCCCACTCGTCTCCGAGGGGGTGGAATGATTCATCGTCCGTGCTCATTAGATCAGAACACCTCTGTATATGACACTGGTGTCATGCCGAGAATACTCGACGGCATGCACTTCAAATCGTTCATTTGTGGATCCTCATTCCTCGTCTCATAACCGTACTCGCATGAAGGAGTGAGCCGATTTCCACACCGTGAGAATCGAACCGATTATGTTCGGTTGTATAAGTCAACCGGCGGTGGAACCGAGTATCGAACCAACTGGACGGGCGAGCTTCTGTGACGGAAGCCCCGACGCATCAGGAGGGAGGATTTCATTGCTTCCTCCCGGAGTTCGAGGCTGGGAAACCGGCGCAAAGCTGCGTCTCACACTCGGTTCGATTGCAGGAACCCCAGCGTTCGACAGACTGCCGATTCCCACGGGTCGTCCGACTGGAACGATGCAGACGGAAGGGGAGTACCGACGTAATTCGAATCTTTCCCCTCGAATTATTGACTCGCGATCTGTTCCTCGAGATTCTCCTCCTCGGTGACGCCCGGGATGTCGTCGACGAACCGCTTGATAATCGCTTCCTCTGCCCGGTGGATCGTTTCGCTACACGTGGACTTGGCGATCTCGAGGTGGCCGGCCAGCTCCGTCAGTGAACAGCGCCGCGGGGTGTCGTAGTAGCCGGCTTCGACGGCGGCGACGATCACCTCGAGTTGACGGTCCGAGAGGAGTTGGCTCTCGTGGAGCCGCTCGCGGACGTGATCGATCCGATACTGGAGGCCGAAGTGTTCGAGCTGTTCGGCGAGTTCGGCCAGTCGCTCGCGGGAGCCGGTGACGTCGATCGTCGCCTCGCCGTCCTGGATTTCGATCGGCAATTCAATCGGCATCCCCGACTCTCGAGAGGAGAACAAGAGGAGCGGTGCGGTGGTCTCGAAGTGGACCGTCGCCTCGTCGTCGCTCCACTGGGCGAGCGAGAGTTCGGTGATCTGGGGGTGTTCCTCCATGGCTTCGACCACCGCAGGGGTTTCCGCACCGGCGATTCGGACGAGGGCGAAGCCGGTGTCTGAGCCGGGAACGGCCGCGAGGACCCGAAAGGTCGATTCGGGGAAGTCCGTCGAAATCTGTTGAATCCAGATCGACTCGGGCATCGTGAGCGTGAGGGTTGCGTGGGCCATACGAACGTGTTCCGTTCGGAGCTATATACTGGCGGTGACGAATATGTTCGGCAAATTCCCGCGTCGCGGGAAGATCGACTGCCACGAACACGTTCGGACGAACGGCCAACTCGCCGCGGACCGAACGACGGTTCGATGACGATCGAATCCACAGAACGAACGCTCGACATCCGTGAGATCGACGGACCGCCGTTCGACGACATCGTTGCGACACTCGAGTCGCTCGAACGCGGCGGTCAGTTACGACTGATCGTGCCGTTCGAACCGGTTCCGCTCTACGACGAACTCCACGACCGCGGATTCGCTCACGAGAGCGAGCGACGCGAGGGCGACGTCTGGCACGTGCGTATCGAACACGTGTAGCACCGCTCGAGCCACTTCGTCGACCGTGTGAGACGCGGCGACGGTTCGCGATCGATCGGCCATCCCGAACATGTTCGCACGAATTGCCATGCGGAAGCCGTTCCGATGCACCAGTACATGACGCGACTCGACATCAGAGACATTCAACCGGTGAACCGCCACCCGACCATCCACGACGAGTTCGAGGCCCTCGAGCCGGGCGAGACGCTCACGATCGTCAACGATCACGAGCCCAAGCCGCTGTTCTACGAGTTCCAGGCCGAAGTCGAGAGCTTCGACGCCGACGGGTACGAGGTCGAACAACACGCCCCTGACGAGTTCGTCGCCCGATTCCCGAAGCTGGAGGCCTGACCGATCGCATTCGGTCGAGATATCGCTACCGACACCGCCATGCCCACGACAGCAGCCATCGTCGACCGCACGGACGCACCGTCCGACCGACCGCGGGAAACGATCGACGTTCGCTCGCTCGGTCCCCCGGAGCCGCTGAAACGGACCCTCGAGACGCTCGCCGAACTCCCCGCGGAGACGGTTCTGGTCCAGCGAAACGACCGCGTCCCCCAGTTTCTGTTTCCGAAACTGGACGGCCGCGGCTATACCTACGAACCAGTCGAACGCGATGACGACATCGTGACCGTCATCTGGCGGACGAAAGCGTCGCTCGAGACGATAGACGACGCGTAACCGGAAACCGACTTCGTGGGGCACCCTCACGACCACCGACGAGACGATACTACCGATACCAGATGATTGATGACCTCAACCGACGGCAATTTGCGGACCTGCTCGCAGCGACGACGATCGCGGCCTACGTTCTCGTCGCGCTCGGGACTGCCGTCTCCGCGACGCTCGCCGGTGGCGTCCTCGCGATCGGCGCGAACGGGACGTTCAATCACGTGTACGAACGCGACCGCGATCGGCGGATGAACCGGACGGCCGACCGACCGACGAGGTCGCGCTCCGTTCGTTTTACGTCTCGAACTACTACCTCGGCGCGATCCTTCTCGCGATCGTCCTCGAGACGCTCGTAATCGCCGGCCAACTGCCGTCGAACGCCACGTCGTCACCCGCTCCCGTCGGCAGTTTTCTGAGGAGTATATAGTAGCCCACAGTATAGCGGGAAGTGCCAATTCTATTACCGGTTCTCGGGAATCGTCGCTGCTATTGAACGGTTGTCTCCCTTCTCTTCAGATGTAAGACGATGACCCAACACAACGCTCACCGACGACGGTTCCTGCAGGCGATGGGTGCAGCTGGAGCGGTCGCAGTCGCCGGCTGCCTCGGCGGTGACGAATCGGGCACCGAAGCAAACAGCGGCCAGAACGGCGGCGAGAAGGAGAAGGAGGGACTGGCGGCAGCGAAGTCAGTCGACGTCGACCGGATCGCGCGAGATCCGACGGACGTTCCGGCGCCGGTCGACTGGAGCGAGCCCCGCACGCACGACATCACGCTTCAGACCGAGCGAGTGACCGCGGAGATCGAACCCGGGGTCACGTTCGACTACATGACCTTCGAGGGGCAGGTGCCGGGGCCGATGGTTCGGGTCCGCCAGGGTGACACGGTCAATCTCACCTTCGACGTCCCCGAGGACATGAACATGGTGATGCACAACGTCGACTTCCACGCGGTCTACGGCCCCGGCGGCGGTGCTGACGCGACGACGATCGCCCCCGACGATGACCCGACCCAGATCAAATTCCGCGCGGAGTACCCAGGCGTGTTCATCTACCACTGTGCGGTCCCGGCCATGGACTACCACATCAGTAGCGGCATGTTCGGTTCGATCCTCGTCGAACCCGAAGACGGCCTCCCCGAGGTCGACAACGAGCTCTACCTCGGCCAGCACGAGATCTACACCGCCGGCGAGGTCGGCGAAGAGGGCCACCATCCGTTCGATCACGACGCGATGATGCGCGAAGAACCCACCTACGTCGTCTTCAACGGCCAGGCCTACGGCTTCACCGAAGACGGCGTCGGCCCCATGCAGACCAACACCGGCGAGACCGCCCGGGTCTACTTCGCCAACGGCGGCCCCAACCTGCTGAGTTCGTTCCACCCGATCGGCAACGTCTGGAGCAACCTCTACCGCAGCGGCGACCTGCTGAGCGACCCCGCCAACAACGTCGAAACGACCCCCGTCCCGCCGGGTACCACCACCGCCGCTGAGATGGAGTTCCCCGTCCCTGGGCCGGTCAAGCTCGTCGACCACGCCCTCTCGCGGGTCGTCCACCGCGGCGCGCTCGGCGTCGTCAACGTCCATGGCGAGGAGAACCCCGACGTCTACGACGAGGATCCGTGAGCGGGAGTAGGTATCCCGCCGCGAACAGCCTCGAGCGGAGAACGACCGCCCGACCCCCTCTTTCCACCGTCGAGACACTCCCGTCTTGGCACACCGTCCGTCACTCGTCCACTCGTGCAGTCAGAGTCGCCCACGTCATGCGATCCCACTCCTGAACGCGCTACGGTCGGGTAACGCGAGCCTGGTATCCGGTCACACGCAACCGAGTGTGGCACGCCAGCCGACAACCGAGGAGACTACTCCCCGCTAGCGTGCTCGAGCAACAGTTCCGTCAGTCGCTCGGGTTCCTCGTGGGGGACCCAGTGACTCACTCCCGGCAGCATCTCGAGGCGGCGCTCCGTACAGAACGCGGCGCTGTCGACCGCCAGCGCGGGGACGAGCGTCGTATCGTCTTCGCCCCAGACGACGAGCGTCGGCGCGGCGACGCGGTCGATCGGCGGGTTCGGTGGATCTCGCGCGGCCGCCCGGTACCAGTTGAGCATCCCGGTGAGCGCGCGGTCCCGGCTCCAGGCCCGTCGGTACCGGGCCAGATCAGCCTCGGTGAACGTTCCCGTCGCGGCCGTCTCTCGAAGCGCTCGCTCGAGCAGGCGGTACTCGTCGTACCGACACGCGAATTCGGGGAGCCACGGCGGCTGAAAACAGACGGCGTACCAGCTCCGGCGCAGTTGCTCGAGGTTCGCGAGTAGCTGCCGACGATACGCGGTCGGATGCGGCGCGTTGACGACGGCGAGGCGGTCGACGGCCCCGGGGAACCGACACGCGACCTCCCAGGCGACGACCCCGCCCCAGTCGTGGCCGACGACGTGGGCGGCGTCGCGTTCCTCGGTCGCGATCAGGGCGACGACGTCTCGTGCGAGTTCATCCGTTCGGTACGCTCGAACCCCGTCTGGCTTCTCGCTGCGATTGTACCCTCGCTGATCGGGAGCGAGGACGCGATAGCCGGCGTCGACGAGCGGCGCGATTTGCGTCCGCCACCCGTACCAGTACTCGGGAAAGCCGTGGAGCAAGACGACCAGCGGATCCGCTCGATCGCCGGCGGTGACGACGTGTAACTCGATCCCGTTGACCCGTCGGCGAGTCGACTCCGCGTCGACCGCCGACGGGACTGCGGCTCCGACTTCCGCATCCGTCGCCATCGACCGTCCGTTCGTTTCCATGAGACGTCTCCTGTTCCGTCTGTCGTCACGTTGATCCGGGAGGACTGTCCCGGCAGGGCTCGCTCTTCGAGCGTTCCGATCCGGTCCGGCGGTTCATCACGTCCAGACGCGGAGACAATCGGTCGAGCAGAAGTGGAGGTCGACGCTCTCCCCGACGTCGGACTCGACGTAGGTCGTTAGCGTGTACGCAACCTCGTCTGCCTCGCAGTTATCGCAGTCCATACGTTTCGTCCCGTGACAACTCTCTTGAGTATGAACCTATTAGCCGCATCGTCTGCGCGGTTAGTTCTCTATTAGAACGAGGTAATATCGTATTGAGATCGCAGTCTCGTCCCCGTTTCAAACGCGGCGGGACCGATCGACGATGCGAACCGTGACTGACGGTTGCGGATCGTCTCGCTCGAGGGAGTGGCGCTACTCGGCCTCGAGTCGCTCGCGAAATCGATTTCGGACGCTGTCCGCGGAGCCGACGGCGATTTGATCACCCGTTTCGTCTCCTCGGTTCGGCGCGCGGGGTGGGGCGGTATCGAAACCCTTACTCTCCGGAGGCCGGTGCGAACACGTATGAGCGACGACGCCGTCAGTCCCGAGGAGGTCCGCCACGTCGCGGAGCTGGCTCGCGTCGACCTCGACGACGACGAGGTCGACCGGTTCGCCGGGCAGTTCGCGGACATCCTCGAGTACTTCGAAACCCTAGACGAGGTGCCGGAAGTCGATCGCGACGCCGATCTCGCGAACGTGATGCGACCGGACGAGGAACGTCCCTCGCTCGACAGCGAGGAGGCGCTCCGGAACGCGCCGGAGACCGAGGATGGCTACTTCAAGGGGCCCAACGTCTCGTAATCATGTCGGAGAATATTTTCATCACGGAAGAACGGATCGAGGGCGACGACGACGGCCCGCTGGCCGGCAAAACGGTCGCGGTCAAAGACAACATTTCGACGGCAGGCGTCCGGACGACCTGCGGCTCCCGGATGCTCGAGGAGTACGTCCCGCCCTACGACGCGACGGTCGTCTCCCGACTGAAGGAGGCCGGGGCGACCATCGTCGGCAAATCTAACATGGACGAGTTCGGGATGGGGACGACCACCGAGACCTCTCACTTCGGCGCGACGGACAACCCCGCCGCGCCGGGCCACGTTCCCGGTGGCTCCTCGGGCGGTTCGGCGGCCGCCGTCGCCGCCGGCGAGGCCGACCTCGCGCTGGGCTCCGACACCGGCGGCTCGGTCCGCTGCCCGGCCGCCTTCTGCGGCGTCGTCGGTATCAAGCCCACGTACGGGCTGGTCTCCCGATACGGCCTCGTCGCCTACGGCAACAGCTTAGAGCAGATCGGTCCCTTCGGCGAGACCGTCGAGGACGCCGCGGGGTTGCTCGACGTGATCGCCGGGAGCGACGAGCGGGATGCAACGACGCGTCCACCCCAACTCGAGGGCGAACGCTACGCCGACGCTGCGACCGGCGACGTCGACGGCCTCCGGATCGGCGTTCCGACGGAGCTGCTCGAGGGTGCCGACGAGGGCGTCGTCGAGACGTTCTGGGCGGCAGTGGGCGACCTCGAGGACCGCGGCGCGGAGTACCACGAGGTCAGCCTGCCCTCGGTCGAACACGCCGTCGAAGCCTACTACGTGATCGCGATGTCCGAGGCGTCGTCCAATCTCGCGCGCTTCGACGGCGTCCGCTACGGCCGTTCTGGCGGCTACGACGGGAACTGGAACGAGGCCTTCGCAGAAGCTCGTGAGGAAGGGTTCGGTGACGAGGTCAAGCGCCGGATCTTGCTGGGGACCTACGCGCTTTCGGCGGGCTACCACGACAAGTACTACAAGAAGGCCCAGGACGCTCGCGCGTGGGTCAAACGGGACTTCGACGAGGCCCTCTCGGAGGCCGACGTGCTCGCGAGTCCCACGATGCCGGTTCCACCGTTCGAACTCGGCGAGAGCCTGGACGACCCCCTCCAGTTGTATCTCGCCGACGCGAACACCGTTCCAGTGAACCTCGCCGACCTGCCCGCGATATCGGTTCCGGCGGGCGAGACCGACGGCCTCCCCGTCGGACTCCAGCTCATCGGTCCCGCGTTCGGCGAGGAGCAGTTGATTCGCGCCGCGAGCGCGCTCGCCTGAACGGACCGCGACGACCGCGACTCACTTCTCGCCCGATTCGGCCGCGTCTCTATCTTCGTCGACAGATACATTTTTATACAGTTCTGTCAATTAGGACCATACCGAACGGATCACTGCAGGAGACTCTCATGAAACTCTCACAGAACCAGGAAGTCGAATTCGACGAGTTCTCGAGAGCGTGCGACCTCGTCGAGGAGTACTTCGCCGACACCGTCGACGACGTCGCGTTACACGCTCCCGTCTCTCGCCGTCAGCTCATCGCCGTTCTCGCACGCGCACAGCTCTCCGGTCGCCAGCTCGCGGTCGACGGACTCACGGAGGAGGGAGAGGTCGTCTATCAGTCGAACGACGAAACGCTGCTCTGGCTCGACGGTGGGTTCTGGACGGACATGCGCGGGCAGCATCACCTGGCGCCCGACGAGGGTCGAGCCGCACGCGAGGTCCACCGGCGACTCATCGAAGCCCTCGACGGCGACGTCTCGTACTATAACCGCGAACGCGACCCCTTCGTTCTCATCGAACGGTTCGACCCCTACGAGTAGTCCCGCCGGCACCGCCGGTGGACGTCCGTTGACGGAACTCGAGCGGCGCTCCCTGCGATCGTTCGAGGGAACTATCTATCAGCACTGACCACTCTCACGCTCGAGACGACGGAACGCGTTCGTTCGAGATCGTTCCGTAGCCACCTCGAGCTCTCGATTGCCACGGCGTATTCATGTCGAGCCGTTATCTATCAGCGAAGGGTAATCAGGGTGTGCCCATCGCTCCGGACCCCGACGAGATATTCGAACGGGCAGTCGAGGAAGGCGAACGGCGACTCGATCAATCACTGCTCGAGCTGACGGCGACCAGCTTTATCGCGGGATTCACGATCGTCTTCGGTATCGCGACGCTCGGGGTCGTCGACGGACTGGTCGAACCCCGGTTCGGCGACGTTGCACATATCGCGGGAGCGCTGACCTTCGCCGTCGGCGTCGTCTTCCTGGTCGTCGGCCGAACGGAACTGTTCAACGAGAACTTCTTCGACCCGGCTGCGAAGGCGGTCGATGAGGACGGGTCCTGGCTGCTCGGCCCGCTCCTTCGACTGTGGACCGTCACCCTCGTCGTCAATCTCATCGGGGGGTTCCTCTTCGCGTTCGTCTTCGCCGTCGACGGCGTCCTCCCGTCGGGGTCGGCACACGCGCTGTCCCGGACCGCCGAAGGGATCGTCCACCGGCCGATGCGGGGGATGTTCGCGAGCGCCATCATCGGCGGCGCGCTCGTGAGCCTCCTCTCGTACCTCCTCGAGGCCGTCAACAGCGTCCGAAGCCGAATTACACTGGCGTACATCGTCGGGTTCCTGCTGGCTCTCGGCCCGTTCGATCACGTGATCGTCACCGCGATTCACGTGTTTTTCGGGTTCCTGTTCGATGCCGGTATCGGGTACTGGGCGCTGGCCGAGACGGTCGTCATCGCGACTGCGGGAAACTTCGTCGGCGGAATCGGTCTGGTCACGTTTACTCACATCGCGCAGGTGAAGGGTTCGAATGAGTGACGGGCCGAACCCGGACGAACCGTGGCGATCCGGGACACCGACCGCGGTATCGATCGCCGACGGAATACGCGACAGCCGGCGCTGCGCAGTCGAGAGGTGTGCGGAAATGACGGCACAGCGAGTTCCGTCTCTCGAGACCGGTCGATCGACGGCCGACTACTCCTCGTACGCGAGGTTCATGATCCACTGCGAGAAGGCGTCGCTGTTGGGGTCGACCTCCTCCTCGCCGATAAAGGGCGAGAGCATGTCGCCGGCCATCAGGAGCGTGAAATCGAGGTCTCGAGCGGTCGGTGAGACGTAGTAGGTGTTGTGGCCGTCGTACACGGTTTCCTCGCGGTCGACGAGCTCTTTCTCGACGAGCGACTCGACGATTCGGCTGCCTTTGCGCGAGGAGACGTCCAGTTCCTTCCAGAAGTCGCTCTGGTGGATGCCGCCGGACTCGCGGACGAGCTCGAGCCCGGCCCGCTCGTCCTCGGAGAGTTCGGCTTCGGCCGCGGTAACGCTCACGGTGACCACCTCGCCGTGTGCGTCGCTACAGGCAGGAGTGCGTCCATACCCATACGAGATGGAGCGAGCCGCTTAAATGTGCCCTTCCCCGTCGAGCGCAGAGTCCTCGTCGGTCTCGTGGCCCCCGTGTTCGGGATCGGTCGCACCGTCGCTGGCTCCGACGGATACGTCGTCGTAGCTCGTTCGACACGGCGGCCCCGGTGCGAAGGCGTATCGGCCCGTCTCCGGACCGAGCGCGATCAGCGACGACGATCGCGTCCCGAACCCGTTTCGATGGATACAGACGCCGTACTCGTGGTCACCGAGCACGTCACCCGCCCGCTCGAGCCACTCCGCAGCGGTCTCTCCGGGCTCGGCCGCGAGCGCCTCTCGCACTGCGTTCGCGTTCGCCGCCTGCTCTCGGCCCGCATCTGGTCGGACCGACGGCACGTCGATCTCGTTGTCGACGGCGACGTTGACGACGACGTGAACACCCGGCTCGAACTCGGTCAGGGAGAGCGTACCGTCCCACTCGTAACAGTACGCGTCCGCCGCGTCGGCCACGACGAGGTAGAAACCGTCGTACTCGTCGGCGTCGGTCGCCGCCCGAACGACCGATTTCGCGTCCGCGGCGGAGCGAGCCTCGAGTACGTCGGCGACGAGCAATCCTCGAGAGCGCTCGCCGGCGAGATCGGTGTCGGTCCACTTGTTCGTGATGCCGACGAAGACGCCGAACTCGTTGTAGCCGATCCACGTGCCGCCGGCCTCGGCGTCGCTCGGCGCGACGATCAGCGGCTCCTCACTGTAGACCGCGGGCGACAGCGCCTCGCGCTCGAGCGCCTCGTCTCGGTTCGCGGCGACCGCGACCGGCGCGTCGTCGAAGACCTGCCAGGCGAGCGTGAGCGTACACACGGATCGGCGTAGGGACGCCAGCGTCTTAACTCCGATTCCGCACGGTCACTCGATCAATCGTCGTCGGTCACGCTACGGGTAGTTCTCTGCCGGCGGACCGTCTGGGGACCCAGTTTATCCCTCTCGTTGTCCCGAACGTAGTCCCGGGCGACGACGTAACTGCCATACAGGATGAGCAACAGGAACAGCGAGAACGGGAGCGCCATCGTTACCGAGAGCGACTCGATGGCGCTGAACTCCTCGAGTCGGAGCGACATCATCCCGAAGAGCGCGAGCAGCGCGCCCCACCACGCGCGGTTTCGCGGGTTCGGGTTCTCGTCACCGAGCGTGATCGCCGAGATCATGAACACCGCCGAGTCGAGGGAGGTGATGATGTAGCCGGCGATGATGAGGACGAACAGCACCGCGAGCACCGTGCCGAACGGCGTGATCTCGAGCGCTCTCGCGATGGCCGCGGGATTTCCCGCCGAGGCCATCGCTTCGGCAACCGGCTCCTGATAGCCCGGCGCGAGCACCCAGCCGCCGATGAGGCCGTGCTGGATCCACGTGAAGACCGTCGGGACGACGACGAGCACGGCGAACATCTCCCGGATGGTCCGCCCTTTCGAGACGCGGGCGACGAAACTGCCGACGAAGATGCTCCAGGCGGCCCACCAGGCCCACCAGAAGCCGGTCCAGTTGACCGCCCAGTTGCCCTCTGCTCCCGGCGCGGTGTACAGCGTCAGTCGGAACATATCGCTGAGCCAGACGCCCGTCGCGTCCAGGCTCAACTCGAGCATGTAGAGCGTCGGTCCGACCACCACGAGCAGGGCCATCGCGACGCCGATGAGCACCACCGTCGCTCGAGCCGCGTTGCGGATCCCTTTCCGGAGACCGAGCCAGACGTCGGCGAGGAAGACGGCGCCGATCAGAGCGAACACCGCGTAGGTCAGGACCGTCGCGTCGAGTCCGAACACGCGTCCGAGGATCGCGGACATCGTCTGTGCGCTGAAGCCGAGCGTCGTCGAGATACCGCCGATCGTGGCGATGAGCGCCGCCAGATCGACCAGCCAGTAGAGCCCGGGGATGCGATCTTTGTCGACGACGCCGGTGAGCATCGAACTGATCTTGTACTCGCCGACGCCGTCCGTGTAGACCACGATGCCGAAGGCGATCGCGACGGGGAGATACCACATCGCCAGCCCCGGAAACACCTCGTGAATGAACATGAAGGCCAGCGCCATCGACTCGGCTGACGCGCCCTGGACGGGGGCGGGATCCGGCGGCGGATGCTGGACGATCGACACCGGTTCCGCGACGCCCCAGATGAGAACCGAGGCACCGAACCCGACGGTGAACACCATCGATAGCCACGAAAAGAGTCCGAACTCCGGTTCAGCGTCGGGGCCGCCGATACGGAGCCGACCGTATCGCGAGGCCGTGAAGGCGAAAACGGCGACGAGCAGGACGAATCCGAGGAGGATGAACCACCAGCCGAAGTAGGTGAGTATCCATCCCTTCGCACCGGTGAGAACGCTGCTCAGCAGCGACGGCCGGAGAAAGCCGAACCCGCCGAGCGAGAGCATCACGCCCATCGTCACGAAGAAGAGGGCCCGCTCCGCCCGCGACGCGTCCTCGAGGCCGAGGAGTTTCCCCGCGTTCATCGATCGACACCCCCGAGAGCGCCGTCGACACTGAGAGCGCTGTCAACACCACAGTTGGTTGGCCGCGTGATCTTCGACCGCGTGATGTCACTACTCACAATTTTGTGAGCTACCATCAGATGTGCCCGTATTCCGCAGCTAAATACTGATATACTCTTTGTCTCGGGACCGTCTCCAGAGCCGTTACCACACTCGACCGTGCCGTCTCGAGACCGTCCTCCTCGACGGAAACGGAGCGGGACTCCGTCCCTCGGGCAGTCGGGCGTCACTCGACGACGGCAACCGCCGGCTCACGGCGACTCGGTCAGGTCGATGCCGTCCTCGAGCAGCCGATCCCGAACCGCGTTGCGATCGACGGTTCCCGACGCCGTCCGGGGAAGCCCGTCGGCGAACCCGATCGTCTTCGGTCGCTTGAACCCGGCGAGGCGATCGTCGCAGTGAGCGAGCAGCGACTGCTCGAGCCGCCCGACCGACTCGATCTCGGGGTCGGGAACGACGAGCGCCGCGACCCGTTCACCCCACTCCTCGTCGGGGAGCCCGACGACCGCGGCGTCGTCGACGCGGGGATGCGATCGGAGTGTCGCGACCACCTCGCCCGGATCGACGTTCTCGCCGCCGGTGACGATCCGGTCGTCGATCCGGTTAGAGATCCATAGCCGACCGTCCTCGTCGCGGTAACCGGCATCACCAGTGTGTAGCCCGCGCTCGCCGAACGCCGACTCGGTGTGCTCGTCGTCGAGATAGCCCGGCGTCACCGTCGGTCCCGAGACGACGAGTTCACCGGTTTCTCCCGTGTCGACGATCGCACCGTTCTCATCGACGATCGAGACATCGGTGCACCCCAGCGGCTGGCCGACCGTTCCCGGGTGCGAGAACGCGTCTGTCGGCCGCACCGTCGAGACTTGTGACGCCGTTTCGGTCATACCGTATGTCGGGTGAACCGGAACTCCCCGCTCCCGACACCGCTCGAGCAACTCCCGCGAGGCCGGCGCACCGCCCAACAGGACGAATCGGAGCGTGGCAGGTGGCGTCCAGCCGGCATCGAGCAGGCGCTTGCACATCGTCGGGACGAGCGAAATACCCGTGATATCGCAGTCGTCGATAATGCGGGCCGTTTCCCGGGGATCGAACTCGCGCTGGATCACGGCGGTCGTTCCGTAGAGCGTCGACCGGACGACCGGAGCCAGTCCACCCATGTGGTACATCGGCAGACAGCAGAGCCACCGATCGTCCGGCAGGACGCCGAGCCGGAACGCCGAGGCGGTCGCGCTGGCGACGAGGTTACCAACCGTCAGGCGAACAGCCTTCGGCTCGCCCGAGGTTCCCGAGGTGAACATGAGCATGTGAGTTCGATTCCGCTTGAGCGGGACTGGGATCGCGTACGCCTCGGTGATCGGCTGTAGCGATCCAACATCGTCGTGTCCGGGATCGTCGACGGAGACGACGGGACAGTCGACGGTCTCGAGCGCGAGCGCTTCAGTCTCCGACTCGCAGACGACTGCATCGAGGGCGAGACGGCTCGCCTTCGACGCGATTTCGGCGGTCGTTTCGCGGACGTTCAGCGGAACGACCGTGACGCCGCGGCGCATCGCTGCGAAATACACCGTGGCGAACGCAACTCGCGTCCCCATGAGCACGCCGAGGCGATCATCGGGGCCGTAAACGGTGTTCTCGAGCCGCTCCGTGACAGCATCGACACGACGGTCAAACTCCCCGTAGGTCCACTTTTTGTCCTCGTCGGCGTCGATGAGAGCTGTTGCGTCCGGGGTCGTCGATGCGCGGTGAGACAGCAGGTCACGCGTCGGCCAGTCAACCGGTTCGTTCATCTGTCACCCCAGACGTCAGAGACGCCGAGTCCCTTCGCCTGCGGGACGACCGCCGACCCCTTCTCGAGCAACACGGGATCCCGCCCGAGATCCGCCGCGAGCAGTTCGCCGGTCGCGAGCCCGCAGGCCGGCACGTCAGGGATCGCCGCCGCGAGGTGAACTGCGCCCGTGCGCGCGACGACCCCGTCGATCGTCGTCGTCACCAGCGGCGTGATATCGAGTTCGGTCAGCCAGGCCGCGACTTTCCGGGCCACGTCGATCCCGCCGAGCGCCATCGGCTTCAGGACGACGACGTCCGCCGCGTCGGCCTCGCAGATCGAGTCGACGCCGTGCTCGAGCAGCCCCTCGTCGAGCGCGATCGAGACGCCGCGACTCATCGCCCGGAGATCGGCGTGTCCCTCGAGCGCGCCGGCGGGCAGCGGCTGTTCGAGAATCGAAACACCCAGATCCGCGAAGGCGTCGAGCGCGGATTCCGCTTCCTCGTAGGTCCAGGCCTCGTTGGCGTCGGCTCGCAGTTCGACGTTCGAGCCGACGGCGTCGCGAACGCGACGAACGCGCTCGATGTCCGCTTCGACGCTTCGGATCCCCACCTTCAGCTTGCAGCAATCGAAGCCGCGATCGACCGCCCGACGCGCTTCGGATACCGTTTCCGCGGGTGTGCCATCGCCGATTGTCGCGTTGACTGGAACCCGACCCACCATCGGCCCCTGGCCGAGATAGCGGTACAGCGGCGTCGATTCGCGGGTCGCCTGCAGGTCCGCGAGCGCGAGCGAGAGCGCGTGTCTGGCCGCGACTTGCCGGTCGACCGCCTCGAGCGCCTCGCTCGGACTGGCCGTCCGAAGTGCGTCCCGAGCGCGCTCGAGTGCCCGTTCGCAGTCTTCGAGGGACTCGGTCCACCCCTGAAGCGGCGTGGCTTCGCCGTATCCGACGGCGGATTCGGGCGGGACTCCGCTGCCGGTTCCGTTCGCATCGGTAGCGCCACTCTCGTCGACCAGCCGGACGAGAAATCCGTCCCGCGAGTCGATCGTCCCGTCGGCCGTCTTCAGCGGTTCGGCGAGGGGCAGCGAAAACGATCGGTACCCGAGCGAGAGGTCGTCGGTCTGACTCATAGGACCACCAGCCCCCCCGCGAAACAGATCGCGTACATCGCGAGGAGTTTGCCGGTCCCCTCGAGCGCGGGGTTGAGCGCTTCACCGTCGGTTCGCGTCCAGACGGTTCGGGCGACCATCGCGGCGTAGGGCAGCGTGACGAGCGGGAGCAGTACGCTGGGGCCGAAGCCGGCTGCGAGCCAGAACCAGACCGGGACGGCGTAGGCGAGCGCGAGCATGGTCACGTACTCGAGGCGGCTCCACCGGTAGCCGAGCCGGACCGCGAGCGTCCGTTTACCGGTCTCGGCGTCGGTCTCCAGATCGCGAATGTTGTTCACGACGAGGATAGCCGTCGAGATCCCGGCGACGGGAAGGCTCGCTGCGACGGCTTCGCGCGGGACGGTTCCGTCGGGGATCGTCGTGGCCAGCGGCTCCGCGAGGACGGCCGCGGCCTGGACGTAGTAGGTCCCGGTCACGGCGACGAGGCCGAAGAAGACGAACACGAAGAGGTCGCCCAGTCCGTGATAGCCCAGCGGGTAGGGGCCGCCCGTGTAGGCCCAGCCGCAGAAGACGCTCACGAGCCCGATCACGAGGATCGGAAGCCCGCCGACGTAGACGAGGTAGGTCCCGGTGAGTATCGCTAGCCCGAACGTCACGACGGTCGCGAGTTTGACCTGCTCGGGCGAGATGAGCCCCGACTGCGTTACTCGGGTAAAGCCCTCGCGATCCGCCGTGTCGGCACCATTGACCGCGTCGTAGTAGTCGTTCGCGAAGTTCGTTCCGATCTGTATCAGCGCCGACCCGACGAACGCCATCACCGCCGGCACCAGCGCGAACACCCCCTCGTCGGCTGCTAGCCCCGTCCCCACGATGATCGGGGCCGCAGCCGCGGGCAAGGTCTGGGGGCGGGCCGCCATCAGCCACGCCTTCGTCCGTGAAATCTCGACCTCGGCCGAACTCATGAATCGAGTGTCCCACTCGAGAGAGTGTCAACGTTGGCATTGCGAGCCGACCGACGCCCCGTCGGCAGTGAAATTACGGTTCGGGAACCACCAGCTCGAGCGGCTCCATCTCGACGAACGCGGTCTCGTATCCCTGGTGTCGTGCCGTTTGCGGCGGTGATTCGATCGTGAGCGTTACCGAATCGCCCGGTCGCGCGTCCGCGATGGACTCTCCGTAGTGGAACCCGAACTCGCTATCGAGCGTTTGCGTGAGCTCGAGCGGGTCGTCGACGGCCTGTTCCCCGTCGCGTTCGATCCCGGCGCGCAGCGACATGTTTGTGAGCGGCACACGGTTGTACGGCGTCCGCGGTGAGACGAGCAGGTACCGGTCGTCGCCGTCGGCCAGCCGCGAACCGGACTCGAGCAGCGTGGCGACGAACGATGCGTCGCCGCTCCTCGGCACTCCGTCGGCCGAACCCGTCCCGGAGTCCGCGTCCGGATCGACCAACTGAGCTCCGGGATAGTCGTCAGCGGGCGGCAGTGCGGAGTACGGCACCTCGGAATGCATCCCCCCGTTTTCTCCGTCGCTATCGGAGGTCATGGGCTCGAGTGCTCCCCGCTGTCCCCAGCGCTCTCGCGCCAGTAGTTCGATGCCGTCGACGACTTCCTCGCGGAAGGCGTCGTCGTAGGTGAATTCGAACGTCGCCGTCTCGGTCTCGCCGAAGCGTCCCGCGAACGCACCGGTTCGCCGCATCGAAACGGGGGGCAGTTCGACCGTGACGGCGTAGGTACCATCGTTCGGGAGGGAGACGTTGTCCCCGAAGTGAAGCCCCATTTCCTGGGAGAGCATGGGCCACAGCGACGATCGTCGCCGCCAGTCGTCCTCGCCGTCGATCGTCACTCGGGGCGCGCCGTCGACGGGAAGCACGCGTTCCGTCGCCGAGTCCCAGACGATGATCATCAGGTGGACCCCGCGGCTGCCGTCGGGTTCGACGAGTTGGCGATCGGTTCCGGTGACGAGCCAGAACGGATGCGGGTACGTGAGCAACGGTGCCAGCGCGTAGTCGCCGGTCTGCACCGGCTCGAGCGCTCGCATCGATTTCCGGTGGCCGGGGAGATAGACCGCGTCCGGCGGGTTCTCGATCATCGGAATCGGCGCGGATCCCGTGGCATCATCGCCGTCGCGTTCGGCTCCGGTTTCGCGGTCGCCGCTGCTCTCGTTACCCTCGTTCGCTCCGATACCCGGCGCTGTACAGCCTGTAACGGTGAGTACAGCCGGGAGAACGGCCGTCCGCCGGAGGTACGTTCGTCGATTCATAGCCGGTTGAATTACTCGAGAGACGGGCAGGCAGGTGCCCGGCCACTCAGTAGTGCCACGGGTAGTCGTCGAAATCGGGATCGCGACCCTCGACGAAGGCATCCCGTCCCTCCTTCGCCTCGTCGGTCATGTATCCCAGCCGCGTCGCCTCGCCCGCGAAGACCTGCTGGCCGACCATCCCGTCGTCGGTCATGTTGAACGCGTACTTGAGCATCCGCATCGCCGTCGGGCTCTTCGCGTTGATGCGCTCGCCCCACTCGAGGGCGGTCTCCTCGAGTTCGTCGTGGGGAACGGCTTCGTTGACCATGCCCATCTCCGCGGCCTCCGCGGCGTCGTAGGTTTTCCCGAGGAAGAACACCTCGCGGGCCTTCTTCTGGCCGATCTGTTTGGCGAGGTACGCGGAGCCGAAGCCGGCGTCGTAGCTCGCTACGTCCGGGTCGGTCTGGAGGAACTTCGCGTGTTCTTCGCTCGCGAGCGTGAGATCGCAGACGACGTGCAGCGAGTGGCCGCCGCCGACGGCCCATCCTGGGACGACGCAGACGACGACCTTCGGAATGTGTCGGATGAGACGCTGGACCTCGAGGATGTGTAGCCTCCCCTGCTCGGATGCCCGTTCTTCATCCCCTTCGTACTGATAGCCGTCCTCGCCGCGGATCGTCTGGTCGCCGCCGGAACAGAAGGCCCAGCCGCCGTCCTTCGAGGACGGACCGTTGCCGGTCAGAAGGATACAGCCCACGTCCGTCTGGCGCTTGGCGTGATCCAGCGCGTCGTACAGTTCGTCGACGGTCCCCGGCCGAAAGGCGTTGCGGACATCGGGTCGGTCGAACGCGATCCGGACCGTTCCAGAGTCGACCGCCCGGTGGTACGTGATGTCCTCGAACTCGTCGTTCAGGTCTGCGACCGGCTCCCACTGCTCCGGGTCGAAGCGTTCCGAAACCATTTGCTCGAGTGTGGTGTGCGGGACGTGAAATAGGTTCTCGTCGCGATTCGATCGATTTGATATAGCGGTATAGGATTTAGATGGTCCCCTAGTAACAATTTTCGACAGTCCGACACCCTCTTCGAGACTGCTAAGTGAACTCTGATCGGACAGCGGTGTCGAATCGTAGGCTGGCCACTCGCGATAGGATTTCACCGCGATCATTCGGAAAACTCCATGCTAAGATACTTGAGTTAGTGATTTTCTTCGGTTACTGTCTTTGAACGATGTTTTCTACGGTTACCAGTCACCCCCCTGTTTGCACGCTGTTCATTCGTATCCTGCCAGCACCGAAGCGGTGGGATGGGTACAGCAAAGATCAGAGCGCGTCAGTTACGTGACGGTGTGCTGCTTAACTGCTCCGCTCAGAGAGCGATGAAAACAACTGACGCGGTTGAGATACTGTTCACCAGTAGGTGGGCAACCGTACTGCTAGCTGTTCCATACCGCGATCGCAACCCGCACAAAATGAATCCAAGGATAACCAATGAGACCAAACGGAGAACCGAAGCACCACCGTCCACAATAAGATGTTTTCCGACGAAGGCAACTGCTGTGAGTATCCCACCTACATAGGTGCCGTATGAGTCCATGAGTGCCGTCTGAATTACCCCCCTCCACGCGAGTTCTTCTGTGATCGGAACGATAAGTCCATTGGCGAGAAAGAGCATGGCAGCTATCCAGAGTGACCCACCGACGCTTTCTGCAAGAGCAGCACTGGCAGCTGCCGATTGAGGCGTACCGACGATCTGCGTGTACCCTACGGTAACCGCTCCACTAATGGCATAGTACATGACAACGCCTGCGAGGGCGAGTCCAATCGGTCGAAGCGAAACATCGTAGTCCCACTCCGAAGGGGCAATCCCTCGTCGCATTCCCCAGCGAGCGATTCCATATGCGAGCAGTGGAAATCCAACAGCGAGAAGAATCACGTCTGCTCCGCGAACATTTCCAACCATATCCGCGAGTATCCACACAACACCGCGACGCAGGCCAACTTCAACGACTATCCACGTGAGGATGGCAGCAGTCGTAAATCGAGCTACTGATCCTCCCGATGGAAACCAAGAGGAGACTCTCGACCTATTGCTCGACATCTATCTGCAAGAAAACGGTAGTCTAGGCGTGCTGAAAGTCCGATTATGCAGTCAGCGGTGCGCCTTCGACTCTGAAATGCTCGAAAACCTTGACCAAAGCAAATCCGACTGCCATCACGACGATGACGGAGGCGATTGGTATGGTCGCTGTTTCGGGCATCCCAGAGGAGATGAGGAAGAAGGACGCTGCTGTAGCAAGGAGCGCAGCGACCATCATTCCGTTCAGAGTTTTACTACTCAACTTGAGCCACGTTGCGTCGGACACGTGCCGTCGCTTTCTCATATTCGAACGCATATTTCGACATTGGTCCGTCATATTATAAGCTCTCGGAGAACGTTTTTTCTGTAATATATCTTTCATTCTCCGACGAGTTGGTAGTCAGTAACGTGCCCTGTTTCGTCGACTGTTGCTGTGAGCGTTTCACCCGCTACAGAAACATTGATTTCGACACGCACCGGGCTTTCTCCGACGAGAGTACATAGATCCTCATTTTGGATGAAGGGAAGATCCCAGATATAGTACTTGTTGAGGTCATGTCCATGTCGTTGATAAAATGCTGCTACACGGGGGTCTGCCAAGAGGCAGTATCCAACAGGACTAATCAACCGCGCACCACAAGTCTCACACTGGGCACGAAAAACGGGGGGTTCCGTCTGTTCTGCTAGCACCTCTGGCTCAATAGTGTGATAGCATTCTGGACAGTACCCGTTGAGCGTGCGTTCCATTCCCTGTCGTGCCAGCAACTCCGCCACGTCGACGATCTCGGGAAGCGTTGCGTCAGCGGCGGCGGTCGGTGGAACCTGCCAGCCAAACAGCGGATGATCGTTGGCACAGGAAACTATACAGGTTCCATTCTCGTACGTCGCTACAGCCGGATTGTCGCAAACAAAGCAATCGCTATCAAGTTCTGTCGCATCCTTTGTTATTACGTCGGTGTATGTCCCCATGAGAATAGCCGCAACGATCTTCATACCAGCATACGTGAGCCGACATCCACCATCAACCTTCTCAACGAAATTACCGTGAAGCTGTTTCAAGTGGTAGCGAAACCGTCCGGAATCCTCAACTCCGACACGCCTGCGGAGATCTGCGAATCCGATGGTCTTCTCGTATTCAGTTTCACGATGATAGCCTCCCAATGCCTGAAGAATATCGACTCTGAGAGGATCGCTGAGTGCTCCGAATGCGTCTGCGGGGTCCGTACTCGGTTCTTTATCAGTGGTAATTGATTTCTCTTCAGAGGTCATACTTCAGTATACCCGGTCGGAGATCAAAGTCAGTTGTCATGGTCAACAGCGCATTCAAACATAGTAGCCGATGTCGTCGAGATCATCTGGGTGGAGCCGGTGATACGTGCCATCCGTCTGCCGGCGTTATCGCTTCATACTAGTTGTGAACTACACCATGACGAACCAAAATGCAGTCCTCCACCTCATGCATTGAGTGTCCCAATCTCAACTTCTGGATACAGATCGGATTTCCGCGCCAGCGAGTGCTGCGGTTACGGCGCGACCACCGTTCGCGAGTGACATTCATCTAGCCCGAGTGGTTTTTTACCCGGCTGCCGAACCGCTCACGCGATGGGCGAGTCGTACTACGAAGTGCTCGAGCTCGATTCCGATGCTACTCGAGACGAGATCAAGTCGGCCTACCGAGAGCGGGTCCTCGAGACGCATCCGGATCACTCCGACGACCCCGATGCGGCCGAGCGGTTCCGGCGGGTTACGACCGCGAAGTCGGTGCTCACCGACGGCACGGAGCGCGCACGCTACGATCGGCTCGGCCACGACGCCTACGTCAGTCTCGCGCGGGGACCTGCCGGTGGGGGACACTCGAGCGACGGCGATGACGCGAACGGTGCAGCCGACTCGACCGGCACGGACACGGGTGGTTCCGCGACCGACAACGGCGGGGCGACTGCGGATGGCCGGAAGAAATCGGGCCGCTCGAGCGGGGCGCGGACGAACCGGCGGACCCGAAGCGGGACCGACAGCGATAGCGGTGCTCGAGCGGGGAACCACCACGCGCGCCAGC
Source organism: Natrinema sp. DC36 (assembly GCF_020405225.1). Classification (NCBI taxonomy): domain Archaea; kingdom Methanobacteriati; phylum Methanobacteriota; class Halobacteria; order Halobacteriales; family Natrialbaceae; genus Natrinema; species Natrinema sp. DC36. The sequence goes on from NZ_CP084472.1 coordinate 1,006,303, forward strand.
GGAGCCATCGGCAACGCCGACGGAAAAAGCGACGAGCGACTGGCGACTGGCCCTTCGACGGCGGCCGATCGCATCCGAACGGGACTCCGAATTCGGGACCGGCGGCGGGGCCCGGGGGCGCGGCGGACGCCGACGGCGACGGTGGGGGCGGGTTCCGCTACGCCGTCCACGACTGGGACGGAGCGGTCGATCTCGAGTGGGAGGGACAACCAATCGGTGGAACGACGGCGGTTTCGGTGGGATCAATTGCGTTCCTCTACCCGATGCTCGTCGTTGCGAGTCTCACGCCGATGTTTTCGCTGTCGGTGAACGCGATCGTTGCCGCGTGTACACTCTTACTGGTCGGCTACCTGCTTACGACGCCTCGACTCGCGATGGTGACGTTCGGCGTCTGGAGCGTCCTCTTTCCGGTCGGGATGGTGGGGTTTTCGCTGGTCGATCCGCTCTCCTTCTTCGGCCTGCTGGCGCTCGGATTCGCCTGGGTGCCATTCGGCTACGCCGTCGCCCTCTGGTGGGTCCTCCGGCCCTGAGAGTCGAGAATATTTGTATAGATGCTGTTCATGTGAGGAGATACGTTCGTTCGTGGTATCAAGAGCAGAGGGATGAGTGTCCTGCTCCCGTGGGCACGGGGGATTTCCACACCCTCCCCAGCCGATTCGTTCGCTGCGCTCACTCATCCCTCGCACAATGTCATCGATCGTCCTCACTATCGTTCGGACGATCGATAGCGCGCGCCACCGCACGCCGGTTCACTAGTCGAGAACGAGACCCGGAATCAAAATAAGTCCGAACTGTCGACAGCGTCCTCCTCGAGCGCGCTCGCGACCGCCTCCGTAACTCGTTCTTCGAGTGCGTCGCGTCGCCGGTGGTTCGCTTCGGAATCGAATTCGACGGCGAGGATCTGCGTGCCCGCGGTCTCGAGCGATCGACGGTAGGCGGCCGCGAAGTCCGCGGGAGCCACGCGCTCGAACTCGAGACCGTACAGTTCTCCGAGCGCGTCGAACTCGAGGCCGTGGGGCGTTTTGAACTGCTGCGTGAAGGGGGGATCGAACTCCTCGATCGGGAGTTTGTGGAAGATGCCGCCGCCATCGTTGTCGAGCAGGACGATCGTCGCGTCCACGTCGCAGCGATCGACGGCGAGCAGCCCGTTCGAGTCGTGGTAGAAGGCGAGATCGCCGGTGACGAGCACGAGCGGGTCGTCGGTCGCGCTGCCGGCACCGAGCGCCGTGCTCGTGATCCCGTCGATCCCGCTCGCGCCGCGGTTCGCGAGCACGGTCAGGTCGGCCGCTCGCGGCCGGCCGAACCGGTCGGCGTCCCGGATCGGCATGCTGTTCGAGACGAACACCGTCGCCGGATCCGGCGCGTTCGAAAAGACGGATGCGAGGATCGCGCCCTCGAACGGCTCCGACTCGAGCGCGCTCGCGGTCAGCGCCTCGTCGCGAATCTCCCAGTGGCGTCGTTCGGCCGCATCGAACCGGGCGCGCCAGTTCTCGTCGACCGTCGCGCTCGTCGTCGAGTCGCGGTGGTCGCCCTCGGTGCGTTCGTTCTCCGCGATCGTCTCGAGCAAGCCGTCGATGACGGCCCCGGGATCGGCCGCCAGCAGGTCCGTCGCGGTGAACGTCGCCTCGCGCCACGCGCCCGCGGGATCGATCAGGAACTGTCGGGCGTCGGCGTCCCGAAGCCAGTGTCGGAGCGGTTTCGACGTCGGGGAGGCCCCGAATCGGAGGACGACGTCCGGCGACGGCAGTTCGTCGACGTAGGCGTCATAGCCCCCGTAGATCGAGCGCGATCTCTCGCCGTTCTCCCCGCCCGTCGACCCGACGTGCGGGCCGAACCGAAGTCCCGACAGCGGATCCGCGAGTATCGGCGCACCGAGCCGGTCGGCGAGTTCGGCGACCGCTGCGGGCTCGAGACCGGTCAGACCGTCCGGGTCGGCGGGCCCCGCGACGAACAGCGGCCGATCGGCCGCCTCGAGCGCCTCTAGCAACCGTCGGTGATCGTCCTCCGCGAGCGTTCGCGTCCCGCCGATCGTTTCGACGAACGGCCCGTCTCGTCCCGCACCAGCCAGCGTCTCGGCGAACGACTCGGGGACGTCACCGGGCACGTCGATCGGCTCGAGGGGCTTTCGGAACGGACAGTTGAGGTGGACCGGCCCGGGCTCGACGCCGCTCGTTTCGGCCAGCGCCCGCGCTGCGGTCGTTCGGAGGCTGCGCACTTTTCGCTCGTCGGCCTCGGGTTCCGGTAGTTCAGCGTCCCAGCGGACCGCGTCGCCGTAGAGTTTGACCTGGTCGACGGTCTGATTCGCCCCGCTGTCGCGCAGCTCGGGTGGCCGGTCTGCCGTCAGAACCAGCAGCGGGACGCGGGCCCGATCGGCCTCGATCACTGCGGGGTGGAAGTTCGCGGCCGCCGTTCCGGAGGTACAGACAAGCGCCGTCGGCTCGCCGGTCCGCCGAGCGCGACCGAGCGCGAAGTAGGCCGCCGACCGCTCGTCGAGGTGCGAGTAGACGTCGATCTCGGCGTGCTCGGCGAAGGCGACCGTCAGCGGCGTCGATCGGCTGCCGGGCGCGAGACAGACGGCCTCGAGGTCGCTCTTTGCGAGTTCGTCGGCGAGGACGCGACCCCAGAGGGTCGCGCGGTTGGGTGCGGTCATTGGATCAGGAACTACCGTAATTCGTCGAGGATCGGCCGGAACTTCAGCTGTACTTCGTCCCACTCGTCGTCGGGATCGCTGTCGGCGACGATTCCGTTCCCCGCGAACAGCGTCACCGCCTCGTCGCTCGCGACGCCGGAGCGAAGCGCGACCGCGAACTCGCCGTCGCCGGCGGCGTCGAACCAGCCGACCGGCGCGGCGTACCAGCCCCGATCGAACGGCTCCGCGTCGCGGATCGTCTCCCAGGCCGCGTCGGGCGGGACGCCGCCGACCGCGGGCGTCGGATGAAGCGCCTCGACGATCTCGAGGACGTGTCGATCGCCCTCGAGCGTCGCCTCGATCGGCGTCTGCAGGTGCTGAATGGTCGCCAACCGGCGAATCGTCTGCTCGCGGACGGTGAGGTCTCGTGCGAACGGAGCGAGCTGTTCGCGGATCGCGTCGACGACGAGCCCGTGTTCGTGCTGGAACTTCGCGTCGGCTCGCATCCGTTCGACGTGCGTCTCGTCTTCAGCCGGCGTCTCACCTCGGGGAACCGAGCCGGCCAGCGCTTCCGTCTCGACGCGGTCGCCGCGTTTCGAAACGAGCCGCTCCGGCGGTGCACCGAAGAACGTACCGCCGATGTCGTGAGCAACCAGAAATCGGTAACAGTTGGGGTACTGGCGACCCAGCCGCTCGAGCGTCGCAGGAACGTCGATCGGCCCCTCGAGGTCGACCGAAAGGGCCTGCGCGAGGACGACTTTCGCGAGCCGACCCGCAGCGATTCGCTCGAGGGCGGTTTCGACCTGCTCGGTCCACTCCGCCGGCGAGGTGGTGCGCCGCGTTCCCGCGACGCCGGGCGGCGAAGCCCTCGGTCGCGTCGTCGACTGCGTTGTCAGGCGGTCGTGCCAGCGCTCGAGGCGGTCCTCGACCTCGTCCGCTCGGCTTCCGACGGCCGTCAGCCACGTCCCGTCGTCGGTGCGGGTCACGAGGACCTGCGGAACGACGAACGAAGCCGCGTCGAAGCCGGCCCAGGGGGCAGCCGGCTCGTGGCCGTCGTGAAACGAAAACCCGCCGACCGCTCGCGGCCGGGCCGCCGCGGGCCCGTCGTGTGTGAGCCGGTCGAACGCTCGGCTCGCCTGCGATCGAATTCGATCGAATCTGTCGGTACCGTCCGCGCTAAACCGAGCGGCGACACCTCGACCGACGAGTTCGAGACCGTCGGGATCGGCCCACTGAATGCGCGAGTCTACGTTTCCGTCGAGAATCGAACTGACGGAAACACTCCCCAGGTCGCGGCTCCGGCTGACGAGTTCGACGACGCCGTCCGACGACTCGGTCTCACCAGCCAGTCGGCCCTCGCCCGACGATCGATCCATCGACACCACGTCGGGACCGCCCCGCCTTCAGCCTAACTATTTGCCGACCGATCGCAAAACGGGTCCCCTTCGCAGTTCTCGACGAAATCGACGCTAGCTGTACCGCTCTTCCTGCCACGGGTCTGCGGTCTGGGAATACCCCCGTCGTTCCCAGTATCCGCGCTGGGGTTCCGTGAGGAATTCGATGCCGTCGACCCATTTCGCGCCCTTGTAGGCGTACTTGTGAGGCGTGACCACCCGGAGCGGGCCGCCGTGATCCTCGGGGAGCGGTTCGCCGTCGAACGCCCACGTGAACAGGACGTCATCGCGCATGCAGTCCTCGAGCGGGAGGTCGGTCGTGTAGTCGTCCAGCGCGGAAAACATGACGTGGACCGCGTCGTCGTGAACACCGGCTCGAGCGGCGATGTCGGGGAACGAGACGCCGGTGAACTCGCAGTCGAACTTGCTCCAGCCGGTCACGCAGTGAAAGTCCTGGCGTTGCGTGACCGTCGGCAACTCTCGAAACTCGTCCCACGAAAACGTCAGTTCCTCGTCGACCGCGCCGGTGACGGTGAACTCCCACGTCTCGGGATCCCAGTTTGGGGTTCCGCTCTTCGAGAGAACGGGAAACGCGGACGTCTCGCGCTGTCCCGGCGGCAGTCGATCGTCGCCGAACTCCTGATAGAGGTCAGTCGTGTCCGTCGGATCCATACTCATGCGTACGCCGCGATAGACGTAGATCTGACGCCATTACCTGAGACGGTCTGCTGTACCTGTCGCCTGAGACGGTCTGTCGTCCCTGCGTCCCGGTGCACCCGTATGCGGGTTGCGGGTGCGTCGGAACTGACCGACAGCACTCCGACTGAGCATCGCGTTCGATTCGGTCCGACCGGTGGCTCGGGCTCGAGTCCTGGCGCGATAGCCCCGGATGATCGAACCGGAGGGATACTGAGATGCGAGCACCGCCGCGACCGAGATGGTCGCCCCAGCGCAATCCCAAATTGGCAAGCGGGGACCGAGACAACAACTGGTCGAAACGATACAGTCACGGACACAACTCGAGGGTTTCCGGCGAAACCCTCGTCATCCCTTAGTACGGTCTCGGCGACGGCTATCAATGCATGGCGAGCAAACAGCAGCTAACGGAACGGGAACTGTCCGGACAGGAACCAGAGGAGATCGGCCAGCAGGCGATGGGCCCCGCGGTCGTCGCGTCGGCCGCGTCAGTCGGCCTCTCACTGTATTACTTCTTCTTCCGCGGAAAGCGCCAGCTCGGCGCGTTCGTCGGTCTCTGGCCGCCGACGATCCTCGCGTTCGCGAGTTACTTCAACCAGCGGAAGATGAGCCAGCAACTCGAGACGCTGACCCAGCCGGGGACCAAACTGAAAAACGCGTTCGATTCGATGATGGGCAATCGCTAGGGCGACCCACGACGCTCGGCCTCCCGCCCGTACGGCCCCGCGTGACGGCTTCGGCATTCATTTATCGGCGTCTATCCTTCCGACGAGACGAATCGTTTCCTTCCAAGTGATGTGGACTCCCCGTCAAACCTAAATACCCCCTCGCCGAAAGCCGAATCAGATGCCGAAAGTAGAGATCACCATACCGGAGCACCTCGAGATGCAGATCGCCCAGATGGTCGAACGCGGCGAGTTCGTCAACCGCGAGGAGGCGATCGAGGACCTCCTTTCGACGGGCATCAAGGCATACAAGACCAGTGGACCCTCGGACGAAGACGAGGGCGCAGGAACCGGCTTCGAAGACGACGGCATGATGGGCCACGACGACGAGTACGTCTTCTAACTTATACGCCGACCGCGAGCACCGGAATTCCGAACGTGATCGCCACGCCGATGATGGCGACGAGCATGCCGATCACGACGGTTCGCGCCGAGAACTCGCTCATCGGCGCGGTCGTACGCGGTGTATCGAGACCGTGACCGACATCGGCTCCCGTGTCGTCACCGTCAGGGGCCTCGGTGTCGTCTGTCATGCGTTTTTGTTTTCGACACCGGTACTTATACTATCGGATGTCGAGTGATCCCGTGATTCAGGATGATCTGAAGAACTGAACGACAGAAGCGAGGGCGAGAAATCCGCCAATCCCCAGAAAGTAAAGCGGTTTCTTCGATTGTTTTTCTTTAATAAAGCCACTGCTCGGGGAAGATGGATTCACATACGCGGTAATCCGTTCACCTGATTCGTATTTTTGTAGTAATTCTCTCGCTTTCGATTTGCTGTCGTAGCTTAGGCCCGCTCCAGTCGGATACATATTATTTGATGTGTACGACGTACCCTGATAACGATACTCGAAGGTGACTACTGGGGCATAATTGTCACTGCGTCGGTGGTGGACAGTCTCGATGTCCGTTCCAGTAATAGTGGCTTTCACTTCGACGGCGTTCTCTACTGCTTGGTTTTGTTGATAGTAATTCACTGCACCGTATCCACTCATGGAGATTCCGACGACGATTATGATAATCGGGAAGAGATGCCGTATTCCGATGGAACTGATCGAAGGGGACGACATATATGAGGGGCATAGATGAGAGGATATAACCCCAATGGTTATAGATTTATACCATTTAATAGAATTTGGGAAATCGGGTGCTAGTGATCGTCTCAACCAGAGTTTTGAGACACCGGTTTCTGCTTTTCGTCACGGGATCGTAATGGTACATACGGTATCGAAAGTCAATTGTACTGCCGTCGGCTGATCCACAGTATGAGACCAGAATCGTCCATTAGTCCATCCCCATACGATTCTTACAGATGACACTGACGAAACGGATTATCCCCTGTATCGACGTGGATCTGGATGAGGACGGGAACCCGGCGGTCTATACCGGCGTCAACTTCGAGGATCTGAAATACACCGGCGATCCGGTCGAAATGGCCCGCGCGTACAACCGTGCGGGCGCAGACGAGTTCGTCTTCCTCGACATTACCGCCTCCGCCGAGGGCCGCGAGACGATGCTCGACGTCGTCGAGCGCGTCGCGGACGAGGTCTTCATCCCCCTTACGGTCGGCGGTGGCATCCGAACCACCGAGGATATTAAGGAGACACTCCGGGCCGGCGCGGACAAGGTCTCGATCACCACTGGCGCGCTCGAGCGGCCCGAACTCATCAACGAGGGCGCGAAGGCCTTCGGCAACCAGTGTATCGTCATCAGCGTCGACGCCCGGCGACGGTTCGACGAGGGGGGCGAACACTACGTCGAGATCGACGGCGAATCCTGCTGGTTCGAGTGTACGAAGAAAGGCGGCCGCGAGGGGACCGGGATCGACGTCCTCGAGTGGGCCGCAGAGGCCGAATCGCGGGGCGCGGGCGAACTGTTCGTCAATTCGATCGACAAGGACGGAACGAAAGACGGCTACGACCTGCCCCTGACGTCGGCCGTCAGCGAGACCGTCGACACGCCGGTCATCGCCTCCTCGGGCTGTGGCGGCCCCGAGGACATGTACGACGTGTTCACCGAGGCCGGTGCGGACGCGGGACTCGCGGCGTCGATCTTCCACTTCGACGAGTACTCGATCGAGGAGACGAAGGCCTACCTCGACGAGCACGGCGTCCCCGTTCGCCTCTGAACTCGAGCGACGGAACGGTGCCGCGATCCGCCGTATTCTTGATCCGCTGTATTCCCGACCCGTCATATTCACGATCCGTCGTAGTCAATACGTTTATTCCGTCGCGGGCCCCTTTTCGACCAGTGAAATGGCGGTGTACGTGGTGTGGGAAACCGCACGCGGAAAACGACCCTCCCTGTGATGCCTGCGGTCACAACACCTTCGAGAAGGCGGTGGTCCGAGCGGACGACGGGGGCCAGAGCGGGACCGAGAGCGGTGTCGATACCGATGCTGATTTTGGGTCCGAACTGACGGAATCCGGCACCGTCGACACCGGTCCTGACTACGTCTGGGCCTGCACGAACTGCGGCCGGGAGCACGTCCGGAACACCCCGCCGTGTTCTCGCTGTGGCAACCCGGACCTCGAGCGGGTCGAGCAGATCTACGAGGGGCTCGAGCGCGATCTGGAAACGCCGAGCTGGTTCGCGGTCGCGAAACCGTATCTACCAATTCTCGTCGTGATGGGAGTTATCCTCGTGCTGTTCGCAACGGGCGTGATCTCCCCATCGATACTACCGGGTATCGGCCCGCCATCGCCGCCGGAGGCACCCGGTGAGGGAACCGAGGCCGCGGGGATCGATCTCGAGGCGACGGAGGGAGAGATTCACGATCGGCTCGAGGACGAACGGGAGCCAGCGGAATCGCGAACGCACGACGACGGACTCGCGGCGTACGCGGAGTATCAGAACCGCGGGCTCGTCGCGATGGAGTTCGACGGTCGGGAGCCCGAGGACGTAGACGCCGACGAGTTCGATCACGCCTGCGGTGACTCGCGGGTCGCCAGTGGACGACTGACTCTCACCGAGGTATCGGCCCAGAACTACAGCGACGAGTCGGCGTTCGGCGACGCTATCGCCGGGGAACTCCTCGCGGAGTACGGTGACGGAATGCTGACCGGCTTCGACGCCGAGGGGTTCGACGTTCATAGTGCACCCAACGGGGACGTCTTCGTCTTCTATACCGCCTGTTGAGCGTCCCTCTCGAGCGCGGCGGGACCGGGATCAGCCTCTCGAACGATCGCACACAATTCTCGAGAATCGACTCGAATAGAAGAGCAGTTCGGAAGGAACGTTCCAGCGCGAAATAGAGCGCCGTCCGATCGGTGGTGACTGCGACTGCGGTCGTCGTGTCGGTTCAGGCCGCGGCTTCGAACGCGTCGCGGAACGAATTCGCCTTCTCGCGGACGGTCACGGCCCCCTCCTCGAGCGCCTCGAGCGGGTCAGCTCCGCCCTCGGTCTTGATGGTCAGGATCGGCTCGGTCTGGCCGCCGGACTGTTCGGGATTGACGTCGTAGGTCGCTGCGCTGACGTCGTCGTGCTCGAGCAGTGCGCCTTTGAGCACGTTCATGAAGGTGTGATCCTCGCCGGCGATCTCGATGGACAGTTCGTTCTCCGTGCTCTCGGTGACCCGCAGTTCCATGGCGGATAGTCCGGTCGTCGGCCGCTTGTACCTTTCGAAGCCGACGCTCGGTGCAGTTCGTGGCGGCATCGCTGCTTCGTCTCCGTCGGGGACGTGGCTCGGACCGGAGACATGACGACGTTCTTGATGGTAAACCACTATACGGCCCCGTTCGAACCACGGCATATGCGCTTGCTCGCGGCCCTGCTGGCGGTCGTCGTCACCGCATCGCTGGTCGGGTCGATCGCGATCGTCAGACGGGTCCACCGGCCGGCGCGGCGCTGGCAAGACGTGGCTCGGGAACGGCTCGTGTACGGCGTTCCGTGGGGTTCGCTCGTGGTGATCGCGTTCGTCGTCGGCGTCTATCTGTTCGTCCAGAGCGGGATCGCGGACTTCGACGATCCCGTGACGATCCCCTTCCGCACGTGGTCGTACTTCTATCCGCTCGGAATGGCGACCGCGGCGTTTTCCCACGCCGGCCCCGGTCACCTCATCGGTAACCTCGCCGGGACGGTCGTCGTCGCGCCGCTCGCGGAATACGCCTGGGGACACTATCCGGACGATCGAGAGCCGAAGCGTTCCGACTCGTGGCGCTCGAATCCGCGAATACGGGCGTTCGTGCTCTTTCCGCTGGCCGTCATCGGGGTCGGACTGCTGACGAGCCTGTTCGCGCTCGGCCCCGTGATCGGCTTCTCGGGGGTCGTCTTCGCCCTCGCCGGGTTCGCTATCGTCCACTACCCGATCGTCACGATCGTCGGAACGCTCGGCGTCCAGAGCGTCGTCCTGCGTCTCTACTACGCGCTACAGGAACCGATCAGTATCTACACCGCCCAGCCCGGCCCGCCGTCTGCGCCGTCCTGGGCCGGCATCGCTATCCAGGGCCACGCGCTCGGGCTCTTTATCGGGTTCGTCCTCGGCATCGTCCTCCTCGAGCGGCGGGGTACCCGTCCGAACCCGCTTCGGCTCTGGCTCGCCGTCCTGTTATTTGGTTTCTCGAAGGGGCTGTGGGCGATTTACTGGTACGGTGCCGAGAACACCTTTGTGCTATTCCAGGGGCCAGGCGTCGCCATCGTCTCGGTGCTCGCGCTCGTGGTCACACTCTCGATGACCGCGTCCGAGCGCCCGCTCCTCCCATCGCAGGTCCGACGGCTGTTCGCTCGCTCGGGGGACCGAACTGCGGGAGCCGCCGGTGACGCCGAGGCGTCGCTCGCTCGATCGCTCGAACTGGCCGGCGGTGGCCGCAGCGACGGCATCGTCGCGGGTCACGTCGACCGCGTCCGCGAAATCGTCGGCGGAAATCGACTGACCCCCGGGTCCGACCGCCTCTCGGAGCTGACCCACAAGGGGGCCGCGTTCCTGACGGTTATCGGCATCCTCGCGATCGTCGCCGGGATTGCCATCCCCGCGAACTTTCTCGTCGTCGACGAGTCGACTGCGTCCTCGGACGCGGCCGTCCAGATCGAGGATTACACCGTCGAGTACGCCGAGGACGTTCCTAACGGGCTCGTCACCGGGATCGGTATCGAGGCCCTCGAGGACGACGAGGGACTCGAGTCCAGCGGGGTGATCGTCGCCAGCGACCACCGCGAGATCTGGCTCGAGGCGGTTAGCGCCCAGCGGCTCGCCTTTACCGGCGAAGAGACGGTTTACGTCGGCGGCCCCGGCTGGCGCGAGGCGGTCCACGTCGAACGCACCGGCTGGGAGCCGGTCGGAAACGACGCCGTCTATCAGGTCTGGCTGTGGGAAGATGGGGCCGACCGACAGCTCGCGCACGAATCCAACGATTCCCGTGCGAAAGCGCAGATCGCCGGGCGCAACGTAACGATCGGCTCTGACGACGGGACGTTCGTCCTCTCGGTCAACTCGAGCGAGACCGATGCCGTCACGACGACACCGATCCCCGACGAAAACGAGACGGTGACGGCCGGCGGACTCACCTTCGAACGCGACGACGAGACGATCTACGCGGCCGCCGACGGGACGCGGGTCGCGGTCGCGAGTCAGGAGACGTACAACGGCTATTGATCGATCGGATTCTCTCCGAACCGGAGAGCCACCGTGCGGTGGCGCGCGCTGTCGGCCGACCGAACGCCAGTGAGGGCGGTCGATGACTTGTGCGAGGGATGAGCGAGGGAACGAAGTGACTGAGCGTTAGCGCGGAACCTCCGGTTCCGCGAACCATGCGAACGGGCAGTGCGCGGCGCGACGCGCCGCGACTGTCGGGACGGCGCAGCCGTCCCGCAGCGCCCGTGAGCAGAAATCGGCTGGGGAGGGTGTGGAAATTCCGTGTTGCCAGCAGTCGCAAAACGCTCGATGCATCACTATCCGCTCGAGGCGGCGTCGCTTTTCGGAGTCGGTCGAGTAGTTCTACCCCCCGTTACTCCAGAGACGACCACTCGATGCGAAAGACCTCGGCCTCGAGCGTCTCCTGTGCCGCGGTGTGAAACTCGAAGCGCTTCGGAATCGGGAACTCGGCCCGGAACGCGTGGGTCACCGACCCGCCCTCGTCGTCGGCGAACGATTCCACGAACGTCTGGCTCCCCTCGTTGTGGATCGTATAGGAGACGGACCCGATCTCGCGAGCCGTCTCGAGGAACGCCCGATCCGCGTGTCGGTTCCCGCGCTGGGCACCGAAGGGGGGATTCGAGAGCACGGTGGCGTCGGTGAGCGAAAACGGATGACGGGAGACGTCGCCGCGGAGCCACTCGATCCGGTGATCCCGACTCTCAGCACCGCTACTGGGACTGCCACCGCCCGCAACCGTCCGCTCGTTCCGCCGAGCGATCTCGAGCGCTTCCGCGTCCAGATCGATCCCCGCGACCCGCTCGGCACCGGCGAGCGACGCCGCGATCGCGAGCATCCCCGTTCCGGTGCCGAGGTCGACGACCCGACGCTCGAGGTCCCCCTGCAAGCCCGCCAGATGGCAGAGGTGAGCCGCCAGCTCCGCCGGCGTCAGATACTGTTCGAGGCGCGCCGAGGGCTCGGAAAAGTCCTCGACCGACTCGAGTCGACGAGCGAGCGTGCTCCGAGACGGACCGGACATCCCCGCCGGTCAGTGCTCGGCCGAAATCGGTCCCTCGAGTTCGAACGCGAGCCCCTCCCGGTCGGCCCGTTCGGCACACGCCGCCAGCGCGGGTCGGACCTTTGCGGGGTCCGCGATGTCGTCGACCGTGACGGTCACGGTTCCGACGCCGAGGAAGGAGCCGGCACGCACGTAGCCCCGGATGCGATCGACTTCGTCCTGCGTCGCGAGCGAACAGTCCTCGTCGAAACACGCTGCGACGGTCAACTCGGCGGGAACCAGCCCGTCCGCGGTCAGCTCGCGCTTGAGATCGCGGAGGTATTCGGGAGCCGTTGACTCGAGCGCAGTCGCCTCGAGGGCGACGGGAGTGGCATCGGCCGGTTGACACCGGTCGATCGCGGACTCGGGTGACGATGTCGTACTCATTGCTCGGCCATACATGGCTTGCATACAAAAAGGTTGTTAAATACGTAGTAGTAATACAGTCGGTTCGATGCGTCGCCGATCGTGACGCCGTTCTCGAGAGGAGACCATCCTCCTCGCGTGAATTCGAATAGTAAGCTTCATGATAGATTCGAATAGAGTTAAGAACATCCCGTGAAAGTTACAGGTATGGACGAGTGTCCACGGTGTGGGGGGGCCATCGAAGAACTCTCGCTCGGCGACGTGTCGACGATCTCGTGTTCCCGGTGTGGGTTCGCAGACATCCCCGTCGAACACCAGCCGACCGGGGAGGACGTCGAGTCCTGGCGAGACGCCTTCAATCGATTCTACGAGGAGTCGGCCGACACCTGAACGCGAGCCGTCGCTTCGCGGTGCTCGAGGCCGAACAAATATCACTCCAGAAAAATCGCGATCCGCAGCGCCGACGGTTTACTCGTTTGCCGCCGCCGCTTCGGCCTCCTCAGCTTCCTCTTCGTGGTCGACATCCTCGTCGGAGCGAGCCGCGACGAGGCCACCGCGTGCCACGCTGTATAGCGGTTCGTTCGCGTGCGTGACGCCGCTGATCGAGAACGGAATGTTCGCCTCGTCCAGGTGGTCCTTGAACAGCGCCTCGAAGCCGCTGGGACTCGAGGTGCCGCCGGTGACGACGACGGGGACGTCCAGTCCTTCCTCGACGTCCTCTTCGTCGACTTCCTTCACGATGTTCTCGATGACGTAGTCGAGCAGGTTCTCGTAGTAAATCGAGAGCGCGCCCTCGACGCCGCCGACGTCGGTGGTGAAGTCGAGTTCGAAGTCGTCTTCCTTGATAGAGGTGACCTTGTCGACGGGCGTGCCCGTCGCGCGGGCGGCCTGCTCGTCGACCCAGTCGCCACCGCGGGCGACGGAGAACTTCATGACCGGCACCGCGTAGTAGGAGAGACAGACGTTCGTCATCCCGGCACCGAACGAAATGCCGAGGCCGGTGAAGTTGTTGTCCGCGAGTTCGCTGTAGATGACGGACATCCCCTCGTTGATCGGTTCGGAGTCGTACCCCATGTCGTCGAGGAAGGACTCGATCGTCTTCTGATGGTAGAGCGTCGACAGGTCGGAGTCGATTGGATCCGCCGGGGACGAGAAGTAGAGCTTCTCGTCCGGATAGGCGGGCTCGCCGACGACCTGCTCGATGATGAGCTTCATCATCGGGATCGCGCTCTGTTCGTCGTTCGAGAGGATCCCGTGTTTCATCGGCCGGCGGGTCTCTTTGTTGAAGATATTCGCGAAGTTGAGGGCGTCGTCGCCGACGACGTACACCTTGTCGTCTTTGCGAATGTGGAGGACTTCGCTTCGTGAGAGCATCTGCTCGGCCATATCCGAGTACTCGATCTCTACGAAGGAGTTGCGCTGTTGCACGAAAACCGTGTCGTTCCCATCCTGCTGTGCTGACAGGATGTTCATCGTACCGACGTCCAGGCCTTTAGCCATGTGTTGGGAAGGCCACTGACGGATTATAAATCTATGTGCGAAACTTTCGGAACTGATACTACCACATAAGACGCTATTTCTTTCCGTAGACCCGTCTTAATTCCGCTTTACCAGGTTTCGGAAGCGATCGAGCAGGTTCGAGAACGGTTTCGTCACCGTTGTGACGGCGCCGTCGTCGTCGGCCGTCGCCAACTCTTCGGCCCGCTGTTGCTCCCGAAGCTCTTTCAGCTTCGCCGTCTGGTCGTCGACGGTCGAACTCGAGGTGGTCTCCTTCGTTTCGCCCCCTTTCAGGCCCTTGAGACCGGCGACCTGCGAGTCGACACCCGTCGATCGGGTGGTCGTGGTGCCGGCGTCGGAATCGATGCTGACGTCGTCGAGGGTGTCACTCGAGAAGTTCAGGCGCTTGTGTTCGGTCTTCTGGACGCCGCCCCACGAGAGTTCGACGCCCTCCATCGCGTCGTCGATATCCTGTTGAATCTCCGCGTCGGTCAGTTCGGACTCGTCGTCTTCTATCTCTTCGTCGGTCACCACCGCCTCCGCTTGCTGTGCCATATCGAGGTAGTGGGCGATCAGTGCCGCCCCCGTTGAGGCGGTGATGCCGGCGAGGCCGACGGCGTACACTGCGACGACCTGAACGGTGTAATCGGCACCGTAGCCGTTCCAGTCCTTTGGATAGACGAAGAGGAAGCCGGCGACCGCGGTGACGGTGATCGCCACGCCGACGATCGACGCGTACAACATCCGCCGCTCCGATGGAAGGAGCGTAACGATCCCGAGCATTACGACCGGGAGTGCCATCATCGCGAGCGCGTACGCGGGACCCACCCACGAGAAGTAGCCGGCGGATCGTGCCTCGAACGTGTTACCCCAGAGGAAGAGCAACAGCGCGACGACTGCTAGTCCGATGCCGCCCAGGAACAACCCGAATCCGACGTAGACGTCGGCTCGATCTTCCGGTTCACCGATGTATCGACGATAGAGGTCGAAGAGATACCCGTCTGGAACCTGTTCCGCTGCCATTAACCCACCGTTTACACTCCAGTACTATGACTGTTGGGACGGGAAACGAACTGATGAGTTGACCGATGGAGATCGTCGGTCTGACCGGAATGACCGGACCCGTTTCTCGGACCGACGGGATGTCTGGTCGGAACCCGGTTGGGCGCCCGACTGAGACCGATTCGACCGTCCGAGCGAAGCGTTCCACGATTTGGCTCACGCGTACCGTTTCGAGTCCGTCTCGCAACGGTCCGTCTCAGAACGATCCAGTCCTTCGATCCCGCCGCTGGAGACGGATCCGATGATTTGATCGGGGCATAACATGTAAATCACAGCGAATTTCCCCATAGTTTGATATCGGTCGGGTCGTGAGGTACCACCATCCCAAATTATGGCTGGTGATACGAACACCGTCCTCGTCGCGGACGACGATCCGATCGTCGTCAGGAAGCTGCGATCGTGGCTCGCCGACGAGTATCGGGTCGAGACGACGACGCACGGCGATGAAACGCTTTCGCTCTTCGAAGACGCCGACGCAGTGCTGGTCGGCCACGATCTTCGGACCGATTCCGGAACCGTCGTCGCAGCCGAGATCGAATGCCGGACGACCGCACAGACGATAGCGGTCCTGTGTGATGGACAGGGGGGAAGTCCGCTTCCCGCAGTCGGCGACTCCCTCGAGAAACCCGTCCAAAAGACGGCGCTTCTCGAGACCGCCGACCGACTCGTCCGTCGGGCCCGGTACGAGGAGCTCGTCGCGGAGTGTGCGACCCTCGCGGCCGAGCGCGGTGCGATCGAATCGCGCGGCGACGTCGACTCGAACGAGGAGTACGAGACGCTTCAGCGCCGACTCGACGAGGTATTTGCGGAGCTAGACGAACTGGTTAGCACGTTCGACGGCGACGACTTTCGGGCCGCCTTCGCCACGTGCGAGTTCGGTACCCCCGCCCAGCCGCAGTCTGCGAGCGAGCATCCCTGATCTGGGGTCAACTTATCGAACCGCGGACGGCTCGCTGACAGAACCGACTTGTTCACCGTTCAGCGCGCCGTATTCGTGCGCGTCGGACAGCGTGCAGTATATACGTCCGTGGCCGTTAAGACGGCCAATGAGTCAGGAGTCGGAGTACACCGAGGGGGACCTCCGAAACACGGGGATGAGCCTCAAGCACGATCGCGAGTGGGACTACGAACTCGAGGAGATCGTCGAGGCGATCGAGGAGCGTGACGCGAAAAAGGTCGGGTTGCAGTTCCCCGAGGGGCTGAAGCGACGCGGGCCGGCCGTCGCCGACGACCTCCGTGCGCTGGCCGACGACGACGTGACGTTCATGCTCTCCGGACAGCCCTGTTACGGCGCCTGCGATCTCGATACGTATCTGATGAAGCGGACCGACGTGTTCGTGCACTTCGGACACTCGCCGATGAAGGACACGGACAAGGTGATCTACGTCCCGCTGTTCTCGAACGTCGAAGTCACGCCGATCATGGAGGAATCGCTGGACACCCTCGAGCCGCCCGAGGAGACCGAGGGCGTCGGCCTCGTCACGACGGCCCAGCACATGAACCGGTACGAGGAAATGACGGCGTTTCTCGAGGAGCGCGGCTACGAGGTCCAGAGTCGTCGCGGCGACGAGCGGCTCACCAACGAGGGGCAGGTGCTCGGATGCAATTATGCGAGCGCGGACGTGCCCGCGGAGCAAGTTCTCTACGTTGGCGGCGGCAAGTTTCACCCGCTCGGGCTGGCGATGGAGCACCCGGACAAACACGTCGTCATCGCGGATCCGGTGAACAACGTCGTCACCGTGGCGGATACGGACAAGTTCCTGAAACAGCGCTACGGCGCGATTCACCGCGCGATGGACGCCGAGAAGTGGGGCGTCATTTTCTGTACCAAGATCGGCCAGGGTCGCTGGGAGATCGCGCAGGAAATCATCGACGACAACGATAACGCCTATCTCATCACGATGGACGAAGTGACCCCGGATCGTCTGCGGAACTTCGACATGGACGCGTTCGTCAACACCGGCTGCCCGCGAATCACGACGGACGATGGCCCGCAGTTCCACAAACCGATGCTCACTCCGGGCGAGTACCGGATCGCCGTCGGCGACGAACCGCTCGATAGCCTCTCGTTCGACACGTTCCACGGCACCTGGTAGCGCCACGAGAGTTGCGGCTTTTTTCGCGCTTCTCGCGCTTGCAGCTTCAGTGATCGGTACTACTCGACCAGGTGCACCGCGAGTACAATCAGATGAAAGCGTATATTCTCCGATTTTATCGAAACTATTTGCTACGTTCTCTGCGCAATAGAACTACATAGTTGAATATTGTGCTAAGGAAACGTAATGTCCTACTGATTCCAAAGCAGTTTGGAGCAGTTCTTTTGCACGCTAGTCACCGACAGGTAGTCAATGAGTAACTCAGCTCTGAGCGGATCCATCGCTGCTGCTCGCGACGAACGCTTCGACGCCCTCGCCGACGCCTCTCGACGAGCTGTTCTCCGGATCGCTCAGGAGCGATCTCCCGCGGGAATCGAGAAAAACGATCTTGCGTTCAGGCTCGCGGCAGTAATCTCGGATACCCAGCTCGCTTCGGTCTCCGAGGACGAACACCAACGGGCCCTCGTCGAGCTTCACCATCGTCTCGTGCCGCAGCTCGTGGACGCCGGCTTCCTCGCGGAGACCGACGACGGATCGGTCGTTCCGACCGAGCATTCGGCCTTCGACGACCCCCATTGTGAGAGGATCGTTTCGGGATACCACGACGCCGATCGAGAGACGCTCGATGCGGTGTTCCGCGCACTCGCCGACGAACGCCGGCGGACGGTCCTGTCGGTACTGAGCAATCAGTACCATCCCATCGGGACCGAAACGCTCGCTCGAGACGTCGCGGCTCGCGAAGCCGAGACGACCGCGCGGGCGGTTCCCCGGGACCACGTCGACGACGTCGAGGCCTCGCTCGTGCACGTACACCTTCCTCTGCTGGCCGACGCGGGGCTCATCGGCGACGACGAGACGGACCGCATCTCATACGGGGGTCATCCCGCCGTACGCGCCGAATAGATCCGGCCCGCAGACGACGTCGCGACGACCGACGACGCGGCTGCGGACAGCACGGCGACGGCGAGTACGCCGGAAGCGGCGATTCACGGTGACGGCCCGCACAACGGGCTCGTCGTCCTCATGCGGCAGCTGCTCGGCTCGCGGCTCGAGGGGCTCGACGCGCAGCATGAGGATTGCCGTGCTCAGTTTTCGCTCTAGACTGTGTCCCGTCCGTTGACACCCTCGCTTTTCTCCTGCTCAGATCACGCCGCGCTGTACTCGTCGACACGACCGCGCTAACCTGCCAGCAGAGACGACAACACTTACCCAGTCAGTACTCGAATTCTCGCGTATGATTCAGAGCGACTGGGGAGACTGGCTCGTTCGCGACGTCGAGGATTCGAATCCGGCGGGCGTTGCGATCTGGTATCTCGGCTGTAACGGATTTATCGTCAAAGGTAGCGAGGGAACGACGATTTACATCGACCCGTATCTCGGACTGGGCGATCCGCCGCGGACGGTCCGCATGATTCCCGTGCCGTTCGATCCGGCGGCCGTCGACGAGGCCGACGCGGTCCTCGCGACGCACGAACACACCGACCACGTCCACGGCCCGAGCCAGGCTCCGATTCTCGCGAATACCGGCGCAACCTTCTACGCGCCCGACGACAGTATCGCGGTCGCCCGCGAGGATGAGTCCTGGACGGACGAGTGGGACGTGACGAACGACCAGCTGATCGAGGTCGCCGAAGGCGAGGCGCTCGAGATCGGCGAATTCACGGTTCACGTCGAGGTTGCGAACGATCCCGACGCAACCCACCCCGTGAGCTACGTGTTCGAACACGACGCCGGGACCTTCTTCCACGGCGGCGACACGAAACCGACCGACGAGTTCGAGCGGGTCGGCGACGAGTACGACATCGACCTCGCGGCGCTCGCGTTCGGCACCGTCGGACGGATTCCCGACAAGCAGACCGGCGAGCCGAAGCGAACCCGCTGGTACAACGACGAGAATCAGATCGTCGAGTGTGCTGCCGCACTCGAGTGCGAGCGGCTCCTGCCGAGTCACTGGGACATGTGGAAGGGGCTCACCGCCGATCCGACCGTGCTCCACCACCACGTGGCGAGCTTCGACCATCCGCGGCGACTCGAGATCGCCGAGATCGGCGATCGCGTCGACCTGTAAGTTGACGGCTACGATTCGTTAGCCAGACTGTCCGCACGTTTTATAGTAATGCTATGGTAACGTTGCTCTCATATGAGTAGCACCGCCGACACGGACGACACAATCGAGGTCAGCGCAGACGGAATCTCCGTCCGGAAGACGTTTGCAGCGGACGAGTTCCCGGTTCCCGCGATCCGGTTCGAGATCGAATCGGATCGCGACGACCCGGTCACGTTTCAGCTCTCCGAGGACATCCCCGAATCGTTCCCGATGGACAAAGTCGGATTCCACCCCGACTATCACAGCGACGACTGGACGGCCTATCAGGACAACCACGTCGAATTCACCGGCGCGCTCGAGTCCGGCGACCAGCTCGTGACGGTCTACGGTATCCAGCTCGACGACGAGAGCCGGGCCGCTGAGTTCCTCACGGAACCGTCAGTCGTCGAACTCGATGCCGACGATGGCGACGACCGCTCGACCGCCGACGAAGTGGACGACGAGGTCATCAGCAACATCGTGTCCGAGGATCGCAATCAGGCTGTCAAGGACATGATCGCCGGCGACTCGGACACCGTTCCGGGGCTCGAGGACGAGGAGAGCCAGGTCGATGCGGCCGCGGTCGACGAGGCTGCTGCCGATCCGGTATCGGATTCGGACCCCGAGGCTGACGCGACCGCGGATGCATCGGCAGACGAGTCGGCGGCGCTCGAGGACGAGTCGTCGGAACTCGATCTCGATCTCGGAGACGTCGATCCCGATCCGGAGCCGGTCGACGTCGAATCGGACGACGAGGACGACGAGACGCCGGACATCGATCTCGGCTTCGAGGAAGAAGAGATTCCAGAACCCGAGGCCGATGACGAAAGCGAGGCGGACGACGACGAACCCGACGTCGATCTCGATCTCGAGGCAGACGACGAGCCGGCCGTCGAGGGGGACGATGCGGACGAACCCGAGATCGAACTCGATCTCGAAGACGACGCGGCGACCGCGACCGACGAGTCCGAGGGCGACCGCGCTGCGGAGACCGACGTGACGAGCGAGACGGAGGCTGATGAGG
The DNA here is from genome assembly GCF_020405225.1 of Natrinema sp. DC36. Lineage (NCBI taxonomy): Archaea > Methanobacteriati > Methanobacteriota > Halobacteria > Halobacteriales > Natrialbaceae > Natrinema > Natrinema sp. DC36. The sequence continues at coordinate 1,026,504 of NZ_CP084472.1, forward strand.
AAACCGCCGAGGACGAACCGACCGACGGTGACACCGAACCGATAGCCGAGGACGACGAACCGATAGCAGAGGACGCTGAACCGACTGTCGAGGACGACGAGTCGACTGCGACGGTCGACGACGAGGAATCCGTGACCGACACCGCAGCCGCGGACGACTCGCTCGAGACGGCTGATGCCGAGCCCGGGACGCCGGCCGCGGAGGACGAACCGGTTGCCGAAGACGATTCCGACGAGTCAGTCGAGACGGACAGCGAACCCGAGGAGGCAGCTGAACCGGCGGCCGAAGCCCCGAACGCCGGCCCCGAATTCAGCGGATCGATTGCGACACGGCTCGCAGCCGAGATTCGTGACGGCACGGTCGACGAGGACGAACTCGAGACCATCCGGTCCGAACTCGATCTCGAGCCCTCGGGCCCCGACATCGCGAAAGTCGAACACCTCCAGACCCGCGTCGAGAAGGTCACCGCCTACACCGACGCGCTCGAGACGTTCCTCGAGGAGAACGGCACCGGCGCACAGCTCATCGAGGAGCTCCAGACCGATATCGAGGGACTCGAAGACGACCTCGCGTCGATGGACGATCGACTCACCGGGACGGACTCGCGGATCGACGAACTCGACGACGACATCGCGGACCTCTCCGACTGGAACGCCGATCTCGAGTCGGATATCGGCGGCGTCGCGGACGACGTCGACGAACTCGACGATACCGTCGACGATCTGACGGACGACGTCGAGGAGATCGACACCGATGTCACCGACCTCGAAGACGGTCTCGAGGGGGCCGAAAGCGAGATCGAGCGCGTCGAAGACGACCTCGAGACGGTCGCGGAGGACCTCGAGGACGTGCAGGCGGACGTCACGGACATCCAGGAGTGGCGCGACCAGCTCGGTTCGATGTTTTCGGACTGAGTTCGGACCACGACGGCATCGGGCACCGCTGTTCTTGAAACACAACTCGTTTATCTATCGCCGGTAGAGAGTCGATCGATGGGCGAGACGATACCGATCGCTGTGCCACGAAAGGGGCGACCGCTCGAGTCGGTGCTCGACCGAATCGCAGGTCGCCTCGACGTCCCCGAACTCGCGGACGATATCACGTCGACGCTCCGCCACGAGAAGGCGGTCACGAAAGACAGCATCGATCCCGAAGCGGAGGACGTCTACCATCGTCTCGCCGACTACAGCACCGTCGACGATCCGACCGAACCCGAGTACACGCTGTTGCGGGACGACCGCGCCGGGAAGCCGCGGCGAATCGTCTTCGACAGCGTCACGATCCCGCTCGCGGGTGTCGAGGGCGCACCCGACGACGCGGCGATCCAGCTCGTGGGTCGCGAGGAGCCGTTCCGCTCGCTTCGGACCCACGAATTCGCCCTCGGCTTCGACAGCGCCGATCTCGTCCTCGAGGAGGTCGTCGAGTTGCGATCGGAGCCGCTCGACCGGATCGCCGACATGAACGCTCGAATCGATCCCGCCGACACTGACGTCCAGGTCGTCACCGGGCTCGGCGACACCGTCTACCACACGCTGTTGGCTACGCCCGACGCCGTCCCGTCCGCCGAATCGGTCGATCGGGACTTCCTCGAGAGCTACGAAGGGCCCCTCTGTATCGAGCCCAGATACGAACGGCTCGTCCAGGCCGTGCTCGGAACGCGAACGCTCGACGGCGTCGAATTCCGCTACCCCGAGGAGGGCCGCGAGGAGGAGGCGGCGATCGCCGACGCGGGACTCGGCGTCTACCTGACCGTCACCGGCTCGACCGCCCGCGACCACGGTCTCCTGCTCGGCGAGCAACTGTTCCCCAGCGAAACGGTGTTGCTCGAGAACGCAGCGGAGACCACCGAGACGGTCGACCTCGTTCGATCGCTGCTGGACGGAGCTGACTTCGAGACGGAACTCGCCCTCGAGCCGTAGTGCAAAGCCTCGTTTTCGTCAAGTCTCTCGAGCTGGTGAGCCGTACCGTTGCGAATTCCGATCGACCGTGCAACTGAGTCGGTAGCTCACGTGCGACTCGCAGAACGTCGAGGGACAGTTCAATGCCGGTTATCGCCCCGGAGACCCCCCAAATTTGTCCGTTTTCGGCCATCGGTGAGACGGACGTCCCACCGTGTGGTTGATATAGCGATATGGGATTTACAAGGCCCATTTCGGACGGATATGTTGAGTACTATCGTTGTTCACTCCATTCATACGACCGTCAGAATCGGTCGAAACGGCAATTCAGAACCAAAACTGGTTACTCGGTTACGGCGTAGATCGACTCGAGATAGGTCTCACGGACACGGTCGCCCCAGTTGTGGGTGTAGGTATCGATCACGTCGCCGGCGACGTCGCCACGGAGGTACTGGACGATTCCCCGATCACCGGTGCGATCCCGGAGATGCGTGGTGAAGAAGTGCCGGAAGTAGTGTGGCGTGACGTTCTCCCCTGTGCCGCCGCCGGTCCGGTACCAGCCGTACGCTCGAGCGTGCTTCTCGACGATATAGCGGATGTCCGACGGTGTTAGTCGTTCGCCCCAGGACGACCCGGTATCGAGGAAGAGCGGCCGTGCCGACGAGATCGCGTCGGGGCGGATGGCCAGCCACTCGAGCAACGCCGCTCGAAGTTCGACATCGACGGGGACGACCGTATCCCGCTTTCGCTTGTTCGAGGCCGTCCGTTTCTCGCCGTTGACGGTCGTTCCGCGGGCCGGCTCGGACGAGACGAACACCGACGAGGGCCGCCGTTCGAGGCCGACGCGAGGCTCCCACTCGAGGTCGAGTTCCGACACCTCGAGGGACAGATCCCGCAGATCGAGGTTACAGCACTCGCCGACACGCATCCCCGTCTTGAGGAGGGTGACGATGACGGCCCGCTCGAGGGGATGGGCGATCGTTCCGACGAACGACCGCATTTCTCCCACCGAGATATCGCGTCTCGTCGGGTTCGTATCGATCGATTCGGACATCTCCTCCATGACGAGGGCCATCGGATTGTCGTCGAAGGCACCGACGCGGGTCATGTAGTCGTAGAATCGGTTGAGATAGGACGCGTACGACGCGATCGTGCTGTCTTCGAACTCGCCGCGCAGCGAGTGAATCCAGGCCATACACTCCCGACGCTGGGCGTTCCCGATCGCCTCGACGTCGAACCGATCGGCGAGAAACGTCTCGAACCGGCGGAGCACCCGCTCGTAGGCCTCGAGCGTCCGTTCGCTCTTGCCGTGATAGCGCTGGTCGTCGAGGAAGTACGCGATCGGTTCCGCCACGTCCGCCGGCGCGTCGCCGGTGGGTTCAGTCGCCATCGCCACCACCGTCGACGGTCGTGTACCCCCCGTGGCGTCCGCTGTATCGAATCCGATTGTTCGATTGCAGTTCCTCGAGCGTCTCGTCCAGTCGCGACTCGATGTCGTCGGAGACCGCCTCGAGCAGTTCGTCCCACGAATACGTGTCAGCAGAGAGGAGTTTGAGGACCTGCGTTTCGAGGGCGTTACCCCCAGGGTCTGGGCCCGGAGAGTCGGGTTCCGCAGAGCCGGATTCGAACCCCTTTCGTCCCGCCTGAACCATCGTTCGGACGAACTCGCTCTGACTCATATCGAGATCGTCGGCGTGGGATTGCCACTCCGATTTCTGGTAGGCCGGGACGTAGGTCTTGACAGATTTTCGAGGAGTGTCCCCTGAATCGCTCATACGCCACCCATCAAACGCGATGATCTTCAATCTACCCATTATTCGAGCTAAGTATATTTATCTCTGAGTATGAACCCATTTCTAAGACCGCCGAAATCCGTCGCTGTCTTGCGGTTTGTCCGTGCACCGTGCACCAATTGGGGGTAAATCGGCGTTTCAGCGGTGCACTGTGCACGGGGGTGTTTCGGGGGTTCTCGCCTCTGATTTGTGACAGTCATGCTGGGATACCCTTTCTATCATCTTCGAGGTCGATCATCTCCTCGGCGTTCTCGAGCTCGGCGAAGAGCTCCAGCGCCTGGTCGATCGTCTCCTCGAGGGAGTCGTTGTTGGACTGTTCGTGGGCTTCCAGCAGCGTGTCGTCGTTGACGTGGATGAGTGTCATTGGTTTCCTCCGGTGGGGTTAGCTTCCGCAAGCTGTGATCGGTGTTCTTCGCGGTGCTGCTCTGCTTTGTGATAGGCGATCGCTCTCGAGAGCCCCTTGTCTGGGCTGTAGTTCGTGCTCCAGTCGCAGTCGGGATACGGGCACTCGATAGTCTCCTGCTCAAGCTCTCGGCGACGAGCGCCGATGCAGTCCATCGAGCAGTACGGGATCCCCTCTGCACGCTGTGTCGTCTCGGTGCCACAGTGACGGCATGGCTCGAGTTCAGTCTCGCTCTCAGACATCGTACTCACCCCGTCGCAGTCGCATGTGCAACTGGAGAAGCAACGCTCCGAGGTCGTCCATCTCGTGAGCCAGACGTTCGGGATCTCCGTCCTCGTGAGCCGCCTCGAGGTGGGCCTGCGTCATCTCCCCCAGTTCCTCCTGCATCGCCAGCAGGAGCGGCTCGGCGTCCTGTAGGCCCCACTCTTCGACGTTCTCAGCGGCTTTGTTGTGCCACTCTGCGAACAGACCGATCGATACCGGCTCCTGCTCACTGTCGTCTGCAGCGAGATCGTCGCCGATCATGCGAGACCACCTCGGTTTAAGATGCACTGTGCACTCCCCCAACTCATGACGAAGAAGTTCGGGGTCTCGCTGCCTGAGGACCTCGCTGAACGCATCGAAGAGGACCTTGAGTACGGCGACAATCGGTCGGACCGTATCCAGAACCTCATCCAGTTGGGGTTAGCCGTCGAAGACGCTGCAGAGGGCGTACACGTCGATATCCCGGAGTCACAGCGTGAGCGGGAAGCCTTCTTACGGCAGGTCTTCATCGATGCAGACATCTGAGCGGCTATAAACCACTGAGTGCTATACTGAAGGTTCATTGGTCAGTCACCTGTGAGCGGATGTACTGCTGTTCTTTCACCGAACGGCCCGAGAGCGGGATACAGGTCGTCAGGGTACGGTCCGCGGCTGCCAGCAGCAGGAGGTTCGTCGTCTCGTGATAGCGGGCGTACTTCGCCGGCGGGCTCATGCTGGGGTACTCAACCGGGATGGCCTCGAGCCAGGCGGCCAGCGGGTTCAGCTTCGGCCGGTCGGAGCGCTCAGCCCAGCGCCTGTGGGCGTGGTCGGAGACTTCGATCTCAGTAAACTGGGGCGACTGAGTGACGCTCATGGGACGATCGCCCCCACTGTGATCACGCCGACGAGTACGAGGCCGAGCGCGACGACGAGCAGACCAGCTACTCGCGGATCCACCTGGGCGCGGTCGGTATCCGTGTCCTGTGTATGCCCGCCGTCGGTAGCGACGGGGCGTCCGCCAGACGACAGCCCGACATCTTCGGGCCCGTGCTCGGCAGCTAAGTGGCTCGAAAACCGTTCGTAATCCTCCCCCTGGAGCGCATCACAGTGGGGGATCGGACAGGCAACCATTCTGAGCCATTCGCCCTTGTGAGCCCCACTGTCCACGGCGACGAGACAGTCCCCGCGTTCAGTATCGCTCGAGGCGTTGGCGGAATCACTCATCGACGGAGGCCTCCCGGATCGTGTCGATCCGCTCCTGGAGCGTCGGCTCGTCGAGCAGCTGTCCGGACTGGTTTCGCAGCCCCAGCTGCCAGAGCAAGTGCCTCGTCCCGCTCAACCGATCAAGTGCGAACCGCTGGTGGACGTCGAGGATGTCATCTTCAGCCTCGACGATATCGAGGACCTCCGCAAGCGATCGGCGAACAGCGTGGGTGTCCACGATCTCGTCGGCCGGCCGCTCGAGCCACTCGATTCCAGTATCGGTATCATCGGCCTTCTGGCGCTCGACGTAGGCCAGCGTACCGTAGGTCGAAGTCTGGGGCGGTTGTCCACCTTCGACAACGTCGAACTCGCGGATGGATCCGCGGGCGTCCGTGGGCATGAACCGAAGCGATCGTGTTCGCCACGTCCCATCGCCAGCTGACTCCCACTCGGTCTCCTCGATCGCGTCGACGGTGTACGGCGACGACCAGGCGTAGTCCTCTGCCTCGAGGACGACCTCATCGTCTTCCTCGAGTTCGAGCAGCACGTCGACGACCCCGTCGCCGACCGCCTTACTTGCCGCCATGTGACTCACCCCGCTCGCGTGTGAAATCGTCTGTGACGGGGCCACGGACGGACGTGCTTCCGCGTCCTGTATCGGCGATCATCCGGATATCGCTGTTTTTGTCGAGACGCTGGATCACCGACGCACTCCAGACGTTGCCGATCGCGGAGCGCAGCGCCGCCTGGGCGTCCGGGTTGTCGACCTCGTCGCGGAGCGCCTCGAGCTCGGAGCAGACACCGTCGACGCGATCGACGACCTCGCGCTCGCCGACTAGGAGACCGCCGTCGCCGGCCTCGGTGATCGTCACTCGGCGTTCGATTGTGCTGGCGTCAACGGGCTCACCACAGAACGGACAGTAGCTCGCTGCTGCAGTGAACTCCTTCTCGCAGTCGCTGCAGGTCCGCTCGTAGCTCATGCCGCCTCACCCCGGTCGATCGCCTCTCCCTTTCGAGGTGTAAAGCACCCCGAGCAGGCCAGCATGTTCTTCCGCCGATCGTCGTCGGGCCGGGTGCTGGCCGCATAGACGACCAGATAGTCGGCATCGTTCCCGCACGGACTCGGGCCCTCGCCGGACCACATTTCGCACTCGCCGCCCGGTGCATCGACGGCGTCCAAGATCTCCGGCTCAGGGTGGCCGCCGTCGGTCGCGACCTCGCGCTCGGCGGGCTCGTCGCCCTGCTCCTGCTTCTTCGTCGCGATGAGCTTGTTGCACTTCCCGACGAGGATCCCGCGGGTGATATCGTGCTCTTCGTGCTCGACGCGGGTGATCTCTCGAAGCCGGTCGATCTCGACTCGAACCAGCAGCCCGTGCCATGAGAGGAGGTCCTCGTTCTCGACCGCGCGGGCGATCTCCATCTGGACGTCCTCTTTGGTGACGCCGTCGAGCTTCCGTCCCTGATGGACGAGGTTGCCACGAGAGCCCCAACGGGAATCGGTCCCTGCGGGGTACTCGTGAACGTTGTCGAGCACCCACTGATAGACGTCGACCTCGCCGCCGTCGGCCCGCAGCTCGCTCGCCGGTGCGAACTCGCCGCCGTCGGGGACGGTCTCGTCATCATCGGCCTCGAGGTACGCCTCGCAGTCCTCGCACGTGTGAGCATCCGCGAGCCGACGCGGATCGTCGCGGACGTCCGCGACCGGCGTCTCGAAGCACTCACCGCAGGCAGCGGCGTGGCGCGTCCCCTCGAAGTACATCGAGGCGTGCCAGTCACCGCCGATGTCTTGGATCCAGCAGACGATCCCCGCGTCGGCGTCGAAGTGATCCTCTGGGAGTCCGAGCCGATCCTCGAGTTCCTCCATCTTGCAGCTCTGGCAGAGGTAGTCGCGGTTTCCGCAGGTCGGACACGACGACATCAGGCCTCACCTCGAGCCGATCGTATCTCGTCGATGCGTCCGCGTGCGTCCTCGAGTGCCTGATCAACTTCACCCAGGTCGGCGTCGCCGGCGATCGCCGAGGAGAGGGCCGTGTCAAGCGTCGTGCGGAACTCTTCCGCGCTCATGCTTCCGCCCCGCTGTCCTCGAGCGACGCCTGGTCAGTGCTCTCGTCCTCTTCGACCTCGGCCTCGTCGTTGAACGTCGCGACCGGGACGATCTCCTCGTGGATGAACCGCCCGAGCAGTTCGGGCTTCATCTCGGCGGGCTCCCAGATCGCGAGGTAGCCGCTCGCGTAGATGACCAGCCGGATGTAGATGTCGTTCCAGAAGATCGTCCCCGCGACGCCGACGTCGGCGTCAGTGGCCTTGGACTTGAGCGCGCCGTGGCCCCACTCGATCGTGACGTCGTCGAGGTTGGATTCCTGGGTGACCATCTCGACGTTCCACGTCCGATCGGCATCACGCTGGTTCCGAATGAACTCCCACGGTTTGAGGCGGACCGGTGCGATCTCCGGGCCGGCGAACCGCGAGAACTCGTTGAACGGCCAGTCGGGGTCGGCCTCGAGGTCGCTCGTGTGCGTCTGTTCGGCGAGGATCCAGCCCTCGCCGTCGACGTCGGCGACCCACTCGCTCGCGACCTTTCGTTTGACCTTCCGCGTCTCGGTCTCGATCTCGTGGCCGTCGATCAGGACGCGTTCCTCCTCTTGGGGGACTTCGCCGGCGACGAGCCCCGACTGGATGGTGAGCCCGTCCAGATAGGCCTGGGTCTCTTCGACCTCGAGGGCGCGCCCCGTCTGGTCGTGGTGGTTCTCGAGAGGTTCGGCGGCGGGCTCGGCGAGGAGGGCCAGCTGGCCGGATATCATGCCGACTCACCTCGAGCAGTCTCGAGATCGTCCTGTTGTTCTTCGATGATCTCCTCGGCTGTCTCAGAGATCATCCGTCGTGGGACGACCGCCGAGCCAAGGAGACGATCACGTTCGATCGATCCCGCGATGACATCTCTTAGCGGCTTCGTGCCGGGAACGCCCCACATCTCGTTGGGATACCCGATCGCCCCATCGATGCGCTTCGAGTCGTGGCCATCTGACGCTCTGAGATCAACGTCCCCTTCGAGGTCACCAGTGACGACCACCTGTTCCTCGTCGGTTGCGTCCTCGATCGCGTCCAGGTAGTCGTTGACCCACTGGCGGTACTGACCGATGGTGAGAGTGTTCGCCATCAGCAACCCACCCCCGGGAGGACGTCGTCACCATCGTCGGCTAGCTGCTGCAGTCGGTCGGCCCGCCCGCGTGCGTGACGACGCAGACAGTCGGCCTGTGCTTCGCGATCGTCGTGGTCGCGCCCACAGTCCGGGCACTGGAAATCGTCGGTCGGCTCGGACTCGTATTCTCGTTCGTCGAGTGACTGTCTGAGTTTAGCGGCGTGGACCTCGCTGGCGACCGAGGGCTGCGTTCGGGTCGATCTGCGGGCACCCGCGAGCTTCGTCGACGGCTCGATCTCTTCGCCGTCGCGGGTGACGAGCGACGCGTTCCAGTCCGTCATCGAACCACCTCCACGTCAATCGTTTGGCGAGACCAGATGTAGGCCTCGTCTGGGTTCTTCCGGTCCCGGAGCCAGTAACGGCCGTGGACATCGACCGCACTCTGAACGCGCGGCGGTTCGCCGGTCAGCCGCCCGAGGACGGACTGGAGGTGGTTCTGCGGGGTCGGTTGCGCACTATTCGATCCGGTATCGTCTTCTGTATGGTTGTCGTCTGCGTACATGGTTTCAGTCGTACCCGGGGCACATTCCAGCCCCGGATGGTTGTCGTCTGGAACCCGCGGACAGCCGGGGCGCGTCAGGCTTTGGAAGGTGAGACGCGCTTCGGCCGTGGCCGCGAGTGGCTGATTCTGCTGTTGGCCCCGATACACACTAAAAGTATTCCGCGGCGTTTCGAAACAGCGGGATTGTGTTAACAGGGTGTTAACGACCGTTCTGGCCGCTGTATGCGCTGTGTAACTATATCCGTGTGCCGCGTTTGCGTTCATGCGTACCGTGACTTTCGTCGGGTCGGGCGCTGATGACGCCCGCCTCACTTCAGGTTAGTTCTGAGCCGTTGCTCCGGTCGGCGTTTCATCGCTGTCCAACCGCTCGAGATACTCGTCGAGCGCTTCTCGAACGATGTGGGACGGGGTAACCGTCTCGCCCGGCTCACTTCGTGCGTGTGCGATCTGCTCTAATCGCTTTCGCCTCTCGGAAGTGATCCGGACGCGGACATCGTCATCAAATGTTTGTCGACCACCCATCGTATCACTGTTACACTGGTCCGGTGTTAACTGTTCCGGTGTAACAGTGAATCACGAAGCTAGTTATTTAAGTGTAACAGCGCAACAATGCAACTATGGAACGAAGTGAGCGCCTTGCGACCAGTGTGACACCGGATACGAAGCAGAAGTTCAGAGTCCGTGCTGCAGAAAATGGGATGAACATGAGCGAGTACCTTCGCCACCTGGTCCACGAGGATATTGACGAGGGGTCTGAGGGAAACTCAACGAAGACGGCGATGGTGACAGCTGACTAATTCGCTTCTGCAGTCTCTCGCGGATCGAACTTGACAGGCGCTTCTAACTCTTCGTCCACGGCCTCGTACACCTTCGAGTTCGTCTCGCCGGGCATCCTAATCAGATCGTAGTCGTCCATTTTGCTCAGATAGTCCCACGCGCGCCGCCAGCCCACGGGCTCGTGTCCTCGTCCCTCGAAGATCGCTCCCTTGTGCTTCTCGTAGGCCGCCTGCATCTCGGTCCCGGAGGCCGGCCCGATCGTCCGGACGATTTCGTAGAGGCGTTGGTGGGGCAGCGGTAGCGATCGAAGGTTCGCCTTTCGGATCTTCTGCATCGCATGCTCGAACGAGTCGTCGACGTCCTCATCGTGGAAGTAGTCGTGCCCGCGCTCGAGCGCCAGCTCCGCTGCGGACAACACCGACTTGATCGCCCACCGAGCCACGCCACCGGTCTCGTCAGCGATCCGCTCGAGGTGTCCGTCCTGGGTTGGATCCCCAGTTAGGCCGTGCTCCACACGGGGCTCGAGGATATCCACGAGCTCGTCGACGCCGTACTTCTGAAACTCGATCTGACTATCGATATGACGATCGCCATGGAAGTGCGGTCGGAGGTCACGATCGACGCGGTTGAGCCACTTGACCTGCTGGTGGGCGATCGCGATGACCGAGACACCGTCGACTGCGAACAGATCCTCGAGGACGTCCAGGTCAGGGATGACGTCAGCCTCGTCGAGCACGAGGACGTAGGGATCACCATCGACGACCGCCTCGAGCGCGTCGATGAGTTTCTCACGAGGATGGTTTTCGTGGACGAGGCTCTCGCCATCGTGTTCCGTGACCGCTTTGTAGAGGATCCCGTTACGCGTCTTGCCCGAACACTCGATGACGGTCGACTCGAGACTCCACCGCTGCCGGAGATCGCGAAGCATCCAGCGCGCCGACGCGGACTTCCCAACGCCACTCGGACCGTGGACCAACACATCCCGCGCTCGCTGACCGTGTCCTGTCGGCTTGAGTGCCTTCGAGAGCGAGTTCAACTCCTCGTTTCGGTGGAGGATGGGAGTGGGGTAATCGTCTTGAAAGACCTCCCGAGATTCAATCATAACAGACCATTTCGATGGGTGTCATAAAAGCCGTGATGGGCGGCGTTTCGAAACGTCCGAAAATCAGTCGTTGGTTCTACTCGGCGATCGCGACCAGGAACGCGCCCTGGGATTGAACCGTCGTGATGCCGCAGTCGGCGTCGGCCAGCGCCCGCAGCACGCCCGGCGGGACACGGTCGACGTCCGGGCCCAGCACGATCTCGAGGACACGCCGACCGCCGTGATCACGCCGATCGACGAGCCGGACGTCGCGAACAGTCGGGTGCGATGGGACGGCCTCGGTAGCCGCCTCGAGGTTTGCCGTCTGGACGCTCATCGTTCCCTCCGGACGGTCGTCAGGCAGCTGGGACACGTCACGACCGGGCAGTTGTGCGCGTTCGCCGGGTCGTCCTCGGAGATCCGGATCAACGCTGTCCCGCAGTCGTCGCAGTCCTCGTCGAGGACCTCTTCACTCATCGTCCGCCCCTTCGCTGTCCCAGAACTCGCGGAGCTCTCGCGTCGCCGCTTGCTTCGCCTCGTCGCTCCAGACGTCGTCATCCCACTCATCGATTGTCTCGGCGACATCCTCGAGGGCCTCGTCGACGGACCTCTCGATCGCCACGTCGACGATCTCCTTCTCGTTCTCGAGCTCGTAACGGCCGCGGCGAGCCAACTCCGAGAGATTGCTATCGCTTTCGGCCTGGTACTGGAGTTCGTCCAGTTCCTCGACGATATCGACCGTCCGAGCCAGCAGGTCGTCTTGAAGGACGTGGTCGTAGACGGCGTTCGCGAGGATCTTCGAGTTGAAACGCTTCGACTGCCTTTTAGCGATCTTGCGGACCCGCTTGTCTGCACGACGGCTGAAACGCGACATCACTCGCTCACCTCACTGTCGCCGTCGCGATCGTGGATCGGGTTCTCGAGCCGGAGCTTCGAACGCGGGTACGGATACCGCTTCGCCGCGTCGACGTCCTTGGTGGTCCGGTCGACGAACTCGATCTGATACACATCCTCGTCGGGATCACAGTCGTTGTACTCCGCGACCGTCTCGTCGCCGTCCGGGAGCCAGTACTCGCCAGCGCTGTTCGAGCTTGCGCGGACGACGAGCATCTTCGGACCGTCGTCTTTCGTGCGGTCGCTGACGTGATCGCCGACGTGCAACAGTGGCAGACCCTCGCCGTCGTCGGCCATCGCGAGCTGGGCGTTCTGGCGTTCGGTAAACTCTTCGTCGCCCTCGCCGCTGCCGTCGGCCCGAACCTCGGGCCCGTCAACCGCCTCGGCGATCTCGCCCTGGCGGATGTCCTCTTGGGCCTCGCGCTCGAGTTGATCGCCGCGGAGACTCTGGTGTTCGTTGGCCGTGGCCATCATGATCAGAGCACCTCCTCAAGAATGTCGTTCGCCTGGTCGGCTGCCGAGACCGGTCGTTCGGCCCAGCCGCCACACTCCTGATCGATGAAGGCGATCCACTGTCGGAGATCGTCACCGCCCTCGCCCATCGATCCGAGCAGGATTCCCTCCGTGTGCAGGATCGGGCCCCGCAGCGAGAACACCGGCACCGCACCGAAGTCGTCACGTTCGGCTCGGGATTTCGTCACGACAATGCGCTCGAGCTTGCGGTCGACGTGGTGGTGGCGTCCTTTCGTGTCTTCGCCGACGTAGCCGTAGTTCCACGAGCGGCGCTCGAAGACGACGTCGTCAATCTGTGCCTGTGCGTCAGTCGAAACGGTTTCATCCGTTGGGTGTTGTACGCTCATACGCTGGTTCTCCAGCACGGTCGAGGGCGTTACAGCGCCCGGCGGCCATTTCCTCAGCCGAACTCCCGTGCTCATCCTACAGTACGGCACTTGCGCATGTAAAGCTTGCGGTTGTCAATAGCGATTGTAGGTAGACAATCGAAACACTTTCCCACGGTGCCATCAAACGTTGCACTTGTAAATGGCGGTGAGAAACCAGAGTGGTGTGACCCTCACACCCGACGACCTGAACGATCTCGACAAACAAATTGTCGAGTACCTCGCTACAGAGGGCCGCGCGTCACCGACGTTGTTCATGCGCGCGGAAGGTATCGACACCACGAGACAGTGGGTCTCAAGTCGGTTCACGCGGCTGGCTGAACACGACCACATCCGCGATCTCTACGACACCGGGATCTACGAGATCGTCAAGGATCCACGCGAGGAGGTGGGCGATGAGTAGCGCCCAGGAGACCGACGGTGGCCGCCAGATCGACTGGCCTCGAGGTCACGATCGCACCGACCCAGCCGACCGCGACTCCTACCCGGGCGATCTCTCGCCCACGCGTAAAGAGTCGTTCCAGAGCGTCGTCGACGAGCTCGAACAGTGGGAAGCCACCGAGGGGAGCGTCCGGATCGAGACGGCCTCGCAGCACTACGTCGACCGGCCGAACATCCCTCACCAGCACGACAAGCCCGACGACGTCGGCGTCGCGGCCTACTTCCGACGTGAAGGCGAGGCCGCCGATCACGAGTTCGCCGTCTCCTGTGACTGCTGGGAAACCCAGCGCGAGAACGCGCGGGCGATCGCACTCTGGGCCCGTCGACAGCGCCTCGCCGAGCGCTGCGGTGTGCAGACCGCCGCCGACACGGTCGAGACTGCGCGGCTGCCCCCAGCTGACGAAGAGGCGATCGCCGCGCCGCCGGCCTCGAGCAAAGACGAGCTCGACGAGGAGCCCCACGAGATCCTGGACGTCGCGCCGGACGCTCCCAACGAGATCGTCGAGGCTGCGTTCAAGGCACAGATTCGGGACCTCGGGGGCCACCCCGATACCGGTGGGACATCTGGTCGCTTTCAGAAACTAAAGCAGGCCCGCGGCAAGATGATCGAGAACGATACCTAAGACACAGATTGACAATTACCCTCTGTGTAAAGGCGAATGATCTGGTAGAGTACCTCCCTGCTCTCTAATTACATTCCTTGCAGACCTGAATGTCCGCGTACGGTCTGGTGGCTTTCCATTTTCGATTAGCCGTTTCAAATGGAACATGATCTCCTCCAGACTCTCTTCAGTGCCGTATTTCGTCACTTCATCTAATGCTGTTTCAAAGAAGTCCCTGCGAGGGGAATATTTCCGCATATCGTCGAGGTTCTCCTCCGCATACGTATCCAGTTCATCCATCGCCTCTCGAGCTTCAAGACTTATCATATGTACGAGTGTCAGTCACTAAACCTTATAACTAACCCAGATGTGGACGTCGCTGTTGGCTTGCCTCTCCCGGTCTACGGCACCTCAATCACTTCAAGACGCTCCTCGAGCTCTTGGATCCGATGCTCCTGTGCTAACAGCACCGAGACGAGAAACGGCTCCATTACCGTCATTTCGTTCTGGATCCCGGCGGCATCCGCAAACTGCCGCGCGTCGTCGAATAGCTGATCAAACCCGTCGCGATACTGCACCCGCAGCGCCCGCCGGAACGGCTGCCAGTCCTCCTCGAGGTGACGCAACTGGTCGCGATAGGTAGGGTTCGTCTTCCCCATCTATGCCACCTCCTGAATCGTGCCCGCGGTGATCGGCGTCGGATATGCTGGCTCACGCGCCTCGAGGATCTGCTTCCAGAAGGTGAGCGTGGTTTGGAGCATTCCATTCCCGACCGGGTAGACCAACGACTCGAATTCCTTTCCGATAAACCGAGCACCCTCGTCGGTCTCGAGGCACTCGATCCGCTCTTCGACGAGGTTGTCGATCGGCGCCGAAAACTCATCATCCCGGGCCTTCGAAACCAGAACCGGGCACTCGTATCGACGAGCCGCAGCTGCCAGCCGGGCGAGCGCCGACACGACCATCCGCTCGGACTCGTCCTCATCGAGATCGTCGTCGCGGTAGAGGCCGTCCACCGCCGGCACCACGATCAGGCCGACGTCGTCCCGGTCGACGGTCGCGAGCGTCCCGTAGTCGGGATCCTCGAGCAGCCTCGAGCACAGCGTGTAGTGCTGGTAGGCAGTGAATGCACGGGCGATCTGGATCTTCTTCAGAACGCGGCGACTCGGTGCGATATCTGCAAGCGGCGCAGTCTGTGCGTGGCCGTACGTGTCGATCCACCACGCTGTCCCCGGCCGCTCGAGGAGGAGATGGTCGACGGCGAGTGCGTGAAACGCCCCGCGAGACGAGGACTCCAGGAGCGTGATGCCCTTCTCGAGGGATGGAAGGTCGGGAATTTGGTCTATCGACGGTACTGCGTCTGTGTTTGTACCCATGCCTCCAACTGGATTGTCTCGATGGTTAACTGTTCGAGGGCGGTTTCCGATTCTTCCGATATCTTCGATTTCACGCCTGAGAGTCCCCCTTTTGCGTTGCTCTACACTGGCCGATCCGTTTCCGACATTTCCGAAACACGGCCAAAATATTATAACTCAGGATCCTATTTTGGGCCATAGGAGGTGAACGAAACTGCTAAACGTTGCACTCTTGGAGATCCTATTCACGATGGCCGTGATGGTGGGACTCCTCCAAAAGGGTCTAGAATAGACGACCGATTGCTATCCTTTTTATTGGAAGCCGCGGCCAACGCCAGCGATGTCTCTCACTGATCGGCAGGAAGACCTCCTGATCGCCGTCGCACTGACCGAGTTTTCCGTCCACTACGAACAGGCCGATCCCGAACTCTCACACCAAGCCTGGCAACTGGCCGCCGATCGCCTCGTCGATCGCGACGTCGAGCCGCGCGAGGCCGTCGGCGAACTTGATATACTAATGAAATTCTAACATTCCGAAAGTTGATAATCATCTCTTCCGACATGACAGATATGGCTAACTCAGAACGTCGGGAAGAATGGGCTGACCGGTGGAGGGTCTTTCTCGGAGCTTTACTGATCGTCATGGCTATCGCTGTGTTCATTTTGGAATCACAGCAGAGTGGCGCCACGACGGAACTCATCACGAACACGCTCGAGACGATATTGGAAGGTGTTCAGGGCATCGAAGAAGGAACCTCCTAACTGAAGTCCGCCGCCAAAAGCCGTCGGGATATCCGAAACATATATCACTAAACTATCCAATTAGAGTGATATGAACCGACGGAAGCTGCTGCTGGGGAGCGGAGTTGCACTCTCGACGGTCCTCGCTGGCTGCTCGAGCGACGAAACCGCTGACGGAGGAAATGGCAACGGGGACGATGATGATGATGACGGAAACGGTGATGGCAACGGAAACGATGACACTGACGAGGATGATAATAGCTCGGAAGATGAGGTCGAGGATGAGACTCAGCCAGATAGCAGCGATGAGGAACCGAGCGAGCCAGTAGTCACGAAGATAGGGCTGGTGAGCGAGTGGGAAAAGCCCGGTGACCTGGAAGAAAATGAAATCGAATCCGGATCAATAGACGAGGGGAATTGGAGTGCGTTCCAGTTCGACATCTATGCCCATGAAGGTGAACTAGAGTTCACCTATCAGTACGACCTCTATGGGCCGGAAAACGTTCGCCGTATGACTTCCTCCGATACAAAATCAGAATTGGTTGGTGGCGACGGCCAAGGCACCTATGAACAGAGCATCTATTTCGGCCCTGGAGAAAACTGGCCAACCGGCGAGTACTTGGCGAGGGTTACCATCCGCGACGAGATCAGTGGCGAGGTCAGCGAAGCCAAGACCACGACCTTCGAGCTGAGATAGGATAGCTACTCTTCGGCGAGCTCGAGCTCGACACGCCAGCGATCATCCTGATAGCCGGCAAACGATAGCCGCCAGTTCTGGATGAGGTACGTCCCCGACTCGAAACTCGCCACTTCCGGCGCGTCGATCGTCACGGTCTGGGAGCCCCCACTCGAGTCCTCACGGAAGTTCTTCCCGTCCGGCACGGATCGCTCGACGATCGCGTCGGGGAAACCTGCGGTGTCGGCGATCGTCGCCGCCTGGAGGTCGTCGACGACGATCGGAAGCGTCACGGTCTTGCCGGCGGTCGTCCCGCTTCCCGATGTTTCCCTGACCTGCTCCTCCTCGAGGGCGATCGTCCCGCGGTCGAGTTCGAACGTCCAGAGGCCGCCGGCTTCGGCGGCGGCATCGAAGACATCGCTGCGGTTCTCCAGGCGCTGGAACGTGAGCGAGATCTCGAACCGATCCACCTCGGCCTGAGTCTCCTGATAGGAGTTGACGTAATAGTCTGCGATGTCGAACGGTGGCCGGTAACTTGCTGGCGGAATAACTTCGACGGCCTCGTCTCGCCCCGCACGATCTATCGTCTGGAACGACCCCCCATATCCGGTGTCGACGGTGACGTTTCCAGTACGGCCGAACTGCCGCCAGTGATCTATACTGGAACGGGGCACCTCGAACGACAGTGTGAGTGTTTTAGAGTCTAACTCCGGCGGTTCCGGATCGATGAACGTTCCGCCGAAGATCCACACGTCTGATTCTGCCGTTGGAGACTGGCCCTCGAACGACAGCTGTGCTGGCCCAGGAGAGAGGACGTACCCGACGCGATGGTCTGCCGAAGGGATCGACAGCGTTGCTGCCGGTGGCGTGATCGTCGTTGATCCGGCTCCCGTGACTGTAGGGGCCGCTGGAGTGACCTCGAGCGTCGCTGCAGGAGGCTCAACAGTAACCGCTCCTGATGACGCGATCTCTCCGCCAGTGTCGAGTGATAGTTCTGCGGCTGGAGGGCGCAGTGTTTCGAGTCCGCCAAGCTCGAAGTGATCCGCACCCCGGCCGTCAGGGTCGAACTCCTGCAGATCGAAGTTTACGTTGTCGGACTCGGGTGGACTGTAGCTCATTGTTGTATCAAATTAGTGATGGTGCGTTTCTGAAGCGCTGACTGACAGACCCAGACACAGTCTCGCTTAGATTGATCCGGTGTTGTAGAGGTTGGAGACTTCTGTATCGGTCAGTCCCTTTCTATAAATACGAACATCGTCAACAAGTCCGTTCAGGTATCCAGACCCGCCCCGTCTACCGATTGAGGAGGTTCCCGACTCTGTCAAATTTCCTATAGTTGCAGTTGCTACGGATGAGCCATTGACATAGAACTCCATATCTCCGCTTGCTGTTTTCGTTCCGACAATATGTGTCCAAGTATTGTCATAGGAGAAACTGGTATTGGTACTTACGTACGATCCATCGTAACATTGGAATCCGATCTTAGTATCGTCAATATACAGCACTGCATCTGCACTATATTGGCTAGGTGCGTCAATTGTGACGATATATTGGGCTGATGATGGAGATGAGAGTTTCACCCACGCACTCAGTGACAGGCCATCACCAGATGAGTGGCTGACTGGAATGTCAACCGCGTCATCGGCCCCGTCAAGTGACACGGCGTATGATCCAATCTCTGAGTCGGTGGTATAAGTCCCCCCAGTGAGCGTTCCGTCGTTGCCATTCCAAGAGTCTGTGGCATCTTGTTCGAATTTATATCGGGCGACTCCGCTGTCGGGTATCGCAAAACCAATCTCCGGTGGTAGAGGATCGATCGAAAGTGCAGCAGGACCCGGCTCGATCACAGCATCCACCGTTAGGAACGGCAGTGACTCCGAGTTGTAATAGTTCCCGTCGTCCAGTTGGACCAGCGCATGATACCGATCGGGGCCATGAGCCAGACCACTAACTGACCAGGACCCGTCCGCTGTGCTGGTATCGCCGCCGACAACAACCCAATTCCCTGGACTCGAGGCCTCGGCGTCGACGACAGCCACCTTCGCGTTCGCGATCGGGTCGCCCTCGAGGGCAACCGTTCCTGATAGCGTCCCCATGATCAGCTGAGAGTTGCGATACCGAGGGTGTCCCAGGAGATGATGACGTCACTCCCGTTCGTGGCCAGTGGCAGAGAGGCGAGATCAGCGTCATCGAGGACGATGATGACATCGTCGTCGGCGGGCGTCGTATCATCCCCGCCGACCTGCCGGTAGATGATCGCACCCTGGATCGTCCCGGCGTCGATCCCCGTCCAGGTGAGATCGTCACCATCGAATGACGCCTGGTCGTTCGTATCGTCTTGCGTGGTCGTCTGGTTCGCGACCGTCTGGCGCGAATAGCCCGTCCCGCTCATCTCCTGGGCGGTCGTACCACCGTCAAGGATGTCATCGACGAACTCGTGGACGTCCGGATCGAACGTGAATGCGGTCGTGTCGTCGTAGAACGCGACACGGATGGTGTCGGCTGAGAGGTCGATGCTACTGGTCAGGAGCTGCAGCTTGGTGCGGTTTGGAACTTGCATTGGTCTGATGAATCGCTAAGTAGTCGTGGTCAGTTCGTCCGCCCACGTCGGAACAACTCCGACGCGAGCGAGAGGTTGAGTTCTCCGCGCGTCGACGGCGACGCAGTGATCGTGTTCAGGCCTGAGTTTAGTTCGGTCTCGAGATTTACCGTCTGCGTCCAACTACCGCTCGAGTCACCGACGATCGTCGTCAGCTCTTGGCCGTTGACTGAGATCGTGACATCGCTCGGGTAGTAGGTCGTCCCCTCGAACTGAGTCGTGACCTGCGGAGCGAGCGGGACTGACGAGCCGGTCGTCGTTGAGACCCCACCGCCGTTATCGGTGGTTTCTACCGATCCGCCACCCGACTCGGTTGTTTCCTGTGGGCCGCCCGCAGACGCCAAGGCGGTTCCCCCAGAAATTTCCCCGGTGTCTGGATCCGCGGTCAAATCGCCCGATGTGTGGTTATGAGATATCAGATTCATAGCGTATTCGTGTGTGTGGTCTGGTATCGTCACCTCGTGGTCGTGGCTACTGATCGTTACTTCGTGGTCGTGTGACAGCGGCGTCACCGGCGATCGCCACGCTCGGCCCTGGACGGCGAGCGTCACGTCTTTCTCCTCAACGATATCGTCCGGCCAGTTGACGACGACGAGTTCCTGGGGCGTCCCGTCACCGGCCGCGTTCCACCCGCTCGTGATCTGGGACCGGTCAACGAAGCCCTGGTAGCCGCGGTTAAAGCGCTGAATGTCCTTCCGGTTCTGACGGCCGGAATCGGATCTGGTCAGGAGTCGGTTCGACAGCGTCAGCTCGAGCACAGCGCCAGCTGTGCCGAGGATGGATCTTCGTTTCAGAACTCTGAGGGTGCGGTCGACCCCCTCTTTGGGGATCTGGACAGTGACGCGATCGCCGAGGCCAACGTCGACGCCGGCGACCGAGGTCTTCACCTCGAGGTGGCGCGGCTCACCGTCGTACTCGGTGGCCATCTGGTCGATGATTCGCTGCAGGCGGGACTGCTCCTGGATGTCCTTGTTCTCGTACTTCGCCCAGATCTGCTTCCCACCGTCGTAACTATCGGCGACGGCCTCGGCAGTCACCTGATCGGGGCCAGACTGCGCGCCGAACCCGCGGATGTGCGTGACCTCTTCGCGAGCGTCTTCCGTGATCTCGAGATCGCCGACGATCGTCTGGCTGTCTGGTGAGAGGACAACCTCCGGGCGGTCAGTACCGCGACGATCGACGTAGTCGACAGTCCGATCGTAGTTGTACCGAAGCTCCGCCCCGGTAGCTTCAGCGGTGTCACGGAGAGCCTTCGACGGCTCGGCGTAGCTGAACGACATGGAGAGGTTGGTCGCGAGCGTGTCGACCGTCCCGACGTCGAGTGTCGGCACCAGACCGAGCAGGTCACCGACGACCGCACTGTCGTTGACGTTCTGGTAGACGACGTTGTCGTTCGTCGGCTCGGCGTCTTTCGAGTCGCGCTCGTAGCCGGCGATCGAGACGGTCACCGTCCCATCGCCGCGCTTGTCGTCATCAAACCGGCCAGCGAAGAGCGGGTCGGCCGACGTTGGCGCTTCGACGACCAGGTGATCGGTTCGACGCTCGAGGATGTCGTCGACGTTCGACCATTCGTCTCGGTGAAGGACGACCTCACCATGGTCCATATCGCCTTTGAGTGCTTCGACCTTCTCGGCAGTCTGTGCCGAGACTGTCGTTTTCGTCGTGCCGTTCGCGTCGTCGACGCGGAGTGTGATCCCTGTCATGAGTATCGTCAGAAGGTGTCGTAGCGGCCGCTGTCGTCGATCTCGATACTGATGTCGAGACTCTCTTCGATCGCGCGGATCACCCCATCCAGTTTCCGAGTGATGTCGTCGGTACGATCGGTCCGCTCGAGGGCGCGTTCGACATCCTTTTCGACGCTGTCCTTGGCAGCCGACCCACTGCGATCTCCGCGATCGCGGTCTACCTCTGCTTCCGGGACGACCTCCTCGCCCTCGTGCACGATGGCACGCCCGGTCGACTCGACGAAGCCACCAGTGTCGAGCAGCGGACCTCCTCCAAAGATCGGTCCACCCCCACCGCCTCCACCATCGCCACCGGGCCGGCTGGGCCAATCGATATCGCTGCCCAAGGTTCCGTTGTAGGCCTTCTTGACGATTGTCGGAGGCTCAGGCCAATCCACTTCGATCTCGAACGCTTCTTTGATCGCGCTTGCAACCTTCTCGAACGCCTTTTTGACCGTCTTCTTCGCGGTCGTCCCGACCCAGTCAGAGATGCCAGTGAGTGTGGATTTGACGTCACCGATGAGCGTGCCCTCACCGGTCCCGATCAGGTAGCTGAACCCGGCTTTGGCCCCGTCGACCACAACGCCAAAGGCGCCACTGAAGAGAGACTTCCCAGTACTTCTGATCCACCTGGCGATCGTTCTGAAAACACCGGTCACGTCGCCGTGGAGTGTCCCCTCGCCGGTTCCGATCAGGTAGTTAAACGCTATCTTTACCGCGTCGACGACGATCGTCAGCGCTGCGACGAAGCCATCTTTTCCGGGGCCAGTCAGGAAGGACGTAATCCGGTCCCATGTCCGCTTGAGATAGTCGACGTAGAGGTCCCACGCCGTTTCCCAGTCGCCCCTGATGAGGGCGAGGACGACGCGAATACCCGAGAGAAGCATGTCCATCCCCTGGCTGACGACCAACTCGATCGCCCCGAACACCGCGTTGACGATCGTGAGGATCTCGTCGCCCCACATGTCCCAGGCCGTCTGCAGCTTGCTGAGGATCGGCTGGGTGACGTTGCGCCACAGGAAGGTCACGACCGTTTCGATGTAGCCGACGACCGCGTCAAACGTCTTCTGAGCCTCGGAGAGGAGTGCATCACCATGGCGGCTCCAGAGTTTCTCGATCGACTCGAGGATCGGCTGGAACAGATTCTTCCAGATGAATGAGAGATACTTCTCGATGGCCCCCGCGACGGCCTCGTAAGCGCCGGTAACCGTCTCGGTGATCTCCTCGCCATGTTCCTCCCACCATTCGGAGATGTTCTCGAAGAAGTCGCCGAGGATCTCTTCAACCTGCCAGACGACATTGCTGGTGACGTCACGAATCCCGAAGAGGTTCACCTTCCACGCGCCGGCGAGCAGCGCGATCGCAGCGATAGCGATCCCGACCGGACCAGTGAGGATCGTCAGTGCCCCACCGATGGCTCCGAGGACTGCCGACATGCCGCCGAGGGCCGAAACTGCGGACGCCGCTGCGACCGCAAATCCGCCGAGTGCGCCGGCAACGAGAGCGATTGTTCCGACCATTCCTCCAGAGCTCTCGTTCCACTCGCTGAACGCCGAGATGGCACTGTTCACATACCCGAGGAACTCCGAGGCGACGGGGAGAACATTCTCCCCGATCTGGATCGCAACGTTCCGGAGTCGGTTCTTCGTGACCTGTAGCTGGGAGTTGAACGTGCTCGAGGCTGCCTCGTATTCCTCCTGGAGGGACGTCCCGTCCTTCATCTGCTGGTTGGCCGTCTCCTGAGCCGACGCCAGTCCCTCCATGTTCTGCGAGAGGGCCGTCAGCGCCTGCTGGGAGGTCGTCGACAGCGACGAGCGGAGAGCATCGGACGCTTCGCCGCCCTCGCCCATCGTCTGAGCCATCCGCCTGAACAGCGCCGTGGGATCCTCGGACCGCATCTGCTCGAACTCCTCGACGTTCATCCCGAGGGCGCTCGCGAGATCCTTGACCTTCGCTGGGTCCTGGACCTCCTGAGCCATCCGGCGAAGCCGCGTGCCGGCGCGTTCTGCGCTTTCGGAGGCCTCGTTCATCGCGGCGTTGAGCGAGAAGATATCCTCGCTCGAGGCCCCCATCTGCGAGAGTGTCCCCGAGCTCCGGAGTGCGGAATCTACGATCTCGCTCGAGGAGGTTGCCATCGTGTTCGACAGCTCGTTGATGACGTTGCCCATGTCGCCGACGCGCTCGATCGGGACGTCCATCAGCGTCGAGAGACGGGCGAAGGACTCGCCGGCCTGCTGAGTCGAGAGGTCCGTCGCGACGCTCATCTTTGCGACGGTCTCCGTGAAGTTCTCGATGTTCTCGGAGCCCTCGATCCCGAACCGACCGGCCTGGGCGGTGATGTTCGCGAGTTCCTTCTGGGCGACCGGCATCCGCGAGGCCATCTCCTGGATTGCATCACCCATCTGGCGGGCGGTCTCCGGATCGGTGACCTTCTCGACCTCGACCATTTGAGATTCGAACGCAGCAGCGGCCGACGTCGCCTTCGCGAGGCCACCGACGGCGAGTGCACCCAGTGCCGCCCCTGCAAGCCCAGCCACATGCCGGACGTTGCCGAGTGCCTCGGTTGCTGTATCGGTCGCCTCCCGCAGACTCGAGGCGTCGCCACCGATCGCTACCTGGACCTCTTCGGATGCTCCTGTTTTTGCCATAGAACGTAGGTTGGGGCGGCTACTCGCCGCTGAAGTCGTCGTTTATCTCGTCAAGAAGTCGGTTCCGCTCTGCCTGCTGGCCGGCCTTCAGCTCCTGCTTTTGAGAGGCGACGTTCGGTGACGTCGACGAAGACTGATCTCGTTGCTGCTCGCGAGCGTGCTTCTTGTCGAGCACGAGCTGCCGGCGTCCTTCGAGGTAGCGGCGGACCTCCGAGGCATGCAGCTTGGGAATCGAGAAGTAATCGTAGCCGCCTTCTTCGTGGAGGATCGCCTCGATACGCGCTTGCCGGGCGTGGTAGCCTACGTCTCGTCCTCGTCCTCGGCTTCGTCCTCGTTGTCCATCGCCTGATCCATCGCCTGACTCAGCACGCCCTCGAGAGCGTCGTCCCCGATCCCGTCCAGGGCTTCCATCGCTGCGAGGTTCTCCCGAGTCTGCTGTGCCTCCACGGCCCGAAAAACTTCGTGACCACTGCCGTTCTTGACGGCCTGGATCAGTCCCGGAGCAACGTACTCGGGGACCTCGTCGTAGCCATCGGAGCCGATCCCATCGAGGATGAACGTCTGGAAGAACTCGTCGACGCGATCGTCGTCGGCTTCGTCTTCCTCGAGGACGTCCTTCCAGTCCTCGTACTCGCCGCCAGCCATCGGCTTGACGAGGACCGCCCGGTCAGTCCCGGGGATCCGCTGTTTGACGCCCTGCAGTTCACCGTCTCCGTTTCGGGAGACGCCGAAGTCTTCGGCGTGTGCGATCTCGAGATCTTCGCCGTCGTTGAGTCGGGTTTCGTGTTCACTCATGCGTTAGTTGGCCTCCAGTTCGATAGCCGGATCGCCGCTCGCTGCGAACGTCTCGCTGATCGCCGCGGTCGCCTGCCCGGATGCCTCGCGCTCTCGCGAGCCGGGCGACTCGTTGACCGTGTTCTTGAACCGCACGATGCCGCCGGAGAGCTCGTGCTCGATGTCGTTCTGCGTCTTCTGCAGTGACTCCATCATGGAGTCGTGCGAGACGGTCGGTCCGGCGACGTCGGCGTCGACGGTGACCGTTCGGTCCGACGGGTCCACGGTGGGTGCCCGACTCGTATGGACCGAGTCCGTCGAGAGGTCGTTCTCGATAGCCCACGAACCCGAGTTGAGGCGGGGACGGACCGGCGTCCCGACAGGCCGCTCGATGCGGTCGCCGAGGAAGTGTTCGAAGGTGGTTCCGATCTCGGCGGCGTGACTGCCAGCGCCGAGCGGCGGGACGCCACGATCGCCGTCGACGGGCTGGTCGTCATCGCTGTAGGTCAGCCCGCCGGCGAGCTCGCAGATGGTCGTGCCACTGCCGTCGGTGATCGTGATGTCGCCGGTCGGCTCACCGGAGAGCCAGATGGAATCGATATCTCCGAACGACTCGGTCGTCGTAACCGCGGTCGTCCCGTTGAGGGCGATCGTCTCCGTTGTGGATGCGTCCTCGTTCTCGATCGTGACGTCCATTGTGTCGTCGGCGTCGTCGGAGACGATTTCGAGCGTCGTCCCAGCGCTGGGCTGATGGATGGCAACGCTCCGGACCTTCCGCGGCTGGAGCCCGAGCTCCATCAGGATCGGCTGCTCGCTCGAGGGATCCAGCGTCGGTTCGACGCTCTCGACCTCGGCGCCGCGAACGACCGAGAACACCCGGATTCCGGCGCCGTCGTTGCCGCCGGGGATCTCCGTGCGCTCGACCATCAGCAGCGATCCGAGAAGCTGGTTGTACTCGTCACGAAGGATCCCGTACGCCGAAGGGTCGATCGGGTTGCCGTCGACGTCCACGGGGAAGCGCTGGAGATCGTAGCCGATGTCAGCGCTCGGCTCCTCCGTACCGCGGTTGTGATCGACAGCGTCGGCCGTTCCGATCGCGTCCTGGCGGGCGTAGCTGACGCCCGATTCGGCGCTGAAGCTGCGGATTACATCTGAAAAGCGGTTCCACTCGATGTCGGTGGGGACGCTCATCGGGCCGTCGGGTTCAGGAACCCACTCGTAGCGGCCGGGAAGCGTCCCGCTCTCTGGCGTGTCGTGTGCTTGTGCTTGAGACATGAGTTACTCCTCTGTGTCCTTCTCGTGGACGTCGTCGTAGTGCGCGATCATCGCCTCGCCGACCTCTCTCGAGACCTGTGCCGTCCCGGTTGAGGCGAACTCGACCGGCTCGTCCATCACCGGTTCGCCATCGTCGTCGGTCAGATCGGCGTTGAAAAGTCGTCGCGTTGCCGTGTTCTCATTCGTGATGAACATCGTCAAGGTGTCTCCGTGTGCTTCATCCGGGCGATCACGAACCGTCGGTAGTGCGTCGGCGAGCGCTGCGTGTCGTTGCTCTCGACCGGTTGCTCGGCGTTGACCCACTCGTAGCCGTCCGGGACTGGCGGCCCCTCGTCGGCTTCGTCAGCTTCGAAGAGCACGCGGTGGACTTCGCGACCGAGAGCGTTCGCGACGACGTCCGGGTGCGAGCCTTCCGACTGGTAGACATCGGCGTCGTACGGGCCGCCCCAGCAGTCGATCTGAACCGACGTGATCACGTCCTGGATGCCGCCTTTGCCGCCGGCGTCGATGCCGGAGTAGCCCGTCTCACCGCCGCCGGGGACGACCGGATCCTCGGAGGCGATCGCGACCTGCGGGTAGTCGTTGTCCCCGTCGTAGTCGGCGAACCGAACGTCACCCTCAGCGGTCGGGTCCGTGGGGTCGCCTGCGGTGAACGCGACTGGGACCTCGCTCTCGTTGAAGTGCGTCCGAAGGAACGCCACGAGGTCGGACTTGATGTCTCGAGTCATCGGTCAGTCCTCCAGATCTCCGAACTTGTAGCCCTCAGAGGACAGCTTAGCTCGGCGTTCTTCTGGTGGAATATCGCCGAGACAGGGGATTGTCTCCGCGTTCATGACGACCAGAATGCCGCGGTCCGTTTCGTCGATGAGGCGCTTAGCCTCTTCACGTGAGATCTCCTCGTAGCCGTTTTCCATCGGTCAGTCCTCCACGACGGTCAGTACGGTCACGCCGCCGTCCTCTTCGTGCATGTCGAGAAGGCGGTACTCCGCGCCGGTCGGGTGCTGGAGCAGCGTCGGATAGCCGTCGGCGCTGCCAGCTGGCCGGAGCGTCGTCCCGTCGTCCGGAACTGCCCGTACCTCGAGGTCGGTCTCGACGTCCGTGCCGTCCGAGTTCGTTGCGGTCTGGGGCATCCCGCGGGACTCGAGGACGCCGACGATCGTGCCGTCGTCCGAGTAGGACGGCGTGTCTCGTCCGCCGCCCCCGCTGGCGTTCTGGAGCTGGTATTCCTTGCCCTGGGACTGGATCATTCGGGCGATCGGTCCGTGCATGTCAGCTCACCTGCTCGATGCGGATCGAGGCGATCAGGTTCCCAGTGTCGCGGATGTCCTTGCGATCGGCGATCCGCTTCATCCGATCCTGGACGGCCAGCGCAGCACAACGGATGATGTTCTCCTCCGAGTTTAGCGGGATGCCTTGGGAGCTCGAGATCCGCCGAACCTCGGTCGCCGTGTTCGTCTGGACGCGTTCCGCTGCTGGGCGAGCGAACGGTCGGGCCTCCATCTTCGAGGTCCCGAGTTCGTTGTAGATCGCGTACTCGACGGTTGGGCCGGCGATGTAGGTCGTATCGCCGTCGAAGTCGGCCGTGATCTGGTCGAACATGTCGGTCGCAGCGTCGAACCCGGTCAGCGACACACCCCAGCTCATGAGTTACCCCCGCTCGAGCTGATGTGGCGGTCGGAGTCGTAGATGATCGAGTTCGGCTGACCGAACTCGTCGCCTGGATCGAGGCTTCGGACACGCTGGCGTATGTTGTCGATCTCGGTGGTTTCGTACGTCTTGCTCGAGCGCCCAGACGTGACCGACTCGGCCCGTCGGTCGAGACCCTCGGCGATCCGCAGCGCTGCGAGCGTGGCCTCGAAGTCTTGCCGGTGCTGCTCGTTCTCGAACGTGATGTCGGTGTCGTCGTACTTGCGATCGATATCGCGCTCAACGCGACCGAGGATCCCGGTGCTGTCGGGGTTGTCCTGCTCGCCCTCGATGTCCGAATCGTCGAGGATCGTGTTGATCTCGACGCGGACGTCTTCCGCGCTGGTGCCAGCGCTCGTAGCCATGAAGGGTTACTCCTCCAGGTCGTCGAGTCGGGAGTCGATCGCGTCCTTCGCGCCGTCGCGATCCTTCTGTTCTTCCTCGAGGCTCCGGAGAGCGACAAGTGCCGCTTCGTCGTCGATCTCCGCGACTCGCTCCTCGATCTCGTCGTTGGTGTGCTCCTCCGGGTTGAACGGGAGCGTTCCCGTCTCGGCTTCGGTCGGATCGTAGGTGACGCCCTCGCGGTCAGGGTCCGAGTCCGTCGGAGGAACTTCGGTTCCAGACTCGCTCTCGGCCTCGTCCTCGTCGCTCGAGGCTTCAGGCCCGCGACCGCCGCGCTCGATGTGGCGGTGCATCGCGAGGAGCTTGTCGGCGACCGTCGGATCCTCGACGAACGCGTAGCCGTCCTCGTCGAACTCGAGCGGCGAGTTGTCGCCGAGGATCTGCGAGTTGCGGAGCTCGGTCGCCTCGCCGCTTTCATGTTTGAGGTAGGGCATGGGTTACGTCTGGATGGCGATGTTCGCCGACGGCTGGGTGGCTGCGAAGCCGACCCGCTCGTCGATCTGCCAGACGGTACTCTCGATCGACTCGTCGTAGTAGCTCGAGACGTCGAGCGCCCGGCGAGTCGATTCCCAGCCGAAGTTGGTCGGGTCGACGAGGTACGCCTCGCCTTCGGCGTAGTTCCCGGTGTTGTCGAGGAAGACCGGAACGTCGCCGGCGACGCCGAGGAACGCCTGCTGGCCGACGAGGTTGCCCTGGGGTAGGATCCCCATCTCGAGGACGGAGTCACCGAGCTCGGATGCCTGCGTGAACTTGTCCATGTTCAGCAGGGCGTTCATGTTCTGGCCGCCGGTGAGAAGTCGCAGTTCGGCGATGTCGAGCTCGTCCTGGAAGGCGCGCTGCCGGGCCAGGGTGATGTCCTCGTACTCGATGACGCCGGCCGTCGCGTTGCCGGCGTCGATCGGGCCGGCGCTGTTGGTGTTGTTCGAGAGGATGTTGTACGCGATCCCGTCGACACGAGTCTCCTCGGCTTTGACCAGATCCTCTTCCTGGTCCATCGTGATGTCGATGACGTTGTCCTCGACGTCCTCGTCGGGGATGACGACCTCGAGGCCGTACTTCGTGTGGGCGACCTGGACCGTGTCGTAGTCCTTTGTCGCCCGCGGGAACTCGCTCCCCGGCGGAATCTCGGCGACATCGCCGTCGAAGTCGCCGTCGGAGATCGGGAACTCGACGGAGTTACTGTCGTTGTTGGTCGCGTCGTAGTCCTTGAAGGCGGTACGACTCTGGTACTTCTTGTTTCGGATCTTTTCGACGATCGATCGAACGTCGTCGTCGCTGATGATGTCGGATGCTTTCTGAGCCATGTGTGATCAGGTGGTGTCGTCAGTTGGTCTTACAACAGAATCCACGCGTAGCCGGCCGGTGCGTCCTGGCCGCGCCAGGAGCCGCCAGCGTCGGAGAGTGCGTGGGCGGGGCCGCCGCTGCTCGTCTCGAGGGTGCCGACGGTGCCGTTCGTCGCGTTTCCGACGTCGAGATCGTCGCCGGCGGAGACGGTGCCCTCGACGGCCGCCACGGTAGGGCCACTGACGTGCGCCGGGGCGACGCCGCTGTTCTCAGTCGCCCGCCCTCGTGCGCGGACGCCGAGGAACGCATGCCCCGAGTCGCCATCGGCCGGCTCGATGTCACCCGCCGCGATCGCGACGACATCGCCAGCCGCAGTCGAATCGTCGGAGTCGGGGTAGCCGATAGTCGTCGTACTGTCGCCGCCGTTCTGTCCGGGTTCGGATACCATGATCAGTTACCTCCAGTCCATTCGACCTCGGGGTCGGTGACGAGGTCGTACTCGTCAGACGCTTCGACTGCCGCAGCGGCAGCGTTGAGAAGCGACTTCCGTTTCTCCTCCCGTCCGAGTTCCGTGAGGTCGAGGACCAGTCGGTCCTCGTCGTCGAACTCGGCGAAGTCGGGATGGTTCTCGATGATCGAATCTGTGTCCTCCTCGTAGAACAGCGTCATCAGAGCACCTCCAGTGCGCCGTCGTAGTCGTCGGCGTTCGCGAGCTCTGCCGCCTCGTTGCGGAGTGCCTCGACGCGCTCGTCGGGCAGCGCCGAGCCGACGGTCGAGAGCTTGGTGTCGATCTCCTCGATGCGCTCGATGTCCTCGTCCGTCGGGCCGCTCGAGCCACCCGAGCCGCCGGTCGGACCGGAGCCGGTCTCCGGCGTCTGGGTGAGCGCCTCGACGTCGAGGTCGCCGTCGTCGGTCTCGAACTCCGCGGCCATCGCGTCGAAGCTCATCGCCTCGACGGTGGCCTCGCGAAGGCCGAGGTCCTCGGTGAGCGCCTCGGCCATCATGCCCTCCACGATCTCGACGCGATCGCGCATGGCTTCGGCCTGCTCGGCGTCCATGACTTCGGGGTCGTCGACGCCGGCTGCCTCTTCGATGAGGTCTTCGTGTTCGTCCGCCTGTTCCTCGAGTTCGGTGAGTCGGTCTCGCACCTCGGCCTCGACGACCGTCGGGTCGTCCTTCTGCCGGGCTGCTGCGACCAGCTCCTGCTCTTTGTCAGTTAGGTCCATGATGATCGGATCGTCGTTGGCCGGGGTGCTCTGGCCGCCGCTGCCGTTCTGGCCGTCATCGCCCTCCGGGTGATCGTCTGCCAGTGCTTCGACGTCGACGCCGTAGTGAGCCGACAGCGCCTCCGCGGCTTGGGGCTCGATATCCGGCGAGGGGCCGACGTTGATCTCGTTCGACGGGACGGCGCCGTCGGCGACCAGCGCCACGTCTCGAGCGCTCTGGACGTTGGTCACCTCATACAGTGCGTCCGGGTCGCCCTCATCGCCCTCGACGAGCTCGGCTTCCCGGATCACGACCGGCGAGATCTGGGCGAGGCCAGTCTCGACCGTCTCCTCGGCTTCCCAGTCAGCGAGGAAGCCATCGAAGAGGAGGCCAGCGTCCTCGTCGAACGTCGTCGCCGTGATCTCGCCGACCTTCTCCTCCATCGAGACGGCGCCGGACAGCACGGGACCGTCGTCGGTCATCTCGACGCCGACGTGTTGCTCGGGGTCGAGACTGTCGGCCATCGTCAACGGCTTCCCCTCGAAGACGCCGTCCTCAGCCATCTGCTCGAGGATGTCCGCCGGCCAGCGCGTTCGCTTCTTGGTGAGACCAGTCGTGACGTCGTCGGCCCCGAAGAGCACGCCGTGTACCGGGAGCTGATTGTCGGTCGGTTCAGCTGCGACGGCAGCGACGCCCGCGCCGTCGCTCAGGATCTCGTAGGTCATGATGTAGTTGTGAAAAGTCCATGCCGGGAGGGCCTCGCCCCGGCGGGGTCATCGGTAGCCGGTTAGTTGCCGGTCCAGACCGTGTGCGTGCATCGGCAGTTCGGGTGACGGGGCAGGTTCCCGTACGCCTTCGACGCCACGTAAGGCGCGCCGGCCGCGTAGGCTTGGCACTGTGGACAGGCGTCGGTCGCCAGGATGACGTCGACCTTCTCGACGCCGGCGCGCTCCCACTCCTTGAGCCGGCCCCAGTTGTGGGAGTTCATCAGCTCCGTCCGCGAGATCATCGTCGCCCGGTTCATCGCCGCTCGAGGCGTGCCGTCGTCGACGCGACCGAGGATGTCCGAGACGCCGCGGGCGACATCTCGAGGCCCGTCGCCGCTCGCCAGCCCGTCGGTCAGTTCTCGGCGGACATCGCGGGCGATGTCGTCGGTCAGCCCACGGAGCTCCTCGAGGTTCCGTGAGTAGAGCTGCTCGAGTTGTTCCTGGTGGACCGGCATCCGAATCGACGCGGAAGCGGCCGCCTCACCACTTCCTACGTTCAGCGCACCGAGCTCGTGCTGAGCGTCTTCGACGCCCTTGAGGTAGGCCCGATCGATGAACTGATTCTCGCCGCCGTACTCGGTGAGGACCTCATTCTCGAGCTGCCGTTCGAGCCAGCGCTGCGCGGCCTCGACCTTCTGCGGATCCGTCGTGAACTCGAACTGGCCCGATGTGGGCGCGTCGACGAGCGCCTCGGTCTGCAGTCCAAAGACGTCGTTCTCGACGATTCCCGTCCGGAGCGCCGAGCGGATCGCGGCCAGCCGTCCACGGAGCTTCTGGGCGTACCGCTGCCGGATGGATCGGACCCGCGCTGGTTCATCGCGATCACGGGCCCGCTCGAGGTAGCGCTCGTGGGCCGACGTCTGCTCCGGGACGCCGGCGTCGGCGCTGGCGGCGGCACTCATCAGTCGTCAGCCTCCTCGGCGGCCTCGCCGGTCATGCCCTCAGCCATCTCTTGAATATCCGGCGCCGACTCGTCGACGTCGATCTCGCCGCCGGCGAAGACGTCCTCGGGAAGGTCCATCGTCGTCGTGAGGAACTTCTCGAGGTCCAGGACGGCGTCGATCGGGACGTTGCCGAGGCCGTTGTTCAGGGCCTTCATGAACTGCTCCATCTTCTCGATCTCGCCGTCGTCCAGCGTCGCGATCGGGTTGTCGCTCTCCTTCGGCGCGATCTTCACCTCGAGGCCAGCAGGCTCGAGGTCCGGATGGCGATCGGCGACCGCCCGGAACGCCTGCGTCCAGTCACGCTCAGCGGAGCGGCGCTCCTCGACGATCGTGTCCTGGTAGGAGTTCTCCTGCCGATCCGAGACGTGGTTCGCAATGGACTCACCGAACGCTGTTGCGTACTTCGGTGCCGGCAGCGGTGCGAGGATGTCCGCGACGTAGTGCTCAAGCGGGCCGTCGAGTTCGGGGATCGTTGGTTCCCACTGATCGGGCGTGATCGAGCCGTCGTGGCCGATGATTCCGCCTGCCTCGAGGTCGTCGACGTTGTTGACCCACTCGTCCTGCTCATCCTGGTCCCATGTCTCGACGATCGCGTCCCCGTCCGGTAGCTCGGTGACTTCGGTATCGAATTCCACGAGCCAGACGCCGTAGGCGGTCTTCTTGATCGCCACGGCGCGGTCCCGTTTGATAGACCGATACTCCTCGGCATCGTCGGCGATCGACTCGAGAGGAGATGTTCCGAAGATTCCCTCCTCGGTTGCGTCGTCGCCGCCGATGTCGGGGTCGATCGTTCGCTTGAGGACATCGTTCTGCGAGAGGTAGACCTCGTCTTCGTCCATCCCTCCGTTGCGCTGGCCGACGATCGACTGATCGTCGAACTGGACGTAGGCCGCCGCCTCGCCGCGCTTGGTGATCTCGCCCTCCTCTGCCGCCTCCGTATCGTCCGGCTCGAGAAGGATGTTCGTGTTTGCGTAGGTACGAGCCGAGACGGTCTCCGGGCGGATGTGCTTGAAGCCCGTGATCGGCCCCATGGGCTCGGTCTCTTTGCCGTCCTGCTTGAGGTACTCGTTGAGCGTCGTCCCCTTGGTCCACTTCTGTACGATATCGACCTTCAGGTAGGGATAGAACGGCTGGCGCTTCTCGCCGGCGATCACCGCGCAGTTCTCGAGGAAGCCGCCTGCAGGTGCGAACTCCGGAGCGTCATCGCCGCCCATGAAGTAGGCCTGGGTGGTGTCGTCGTCAGCCTCGATCCGAACGCCGGGCTTGACGACGTCACGGACAAACTGGTTGAAGTTCGCCCGGATGATACCGATCTCGCGGTAGTACTCGTGGTACTCGTCGATGTCCTCGGGCGGGTTGAGATCGTCGACGTCCGAAGACTCGATGAAGATCCTCGAGTTCCGGGTGACCGTCTCGACGGTCTGGGTCAGCCGGGAGCTAAGCGCCTCGATCTGGCCGCGGACGCGGCTGGGGAATCGTGCAGACATGGTTATCGAATAGAACTCTGGCTGGGCATCGACCCAGACTTGAAATGGATCTGAACCGAGTCCTGGGTCTCGTGAGTGAAGATCGCGTACCGGAGCGCGTCCATGATATGGTCGTTCTCCTTCTTCGGCTTCTCCGACTCCCGACCGTCCTTGTACTGGTAGGCGTGGAACTCGTTGATCGTCTCCTGGCAGAGATCGTGGACGCGGAGTTCGTCGCGCTTCGCGGCGACGGTCTTGATGCCCTCCTCGACCGACTTGTCGGACTTCCGAGCGTCGAAGCCGTTCTCGTTCAGCGCCTCGATCGACTTCGGCTCGGCGCTGTCACAGTAGACCGGGCCCGAGCCGTAGTCGCCCTCCAACTGCTCGAGCTCGGCAGCGATGTCGTCGTTGCCCATCCGCCGGGACTTGCGCTCCTCGACGACGTACCAGCGATCACCGTGGATCAGGACGGCGACGATCGCCGCGTGGTTCGAGAAGCCCCAGTCGACGCCGTAGATCGTCTCGTCCCAGCTGTCCGGGAGGTCGTCCGACTCGAGGATGTGGTCGTCGCGATCGAACCACGGGTAGACGAGCCCGTCGAACTGCGTGAACGCACCCTCAACCTCCTGCTGGTAGTAAGAGCCGCTATACTCGTCTTTCAGCCGCTCGATGTAGTCGTCCGGGTTGTGCGGGTTGAGCCAGGATGGGACACCGAAGACGCCACGGACCCGGTCGGACTCGCGGACCTCGTAGACGTCGTCGTGGACGATCTCGGCGTCGTCCTCGTAGAAGCGATCGTAGACCCAGTTGAAGCCTCGAGGCGTCCCTGTCAGGAACGCGTTCCGATAGTTCCCGACGCGGAGACGTCCGGAGAGGACTTCCCAGGCGCGCTCAGCCAGTGACGCGGGTTCGTCGATTCCGACCCATGCGAGGTTCGGCCCACGAAGACGGCGGATTTTACGCTCGTTAGACGCCGTCTGCAGGATGATGCGGGAGCCGCTGGGTGTGTGGACACCGGGTTCTTCGCCACCGGGACCGACGTACTCGCAGACCTCGAGGAGACCGAACTCTCGCATCGTCGGGAGGATGGCGTTCTTGATCGTCGGCCAGTCCGGGGCGATGATCGCGCCGAGCTCGCCGCGGTTCCAGCGCTCGGCGTTCGCCCAGGCCCGCATGATGAGCGTCGCCGTCTTGCCGGCGCCGAGCCCCGAGATGATGACGTGGTTCGAGGCATCGGACGAGATCGCGGCGTCGCCCTCGGGGCCGGCGAGGAAGTCCTCCTGGGGAGCGAGGCCAGTGTCCGCGTGGACGTACGGCCGGACCTCTCGAGAGTCCCGCTGCCGATCGAAGATCGTGTAGCTCGGCTCGGGGAACTCCTCGGTGTACGATGTCGTGGAACTGGCAGAGCTCATGGATCAGTCCTTCTCCGATGTGAGGTAGACCTCGACGCTGCCGGAGCCGGCGTCGTCGTCATCGTGCTCGCCCCACGACTCGGGGTAGCGGTTCTTGAGCACCGAGAGGACTGTCCGAGCGTCGCCTTTCTCGCGGGCGATATCGAGCAGGTCGTCGACGAGCTTTGCTTCGCCGGCACCTCGCGCGCTCGCGACCCTGTCCGCAAAATCCGCGTAGATGCCTTCGTCCTGGTCGTCGGCTCGCTCGAGCCACTCGTAGAACGTCGTCTGGCCGATGCCGTTACACCGACACGCTGCAGCGACCGACTGTCCGTTCTCGAGCATCTCCGCGATCGCCTCCTGGCGCTGCTTCGTGAGCTTCGGATCACGACCGCGGTGGCTGGGCCCGCCCTCGAGGATACCCTTAGCCGACTTCACACCGATCATGTGGACGTCGGCGAGCTCGTCGACGCTCGCAGCGCGGACGTCATCGGCGGTCTCGAAGCCAGCCTCCTCGAGCGCCTCGGCTATCGCTGGGCCGATACCGCCGATATCGGTGAGGTTCTCGGTCATGGCTCAGTCACTCTCTTCCTCTCCGTCGGCTTCCGATGGATCGACATCCTCGCCAGCCTGAACCGACTCTGCGTAGGCTGGGCTGATTCCGACTCGTCGGTAGAGGACTGCGAGACCGAGTTTCGCAAGGTCTGCTCCGGGGAGCAGCGCTAACGTGATTGCTGCGCCGGTGACCAGCCCGAGTTGAGTTAGTGTGAGCGTGAGTTCGGGCATGGCTTTGGTCAGTCGTCCTCCTGGTCCGTCGCCTCGTCGATCGCGTTGACGATCGCTTCGGCGGCCTCGGGGTCGACGCTGACGTCGGAGTCGGCGACCAGAGCCTCGACGGCTTCCCAACCGAGAACGATGGCGCCAGCGATGATCACGGAGATCGTCGGATCGGCGCCGGCGGAGATCGCGAAGCCGACAACGGCGACCGTAGTCAGTTCCGTCAGCGCCTTGATCGACTTGTAGACGCGGAGGCTCATGTTCCATCGCCTCTGGAGGACACAGCCGAGTTTCTGATTGTGTTCGCGGACGGAGTCCGGGCAGTACCATCGGTTCGAGGGTGGTGTGTCGGCAGACATGGCATCTATCAGGCCTCGATCGGATCGGCGAGTTCCTCGATGACGTGGTTCAGGTCGAGATCGAACGCCACCATGACGACGCCAGTCTCAACGTCCAGCGTCTCGCCGCGGTAGTGATCGCGCCACTGGTCAGGACGCCACGACGTCGCCTCCTCGTGGGCGGTGATCATGGTGCCCTCATCGGTCTCGAACAGGCGGACGTGGACCTGGCGCGGACGAAGGAAGTGTGGCGCACCGTGGAACGGGGCCGGTCCCTCGTAGCGTGCCCAGCTGGCTACCTCCGGTCGACCGAGCCAGTCACGGGCGAAGCTCGCCAGCGGTTGTGGTTCGTAGCCGGCGTCGGCGAGGTCCTCGAGGATGGCCTCCGGTGACCGATCGACGATATCGACGACCTGGTTAGTGCCGATTGTCGTCTCGGCGTAGAGGTCCTCGTCGTGTCGTTGGAACAGTCGGTGCAAGAGCGGGATCGCGTGTCGCCGAAGCGGGCCCCAGAAACGAGCCCGATCGTTGAAGAGGTGCTCGCCGGCGTAGAGCCGACCGAGTACCAGGAGCGACACGATAGCGACGCCGCCGAGGTAGACGGCGTCGTCTGGGAGTGTTTCGATCATGGTTGGTGTATGAAAAACGGTGCGCCGGGTCTCGTCCGAGAGGCTTTTTGCCAAATCCCAGCGCGGGTCGGGACGGACCGTGGGATCTCTAACAGTCTCGGTGTGCCAGCCGCCCCGAAGCGAGTGACAGCGGGAGCGATGAGGATCCCCTTCAGCCCGGCGGGGTAGGGGCAACGCCGGGCCACATCGGGGACTATCGAGGTCGGACGTTCGCCCGGCCGGTCGAAATCGTGGTGCCGTCAGCGTCGATGACGATCTCCGAACGTGGCTCGCCCCACGTCGGCGTCCAGCGGACTTCGTCGACGACGCCCTGGACTTCGCGACCGGCGAAGCGGATCTCGACGGGCTGGTTCTCTTCGATCGGCTGGACCGTCATCAGAGGACCACCGCCGATGCGAACGCCTCCCGGGTCGACTCGCCCTCGAGGACGGCCTCGAACAGTCGCTCCCGATCGACGCGGACGTCGGTCTTGTCCTCAGCTCGGAGTGTGACCGTCGCGACGGCCAGGTAGTGGGCCACCGTGAACGGGAAGCGAGTCCGGAGCGTCTCGTTCTCGTGTTTGTGGTCGGTCTGACCGCAGCAGCAGACGGTGCCGACCGGGATGGGTTCGGCGGTGTCGATCGAGCGCGGCAGTGGGTTCCGAAAGTCCGCGTAGGTGCCGACGTTGTGATCTTCGCCGTCGACGTCGTAGACGTAGACCGGATCGTGGCCGTCCTCGAAGTCGAGATCGGGGACGTCAGTGTCGTCGTCATCGTTGTCGCCGTCGTCGTGGATGTGGGACTTGATGCCGAACTCGCCGTGTTCGGTGACGTGTTCCCAGCCGATCGCGGCGTCGGTGATTGACTTCCCTGCGGAGTTGCGCTCCGGGGGCTTCTCGACCTCCTTGACCTGCCGCCCACATGAGAGACAGAATCTGTGATCGTGCTCGAGAGTCTCGAAGAAGTCGTCTGCACGCTTCTCGCGGCGGTGTTCGTTGTGGCATTCCGGCGAACAGAACGAGCCCGCAGTGGCGGGGAGCTGGAACTGGTCGCCGCACTGTCCGCACTCGACGCTCTGGGGTGGGGTGGTTGTGTGGACAGACATAGCTATGGGGGTCCCGGGCCGCTACCAACGACCCCAGGAGAAACGCGTTACTATCAGGTGTGGAGATAGTCAAGCATAAGAGACGATATTGTTGCGATATTCGACGCTTCTTACGAACCCGGGTAGTCCGTATCGGCGATTGTATAGACCGACTTTCGGGCATCGCGGGTGTAGGGTCGGGACTCGACGATCCCCTCGTCCTCGAGCCGGTTAAGTGCCCATCGGACGGTCCGGGCCGGGAGCGTGATCGTGTCGCACAGTTCTTGCTGGGTGAGCTCGCCTTCGTCCTCAAGGACCCACAGGACGAATTTTGCACTCGGGGGCAGACCGTCGATCTCGTCGTCGTGGTCGGTGAGTGTGCTCATGGTGTATCAATCTCCTCAGAGTCGATCGCGACGACACCGGTCGGATCGAGGATCTCCATGTCCAGGCGGACCGCGTCCGACCGGCAGATCAATGTCTCGCGGCCGTCGACCCGCTCGGTGATCGTGATCATGTCGCCGAACGGCCGGAACTCTTCGTGACCCGACGGAACTGTCGGGCCCGTGATCTCGACCCACCCTCGCGGGATCTCGCGGGCCATGCCGATCGAGATAACGAGGACGCCGTCGTTGCGATCGTTGCCCAGTTGCTCGAAGCGGTCGCGTGCCTCCTGGAGTGTCTCGATCGACGTCGGTCCGGCGATCGTCGGGACGTCGTCGTGCTCGAGGGCGTTTCGCCAGAGCTCGTGGTTGTCTTCAAAGACGCTCACGCTTTCTCACCTCGCACTGCGCCGCGGACTGTTCGCGAATCGGCCTTCGAACAATCGAAACAGAGCGTGTTGTGCGGGTGGTCGTGACCTCGATCGACGGCGTAGAGTTCGCGATCGACGTCCTCGGGATCGAACGTCCGTCCGCAGTACGTGACGCCGAGGAGGCTCTCGACGCAGTAGCCGTTATGGCCGTTGTCGAGGTTGACCACGTAGCCGGTCGTCACGAGCTGTCACCCCCTTCGCTTCGCGTAGAGTTCTCAGACTGTGAGACGGCGCGATCAGTAGCCGTGTTTAGTGAGCGGATCGTCTCCGGCCGCATCACCTCGTTGCAGACGTAGCACTCTGGATAGGGAACACGGTCGCCGTAGTGCGGTCCGTCTCGTATCTTG
Organism: Natrinema sp. DC36; assembly: GCF_020405225.1. NCBI lineage: Archaea > Methanobacteriati > Methanobacteriota > Halobacteria > Halobacteriales > Natrialbaceae > Natrinema > Natrinema sp. DC36. Next base: position 1,065,344 of record NZ_CP084472.1, read on the forward strand.
CCCCACTGGTCGGAGTTCGCGTCCTGATGGTCGGCACAGTCGGCACAGACCGTGACAGCGTCGTCATCCGGTCCGATGGTGTAGCCGATGATTGGGGGAAGTTCTTCATCAGAACCGCGCCCTTCGAACGGATTTTCGTGTTCGGTATCGCCTGAGTAGTGTGCGTTTTCGTCACTCATCGTCTTCACCCTGGAGTCGGAGCTTCTGGACGCGGTCGTTCGCCAGTCCGATCACTTCCTCTCGCGGATCGTCGACTCTCGAGAGGTTCGATTCGATCTTCTCGCGGAGTTTCCACCGGTCGTTGATCCCGATCCATGTGCGGCCCTCGTCGTCCTTGGTCTGGAACAGATCGCCGTTACGGCGAGCGGCGGTGAACGCTCGATGGATCTCCTCGAGGCCGAAGCCGGCTCGGTTGAGTGTGCCGACCACCGACGGTTTGCTCGCGAGCGGTGGCTGCTTGTTCCCCGAGTTGTGATCGACGGCGCTGATGGCTCGCTCGTAGACCTCCTTCGAGCGCTTGCGTCGTTCTGCTTCCGTCTGGCTGGTAGATGATCGGGCCATTATTCGACCACCCGAATCCAGCCGGTTTCTCTCTCGTAGACCTCGCCCTGCTGTTTGAGTTTGTCAATCTCGTGCTCGGCCTTCCGCTTGTCAATCCCGAGATCGTCGATCGCCGTCTCGATGACGTTCTCCTTATCCGCCTGCCGCCGGTCGGACTCGTTCTGCATCTCCTTGATCAGGTCTTTGAGGTTCTTGATGCGATCGCGCTGGCTCTGCGATGTCCCAGCCTCGACGATATCCGCGTCGAACTCGCCGGTTTCTTCATCGATTCCGAGGTCTTGGAGGCAAGAGCCGATCAGCCGTTTTGCACGCATCACGTCCTGCATCTCGACAGTTTTCGACAGTCGTGCTCGAGCGCTCGCTTCGGAAAGGCGAATGAAACCCTCTAACTTCCGAGCAGTTACTGGCACCGCCGCATCGTCAGAAGTGCCATTCGCAAGCCGGAGACCAACGTACGAATCTTCAATTTTCTGGGCGACCTCGTCGTCCTCTACCGTTGGAGTGACGTTCCGTTTCGTGTAGGCGATATACGCACGAACTAATTCGACTGGCTCAAACCCATGTTCCTCTGCAATCTCAGCCAGTGCCGCCGTTGCGGCGTCGTCCGAGTTAGAATCGTCACGTTTCGCTGCCTCTTTCGACCAGATTTTCGTCCTTGCGATATCCCGGTCACGTTCCTCATCGGGTTGATCGGTCAGTGTGAACGTGAGGTCGAACCGTGAGAGCATCGTCGGACCTATCTCAATCTGTTCTGAGAAGGGTTCGTACTGGTCGAAGCGGCCGTACTTCGGATTCCCACCGCCGATGACCGTCGTTCGAGTTGGGAGTGTCGTGTTAATCCCCGCTTTGTTGACGCTGACCTTCTGCGATTCCATCGCGTCGTGCATCGCCTCTTCGACGCCCTCGCCGAGTTTGTCGATCTCGTCGATCGTCGCGAGGCCTTGGTCACCGACAACAAGCGCGCCGGCGTCGAGCGCCCACTTCCCGTCGCCAAATTCATCGCGAACAGCAGCGGCCGTCATGCCGGCCTTCGACGCCCCCTGACCGCTGGCCCTGACCGACCGGGGCGCGATCTCCGAGACGGCCTCGAGGAGCGTCGTCTTCCCGGTTCCCGGATCACCAATCATGAGGATGTGGATGTCGCCCCGAGTAGCGGTCCCGTCGTCGTGTTCGACACGTACACCCGAGAACAGCGCGAGCGTCAGCGCTTCTTTCTCATCGTCAAGGCCATGGAGTGTCGGTGCGATCGAGTTGATGAACAAGTCAATTGGATCGCCGAACTCACCAGCACCGATCCGCTTGATGAGGTCCTCCAGCTCGGGCGTGATCTCGATCTCCTTGAAGTCCGTCTGTTCGACCTCGGCGGCCTGGCCTTCAACGACCATCTCGTACGTCTCCTGGTCGGAGTTCTTTGACGGTCGCTCGAGGACGAACTGGCCGACGAGCGTGACGCGATCGCCACCCTCGACGCAGTCCACGAGGTCGTCGCGAACGCGGGCGTCGAGATGTTCACCATCGCCACCGTCAGTCTGTTCCGGCGGTTGTTTGATCCGGATCTTCTGGTAGTCCTCTTTCTCGGACTGTTCGCTGTTCTCTCGGAACGGCCCTTGTCGTTCACAGTCCTTGCACTCGTGTGGTTCTTCGAAGCCATGGCCGCTCTGTGGAACGCGATTGAGCGCCCCGCACAGCTGACACTCGTAGGCGATCTCTGTCGGGATCGGAGCGACCTTCGTCTTCTTCGCGACCTGGCCCTGGAGGGCGATCAGGTTGCCGTCCTTCCGGGACGGGGAGAAGCCCCCAATATCGTAGGTCTCCACATCGGGGAGATTCGTGAACCGGACGTGCGCGTTCCCGAGTGAGATGTCGACCGGGAGATCGTACTGTCGGAGCGCCTCCTCGAAGAGCCGTTGCATCTGCTCCGGTTGGGCCAGGACGTCGTCGGCGATCGCGTCGATCTTCCGCTCGCGATCGTTGTACTGAAAAACGTCGTTCCAGTCAACGTACAGCGAGCGTTGCTCCTGCGGGTACTTCTGGGCGAGTTGCTTGATCTCGTCGTCGTAGTACCGGCGGAAGAACTTCCCGATCGAGTCCACCAGCTCGGCGGTGCCGATAGCGCTCATCGGGAGCCCTCCGACGGGAGTGTTCGGACGTGGTTGGTCGGAACCGGTGTGGAAATTTCACAACACCGTGATCCGGCTGTGACAGCCTCGAGAGCAGAGCGAGGCGAGCGATCGGCGAACGTACTCTGCAGTAGTCGTATCATGCTTACAGTGGGGTTCGTGGTTGTGTTATCGTGGAGTTCGTGTGTGGTTGTACCCAGTCCAACTGAGGTTTCAGTGAACCCCTTCAGGGAGGGGGGCGGTCGCGTTTCCGGTGTTGTGAAATTTCCACACCGGCCGATTCGTGTGAGTTCACTCCTGCGGCGCACCCCGTTCGACGTAGGATGGCGTCCTGATCTCGAAGCCGGCGACCGTCGACGGCATCTCGCCCATCTCGAGATCGGCGATGAGGCGTGACTTCTTCTCCGAGGAGCGGTCCTCCTTCTTGTACCGGAGAACGTCGCCCTCAACGAGCTCGTCTGCTCGTTTGAACGTGTAGTACAGCGTATCCCGGCGGACGTCGACGCCGTCGCGGTTGAGTTGTTTCAGCGCCTCTCGAATCGTCATCGAAGCCGTCGGGTTTCGCCCGGCCTGCTCGTTCGTGACGGCCTCGTTGTTCAGCTTCTTGATCAACAAGACAGCCCGCTCGGTCGGCTTGTCGGCAGCGTTTCGATGGACCTTTTGCATGAGGCGATCGGCATCCTGGAGCGACTCGACGGTTTGCTCGAGGTCGCGGATCCGCTCGTCCTTCTCATAGAGTTCTTCCTCGAGCTCGTCGACGCGATCCTCTGCTCGATCCGCTAGGAAGACAGCGTCCTCGACCCGGGCCTCGAGGTCTTTCACCCTCTCCTCGAGGTCCTCAGACATGGCGGATCACCGGGTAGCCATCCGTACAGCTCCAACAGACGATCCGTTCACCGTGCTTCGGATGGTCGATGACGACGTCGGCGTCATCAGTACAGCCGAGCGCCCCGCAGAACGGGCCGAATCCGTCGTCGGCCTGGGCGCTCATGCACCGATCCCTCCAAAACCTGATACTGTCTGTGCACGGTGCACCAAGAAAAGTGCACCACCGAAACGGCTGAATTTGGCCGTATAGGGAGCTATCGGTGGCAGAACAGTATATTTATCTCGAGATGCGGGACCCATATTATGCGGAGTGTAGTGCCGTAATTCGATATTAGCTGCAAAGACAGGTCCACAGATACAGATATGAAAATCTGATATGTGGTACTATGGTTTGAGATATATTGTCGAACAATCGGTCGGGGGTCGGTCTCCTCGTGTCACTCCCGTCAGCCATCACTCACTCGGTGACCAGTGGATGCGATTTCGTCCGCTCTCACGTAGGACTCGAGCGGACGCTGATTCGAGTGTGGGAGTTCGAACTGCTCGAGCGGGCCGCGATTTCCGCGCAGCTGTCGCGGCCGTCGCCGCAGCCGACTGGCTACCGACGAGCCGTGATCGTCGGTCCGGTCGGGCCGGGATCGGCTCGAGTTCCCGTTCCGCCGCGCGGTCGAGCGCCGGAGTTCGATCGGGGATTCGTCAAACGGTCTCGCTTGGAGCGGAGCTCTATGGCTCGAGTCGACCCGCTTCTCCCCGCCGGACAAAACGCGTTCTGTCGGTGTGGAACAGCGCGATATCGGACCCCGAAATCGACTCTCGACGTCGATTCGACCGCGATCCGGTTGTAGCCGCGTGTCTCCCCGGTCGCCTCGACGCGTCGCCGTGCTACCGTTCTCGTGACTCTGTGATTCTTCCGCTGTCGCGGAAACTTCGCCGCTCGTCGATCAGTAATCGGCATTCAGTCGACTACAGCGGACGTCGAGCCCCTTTCCCACCGACGGCACACTGCTGTGGCGTCGTGACTCTCCGGGTGGCGCTTCGTTCGGTTTGTTGGTAGCATCGGCATGCATTGCCTGTCCCGTTCTCGAATATCGCAGGGAGTCCGCGATTCGACTTCGATGCTGGCTGCGAGGAACTCGGCAGCAGGCCACTGGTCTCGGCTGCTCCATCTTCGGTCTCTGTCGCAGCGATCATCTGTCGGGGGCGGTCTCGAGTCGAGCAGGAGAGTTCGTTTACCCTTCTGGCGGAGACCCTCTCCGGCTTGTACTCGTTTCCGGCAGTATCCATCGCTTCAGTTCGAAGTCTCTCAGAACGTCACTGAGCGGGTTTCAGTGGTGGGAAATTCGTACACGATATGCGATATTGTCCCTTCTCCACCGACTTCGGTACGACTGGCTGTCCGTTTCGAACGGTCTGCGTCGATGGGACGGCTTCACAAATGTCGTTCTCTAGGCGAAATTTACTGTCCGCACCCAGACTGATAAAGTATATAGTGCTATACTCATTCGGAGGGGTAATACTGGGGAGAAGCGACCGTTTCACGGCTGCCTCGAAACTGCACAAACTCCCTGAGGGGACGATACGTGAGTAGTCAGTTCAGAATTCCGTATTATATAGATGAAAAGAAGGGGGAGGGGTTCACGAAGAGATCGACCGACGGCCACGTCTTCTAACACTCGCGAACGGGTCGAGATTTCCCCGACCCCGGATCGAGGCGATCGAATAGACGGCTAGGAGGGCCGGTTCCGAAGTTTCTAACGTGAAAAGTGAACGGAACACAACTCAGTGTAGCACCCATTCGATATTTGTCCGAGGGTTACCTTCTGCAGATGGACACGCCGCCGTCGTCGAGAGTACGGAAGACCGCATTTGCCCGTCCTCGAGGATCCCAATTCGTGTGACTGATGCGTTACAATCGAAGAAGCGACGGGGTACTCGCAAGGTGTGTTGCGCCTCGGTGGCAGGAACGCGCGTCTCAATGAGGTATTCTGCTGGCTCCAAGAATGAGATCGAGAGTGAAGTGTCGGCCGGGATTTCATACGTCTCGTGATGAACCACGAGCGCTTCTCCAGAGTCGATAATTCGGAGTATCACCTCGGGTTCAGCGGCTTCGTTCCAAATTTCCACATCGTGTGGTCTATAGGAATCATCCACTCCCTCTCGACTCCCGAGATCAACCTCCTCGTATGTGCTTTCCGGGTCGAATTCCGCTAAGCCACCCGTGTTAACCGGATAGTCTGCGGGTGAATCAGGTATATTCGAACTGTTGAGGTCGTGTTCAGCACCGGTCTCTCCCGAAGGAGCGCTGTCTGCGAGACACCCAGCGAACGGCGTGGAGAAGGCGAAGCCGGTACCAGCGAGGATCGTGCGGCGGTTCATATCAAATAAGTGTGGGAGAAATAGATAAATACCTTCTCTAGGGTCAAACAGCCACCTGAGCTAAGTCGTTTATACGCACTGATTCGGGCGATTCGAGTGACTATTCTCGACTGGCCCGACTTCACGATGGAGGCGCGACCCCGTGCGACGACTATCGATACCCGTCCGAACGGATCATCGAAACCGGAGGAGAGAGTCGGATTCGATGAAACTCTTTTTTCTGCCCCGTCGCTGGGATTGGAGCCAGTCTTTCCCTGTCGATGAGAGAGCGCAGACCCATCGGCGGTAGTTATTCCCCGCTGGTGACCTTCCGACCTGGTATGGCCGATATGACCGTCGAGGAAGCGATGGAAACGTACGGACCGTCCGAACTAACGCGCGACGATCTCCTGGAACTCGAGGACCCGAACTACACCGCGGAGAACGTCGCGATCGTGACGGGGGCCGGCTCCGGGATCGGACAGGCGACCGCGCTGGCCTTCGCCGCGAACGGGCTCACCGTCCTCGCGACCGATCGCGACGAGGAGGGGCTGGCCGAAACGCGGACGCAGTCCGAAGACCTGTCGCTACCCGGCGAACTCGTCACGGTCGTCGCCGACCTGACGAACGACGATGGTCTCGAGCGGATCGTCGACGAAGCAGCCGAACAGGGCAACGTCCGGTATCTGGCCAACATCGCCGGGATCCAGACCGTCGCGCCGATCGAGTCGTTCCCGCTCGAGAAGTACGACCTGATGCACGACGTTATGCAGCGTGCACCGATGGTGCTCACGAAACACTGTCTTCCCCACTTCCGCGACAACGAGGACGGACGGGGCGTCGTCGGGAACATGTGCTCGGTCCACGGCCACATCGTGACGCGGGACAAGGTCGCGTACAATACGACGAAGTTCGGGCTCCGCGGCCTGACGCAGTCGATCGCCGCCGAAGGCGAGGGGGAGGTGCGGGCGTTTACCGTCAGCACGGCCTACGTCAAGACGGCGCTCGTCGCGAAACAGCTCCCCGAGACGGCCGATCGGCGCGACATGACCGTCGACGAGGTCGTCGAGAACGTGATGTTAGAACACACCCGGGTCAAGGAGATGATGGAACCCTACGAGGTCGCGAACCTGTTCGTGATGGGCTGTTCGAATCACAGCAAGCACCTCAACGGCGGCGACATGACCCACGAGGGCGGAATGAGCCTGACCTACTGATCCCCGAAGAGAGAGTTACGGATCCTCGGAGTAGTTCGTCGGCCGCGCGTCGGCGGCTCGATCGGCGAGGAACGAGCCGGCTCGCTCGCGACCGGTCCGGAACAGCTCGTCGATGAGGTCGGGCGACCGGTCGAGTTTCGTCGACCAGCGGAGCTCTTCGTCGAACCGAACGCGTCGGATGTCCGTGTGCGTGTACCGGTCCGGCAGGTAACCTGCATCGACCCACTCGTTGACCTGCTCGATGAACTCGACCTCCTGCTCGAGGGCGGTATTCCCGCCGAGTTCGTTGCGCCGGTCCGCGATTTCCGCCTGCGAACGGGGGACGTTCGAGCGAGTGGACGGATTGATCTGAATGAGCCAGACCTCGTCGGGGTCTGGGATATCGTCGGACATCGAGAAGTCCCGGACCGGCGGATTCTTCGAAAAGAGGCCGTCCCAGTAGTGGCCGCCGTCGACGTCGACAGCGTCGAAGATACCCGGCTCGGCGGCGCTGGCGAGGACGGTATCGGCGGACATCTCGTGGCCGCGAAACACGCGGAAGTCGCCGGTCAGAACCTCGATCGCGCTCACCAGCAGTGCCGGGAGAACGACGTCCTCGCTTTGCCGCCGGTCGCGGATCGTGTCACTTAGCGACCGGACGCGTTCGAAGTCGATGTGGCGCTCGAGCAGCGATCGAAGCTCCCGCTCTGCCATCCGTCCGGCGGGGGTCTGGGATGGACTGTACTGCGGTAATCCGACGCCCATCGTCCGCAGTTCGATCAGTCCGACTGTGAAGTCGTTGACGAACCGGTCGGCGGGCGTCGTCGCTTTCAGATCGGTCCAGAACTCGCCGAGCAGCGCACCGGGCGAGAGGTCGGGATCGACGTGGCCGTACCACCCCAGCAGCGCACAGATCGCGCCGCCGGACGTCCCCGAAAAACCGACGAGGTCGTATTCCGGGCGCGCGATCTCCGGTAACAGCCGCTGGAGCGCCCCCGCAGTAAAGGCCGTGTGACTCCCCCCGCCCTGGCAGGCGATCGCGATCTTCGTGTGCTCGTCGCGCATTCCCCTGCCCGTTTCGGAGTCGGGGTCATGTAACTACCCCTCTCGGGCGGCCGACACTGGTTCTCGCCGCCCGGTGCTCACCCGTCGTCGCCGGGCTCCGCCGACGGTTCGTCGTCCGCCGACTCGTCGTCGCTCGAGCCCCGAAACCACCGTCCAACCGTCCGCTGGCGCTGGCGAACCCGGAGACGGTCCTGTAATCGTTCCTCGATGATGGCCTGTAGCTCGAGGCCACGGTCTGCGTCCACGTCGTGGGCGGTCGCGGCCCGGCCGAGCAGCGACGCGGAGCTGGCGGTGTCGGCGGTGACGCTGGCGAGTCGACGGCGACGCTGGAAGATCGTCGCTTCGTGGAGGACGGCCTGCACCCGATAGTAGGGGACGACCTTTGTCGTCCGCCGCCAGAAACCGGTCCGCGTGAGGACGTACCGATCGTCGAGGCGGTAGCCACGGTTCGACCACTTCAGGTGAGCGGCGAACGGGGCGAGGACAGCGAGGACAGCGAGGACGTACCACTGACGGACGACCGTCGTATACCGCGCCAGCAGATATGCACCGCCGACGACGGCGGCGACGACGAGTAGATACCGGATCGCGTACCGTTCTCGAGCGCGACGCGGCGGCGACTCGAGATCCACCGGACCGAAGGGTTCGATCGCGCGCGCGAGCGTTCGCACCCGGTCGGCGTCGGCGAGTGGGATCGCAGACTCTGTGCCGCGGGAATCAGATTGTCCAGGAGCGTACCCGGCCGTCTCGACGCTCAGCGCGGCGTAGCCGAACCACCGGAAGGGGATCGACTCCGAGATCGTCAGCGTCTGGACCTTCTCGAGGGGAATCGTCCCGCTGTAGCGCTGGATGAGCCCCCGTTCGTAGTAGAGTTCGTCGTCGACGCGAGTGAGCCGAAAGCCGTAGTAGCGGGTGAACGTGAGGATCGCGCTGACGATCCAGGCGGCGAGCACGAAGAGCAAGAGCCCCCAGGCGAGGAGGAATATTCCCGTCGCCGGTCCCGGAAGTTCCGCGATTCGGTCCGTGGGGAGCAACGTGTTGGGATCGAACCCGCTGGCGAACGAGAGCGCGATACCGCCCAGGACGCTGGCCCCCGGATCGATGGTGAAGACGCTCAAGATCGCGAGTTCGCGGGGTTCGATCTCGAACAGGACCTCTTCGTCCGCCGACGGCTCCGCGGCGGATTCGCCCGCGTCTTCCCCGTCCTCACGCGTCGCCTCGTCGTCCGCTTCGCCCGTCTCGGCGCTCGCGCCGCGTCGTAGCTGTCGTCTGAGGTGCCGGGCTTCCGACTCGTCGACGTACTGGAGGCTGACCTCGGTTTCGCCGCCGCCGGCGGTTTCGACGTGGACGGCGGCGATGCCGAGGAGCCGCTCGATCACGTTCTGTCTGATATCGACGTTCTGGACCCGACCGAGGGGGAGTTCGCGGTCCCGACGCGAGATCACTCCGGAGGTGACGTCGAACGTGTCCGCGGTGAGTTCGTACCGAAATCGCTGGTAGTAGGCGAACTCGTAGACGATTCCCGTAACGACCCCGAACAGGACGAGACCGAACACCGAGAGTAGATCCATCCCGTTGCCGCCAGGAGAGACGACGACGCCGACGACGAAGAAGACGAAGCCGGTGTTGAGGCTTCGCGAGAGCGATCGGACGGCGACCGACGCCGGATGGAGCTTCTTCATACCGCGTCTTCACCCGCGCTCTCGATCGCGAGCCGGCGCAGCGACTCCTGTAGCTCCTCGGCCCGTGCCGGCGTCAGACCGGGGATCGCGACGTCGGAGCTTCTCGAGCCGGCCGTGTACACCACCACCGTCGCGAGGCCGACGGTTCGCTCGAGCGGCGAGCGCCGGGAGTCGACGTGCTGGACTCGGACGTAGGGGACGACCGTCTTGGTTCGCGTGAAGACGCCGCGTTCGATGTAGAGGTCGTCGTTCCGGAGGTCGAACCGCCAGACGCCGTATCGGAGCCAGGCGACGACGATCCGCAGGACGGCGAGTAAGACGACGATCACGACGGCGGCCGGGACGAGTGCTGCCGGCGCATCGGTCCAGATATCGGTGCGGGAAATCGCGATCGTTCCGCCGACGATGATCCCGCCGAAAATCGCGGCTCGAACGATCGCGAGAACGAGCCAGACGCCTCGCACTCGCGGGGTGAGCCGTTCCATACGTATCGTCACGGAACAATCGTGATTAAAGGGTGGGAAAGCGGCGGCGGTTCGCACGCCGTGAGAGTCCGACCGGTTCGGGTCGCGTTCAGTTCGATCACCCCCGAATTTATGCGGGGCGCACGGGTGGAGATCGATATGGCAACAGCCGACCTCGTCGAAGTGGACCGATCCGACGGGATCGCCATCGTCCGATTGAACCGTCCGGACAAACTCAACGCGGTCACCCTCGAACTTCACTCGGAGCTGCGTGACGCGCTCGTCGGGCTACCGGAGGAGGAAGTAAACGGGCTCATCATCGCCGGTAACGGCCCGGCGACCTGTGCCGGAATGGACAGGGAGATCGTCGCCGACGAGGAGTACGACGAGAAGTACGCGGACGAGATCGGCGACCTGAACGACGAGATCTACGGCTTCCTCACCTCGCGTCCGTATCCGACGGCCGTGGCGGCCCGCGGGGCGCTCGTCGGCATCGGCTTCATCCTCTCGCTGCACTGTGACTTCCTCGTCCTCGGCGAGGAGACGACGCTGTCGCTGCCCGAAGTGCAGTTCGGGATCGCCGCGACGCACGCGATCGCACCGCTCGAGCGGATCGTCGGAACCAGAGCCGCCAAAGAGATCGCCCTCACCGGCGACGCGATCGATCCCGATCGAGCCCACGAACTGGGGCTGGCTAACAGGGTCGTCGCCGAGAACGAGGTCGAAGCTGCCACGCGGGAACTCGTCGGCGGGATCGCCGAACACGAGTCGGCCGTCGTCCGCGAACTGAAATCGGCCACGTACGTTCCGGAGTGAGGCGCCGCGCTGTGCGGCTTTCGACGGCACAGAGACGAAACTGTGCGTCAAAGCGCCCGGCTACCGCTCGAGAGAGCGAGTCTGCTGGGGCTGCGAGAAGCGGATCGGAAGCTCAGTGGGTCGTCGTCCGGACGTCCTCGACGCGATAGAGATCCTCCTGGAGCCCGTCGCCGTCACAGTCCTCGTTCGGACACTCGTAGTGCCAGCCGTCCTGCGTCGCCGTCCCCTCTCGGAACCGCTCTCCGCATACCTGACAGAAGAGTTGTGCCTTTTTGCACGTATCTCGATGTAACTCGAGGGCGAGCTCGGTCTGGAACGACTGGTTGCAGTTGCGACAGGTGTGCATATTTCGTCAGACGTGAGCATCAGCTAAAACTGCTTGGTTATTTTATTACGCCGTATTCCGAGATGATTCGGCGTCACTGTCCCGATTTACCGGCGACCGATCGGGAATAAAGAACGGATAGACTTCGTGTTTACTCGCGTTCGAGTATTCGGCACGCTGGTAGATGGACACACCCGTGTTCCGTGTGAACAGGCACCTCCGAACTATGTTCGCTCGCTGGTATATCGGTCGCGAAACCGGGTTTCGTTCGGTTCGGTCTCGCTACTAATTTGTGTGCGGCGATCAAACGGCATCCGTAATGGATCCACTCGTCATCGCCGGTCGATTGATCGCGGGCCTGTTGCTGATCCTGGCGAACGCCTTCTTCGTGGCTATCGAGTTCGCGCTGACGCGCGCACGGCAGTTCACCGAAGAGGAGTTCGTCGGCGGGAACCCCAAACTCGAGCGGGCGTGGGAGATGACGGACGACCTCGAACTGTATCTCACGACGTGTCAGGTGGGGATTACGGCCTCGAGCATCGCGGTCGGGATCGTCGCCGAACCGGCGCTGGCCGCGATCTTCGAGCCGGTGTTCGAGAACACGGTGCTGGCCACGATCGGCAGCGGTGCGATCCTCGCCTTCCTCATCATTAACCTCGTTCACCTGACCCACGGCGAGCAGACGCCGACGTATCTCGGCGTCGAGCGCTCGCGAATGGTCTGTCGGTACGGCGCCACGCCGCTGTACTGGTTCTACTGGATCATCTCGCCGATCATCACGCTCGGCGACGGCATCGCGAAACTGACGCTCAAACTCTTCGGGGTCGAGATGACCGGCGCGTGGCTCGAGACCGAGGAGGACGTCATCGAGTCCCGAGCGGATCTCCGGAACCGGCTCGGTTCGGTCCTGGAGGAGGGAGATCTGTCGGAGGAACGCCGCGAGGAGGTGATGAACGCGTTCCAGATCGGCGAACAGTCCATCAGCGAGCTGATGGTGCCGCCCGAGGAGATCGTCGCGCTGTCGACCGAAGACGATACGGAGGAAAACTTTCGGAAGATGGAGGAGCGACCCCAGACGCGGTATCCGCTCGTCGGCGAGGAGTTGACTGACTTCCGCGGAATCGTCTACACGCCGATTTTCGTCCGGCATCGGCAGGAGCTGGCCGACGGAACCATCGACTTCGAGGAGCTCGCAGCCCCGCCGATGACGCTCTCCCCCGACGTGGACGTCAGCGACGCGGTCGACCAGTTCCAGGCGGAGAATCAGGAGCTCGCGCTGGTGCTCGAGGACGGAGAGGTGGTCGGGCTGGTGACCGTGACCGACCTGCTCGAGGCGGTGATGGGCGATATCGAGGACCCGCTCGACGAGGGGCGAATCGATCCGATCGATCGCTGACCGAACGTCGACGGTCGGGACGGACCGGCCAGTGCGCGTGTCCAGCTTTTCCGTCTCCTGATGGAATCGGGACCCGTGTACGGCGATATTTTGGTTCCGACCGACGGGAGTGACTCGAGCACGGCAGCGGTCGAGCAGGCCGTCGCGATAGCCGAGGGGGAATCGACGACGGTCCATTTCCTCCACGTCGTGGACGTGGGGACGGAGATGTCCGCATCCGCGTCGGGCAACATCGCATCTCAACTCACGGAGATGCTCGAGGAAGAAGCCGAATCGGCCCTCGACGACGCGGTAAGCCGGGCCGAGGCCGCCAGCGTCGACTACGAGCAAACCACGCGCGAGGGAGACCCCCACGAGGTGATCGAGAAGTACAGTGCCGAACACGACATCGACCTCGTCGTCATGGGGGCCAGTGGTCAGTCGGGGTTGAAAGAACGGCTTCTCGGGAGCACGACCGATCGCGTGGTGCGTACGGTCGAGACGTCGGTGTTGATCGCGCGGCCCTGAGCGAGCCGGAACTCGTCAATTGAAACAAAACGAGTCGCGCTGATCGTCTCAGTCGTCCTGTCCGAGAATGCCGCGCTCGGTCATCTTCCGGGGGTCGAGCACCTCGTCGGCCTCCTCCTCGGTGAGATACCCCTTCTCGAGGACGACTTCGCGAACGGTCTTGTCCTCCTTGAGCGCGGTCTTGGCGACCTCGCTGGCCTTGTCGTAGCCGATATGGACGTTCAGCGAGGTGGCCATCGCCATCGACTGCTCGACTCGCGACTCGCAGTACTCTTCGTTGGCCTCGAGTTTCCGGACGAAGCGCTCGCCGAAGACCTGGCTCGCGTTCGAGATGAGTTCGGCCGACTCGAGGAAGTTGTGCGCCAGCACGGGCTTGTAGAGGTTGAGGTCGATCTGGCCCTCCGCCGCGCCTGCGGAGACGGCGGCGTCGTTGCCGACGACCTGCTTGTGGACCTGGTTGACGGCCTCGGCGACGACCGGGTTGATCTTGCCGGGCATGATCGAGGAGCCGGGCTGGTTCTCGGGCTGTTCGATCTCGCCGAGTCCGTTACGCGGACCCGACGCCAGCAGTCGCAGGTCGTTAGCGATCTTGTTCAGCGAACCGGCCACGGTTCGCAGCGCGCCGTGAGCTTCGCTCATCGCGTCGTGGGCGGCCTGTGCCTCGAAGTGGTTGTCGGCCTCGCGGAACTGGACGCCGGTCTCCTTCGTGATGTACTCGGCCGCGCGGCCGGGGAACTCCTCGTGGGTGTTTAGCCCCGTGCCGGTCGCGGTGCCGCCGAGCGCGAGTTCGCCGAGGTGGTCGCGGACCCCGTCGACGCGCGCCAGCCCCTTCGCGACCTGCGTCCGGTAGCCGCCGAACTCCTGACCCAGCGTGACCGGCGTGGCGTCCTGCAGGTGCGTGCGGCCCGTCTTGACCACGTCGTCGAACTCCTCTTCCTTCTCCTCGAGCGCCTCGCGAAGGGTATCCAGTGCCGGGATGACGTCTTTCTCGACGGCCTCGAGGGAAGCCACGTGCATCGCGGTCGGGATGACGTCGTTGGACGACTGGCCGTAGTTGACGTGATCGTTAGGGTGGACGACGCGGTCGCCGATCTCGCTGCCCATGATCTCGGCGGCGCGGTTGGCGATGACCTCGTTGGCGTTCATGTTCGAGGAGGTCCCGGAGCCGGTCTGGAAGATGTCGACCGGGAACTGATCGTCGTGTTCGCCGGCGATGACTTCGTCGGCGGCCTCGATAATCGCCTCGGCGACATCATCGTCGACCAGGTCGAGGTCGCGGTTGGCCTGCGCGGCGGCCTTCTTGACGACGCCGAGCCCGCGGACGAACCGGCGGCTGAACGTGATCCCCGAGATAGGGAAGTTCCCGATGGCGCGCTGGGTCTGGGCACCCCAGTAGGCGTCCGCGGGTACCTGCATCTCGCCGAGGCTGTCCTCCTCGATTCGGTAGTCGTCTCCGTCTGCCATACGCGGAGGCTCGGGGTCGGTCAGGTAAAATCCACCGAAAGCCCGATATCGTTCTCGCGAGCGCGTTCTCGCAAGGCGGACTGGAGCCGCTCCCGACCCGTGCCGTGGACATCGCGAGCCGTCTCGAGGGCGATATCGTCGATCGTCGGCGTCCCCCAGGCGAACGTGCGCGAACTGGCGGTGTCGACGGCCAGCGACGCCAGTCCGAGCCGGCGCTGAAAGACCGATCGCCGCGTCGAAACCGTCTGGATCCGGTAGTAGGGAACGACGGTCGTCCGACGCTTCCAGAAGCCGCTCCGGATCACGAGGTGGTCCTCGCCGACGAAGTAGCCCAGATTGACGTACTTCAGGTGGGCCGCGGGGGGCACCGCGGCGAAGACGACCGCGGCGAGATACCACCGCTCGAGGCCGGTTACCTGCGCGAGTCCGAAGGCCGCAGCGACGACGATAGCCGCAACGATGGCGTACCGGACGAGGTAGCGCCGGCGGGCCAGCGTCGGCGGACTCCGGAATCGAGGGGATTCGACGCCGGTGAGGTTCTCGGCGAACCGATAGACGCGATCGGTTCCGGCCAGAGGAACGGCCGACTGGCTGCCGCTACTGCTGTCGGGGCCGTATCCCGCGGTTTCGACCCAGAGGCCGGCGTAGCCGACCAGTCGCTGGAGCGGGTTCTCGGTGACGGTGACCGACTGGACCTTCTCGACGGGGATCGAGCCGCTGTAGCGCTGGATCAGGCCGCGCTCGTAGACGAAATCGTCCCCGGCCCGCCCGAGGCGGAACCCGTAGTAGTTCGCGACCGTGTAGACCGCGCTGGCGACGTACGTGGCGACCGACCACTGGATGAGGGAGATCCCGATCAACACGAGGAGGGGTCCCATACCGGCACCGTCGACCGCTTCCGGACCCCCGAACGGGCGAGCGATGTCGAGAACGAACGCCGGGACGAGGCTCGAACCGGAATTGGCACCGCCGAAGAAGAACAGTATCGCGATCGGGAAGGCCGCTGCGCCCCACCGGAACGAGGTCAGCGCGTAGAGCAGAAGTTCGCGGACCTCGAGGTCGAAGAGGAGGGTGGGTTTCCCATCGCCTCGAGAGCGCTCTTGCTGTACCCGCTCGCCGACATCGGTAGCCGAGTCGTCGCCGTCGGCCGGGGCCGCGCGATCGTCAGCGTCCACTTCGTCGTCCGTCTCGGCCGTCAGTCGGCGGATTTCGGCCCGAAGGCGTTCGGCCTCGCCTTCGCTGACGTAGTTCAATGTCGCCTCGGTGTCGCCGCCCCCAGCAGTTTCGATCGAGACGACGGCGAGTCCGAGAACCCGGTGGAACACGCCCTGCGAGACGTCCACGTTCTGGATCCGGCGATACGGAATTTCGCGCGACCGGCGGGAGAAGACGCCCGAGGTAACGTCGAAGGTGTCCGATGTTGCCTCGTAGGCGAATCGGTAGTAGTACGCGATCCCGTAGCCGATGCCGGCGACGAGGCCGATCGGGGCCAGCACGAACAGCAGATCGATATCGACGTCGAAGAAGCTGGACCCCACCCCAACGAGAAATACCGGAACCGAAAATCCGGTCAGCCCACGCTGAAGTGCCATCGTCACCGCGCTGAGCGGATGCAAGCGATTCATGTCAGACGGCATCCTCGGCTTCGCTCTCGACGGCCAGTTCGCGGAGGGTGTCCTGGAGACGCCGCGCGCGATCAGGGGTTAATCCGGGGATCCGTACGTCCGCGTTCCGGGAGCCGGCCGTGTAGACCACGACGCTCGAGAGGCCGAGCACCCGCTCGACGGGGCCGAACTGCGTGTCGACGTGCTGGACGCGGACGAAGGGAACGGCCGTCTCGACGAACGTGACGACGCCGCGCTCGAGGTAGAGGGCGTCGTCCTGCAGCTCGAACCGCCAGAGCTGATACAGGCGGAGCGCGTAGACGGTTCCCAAGACGAGTCCGATGGCGACGACGCCGGCGATTACCGCCTGCGGAACGGTGAATTGCCACTGATCGAGGCCGAAGAGGATCCCGCCGAGGACGATCGCGACGATCGCCCCGCGGGCGATCCAGAGCAACCTGATGCGGGGGTGGAGGGATTCCATATCTATAACGTGTCAGGACTGGTGGATAAAGCTACGGTTCCGGCGGAGGCGGATCGAGGAGAAACCCGGTCGACAGTGGTAGCGGTCAGTTCCTGCCGGGGACCGTGAGTACGGGAACGGACGCCGATCGGCGGACTCGTTCGGTGACGCTCGTCGAGGAGATGTATCGACGGAGACCGGTTCGAGTCGGTTCGCCCAGCACGATGAGGTCGATATCGTTGTGGCTCGCGTAGCGAACGATTTCTTCGGCCGGGTCGCCGTATCTGAGCCGTTTCTCGACCGAAACGTCGGTTTCGGCAGCCGCGTCGCCGACCGCATCCAGGGACGCTTCCGCGCTCGCCTCGCGTCTCTCTACGACCATATCCCACCGGTCGACCGACGCGTTCATTCGAACGACCGACAGCGCGTCGACTCGCGCGTCGTGGCGAACCGCTTCCGAGATGGCGACCGAACCGACCGCATCGTCCGTCTCGCCGTCGATCGCGACCAGGACGCGATCGAATCTTCCCGTCTCGTTCGGGAGCGTGCCCGCGACGTTCTGGCCGCCGGTCGTGGTCGACTCGTTCGTTCCTCTCGACTTCGATGACATTACGTCACGATACCGGGAAGAGAGCTAAATATCTATCCAGAAAATTATGCATAGCGTCTCATGATTTCGTTCCTCAAGCCCGAATGCGGGCCGTGAATCGACTTCACGGCGTGAAACGAGTGCACGATCGCACGAACACGTCGCCGGCGCTTGGCGGGACGGTCCGGACGCAGTCGAACCACCGGCCGATTGTCAGGGTCAACGGCGACCGCGGAGAACGGACGTCCCGCTATTCGGCCTCGAGATCAGCGTACTCCTCGGGCGTGTACGTCGATAGCTCGAGGGCGTGGATGTCGGTCGTCATGTGGTCGCCGAGCGCGTCGTACACCTGCTGGTGTTGCTGGACGAGTGGCAATCCATCGAAGACTGGCGAGACGACCGTCGCGGCGAGGTGGTCCTCGTCGTGTTCGTCACGCGCGTGGGAGACCGTCGCCTCGCAATCCTCGAGATTCGATTCGATGAGTTCCTCGACGGCAGCTGGATTCATACTGGGTGAAAAACGCGCTCGAGGCAAAAGCGCCCCGGTCGCGGCCAGTGGGACGGCCGGTCAGCGACAGTGAAACTGCGAGCCGTCGGAGTCAGAACGGGGTATCGGGCGGCACGTCACGGCCAGAGGAGCCCTGCTCGGCCAGTCCGTCGAGCCCGGTACTCACGGAGACGTGGTCGATCCCGTCTATTTCGGCCGGGAGACGCTGCTGAATCGCTTGGGTCGTCATCGGGCTGACCCCACAGCCGCTACACGCGCCGCTGAGATTGATCGAGACGCGGCGCTCGTCCAGGTCGATGTCGGTGATCGACGAATCGCCACCGTGCATCTCGATCTGGGGAAAGTTCCGGCGGAGGAACAGCGATACGTCTTCGCGAACGGCGTCCTCGGGGGACTGCTCCGGCTCGGACTCACTCATACGTAGACCAAACGACTGGAGAGATATATACTGTCGGGCGAACCGGTTCATGGTCGCGTCCTCGAGCCAGCACGACTGTCTTCGAGGCGGCACGTACTCGAGACCGCGCCCGCCCGCGGGGGCCGAGATGACGGCGACTTTATGCCGATCCGAGCCGCCGTCTCCCATATGTCACTGGCAGCCGAGACGCGCCGGGCGGTCGACCGTCACCCGTTCCTCCGGACCGCCCTGCGAGCCGGCGTCGTCAACTACACCGCCGCCGCCCGCTATCTCGATATCGATGGCGAGATCGACGCTATCGCGACTGCGCTCCGGCGGTACGCCGAGGAGTTACCGACCTACGAGACCGAGTCGCGAACCGTCCGCGTCCGAATGGAGAGCGGGATCGGGCCGCTCGAGGGCGGGGACGAACGCGGGACCTCAATCGCTGGCGACGACGCGCTCGTCACCGTCGGCGGGTCGGCCTTCGGTCCCTCCAGCGGCGACCGAACCGCCATCGTCGCGACCGGCGACGTGGATACGGCGGCGCTCGCCGAGGTGCTGGCACGGCTCTCGCTCGAGGAGATTTCGCCGAGTGCGGCGGCGGTCGCCGACGGCACGCTGGTCGTCGTGGTCGCTCGGCTCGAGGGGGCGAACGCGCTGCGAGCGGTGGAAGCGGCGCTCGATCGCGTGGGCGTTCGGAGGGAGTGAGAGACGGGCGAAAGGGGCGAGCAAAATCAGTTATCGCTGCTATCGTACGCCTCGCCGAAATCCCACTCGCGACGGAGGAGCTCTTCGACACCGTGCTCGAGGAGGACGTCACCGAGGATCGTCGCCCTGTAGTACGTATAGAGTCCGTCGCTGTCCCGTTCCGTTCGGACACGTTTCTCGATGAGCCCGACGTCTCGGAGTTTGTTGAGATGGTAGTGGAGCGTACTGTCGTCGATCTCCAGCACCGAATCGAGCTCCGTCGGTGTCAGCTCGTCCGCGTGAGAGAGTCGGTAGACGATCTCGAATCGGGTTCGATTCCCGATCGCGGCCTGCATCTCGAGATACTCCTCGAGGGAGAGGACGCTCTGCTCCGGCAGGAGATCCTCCGGATCGGTCGGATCGCCGTCAGCGATCCGCGTGTGTTTCGTCCCCATCGTACCACGAACTACTCGCTCTCGTCTCTTAGTCCTTGTCAAGCCAGCATTTGCTGAAAACATGCTTCTTTATATACTGTCGGCAGATTATTCCGGCTATGACGCAGGAGATTACGCGGGATCTTATCACGGACCGGCTTGGCACCGTGAAATACGATCGATTTCTCCTCTATCTGATGGGGCCGTATAAATCGTTCAATTTGAACTACGTGCTGACCGATGAGGAACGGCAGAACGTATCCGTTGCAGACCTCCCCGGGCCCCTCAGAAAACTCTTCCAGAATGAAGACGCAATCGACGAGGCGGAAGCCCTGCTCCGACGAGTGCAAGGGACGCTTCGGACGAACCCAGGCGTAAACGCGTTCCTCGCGGTCGATACCGACGTCGATACGGACGACATCGATGCAGTAACACAGAGCATCGAGTACACCCGATGCTCGAATACGACCGTGTTCGTCGTCCCGTTCCTCGGACACAACTTCGGTGTCGGAGAAGAGGCGGGCAGTATCTTAGAGAACGTCGCGGAGACGCACGGTGACAGGATCGTCTTCGTCCACGAGGCGAACGTGACCAGTGAGATGATTCGATCGGCACGGACTCGGTGGGATCTCCGCATCGAGACGTACGAGACCGAAACGGAACTCGTCGATATCGTGCGACGGTTCGTCGTCACGACGATGAATCGCGAACGATTCGGTGATCTCGAGGCGCTCGACTGAGTACCAGCCCAATACTGTAATTACGCCAGTCTCTCTGTCTGGAGAGTAGTTCGGTGCGGACAGTCACCCGAGCGCAACTGATTTGTGGCTTATGGCGAACGATATCGTATGTTGATTCAGGCCGTCTCCGATCCGGCGGACGAGCCGATTCCCAGGACGATCCTCGCGGAGCTGATCGACAATACGATCGCTGCGCTGCCGAACGTACTCTCGGGCGCTCTCTTCCTGGTAGTCGCCTCTCTCCTGATCAAGATCGCGCTGTGGGTCACTCGGTCCGTCCTCGAGCGAATGCATCCCGACGAGCAGCGGCTCATCGTCGATCTCTCCGTGACGATCGTGGGTATCTTCCTCTGGTTCGGTGCTGCACTCGCCTTTCTGAAAATCGTCGGTCTGGGTGACGTTGCGGCCAGTTTGGGGACTGCCGGCGGATTCATCGGGTTGGGCGTCGCGTTCGCGCTCAAGGAAATGATCGCGGATACGGTCGCGGGAATCTACCTGCTCCGCGATCCGGATTTCGAAGTCGGCGACACCGTCAATACGGCTTCGGTCACCGGAACGGTCACCCAGATCGACCTTCGGAAGACGCGAATCCGGGCGACGGATGGGACGCTGGTCGTCCTCGCGAATCGTGACGTCGAAAAGAAGTGGACGAACGAGTCGAGCCCCGTAAGCGAATCGCGGGTCGAAACACACGCCGAGTAGCTACCCAGCGGCGACAGTGCTGTTGATCCTCGAGAGAAGCCGACGACCGTGGCCACCGGTCTCGCTGGTATCGGTCCGCGGTCGAAAACGCGCCGCGTTCGGGAGGCATCACACGGTTTAACTTTCGGCCGGCGGAAGTGAGCGTAATGACCCTGCACGTGACGAACACGTTGACGGGCGCAAAAGAGCCGTTCGAGCCACGGGACCCCGAGAACGTCCTCCTCTACTACTGTGGCCTGACGGTCTCGGATCCGCCACACCTGGGCCACGCCCGCTCGTGGGTCCACGTCGACGTCATGCATCGCTGGCTCGAGCACCGCTCCTACGACGTGCGTCACGTCGAGAACTTCACCGACGTGAACGAGAAAATCGTCGCCCGCGTCGGCGAGGACGAACTGGGCGAGAGCGAGGCCGACGTCGCCGAGACCTACATCCAGCGGACGATCGACGACATGCGCTCGCTGAACCTCCTGCGGGCGGAGGTCTACCCGCGCGTCTCCGAGCACGTCCCCGAGATCATCGACCTCGTCGAGACGCTGATCGAGAAGGGCTACGCCTACGAGTCCAACGGCTCGGTCTACTTCGACGTGAGCAGCTTCGACGAGTACGGCAAGCTCTCGAATCAGGAACTCGGCGAGATCGAGTCTCAGGGCGATCCCGACGAGCGTACCGAGAAGCGAAACCCGGCGGACTTTGCGCTCTGGAAGGCCGGCGGCGTCGATGCCGACGCGGTCGCGGAGCACCGCCACGAGGGCGTCGACCACGGCGGAAATCCGCCCGAGGGGCTGACCTGGGACTCGCCGTGGAGCGAGGGCCGTCCCGGCTGGCACATCGAGTGCTCGGCGATGAGCATGACCCACCTCGACGAGACGCTGGACATCCACGTCGGCGGCCGCGATCTGGTTTTCCCCCACCACGAAAACGAGATCGCCCAATCGGAAGCCGCGACGGGCCAGCAGTTCGCGAACTACTGGCTCCACTGCGAACTGTTCCAGATGGATGAGGAGAAGATGTCCTCGAGTCTGGGCAACTTCATTACCGTCGAGGAGGCGATCGATCGCTGGGGGACGAACGTCATGCGGACGTTCCTGACCGCCGGCTCGTACAACAGCAAACAGCTCTACTCGGACGAGACGATCGCCGAGGCCGAGGAGCGATGGGACCAACTCGAGCGGGCCTACGAGGCGGCCGTCGAGGCGCTCGACTCCCCGGCGGCGAGTTCGAAGGTCGACGACGAGTCCTTGCGCACCGAGATCGATGGCGCGCGCGAAGCGTTTACGACCGCGATGAACGACGACTTCAATACCCGAGAAGCGCAGTCCGCGCTGTTATCGGTCGCGACGGCGATCAATCGTCATCTCGAGGACGCAAACGGCGAGAGCGATCGGAAAACCGACGGCTACGATTACCGCGGACTCCGGCGGGCCGTCGAGACACTCGAGGAACTCGGCGGCGTCCTGGGACTCTCCTTTACGGGCGATACGACGGGCTCTGCTGAACTCGCCGGTGACGTGGTGGATCTCGTCCTCGGCGTGCGCGAGCGAGAGCGCGAGGCCGGCAACTACGAGCGCGCCGACGAACTGCGCGACGAGCTCGAGGCCCTCGGCGTCGAAGTCCAAGACACCGACGAGGGGGCGACCTACCGGCTGCCGTCGGGCGAGTGAGGGGCGTGGGTTCGATAGGAGCCGTTCGGGAGGCGCGTAGTGGACTCAGGGACGCGGTTTCGCTACCCGCCACAAGATGGCCGGACGGAACAGCGATGTCGGCCGGTTTTCCATGCTGACAACGCGAATGAATGCGTCAGTCAACTTCCCATCGGTATGCGCCTTGCGGAGCAATCTGGCCACATATCTGTTCACGAGGTCCGTTCCGAACGGTTTCGGGCCGGTCGTCTGTGGAAACTCGAAGTCAGAACCCACTGCGAGACTCCAGGCGTCATCGACAACTCGTGCAGCCCGCTCGAAAAACCGGAGCGCGAGTTCGTCACGGTCGGCCGTAGCCAGCGTTCGATGTAACTGTACGGCCTCGAGCGCAGCCACAGACATGCCCTGGCCATAGATCGGATTGAAGCTGGCGATCGCGTCACCGACGACGATCAGTCCGTCGGGAAACCGATCGAGGTCTTCGTAGCGACGTCTGACTGAGGACGGGAACGGATATCGGTAGATGTCCTCGGAAATCAGCGCGTGCTCGTCGAGGAGGCGACTAACGTCGGCGACTGGCAGACTAGAGGCGTATTCGATGACCCCCTCCAGATCGGTCGGGGGATGGTCCCCATGCATGCCCGCTAACGTCAGCAGCCATCGCCCGTTTTCGATCGGAAACACGGCTGCACCGCGTGTCCGAGGGGAGTCGGGAAGGACGAGAAATGCCCGGCGAGTATCGGTGGGCCGTTCGAGGAGGACCGTGCTGTACGCCAGATCGATCGACACCTCGTCGAGTGGAGGGGCCCTGTAGCCATTGTTTTCCAGCCAGACCGGCGTTCGAGACGTTCGCCCGGTGGCATCGACGACTAACTCCGCGTCGATCTCACGTTCACCATCGGCAGTTCGCACGGTTACGCCCTCGACAGTCGAGACGTGGTCGTCGACGAGGTATTCCACGAAGTGACAGTCGTCCCATATGGTTACATCGTCGAGCCCCGCGACCCGCTCCCGGGTTACCTGTTCGAATACTGGCCGACTCGCGTTATACTGGGGGATGTGAGTGGGTCCGTTCGCGAGTACGCCCCCCTTCTGATAGATCTCGAAGTCGCTCGCGAAATCGATCGCCAGTCCGCCCGCGTCGGTCACTTCGTCGCTGTAGCCGGGAAAGAGATCCTCGAGCGTGGCCTGTCCGGCTTTCTGCATCGCGTGAATGTGACGGCCCTGCGGGATGCCTGGGCGAGGTATCGCCTCGTCAGGGAGCGGATCTCTTTCGATGAGCGTGACCGCCTCGAATCGGTCGCACAAGACCCGAGCTGCCAGGAGTCCCGCCATGCTCGCTCCGAGGACCACCGCGTGATCCCGTCTCTCAGTGATCCGCTCGGGATCGTACTGCGGAACGGTTGCTAATGTCATTCGGCGACTCCCGCTTCGGCCACCGTGATCTGTGAATGCACAACAGCAACGGGTCGTACAGCTGTGCCGAGCATCGAGGCGACCAGTCGAACACCTGGCGTCCCTTTCGTCACGTTCATCGGTCCGAACTGAACCGCCGACGATCGTGACGTGGCCGTCGTCGATTCGTCGTCATACTCTTTCGTGACTTGCGCCGCCGTCAGCCCGAGCGGACGGCGTGATGTTCTGGTTCATCCGGAAGCGGTTCTCGGGATCGTACGCATCCTTGACGTCGACCAGGCGATCGTAATTGTCGCCGTAGGCGGCCCTGACCCGCTCGTCGCCCTCCTGACTGAGGAAGTTCACGGCCACGCCATCGGTCGCGAACGGTCCCATCGCGGCGTGAAATTCCCGGGCCCACGAGACGTGGGTCTCGTCCTCGGCGGGATCTTCCCACCTGGAGAAGACGTTGAACGAGAACGCGGCGTTTCGGTTCCGGTACGCCGTCGCGTCCGGCTCGACTCGGGAGATCGCGCCGCCCAGGTGCTCGAGGACGAGCTGCGACATCGGTGACGGAAGCGTTCCCGCACGTTCGACCACCGTGTCGATCGCGTCGTCGGGGAGGGGATCCACCAGCTGGGACTTCCAGTAGTTTCGGTATCCCGGCGCTTGCGGCTCGTCCAGCATCTGTTGGAGGGCCGTATACGGCTGGGGCTGGACCAAGTCGACGATCGGCTCGCCGAAGTCCCGGAGCGGCCGGAACAGTTCCTCGCCCGTCTCGATGGGTCCCGAGTAGAACGGCGCGAGCGCAGCCACCTTCGTGCCGTGGACCGCCTCCGGGAGGAACGGTGCCGGGGGTGCCGTCATGATCGCGGCGTAGCAACAGCACTCGTCCGGCATATCGGCCGTAAACTCGCGGTGGAATCGGAGGAGGTCGGCCGCGTCCTCGAACGGGTGGATGACCATCCCACCGAGCACTATCGGCCCGACCTCGTAGCAGTCGAATTCGAAGGAGGTGACGATTCCGAAGTTCCCGCCGCCCCCGCGGATCCCCCAGAACAGGTCCGAATTTTCGTCCTCGCTGGCGTGGACGAGCTCCCCCGCCGCGGTGACGACATCCACACTCCGAAGGTTGTCGATGGTGAGTCCGAACCGCCGACTCAGCCACCCCCATCCGCCCCCCAGCGTGAGGCCGGCGACGCCGGTGGTCGAGACGGTACCGCCCGGGGTAGCGAGCCCGAACGCCTGAGTTTCGTGATCGAGATCCCCCATAGTGACGCCGGGTTCGACGCGGACGGTTTTGGTACCTGGATCGACCCGGACCGACGTCATCAGGGAACAATCGATCACGAGGCCGTCGTCACAGACCGCGTTTCCCGCGGCGTTGTGCCCGCCGGCCTTGACGGCGAGGAGAAGGTCGTTCTCGCGGGCGAAGTCCACGGACTCGATCACGTCCGCGACCCCGGCACACCGAGCGATCATCGCCGGATACCGGTCTATCATCTCGTTCCAGACCCGACGGCACTCGTCGTACTCTTCGTCGTCCGGGAGGACGACCCGGCCGCGGAACGATTCCTCGAACGCAGTTACCGCGTCCGCATCTATCGCCTCTGTTTCGGTCTCGGTTTTCATGGCTCTATACCCGTCGAGTGACTTCGCTTGCGATCACGGTATAGGCACCTGCTGTAACCGTTTCACCTCGCGCAACGCGTACGCTCCCTGTCCGTTCCTCGACACGAGGTGGAAGGCAGGCCCGGTCGGAAGACCACCTCGAGCAGTCGACTACCAGAGACTCGTGTCGTCCGCGATCACGAGACGCCGACTACGAATCCGTCGTCTCGGACCCGCCGCTGCTACGTCTTTGCCCCCACGGATTCCCGGCCGTTCTGCAACTCCGAGGCGGTGAGGCGGGTCGACGCGTCCCGGTACTCGTCGAACGTCTCCGTGAGCCGGTCGACGAGGGCCGGGTCGTCGGATTCGATCAGGCCGACGGAGACGTCCCGATCGTCGAGGACGATGCGGTAGGCCGTCCCGTCGTAGATACCCCCCGGCGGGACGTCACCGTCGTAAATGTATACCGCGGCGCGGTCGGCGGCGACGATGTCCTCGAACTCGTCGGCGCACGGAGACGCCATCACCGCCTCGATCACGGTCAGGGTAGTCACCAGTTCCATCGTCTGCGAGCCGCCGACGACCGCCTCGTGTCTCGCGTCGACACACGGTTCGGGAAACTTGTCCGCCAGCGTCTTCGTTCGGGTCGACTCGCGTTCGATGTCCAGTACGCGGGCCACTGGCGCCATCGGATCATCGGGGGTCGCCGCGGTGATCCTCGCCTCGGTCAAGACCTCGAGGTCGAACTCGATATCCAGTTCCCCCAGCGGAAACCACGGGAGTAGTTCCCGCAGATCGCTGGCGGTCGTCATGTGGTCGTAGAGGTCGATGAACTCGCTCGCGACGTATTCTCCGAGCGGAGTCAACGCGTATCGATGTCCGTTCCTCGCGACCCAGCCGCGGCTCTCGAAATCACCGAGGAGGCGGCTGATCGTGGCTTTAGAGGCCTCGGTCGCGGTCCGTAATTCCGCCCTCGTACGGGGGCCTGCCGCGAGGGCTTCGAGCGCGGTGAATCGGTTCTCCGAGTCCGCGAGAAAGCGGATGTCTTCGAGCGGCGTAAACATACAGAATGTAACGATCGATGAGGGCATAACTGCACTGTTACAGATTGTCACACATTCGGGTTGACAACGAGGATTTCAGCAACGCCAGCTATTCCGGTCACTGGATCAGCCATGCAGTTCGAATTGTAATCAGCAAGTGAAGACCACCGCGGCGTTTATTTCCTCGAGTCTGGTCGGAGAATCACATGAATCGACGGCTGTTTCTCGGCGCGCTCGCGGCGAGCGGCGTCGGCACGGTGGCCGGCTGTCTCAGCGGCGTCGCCGACGATATGACGATGGTTTCGGCGGCACCTGCACGCGTTTCGGACGAGGCGGCCGCCGAGGCCGGCTACGAGTATCAGGGAACGATAAAACGGGTCGAGACGCAGCAGGTGGGCGGCGAGGACGTCGAACTGACGAGCTACGATAGCGTCTACGATCGGGCGATCGAGCTTCCGGCCGAGCGCTTCGGCGACCAACCGGTGCGAGCGGGGGCGTTCGGCGTGCTCGCAGCGCCACACGTCACCGCCGGTGGCGAGGAGTTCAACCCCGTCGGCGGGCCGTCGACAGTGGAACTCGCCGAGCGCGTGCAACGTCGCTACGACGGACTGTCGATCGACCGGGCCGTCGGGGGCCGCGCGCTCGAGACGCTCGGCGAGCGGTTCCCCGTCGAATCCGTCGAGGGAACTGCGACGCTGAACGGGGAGTACGACCTCGACATCGCCCTGGACAGCATCCGGGACGAACACGAGGGTGATCACCTCGTCGTCGTGGGGATCTACCCCACCGAGGCTGTTCGGGAGCGGGAGTCGGAGCAAACGCGGATCGACACCCTGGTTCGGGGGCTCGAGCAGTACGACGGCCTCGAGGTCGATATCGTCGAGACCGAGGGAGCCGACGGGTGACGGCGACGGAGAGCGACGGTCATACGGACTGCTGTAAGTCATTTCCGGTGCGACCGCGAATACGGCCTGCGGTCGCACCGCTAAATCGTTACAGCAGACCGTATCAGAACCCGACCGCCGTCGCGAGCGAGAGCCCGCTCGCGAGCGCCCCGAGCAGGTAGCCGCCGATCGCGCCGCCGTTGAGCAGCGGCAATCCGGCGTGGGGACGGCCCTCGAGGACCATGTACATGAGCACGAGGAGTCCGGAAATCGTCCCCACCATCGCACCGAGCGCCGGCAAGTTCAGCGCGATTCCGGGGAACGAGAGCGTGCCCGCATCGAGGAAGTACGCCGCGCTGGCGACGAGAATCGAGGGAATAACGGCGTCGCCGAGACCGATGAACAGGGCGTCTCGCTCGAGGGCGTCCGCATCGTCCTCGGTACCGGCTTCGGTGTCGCGGGCGTCGGCATCGGCAGCGGAGCTGTCGGCGGCCGCCACGTTATCCCGCTCACCGCCGTCGGCGGCGCTCTCAGCGGTGGCGATGCTCTCGTCGCCGGCGGTTTCGGTGGCGGTGCCGTCAGCGTCGGTGCTCTCGTCGGTCTTGCGATCGTCCTCGAGCACGTCGTCGGTGCTGCCGGCAGCGAGATAGGAGTAGGAGAGGGTCAGGGGAATAACGAGCACGACGGGGATCTTGAGGTCCATGACGCCCTCGGCGAGATCGAGCATGTGTTCGGTGCCGTAGACGCTGATGGCGTCATAGATCGCGAGCACCGAGAGCAGGAGTAGCGCGGGCAGCAGGCCGAAACTGATCCCGAACAGGGCGGCGGCGCCGGCGCCCATCACCACTCCCGCGGCGTCGATGACGTACCACTCGGGATACAACAGGAGCGCCGCGCCGACGGCCAGCGAGGCGACGATCGCGAGTGCGTCCGCTGCACCGTCGGAGACGAACGGCGTGGCGAGCGACGGGACGAGTTCGGCGAAGACGTACCACGAGATCATCACGCTGACGCCGACGAGCAGGAGTCTGATCAGCCACTCGAGGTCGTACTTGAACGCCGCGAGCATAAGGCCTGTCGCGACGAGCATGATTCCGAAGTAGAGGACGCTGTTCGTCGGGTTCTGTGGATCCTCGACGGCTTGTCGGCCCGATTCCTGGAACGGCTCGAGCAGCGCCAGCGCGCCGAGCTGGACGCCGAGAAACAGCAGGACCGTCGTGCCAACGGCGGCGAGGATGCGCATCCGGTCGTTCATGTCGCGGCGTTTGCACCCCGCTCCTATCGTCTTTTCCACTTCGGATTTGGCGTCTACTACGTCTCGAGGGGTGTATCGACCGGTGTGCATTGACTGGATCGAGGTGAACGACGTGTTCTGCTATCGCGACAACACGGAATCGCCACGCCCTCCCCAGCCGATTCGCTCGGTCATTCTTCCCTCGCTCATCCCTCGCACGGCATCGACGCCCGCCTTCACTGTCGTTCGGACGGGCGACAGCGCGCGCCACCGCATGCCGATCGACTCTATGGGGGGATACGTCGCACTCCGATACAATACACAGTGTGCCGAAAATCGAACCGAAGCGGAAAACGAGACGGCAACCGACGACGCTATCGCGCGTACAGCGTCGATCCAATCAGCGACGGCAGGTGAACGCCGTCGTCCGGTGTCACCGCCAGATACGGCCTCGAGACGGGGCCGAAGACGTCGACGACGCGGCCGACTCCCTCGAGGTCATCGTCGAGGACCATCGTGCCGATCTCGTCGCGGAACTCGTCGGGCGTGTCGCTGCCGGCGTCGTCCGCCTCGTCCGCTCGGAGGACGGCCAGTCCCTGCGCGGTCCGGACGACTGCGCCTACTCGGCGCATGTCAGTCGCGCATCGCGACGACGTACGCCGCCACGGCTTGGACGAGGTCGTTCTTCGTCGAGTCGTCGGCCCCGCGAACGACGACCCGACCCCGGTCGGCCCAGTGCTCCCGGGAGTAAGACTTGTCCCGCTCGATCGTGGCGTCGTACCCGATCTGCTGGACGGACTTCGCGATCTCGTCGACCGTCGGTTCCTCGACCGCCAGATCCTCGGACACGCGCCGTCCCTCGGCCCTCGAGAGGGTCGCATCGAGATAGGCGGGCCAGATGACGTTCTCGACCATGCGCTTTCCTGTGCGGTCCGGCGAGTAAACCCTTTTCAAAACGATACGTCACTGCTACCAACGAGATGTCCGGAAAGGAGACCGAAGCGAAAACCGAGTCTTCGAGCTATCGTCGCCGTGCGACGAATGCAGTAGCGGCCAGCAGAGCGACGAGAGCTGCGGAGACGCCGAATCCGGGAATGGGACTCTCCGTGCTCTGTTCTTCATCGTCCGACTCGTTGGCGTCCTCCGAAGTGGCATCGAGCTCTGCGCTCGCTTCCGCGTAGGCCTCGGGATGGACCGTCTCGACGATGTCTATGACCGCGTAGACGAGATTCGGTGCGGGCTGGCTCATGTGATTCGCGTTGACGGCGAGGACGTTGTCGTTCTGGTAGGCGGTCGTCGCCTGGATCGACTCGTGAATCGGCGGTTCGTCCCTGTCGTCGGGATAGATGATCCAGTCGGGATTCTCGTCGACGACCGTTTCGGGGTTGATCTGGTCATACGACTGTATTCCGACCTCCGCTGCCAGGTTTTCGACACCGGCCGTCGTCAGGACCTCGTCGATGAACGTCCCCGACCCGGCGGTGTAGCCGTTACCCATCTCGTAGTACGCCAGCGGTCGGTCCGTCTCTTCGAGCGTCCGTTCGACGATCTCGAGTTGTTCGTTCATCCAGTCGACGGTCTCTTCGGCACCGGTGCACTCGCCGGTGAGTTTTCCGGTCGTCCGCACGTTCTCACGAACGTCGTCGAGTGATTCGGCGTCGTCGAAGTAGTAGACGGTGAGTCCGGCCTCGCGAAGCTGGTCGACGTCTTCTCGCGTCGTCGTCGCATTCGCCGCCAGGACGAGATCGGGATCGAGATCGATTACCCGCTCGTGAACGAGTTGATAATTATCCGTAACGGCCGTCCGGTCGCCGATATCCAGACCGCTCGTCGCCGGGTTGTCGGGCATTCCCACGAGACGATCCTCGGCCCCGATTTCGAACATCGTCTGGGCGTCGCTGGCCCCGAGCGCCACGACCGATTCGGGAGCCTCCTCGAGCGTGATCGTCTCGCCCGTGGCGTCGGTCATCTCGAGCGGGAACTCGCATTCGACGGTCGATTCGCCCCCATCGTCCGACTGCCCGGCTACGGCGGGCGCGAACGCGGAAACGGCGATCAGTACGGCCAGTAAGACGGAGATGTATCGTCGCATCGCTACCACGTCTACGCTACTTCAACAAATATTTGCCTACTGCAAGACTGCTTTCTAAGCATGTACCGATCGGTCCGAACGGCGACGTGGTCGGCGGGGCTGCTCGTGGTGCTCGTCGCCGTCGTCCTCGCCAGTGCCGCACTCGGGCCGGTCAGGATCGATCTGGTGACGGTCGCGATGGCGATGCTGAACGCGATCGTCGTCCCCTCGGGCGTCGCCATCGGGAGCGCTTCGCTTCCCACCATCGGCGTCTCGGTACCGGTCCCCGGTCTCGAGTACACCCCGATCTTTTCGTTCGACGTGCCGGCGACGCGCCAGATCATCGTCGCGGACATTCGGCTTCCCCGAATCGCGCTCGCGGCGACGGTCGGACTGGCACTGGCCGCAGCGGGGACGGTGATGCAGGGGTTCTTCAGAAATCCGCTGGCGGATCCGTCGATCATCGGGGTTTCCTCGGGTGCCGCCGCGGGCGCGGTCGCTGCGATCGCGTTTCCGGCGTTGATTCCGTTCGGAGGGCTCCACCTCTCGGCGTTCGTCGGCGCGCTCGGGACGGCGTTTCTCGTCTACGCGATCGCGACCGACGGCGGACGAACGCCGGTCGCAACACTGTTGCTCGCTGGCGTCGCGATTCAGGCCTTTCTCGGCGCGATGATCTCGTACATGCTCGTCCACAGCGGCGACTCGCTCAGGCAAGCCGTCTACTGGATGATGGGCCATCTCAACAACAGCCAGTGGAGTGACGTTGCGTTCGCCCTGCCGATCACGCTGGTCGGCGTCCTCGTCCTCTGTGCCTTTCGGCGAGAGTTGAACGTTCTCCTGCTCGGCGAGGAGGACGCTGACCACCTCGGCGTCGAGGTCGAGCGGACCAAACTGCTCTTGCTCACACTCGCGAGTATCGTCACCGCCGCCGGGGTCGCGGTCGCCGGCGTCATCGGCTTCGTCGGCCTCGTCGTCCCGCACATCATGCGGCTGATCGTGGGGCCTGACCATCGGATCCTCTTACCGACCAGCGCGCTCGCCGGCGCGTCGTTTCTGGTCGCGACCGATACGCTCGCGCGGACCGGTCCGGCCGTCGTCCCGGTCGGGATCATCACGGCGGCATTGGGCGCCCCGTTCTTCCTGTTCCTGCTCACTCGACGGGAGGTGCATTCGGTATGATCGGATTCGATCGATCGGGCGAGCGGAACGCGGTCCGTCAGGACATCGACCCGGCGACGATCACCGTCGAGGACTGCTCGTTCTCCTTCGGCGATCTCGAGGTTCTCGAGGACGTCTCCTTCACGGTTGAACCCGGGGAGTTCGTCGGCTTCGTCGGTCCGAACGGGGCCGGCAAGACGACGCTCCTCCGCGCGATCAGCGGCGCGCTCGAGCCCGATTCCGGAACGGTCGCGATTGGCGGAGACGATATTCACGAACTCTCCTCGCGGGCCTCGAGCCGGCTCGTCTCCGTGGTCCCGCAGGATACGACGCTCTCGTTTTCGTTCCCCGTCCGCGACGTCGTCGAGATGGGGCGGCATCCACACCGCTCGCGGTTCTCATCGGCGACGCCAGAGGACCGTGCCGCGGTCGAGCGCGCCCTCGAACGGACCCGGACGACGGAGTTGGCCGACCGACCGATCGACGAGGTCAGCGGCGGCCAGCGCCAGCGGGTCGTGCTGGCGCGGGCGATCGCCCAGGAAACGCCGGTCATGCTGCTCGACGAGCCGACGGGGAGCCTCGACGTCAATCACCAGATCGAGACGCTCGAACTGGTCCGCGAACTGGTCGACGAGGGTCGGACCGTCTGTGCGGCGATTCACGACCTCGATCTGGCCGCGCGGTACTGTGACCGGCTCGTGATGCTCGCCGACGGCGACGTCTATCGGAACGGTCCGCCGTCGGACGTGCTCACGGGAGACTCGCTCGGCGACGTTTTCGACGCGACCGCGACGGTCACCACCCACCCGCTCACGGGAGCGGAAACGGTGACGGCGTTCCCGCGTTCCGTCTCGGACGGCGCGTGGACCGGTATCGATCGCGACACCGTTCGGATCCACGTCCTTGGAACCGGGCCGATCGCTGCGCGCGTGCTCGCCCGCTTCGCGCGTTCTCGAGCCGGTGGAACCGAGTCCGATACCCCTGCTCTCGAGAGTAGTATCGGCCCGGTCACCGACGGGGATACGGCGGCCGAAACCGCCCGCTCGCTCGGGGTCGAGTGCGTCGAGATCCCGCCGTTCGAATCGCTCTCACCGACCCATCTAACGACGTTCGAGAGCTTCGTTCGGGAGGCCGACGTGACCGTCGTCGCCGAGGACGTGCTCGAATCTTCCGGCGGGGGGACGCGTCGCCTTCTCGAAATCGTAGATGCGATCGCTGACTCGATCGTGATCGCGACGCGGGGGGAACGAGGGGAAGACGACGCTCCGGGAAGCGACGCCGGTGAGCCACGAGAACGGGGCTCCGAGGTCGCGTACGAACTCCGACCGGACTCCGTTCTCGAGGTGCCAGCGGAGCGGATACTCGAGGGGGTCGGGGACGCGCTCGAAACCGGCGGTGACGCGTCGCGCTCGAGTACCGACGCGGAGTCGTCGGATACCGGATCGACGTCATCGGACGGCGACTCGAGTTCGGGCGTGTCTGCCGAGTCCTCGAGCGACTGAGATCACCACCCGAGGAACCGGAGGATGATTCCGAGAACGACGCCCGAGATACCGACGAGAATCCCGATACCGGGGACGACGGGAATCGGAATGAGACCGATTGCGAGAACAATCGCGACGACGATGACGATCGTCGAGAGTCGAACCATACTCTGATGTGTCGGTCACGTCGGGTAGACGTTGTGCTTGCTTGATACGGGTTCGGTACCAGTCTTGCGTTTGACACGTGGGCTGAGCGAGCGACGCCGAGGAAATCCGGACCGTCCACGATCCCGCCGCAACTGGACGGTTTTTTACCCTTCCGCCTCCGAGTGGCCGCCAATGACCGAGTACGATTACGAGTCCCTCGGACTCGTCGCCGGGCTGGAAATCCACCAGCAACTCGATACGGCGACGAAGCTGTTCTGCCAGTGTCCGACCGACATCCGCGAGCCCGAGGCGTCGACGCGACGGTTCACGCGCTACCTTCATCCCACCCGGAGCGAACTTGGGGAACTCGACGACGCCGCCGTCGAGGAGAGCATGGTCGAGCGCGAGTTCGAATACCTCGCCTACGACTCGACCTGTCTCGTCGAGGAGGACGACGAACCGCCCCACGAACTCGACGAGGAAGCCCTCGAGACGACCCTCGAGGTCGCTCAGCTGATGGATATGAGCCCGGTCGATCAGGCCCACGTGATGCGCAAGATCGTCGTCGACGGCTCGAACACGTCGGGCTTTCAGCGCTCGTCGCTGATCGCCACCGACGGCGCGATCGACACGAGCGAGGGCACGGTCGGCATCGAGGATATGCTGCTCGAGGAGGAAAGCGCCCAGCGCGTCGAAGAGACCGAGGATGGGGTGCGCTACAGCCTCGACCGGCTCGGCATTCCGCTGGTCGAAATTGGGACGAGTCCGGACATCTCGAGCCCCGAGCAGGCCCTCGAGGCGGCCGAACGCATCGGAATGTTGCTGCGTTCGACCGGGAAGGTCAAGCGCGGGTTGGGAACGATCCGCCAAGACGTCAACGTCTCGATCGCGGAGGGCGCTCGCGTCGAGATCAAGGGCGTCCAGAGCCTCGACGACATCGACGACATCGTGCGCAACGAGGTCGCTCGACAGGCCGAACTCGTCGCAATTCGGGACGAACTTTCGGAGCTCGAGGCGTCGGTCGGCGACGTTCGGGACGTGACCGAGGTCTTCGAGGGCACCGAGAGCGGCGTCATCGGCGGCGCGCTGAACAGCGGCGGATCGGTGATGGCGGTCCCACTCTACGGCTTCGACGGTGTCGTGGGTCGCGAGATCGCTCCCGACCGCCGGCTCGGAACCGAATTCTCGGATCATGCGAAGCGCCACGGCGCGGGCGGGATCTTTCACACGGACGAGCTGCCCGCGTACGGAGTCACCGAAGACGAGGTTGCAGCGCTCCGAGACACCGTTGGAGCGGGATCTGAAGACGCTGTCGCCATCGTGGCCGCCGACACCGAGATCGCGGAGTCGGCGATCGACGCCGTCGCGGAGCGGGCGGGAACCGCACTCGAGGGTGTCCCCGAGGAGACCCGCGGTGCGAACGATGACGGAACGACCAGGTATCTGCGGCCGCTGCCCGGCGCGGCGCGGATGTACCCCGAGACGGACGTGCCGCCCGTCGAACCGGACCCGAGCGACGTTCCCGAGCCCGAGCTGCTGACCGCAAAGGTCGAGCGCT
The DNA here is from genome assembly GCF_020405225.1 of Natrinema sp. DC36. NCBI lineage: Archaea > Methanobacteriati > Methanobacteriota > Halobacteria > Halobacteriales > Natrialbaceae > Natrinema > Natrinema sp. DC36. The sequence continues at coordinate 1,100,478 of NZ_CP084472.1, forward strand.
ACCAGGACGAGTACGGGCTCGGCGAGGGACTGGCCGAACAGGTCGCCTACGGTAAGCACATGCCGCTATTCGAGGACGTCGTTGCGGACGGGATCGATCCCACGCTCGCGGCGACGACGCTCGAGTCGACGCTGACCGAACTCCGGCGCGACGACGTGCCAGTCGAGAAGCTGACTCGAGAACACCTCGAGTCGGTCTTCGCGATGGCCGAGGGCGGTGACCTCGCGCAGGAGGGTGTTCCGGATCTGCTGACGGCGCTCGCGGAGGAACCGGACCGATCGGCCGAGGAGGCCGCCGAGGCCGCCGGACTCGGTTCGGCCGGCGAGGACGAGGTCCGGGAGGCCGTCGTCGAGGTCGTCGAACGAAACGAGGGTCAGGTCGAAGCGGAGGGAATGCAGGCCTTTTCGGGACTCATGGGTGAATGCATGGGTGCGCTGCGAGGGAAGGCGGATGGCGATCTCGTGAGCGAACTCCTGCGCGAGGAAATCCAGAAGCGAGCATAGATCCGTCCGGATCTTCGGACGCCTCGATCGGCGACAAAGAGTTCCCGGAACGACCCGAGCACGACGAAGAGTTCCCGGAACGACCGGTTCTGAAGCCGTCGTCACTCGGATCGACGCCGATCGAGCACAGCGGTTTCCGGCAGCTCTCCCGTCCTAGTATGGTATAATACACCTTCAACCGATATCGAGTCGCCCCCAGAAACCTTTATCAGTTCTTCCGTTGGCAAACCTCACAACGATCCCACATGACAGACAACCCAACCGAGATATCGGCCGTCTGCCACGTTCGCGCACCGCTGTTGCTCGAGCCGGTCGACGAGCAGGTCGAAACGCTCCAGGCCTGCGAGTCCGAGGGCGCGGTCGACGACCTGCTCCTCCGGAGTTGGCCCAAGGAAGTCGCGCTCTCCGAGGAGAGCCCCCATCAGGAAGTCCTCGAGAACTTCGAGCGGTTCGCTCAATGGGCCGACGAGCGCGGCGTGAGCGTCCGACCGCCGTTCCGGAAGCGAACGACGACCTCGCAGGTGACCGGGACGACGCGAGAGCGGCTGGTGACGCCGCTGTTGTGCCTCGAGCTGTACGCGGACGACGAACTGATCGGCGTCTTCCCCCACTCGAACGAGGCAACCGAGGAGACGTACACGACCGATGAAGCCATCGCCACGCTACGGACCGGCGAGGTGCCGACTCCGCTCGGTCCGGTCGACGCCAACGAGGGACGCGAGTCGGCCGCGTCGACCTCGGACACCTGCCCCGGCTGCGGCGGCTCCCTGATCGACGGGCAGGGGCTGTTCGCCTGTGGCGACTGCGGCTGGATCGGGACCATCGACGGATCGGGAACGTACGTCTCGGCGTCGGCGGAATCGGCCGCGAAAGCCGAGGGCGAAGCCGAAGAAAAGCCAGTGACGCAATCCGAGTAGCGCCGACGCTCGAGCCGAACGGATCGGGTTACTCCTCGACGATGTCGCCGCCGTACTCGGCGTCGATCGCGACGGCCGGGCCGTCCTGACCGAAGTCGACCGAGTCAGCGTCCGTCCCCAGCGCCGACTCGAGGCGGTCGAGATCGACGCTTCCCTCGTCGGCGTAGGTGACCACGGCGCTCGCCGTCGCGGACTCGCCGGCGATCGAGAGCTGCTGGTGGATCCCGTTGGCCCCTTCGACGGCACCGAACGCGAACTCGAGCGAGTTCGCATCCACCTGGTCGTTGCCGAGCGTCGCGGGGTCGAAGGCCTCGGCTTCCGTGTATCGACACAGCGCCATTCCGTCGGTCGAACTGGCGCGGAGGAGCCACTCGAAGTCCCCGTCGACCTCGTGTTTCGGCGCCCGGTCGCCGACGGCCGTCTCGAGGACTCGTTCGACGGCCGCGACCGGATCGAAGGAGTCGTCGTTCGGGTTCGGCGTAGTGAGCGCGAACACCGTGTCCGTGACGCCGGCGACCTCGCCGGATTCGTCGTCGCTGTAGATCGAATACGCGTCCGTCTCCGCGTCGGCCGTGTAGCCGGCCGACTCGAGGTCGGCGACGAGACCGCTTCGGTCGTACTGGCCCTTGATCGCGTAGACGCCGTTGGCGTCGATCAGGACGCCCTCGTCGGCGGGCGTTTCGTCGTTGTTCTCGTAGGCTCTAAGCGACGCCTGGCTGCCGAATCGGCCGAAGAGCACCGCCATGATGACTGGGTTTCCGATCAGCGGATCGGTCGGTTCCGTGCCCTCCGCCGCACCCTCGTCGTTGAGCAGGGTCGTCAGCGTCTCGGCGTCGATCGCCCCGTAGAAGTACGACGGGTCGTCGCCCTGGGGGAGGATCGACGCGTAGGACGGGAGATCGCCGTTCTCGCCGTCGATGTCGCCGTCACCGGTCGGTTCGTCGCCGTCCCCTGCGTTCTCGTTTGAGCTCCCGTTGCCGTCGTCGGAGGAACCCGAACAGCCGGCCAGAACTGCCATCCCTGTTCCCAGCAAACCCAGTGCCGCTCGTCGGTGATATGTAGTCATGCTGTGTTGGTGGTTACTGAAACCGTATTACTATACTGGCCACGCCCGCCGGCTCGAGTACGGCGATTGACACCCAGTCTCCGATCTCGAGCGGTAGCCGGTAGCGGGCTGTGGGTCGGAGTGGGTGAGTGAGTGGCCGGTCGACGACGAATCAGTCCTCGGCGGGCCGTTCGGTCGCCCGACGGAGGAGTCCCAGCAGCGTGTTCGCCTCGCGTTCGGTCAGATCGGCCCGACCGAACACCCGCCGGAGCATGCGCATCGTCTTCTCGCGTTTCTCCTCGGGATGGTTGATCTCCTCGAGCAGGGCCGCCCACTGATCGTAGAGCCGATCGACGGTCGGCTCGGGAGCTCGAACGCGCTCGAGGTCGGGCAACTGGGTCTCGTCGAGCGTCAACGACTGGAGTTCGTAGAGGGTGATCGTGGCCGCCTGCCCGAGGTTGAGTACGGGATAATCGGCGTTCGCAGGGATCGAGCAGATTTCGTCAATCCGTGCGAGTTCTGCGTTCGTCAGGCCGACACCCTCGCGACCGAACACGAGCGCGGTGGGTGATTCGACGGTCGGCAGCCGGTCGGCCAGCTCGGCGGGCGTCGAATAGGGGAATCGCATGTGGCTGTGATCATCTTCGTTCGTGACGGCCGTACAACCGATCGTGTGGTAGTTCTCGACGAGCGAGTCGAAACTGATCTCGTCGGCGTTCGGGAGCACGTCCTCTCGAGCGTGCCCCGCGAAGCCGTACGCTTCACCGTCGGGGTCCAGTTCCGGCGGATCGACGAGCAGGAGGTCCTCGAAGCCGAAATTCTTCATCGCGCGAGCGATGGTTCCGACGTTGCCCGGTGACTGGGCGTCGACGACCGCAACCGCCGGCGTCGTTCGACTCGGAGGCGATCCATCTGGGATCGGTTCGTCGGTCATCGGGATTTGGATGGGGAGGATTCCAGACGGAGATCCGTTGTTTGTGCAAGATCCGTTCCGGTGACAGGAAGAGAGCGTGACGGGGGCGCTGTCTCGGTGGGTGCGTTCATAGCTGGAGTACCGAACGCGAACGCAAAAAGAACGCGTTCACGTCTCGATGAACTCTCCCCGTTTCGTTTTCGGGCTTTGATTATTTCGGTCTCGAGTTACTTCACCATCATACTTCATTCTCTCATCTCTGTTCTAGCTCTAGCTAGTTCTAGTCTAGTATAGACTAGAGTAGAACTGGGGCACCATATTCTACTTATATCTATATACCGCGTTTCTGCGTTTCTGCGTTTCTGGGATACTGTCTCTCTGGAATCCAATTGCGTCTATTCTCGATTGGAATTGTTCGCAGGAGTGGATATCGATCGTTCAGTGGAGAGAGTGAGAGAGGGACACACCCCCCTCGCGTTTGTAAGGCGATATACGTGTGGGGGTCTTTTGTTGGAACACACCAGTGCCGCGGATGTAAAATTGATCCGTATGGATCCAACAGTGTAGAGATCCGGATATAATTCTCGATCACCCCTCCGTTATTGCCGTTACAAACGCGAGGGGGGTGTGGGCCCCGCGCAGTGACCGACGAATCGCTCGTTCGGTCCCTCGAGCCCTCGTTCGCCGTATTCATGTGAATCCTGTCCTCGTTCGTCGAACGGGATCTCACCACCGAAACCGGGTACAGCGCGGTCGTTGGCCGGTCGAGCACGCGAGCTTTACATCCGCGACGGGGGTGTCCGTGGGTGGTGACGGGCAGCGTCGGCGGTTAGAAGCGCGAGGCAGGCGTTCAGGGCAAATTCCGGTTATGCGGCCGCGAGGTTCCACTCGAGTCGCTCTGTCGGGGTATTTACATCCGCGATCGATCCCCACACCTTTATTTCAATCCAGTTGGAAGGGGCGCGGTACCGCAATGTCCGCCAACGACGATCGAGACCCGCTCTTTCGGTACGACGATCCGGTCTTCGCCGACGAGCGCCTGCTCGAGATCACGCACCTCCCAGGCCCCGATCGGATCGTCGGTCGCGACGAGCAGATGCAACGGGTTGCGGACGCCCTGAATCCGGCAGTCTTCGGGAGCGAACCCAATCACCTGTTCATCTTCGGCAAGACCGGCACCGGGAAATCGCTCATCTCGCGATCGGTCACCCAGCGCGTGATCACCGAGGCCCAGCACGACGACATCACCGTCAAGTACGCATTCATCGACTGCGGCGAGCAGAACACGGAGGCGTCGATCGTCAAGACGATCGCCCAGCTCGTCAACGACCCCGAGGCGAGCGGGGTCAGCGTCCCCGACCGGGGGTTAGGCACAGGCGACTACTACAAGCGCCTCTGGCAGGCCATCGACCACTGCACCGACGTCACCATCGTCATCCTCGACGAGATCGACATGCTCGAGGACGACGAGGTCCTCCGGAAACTCTCTCGAGCCGGCGAAAACAGGCGTATCTCGGACTCGAGCATCGGTATCATCGGCATCTCGAACAAGATCGATTTCCCCGACCACCTCTCCGAACGCGTCAAGTCGAGCCTCTCGCGGGACGAACTGGTCTTCTCGCCGTACGACGCGAACCAGCTCGTCGAGATCCTCGAGAAGCGCCGCGACGCCTTTCACGACGGCGTGCTTTCCGACGACGTCATTCCGCTCACCGCCGCGCTCGCCGCTCAGGAACACGGGGATGCCCGCAAGGCGATCGACATCCTCCGGAACGCGGGCCGGATCGCGAAGAAGCGAAGCGATACCCGAGTGACCGCGGATCACGTCCGCGACGCCAAGGAGAAGACCGAGGCCGACCGGTTCAACGAACTGATCGAGGGCTCTCCACAGCAGGCCAAAGCGATCCTCTACTCGCTGACGCTGCTGACGGAGAACAGTTCGGAAAAGGAGTTCCCGACGAAGATCATCTACAACCAGTACAAGGAGATCGCCCGCCGACTCGATTTCGACGTCCTCTCCGAGCGCCGCGTCCAGGAGATCCTGCAGGAACAGAACTTCCTCAACGTGATCCAGTCCGAGCGCGAGGGACGCGGACGCGGCCGCGGCGCACACGCGAAACACCGCCTGCTCGAGAACCCCTCGATCGTCAAGAAGGTGCTCCTGCGGGACTCGCGGCTTGCCGTCCTCGAAGACGAAGAGTAAACCACGCTCACTCCCGCTTACTGCTCGCTGCGCTCCGACTCGGCGGAACCGCGATACCTTTTTGTCTCGCTTTCACAGTCCGGGTATGAACAGCGTCGACGCCGCCGGTCTGGGGATCGGAGACGACTACCCGCCCCGGATCATGGGCGTACTGAACGTCAGCGAGGAGTCTCCCTACGATCCGAGCGTCTTCGACGATCCCGGCGAGGCGGCTCGCTACGTCGACGAGGAGCTGATCGGCGAAGGGGCCGATATCGTTGACATCGGCCTCGAGTCCGCGAACAAACGCTTCGACGTGCTCTCGGCCGACGAAGAACTCGAGCGGCTCCACGTCGCGCTCGACACGATCGAGAGCGTCTCCGGGGACGCGATCTTCTCGATCGAGACGCGCTACGCCGAGGTCGCCGACGAGGCCCTCTCGCAGGGGTTCGACATGGTCAACGACATCTGCGGTTTCGCCGATCCCGAGATGCCGCGCGTCTGCGAGGAGCACGACGTCGCCGTCGCGAAGATGGCGAGTCCGCCGAATCTCGAGCGGCCGGGGGCGGTCGAGGAAACCGACTGGGCCGTTCGGAAGTCGCCCGACTGGGCGGAAACAGCCGACTACGTCGATCAAGTCTACGAGGCGTTGAAACAGAACGGGCTGACCGACAAGACGATCGTCGACCCCGCGTTCGGCGGGTGGAGCGAGGCCCAGACGCTCGAGGACGACCGCGAGACGTTCCGCCGGCTTCGGGAGTTCCGCGCACTCGGGCGACCGATGCTGGTCTCGATCAATCGGAAGAACTTCCTCGGCGAGATCGCGGATCGGGAGACCGAGGAGCGACTCCCGGTCAGCCTCGCGGCGACATCGATGGCCGTCGAGCGCGGCGCACACGTGATCAGGACCCACGACGTGGCCGAAACGCGGGACGCGGCCCTGATCGGGAAGGCCTTCACCGAGCGCGCGAGCGTTACCGCGGACGGACTCACGATCTCGCAACTGGACGTCCACTCCACCCGGGAGTTTCGAACGCAGCTCCGGGAACGCGGCATCGATCCCGCGATTGCCGGCGATTGGCAGCCCCACCTCCTCGAGATCGACGGCCTCGCGCCCGACGCGAGCGACCGGCTCACGACGGTCGCACTCGAGCACGGCGCGGGCATCCGACGGGTGACCGACGGGAAATGGTTACTCGTTGGATCGACAGGGACTATTTCCGATGTTGCCACCGATTTAACTGCCAAAAACGGTCGTCTCAGCGATTTCGGACGGGAGTTGTCAAGGGTGCTGCGTTAAGAGAAAGCTTATGCCGGATGCTTCGAAAAGGGGGATTGGACGCCGGGCGGCCTCCCGGGTAGGGGTACTTTGGAGGCGACCCCCGGCCCACAACACGGAATTATTGTGGTCTTACGCCGACCAGTGACAACCCTCGATTGGGATGTTGCGACCGTCTCATGGCACAGTGACGATGCCATCGCCCACGCGAGGTGACCGACGTGCCGGCCCATAGCCCACTCGGTAATCGGTACACATGTTTATCCGATAGCCCACACCGGATGACCGGAAACGCGGGATCGAGACCGAACACACAAACCGATAGCGCGACGAGACCGAGCATGGAGTTCGACGAGTGGGAGCCCGTCTACGAGGCGATCTGCGCCGATTTCGGCTACGACCGTGCCGGTGACGAACGAGGACGCGATCTCCTCGCGTCGGTTCTTGAGGAATCGTTCGACCTCGCCGGCCTTTCGTTCGTCAGCGGAGTGACTGCCGCTATCGCGGGTGCCGGCCCGTCGCTCGAGACCGATCGGCACCTCGAGCGAGCGCGCGAGGCCGACGTCATCCTCGCCGCATCGACGGCCGTCGACACGCTCGCGAGCCACGGCATCGACGTTGACTGCATGGTGACCGATCTCGACAAGAATCCCGACACCGTCGAACGACTCACAGCTCAGGGCGTTCCGGTCGCGGTCCACGGCCACGGTGATAACCTCGCGGCGATTCGCGATGTCGTTCCCGAGTGCGACGGTGCGTACGTCCTCCCGACAACGCAGGCTGCACCCTGCGGATCGGTCCGAAACGTCGGCGGCTTCACCGACGGCGACCGCGCGGCGTTTCTCGCCGACCACGTCGGCGCCGCGCGCCTCGAGTTCGTCGGCTGGGATTTCGACGATCCCGCGGTCGACCCCGCGAAGGCTCACAAACTCGAGTGGGCCGAACGCCTCCTTTACTGGCTCGAGTCGCGCCGCGGCGAGCGGTTCACGGTGCTCGACGGTCGACGAGATGCGATCGATACGGATGGGATTCCCGTCGGCTCGCAGTGACTCTCCAGTGCTCCCGATCGCTCGCCTCTCGTGGGCGGTCCTTACCGAATCCGATATTCGACGATGTCGCTTCCGCCGCAGGACGGACACGTCGACACCGACTCGAGCGTCGTGCCACAGCGCCGGCACTCCTCGATGACCGTCTGATCGTCGCTTCGACGCAAGGCCGACTCGAGCGCGTTCCGAATCGTCGACTGTGCGGTACCGTTCGATTGTTCCTGACCCCTCATGGCCGTTCAGTTGCGAATAACACAATTCGTTATTCTCTTCGTACTGTGAACGACACGTGAGCCGATATATTGTCGATGTCCGACTCTCGTGGTAATCGGTCCCTATACTCTCGCTCGGCGCTCGTGGTCCATCGGTGCTCGCCGGCCGATTCGTCCCGAACCGGATCGTCGGTCGTCCGTTCGACCTGTTTCCTGCCCACGGTCGACCGATTAGCGATCCGCGATCTGATCGAGTCACTGGTAATAACAGTTAAGATGAACAGGTGACCACGATACGATGTGGATCAACGACTCATCGTCACGACGCCGTTTCTCATCTACCTCGTGCTCTGTGGGTTGTTCGGGATTGGGCTGTCGACGGTCGACGCCCCGCTCACGCAGGGGCAACCGGCGTTTATCGCCATCGTCGGACTGCTCGGGCCGCTGGGTGCGATCGGCCTGATCTGGGCGCGTAACTACGCGTACGGCGCGCCGGTGCTGGTCTCGACGCTGCTCACGAACGCGTGGTTCGTCGTGTACTTCTTCTTCATTCACGACAACCCCGCGAACGTCTTCGCCGTCTCCGGCGACGGGTCGACCGCGTACCTGACTGCAACACTCGGGATGATCGCCGGCTCGCTACTTACCGCGGGCGTCGGCTGCTGGCTGTGGTACCACGAGAGCCCGGGCTTTCGCTCGGCGATCGATCGACTTCTCGCTCCCACCGATACGAAGAACTAATCGAGAACTGCAACGGTCCAGCGTGCAGTCGTATTTCCGCAGTCTCGCTGGTATCCGCGATCGTCGTTCCACGGTTTAGCTGGTACCCGCGATCGTCGAGACTCCATCCTCCCGTCCGAGACGCGGTTCGATGCGCCGCTCGAGTCGCACTGGCGTTCGCGGGGTGCCAGCACCCCGGTATTTTCGCCCTTCGAGTCCGTACTCCGACCGTGATCGTTCACTGGCACCGGCGGGACCTTCGGACGATCGACAACCGCGGGCTCGCACGCGCCGCGTCGATCGACGATCCAATCGTCCCGCTGTTCGTCCTCGATCCGACCGTTCTCGAGCACGCGTCGCCGGTGAGGATCGCGTGCCTGCTCGAGGCGCTCCGCGACCTGCGGTCTCGGTATCGTGAGCACGGGAGCGATCTGATCGTCGAGCGCGGGGAGGCGAGCGGGGTCGTTCCCAACGTCGCCGCCGATTCCGGCGCGTCGAGCGTCGTCTGGAACGAGGACTACAGTGGCCTCGCGCGGGAGCGCGACCGAGCGGTCCGGGCGGCCCTCGCAGACGACGGCGTCGCCTGCGAGTCGGTCCACGATTCGATCCACCACGAACCGGGGTCGATCACGCCGAACCAGGGCGAGCACTACTCGGTCTTTTCGTACTTCTGGACGAAGTGGCGCGATCGCGAGAAGCGGGCACCTGCGGACGAGCCTGCTGGGACCGATTTCGCGACCGTTTCCGGCGAGACGATTCCGTCGCTCGCGGAGCTCGGGTTCGACGAACCCGCGGCGACGCCGCCCACCGTAACGAGGACGGTCGCTCGAGAGCGCGTTGACGACTTCTGTTCGGGGCCGATTTACCGCTACGCCGAGGAGCGCGACTATCCGGCCACTGACGGGACGTCGCGACTCTCTCCCCACTGCAAGTGGGGAACGATCGGGCCGCGGGAACTGTACGCGGCCACGGAGCGGGCCGCCGAGCGAGCCGAGACGACCGACGACCGCGAGAGCGTCCGCGAGTTCCAGCGCCAACTCGTGTGGCGCGAGTTCTACGCGCACGTCCTCGCGTTCAATCCCGAGACAGTCGTCGAGAACTTCAGCGGCTACGCGAACGAGATCGAGTGGCGCAACGACCCCGACGAACTCGAGGCGTGGAAGGCCGGCGAGACGGGGTTTCCGATCGTCGACGCCGGGATGCGTCAGCTCCGCGCGGAGGGGTGGATGCACAACCGTGTGCGGATGCTCGTCGCTTCCTTTCTGACGAAGGACTTGCTGACGGACTGGCGGGCGGGTTACGACTGGTTCCGGCAGCAGCTCGCCGATCACGACACCGCGAACGACGTCGGCGGCTGGCAGTGGGCCGGGTCGACCGGTACCGACGCGCAGCCGTACTTCCGCGTGTTCAACCCGATGAAGCAGGGGCGCGAGTACGATCCCGACGGCGAGTACGTCCGCGAGTACGTTTCCGAACTCGGCGAGGCGACCGCCGACGAGATTCACGGCTGGCACGACCTCGAGCGAGTCGAGCGGGAGCGAATCGCGCCGGCGTATCCGGCACCGATCGTCGAACACGCCGATCGACGGGAGCGGGCGATCGAACTGTTCGAGCGAGCGCGAGGTGAGGGGAACGACTGACGGCGGAATCGCCGGTCGCTTCGTCCGAGAGGCCGTAATCACTCCGTCACGCGGATATAACTGCTACGTATCAATTGTATATATTTGCCATCATCCTTATCAGCGGGACTAGCAAAGTGACAGGTATGTCCTATCTGGACAATACGTCGACGCCTGACGGGACGGTTCCGCCGACCCAGGCTATCATCGAGGCCATCGCAGCGCGCGAAGGTGTCGACGTCACCGACGTCGAGCCGCCGGCGTACGACCCGCTGTTTACGGTCGTCAATCCGGAAGCGCTCGACGAACTGTTTACTACCACCGCCGGTACCGCCAGCAGCGTGGTAGTCCGATTCGAGTACGAGGGCTACGAAATCATCGTTCGCGACGGTAGCGACATCGAAATTCGGGATCCCTCGTCCGACGACTCCGTCAATAGTCCGATCGAAGAGTAGCCCCGTTTCGGTTCACTCGGCCCAGTGGGCTTCTCCGGGTTGGGTCTCGAAGATCGCCCGCTCGAGCAGGTCGACCGCCTTCTCGAGGCCCTCCCGGGAGCTTGTCAGCGAGTCCTCGTGTTCGATACTCAGGGCGCCGTCGTAGCCGACCATGCGAAGCGTCGAAACGATGTCCTTCCAGTGGGCTTCGCCGTGGCCGTAGCCGACCGACCGGAAAAGCCAGGATCGATTCGGCTCGTCGGTGTACGGCGTCGTATCCAGTACGCCCTTTTCGCGGGCCTGAGCGTCGTAAATTCTGGTGTCCTTGGCGTGGACGTGGTGGATCGCCTCGCGCTCGCCCAGATATCGGATCGCGTCGGTGATCGTGATCCCCTGCCAGTAGAGGTGCGAGGGATCGAAGTTCGCGCCGATCCGCTCGCCCGTCTCTTCGCGCAGTCGCGCCATCCCGTGGGGCTCGTAGATCAGCATGTTCGGATGCATCTCGATCGCCACGTCGACCCCGTGATCGTCGGCGTACTCGGCGATCTCGCCCCAGTACTCGATCGCCCGCTTCCACTGGTACTCGAGGGCCTCGGCGTGTTGGGGCGGCCAGGGTGCGGTGATCCAGTTCGGGGTCTCGTCGTTCGGGCTCCCCGCCGGGAGCCCCGAGAAACAGGTGACGGTTCCGACCTCGAGCTGGCCGGCTAACCGGATCGCTTCTCGGAGTTCCGTATCGGCCGTCTCGGCTCGCTCGTCGTCCGGATGCAGCGGGTTGTTGTGGGTTGCGAGCGCGCTGATCCGCATTTCGTACTCCTCGAGGAGGTCGTCGAGTTCGGCTTGCTTGGTCTCGTCGTCGAGATACTCGGCCCGCGTAATATGGTCCTGGCCGGGATGGCCGCCGACGCCCGGCTCGATCGTTTCGACGCCGATCCCGTCGAGGTAGGGGAGCGCGCTCTCGAGCGGTTCGTCGGCCAGCGGGGGGGTATGAACGCCGATCTCCATGGGAGGGGAGACCACTGCCGGCGCAATAAAACGACGGCCGGCGAGAATCGGTCGTCGCAGTGCTTCGTCCGGGTATCGGCCGATCGACGTACTCGAGTGGGTCAGCCTTCGAGGGTCAGCCTCTGATCGTCAGAATCCCGTCGTTGAGGATCACATCGCTCGCTCCCGCCGGCACGTCGAACTCGAACTGTTTCCCGCCGACGGTGACGATCGCCGTGTCGTCGACGACGTCGACCGACGGGTTCTCGCCGGTCGGACCGAAATCCACGGCGATGACGCTCTCGTCGCCGTACTCGCGGTTACCGATCGTGATTTCGTCCCCGTCGCCGGCGACGTCCTTCAGTTCGGGAGGCGTTTCCATGTTCGACCGTTGGTGGCTTCGCGCCGTAAACGTCGTGCACGAAATCGCCCCGTCGGTGCGGCGACCCGTTCGCGTTTCGGTTCGGTGCTGTCACCACAGCTGTCGGCTCATACCGGTCGATCTCGGTGGCGAACGGCGGTCCAAACGCAGCTATTCGCCTGAATCGGTCACTTCGTCGATCGTGTATGTCCGTTCCTCCTCGCTCGAGCGGTAGATGCCGTCGATGACACGCTGCACTTCGAGGGCCTCCGCGACGCTGTTGTCTGGGCTTCCCTCGCCGACGATCCGATCGAAAAACGCCCGCTGTTCGTCTGTGTGGGTGTCGTTCTGTCGCGTCTCGATCGTCGTATCCTCGAGGTGGTCGGGACCGACGTTACTCGCCGAGTAGATGGAGAGATCGCCCTCGAGGAGGTCGAACCGTGCACCGGCCTCGGTTCCGCGCGCGACGAACTCGTGGGTGGCTGGACGGTTGGTCGCCCAGGCGACCTCGAGCGAGATCGTCCGATTTCCCGCACAGCGGATGAACGCGCTGGCGGAGTCGTCGACGTCAAAACCGTCGGGTCCCGCATCGTCGGCCCACATGTCGAGATAGGCGTACTCGTCGCGGGAGCCGAACTCGCTCCGTGCGACGCCGCTCACTTCAGTCACCTCGGGGTAGCCAAGCAGGTAGAGGGCGAGATCGATGGCATGGACGCCGAGATCGATGAGTGCGCCGCCCCCGGCGATCTGTCGCCGGGTGAACCAGGATCCCCGCCCCGGAATACCGCGCCGCCGGACGTAGTTCGCTTCGACGTGGGAAATATCGCCGAGCTCGCCATGATCGATGCGGTTTTTCACGATCCGGACGGTGTTGGCGAACCGGTTGTTAAATCCGACCATCGCGCACCCCTTCGACGCGGCGGCGGCGTCCGCGATCCGTTCTGCGCTTTCGATCGAGTGGCCCAGCGGTTTCTCGAGCAGGACGTGCAGATCCCGCTCGAGGGCGTCGACCGCGTACTCCTCGTGGTACTTGTTCGGCGTCGTGATGATAACGGCGTCGACGGTGTCGTACAATTCGCGGTGATCGTCGTAGACGTCGACGTCGTACCGTCTGGCAAAGCGCGTTCGCGCTTCGGCGGCGATGTCCATTCCGCCGGCCAGCGTGACGCCGAGTTCCACGAGTCGCTCGGCGTGGTACTGGCCGATGTTTCCCAACCCGACGATGCCAGTTTCGATATCTGTTCGGTTCGATGTCATTTCCCTGTGATCCTGGAACTGCCTTCGTTCGTCTCGCACCAGTCTGATACACCCTGTGACGCTATATCGAATGTCCTCGCTCGAGCGACTTCGGTCCGTTGCCAAACGAGGGGACCAAAGCGAACCGAGTACTCGGGGAGGGGCCGACCGGGACCGAGTCGCAAGGGGGAGCCGACCCAAGTACGGGTCCGTCTTGATTCGGCGGGAAACCGACAGCGATCGTCCCGGTCCCCCGTCTCAGTCATCGATGAACGGGGGACTAGCTGTCCGCTTCCCTCCGGGTCGTGCCGGGTTCGCGATCGGGAAGGTCCGTCAGGCCGTGAAGCAGCGCCTCTCCGGAGGCGGTATCGAAGAGGTGAATATTCGATCGATCCAGCACGACGTCGACGTCCTGACCCGCTTCGATATCCGTGTCGGGGGTGACGCTCATCAACAGTTGATTCGGTGACGTCGCGGCATCTTTGTCCATCGATCCCGCCTCGGCCTCGGCGAGTAACAGGTAAACGAAGACCTCGTCTCCCATCGGCTCGAGGACGTCGGTCCGGGCGTCGATCGGTGCCGTCGGCGCGGCGAGCGAGTCGGCGTATCGGGTCAGATGGACGTCCTCCGGCCTGACCCCCAGCGTGACGGCGTCGCCGACCGTCACGTCCGGAATCAGCGTCGGATCGAGATCGACGGTGAAGTTGTTCGTCTCGAGGCCGTTTTCGACGAGTTCGCCCTCGACGAAGTTCATCGACGGCGAGCCGATGAAGCCCGCGACGAACAGGTTCGTCGGTTCGTTATAACAGACGAGCGGCGGCGCGATCTGCTGGAGTTTGCCGTCGTTCAGGACGGCGATCCGGTTGGACATCGTCATCGCCTCGGCCTGGTCGTGGGTGACGTAGATGACCGTCGCGTCGAGTTCCCGGTGAAGGCGCTGGAGCTCGGTCCGCATGTGGACCCGCAGCTTCGCGTCGAGGTTCGCCAGCGGCTCGTCCATCAGGAACACGTCCGGGTTGCGAACGATCGCGCGGGCGATGCCGACCCGCTGTTGCTGGCCGCCGGACATATCGGCCGGCATCCGATCGAGCATCCCCTCGAGCTGGACGATGTCGGCGGCCTGCTCGACGCGACGTCGGACCTCCTCGTCGTCGTACTTCCGGAGCCGGAGTCCGAAGGAGATGTTCTCGTAGACGTCCATGTGAGGGAACAGCGCGATGTTCTGGAAGACCATCGCGACGCCCCGGTCTTTCGGGGCGAGGTTGGTGACCTCGTCGTCGCCGATGTACACCCGTCCCTCCGAGGGCGTCGTCAGCCCCGCGACGGTCTCCATGGTCGTCGACTTCCCGCAGCCCGAGGGGCCGACGAACGTGACGAACTCGCCGTCTTCGACCTCGAGGCTGACGTCGTCGACCGCCGTTTCCTCTCCGTACCGTTTCGTGATGTTCTCGAGTCGTACTCGTGCCATTGTGTTACTCTTTGAGTGCGCCGGCAGTCAGTCCGCTGACGATCTTTTCCTGTGCGATGACCACGAGGATCGCGACGGGGATGACCCCGAGGATGCTCGCCGCGGCCATGAGGTTGTACAACACCTGGTACTGTCCCTGATAGGCGAGGATGCCGTCGAGAATCGGCGCCCAGTTTTCGGGCTGGCCGTCCGTCATCAGGAACGAGAAGAAGAACTCGTTGTAGACGGCAATGAACGTCAGCACGCCGGCGGTCGCGACGCCGGGTGCCGACAGCGGGATGATGACGCGGAACAGCGCGCCCAGCCGAGTCGTTCCCTCGACGCGGGCCGCGTCCTCGAGCCCGTCGGGAATCTGCGAGTAGAACGTCGTGAGGATGAATATCGCCAGCGGCATGAAGATCGCCGACAGCGGCGTCACCAGCGCGAAGGGCGTGTTGTAGAGCGTCCCGTTGCCCGTGATGGGCTCGAGGAAGAAAAACGAGGTGTTAAAGAGGTCGTTCAGCGGGATGAAGAAGGCCGCTGGCGGGAAAAAGGAGATGACCAGCACGAGCAACATGAGCGGCGTCCGGCCGGGGAACTCGAGGCGGCCGAAGGCGTAGCCCGCGAGGCTGGCGATGACGAGGACGACGACCGTTGAGGCCAGTGCGATCACGAAGCTGTTGAACATGTAGACGTGGAAGGGGACGACCTCGAAGACCTCGATGAACGCGTCGGGATTGAAGCCGTTGGGAGTGAAGACGATGTCCTGGAGCTGTCCTTCGGGTGTGAGCGCGACCATGAGCAGCCAGTAGAATGGAAACAGGGTCGTAAAGAGGAAGAAGATCGCCGCGACGTAGAACATCGCGCGGTACACTCGCTCGGGGTGGGAGATGGAGTCGGAGACCCACTGCTGGAGCGGGCCGCGATCGAGTTCCGCCTCGCGGGCGTCCTCGAGGACGTTCGTGCCGCCGTCGGGGCGGCCCGCGGAACGGTCCGTCGGCTCGCCGCCGTCGGGCCGGCGGAGGGTTGGATCTCGTGGTCGATCGTCCCCGCCGTCGCCGATACCTCCGCTATCGTTCGGCTCAGTGGAATCTGATGGATCAGTCATTAGTACATCCCTCCTTCGGTGTCGCGGAAGAGCAGTACGTAGCCGCCGATAATCAGGCCGATCACCAGCGCCGTCGCGAACGCCACGGCGGCGGCCGTCGCGTAGATGCGCGTCCCGCCGAACATCGCCTCGACGACGAGACAGCTTAGCGACGGCACGGTGGTACAGCCGGCCGTCGATTCGATCAGCCCGAAGACTCGCATCGCGTCCATCGTTCGGAACAGCATCGCGACCAACAGCGCCGGCATTATCAGCGGGAGCGTGATCAGTTTGAACCGCTGCCACGGCGAGGCTCCTGCCACGCGCGCGACATCGTACAGACTGCGATCGACGCTCTGGAGTCCCGCGAGGATCAGCAAGGCCATGAACGCCGACGACTTCCAGATGTCGGCCACGAGGATGATGATGAACGCGTCCCGGCTGTTCGCCAGCGGCGTCGCGCTGAAGATGCCGAGACTCTGCATGAGGTCGGAACCGAACCCGACCGTCGGCTGGAACAGCAGGAAGAAGATCATCCCCTGAATGACGATCGGCACCGCCCACGGGAGGATGATCGCCACGCGGACCCAGCGTCGGCCCCTGAAGTCCTGATCGAGCACGTAGGCCTGGCCGAATCCGACCACCGTCTCGATGACGACGCTGATGACCGCGAACGCGAGCGTGACGAACAGCGCCTGCTGGAAGAACGGGGTGCCGAGTTCGACGAAGGGGAACGACGATGTCAGCCCGACGTCGAGGAACTGTCGAGCTAGCCGCGCGTTCCCGGTGAGAATGTCGACGTAGTTTTCGATGCCGACGAAGGCGCCCAGCGGTTCCAACCCCCGCGTCTGGTTGGCCCGGAGCGAAATGACGAACGTCCGGATCAGCGGGTAGAACGCGATCAGCGTCAGCAGCGCGAACGCGGGCAGCAACAGCAGGTACGCATACGCCGCTTCGCTCAGGTTCTCCATCCAGTTCATGACGGCGTTGCCGGTCCGCTCCCGATCCTGGCTCCGTCCGGATTCGCCGCCGGTTAGCGTCCCGCCGTCGGTCAGCGGTTCGCTGGCGGGTGCCGTGCCGTCGTCGGGACGCTGCTCGTCGTTGGAATCAGTTCCCATTCGTTTGCACCTCCGCTTCGCTCTGCTCGAGTTCCTCCGCGAGATCGTTCATTGCGGCTTCGGGCGCCTGTGCGCCGCGATATGCCCCGTTGACTGCCTGATAAATTAGCGCCGACTGCTCCGGCCAGAGGTCCGTTGCAGGTCGCGGGATCGCGTTATCGCTGGCCGACTGGACTACGTCGGCGTACCGCGCGACGGGGCCGACATCGTTCGGATCGGCTTCCGCGACCAGATCGAGATTCGGCGGGAGGAACCCACCCAGCTCGAAGACGGTGAGCATTACCTCTCTGTTAGCGAACGCCTCGAGGACCTGTAGCGCCTCCTCCTCCCGGTTCGAAAACGGACTCACGGCGAGATTCCAGCCGCCCAGCGCCGCGGCGGTGCCGCCGACGTCCGCGTACTGGGCTTCCTCCCGGGAGACCGCGTACGGTCTCGTCATGACGCCGAGGTTCTCGCCGAAGGCCTCCTCGGTCCCGGTCTCCGCGATCGCGTACGACCAGTTGCGGTTCGAGACGGCCTCACCGCCCGAGAACGGGGCAAGCGACTGCTGTTCCGTCCACTGGACGATCGCCGCCGGACAGATCTGGGGATACCGTTCGAGGGTGTTTTCCTCCTCTCCCTCGATGAACGATCGCATCATCCGGATCGCGTCGATGACCCGCTGATCGTCGACGGTGATCGGTCGGTCGCCCGCGGTAAACAGGTTCTCCACGCCGCCGTAGTACGCGCCGCCCCATGTCGTCATCACCTCGTTGAACGTACAACACGACAGCCCCTCGTAGGCGGCCGCCTGCGTCGTGAGTCCGTAGTTGAGGTCGGCCTGGTCCCTCGCGTCGCGGACTGCGTTCGCGAACTCCTCCCAGCGGGGCGGATCGGTCCCCCAGCCGCTCGTGTCGTAGCCGGCGTCCTCGATGAGGTCCTCGCGATAGAGGGTAAACCCCAGATCAGGAAACAGCGGCAGGGCGTGTAGATCGCCGTTTTGCGGATGGCGCGCCGTCTCGAGGATCGCCTCGAGATAGGTGTCGTTAACGTAGCCGAGGACGTCTTCCGGGAAGCGTTCGGTCAGGTTGACCGTCTGCTCGCGAAGGATAAACGGGACCGTCCAGCCGCTGTCCATCATGTGGATGTCGGGGGGAGCCCGTCCCGCCTCGAGCGCCGACTGGGTCGTCTGCATTCGCGATGCGGAGTCGCTGACGACGGTCTGGATCTCGACGCGGATGTCCTCGTCGAGACCGGCGTCCCACAGCGCTTTCTGGATAGACGGGTCGTCCCCATCGCTGTGCATGATCCCCGCAACGTCCTGAGCGGCGGTCATCACCACCTGTCCCGGGCTGCGACCCCGACCAAGGCAGCCGGTGACGGCGACCGCTCCTGCTGTCGACGCCGATGCTGCCTTCAGGAACGACCGCCGCCTGAAGCGAGTGCGATCGCGTCGGTCGGTGGATTCGCGTCCCATGCGGAGCAACGGACCACGTTCACCACCTTAATTGTTAGCTATAAATATGGTAATAAAATGTGAGTGTTCGAATCGCGTTTCAGTTATGGTCACCCAATGGCGAACGCTGTGAGGATTGCCATCGACACGGTTGCAAAGCGGTTCGGAAGGGTGTCTCTAATCACCTGTTGCGCGCCAGTGGTCGGCAACTGCCGGCCGCCGGATTACGAGAGTTTCCCCTCTCCTCTGGTGAGCAGATTCCGCCGGACCGGCTCGAGGATCGAAGCCACCTCGTTGGCTCGAAGTTTTAGGCTCGGTTCTCTGCACTGAGACCGATCAGCGATCCTCGAGCGTCGGCGGTTCGTTTCGGCCGATGCGGATCTCGTGGGCTTCGATGTCCTCGAGAGCGGCGACGCGGCCACCGACGGAGAGTTCCTCGCCATCCTCGGTTTCGATCGTGATGCTGGCGACTTCCTCGCTGACCTCGAAGGAGATGTCGCGAACGCGGCCGCGGACGATCCGCCGGCCGCCGACCTCGACGTCGCGACCGTCGACGGTCGCGTAGAACTCGCCGCCCTCGTCGAGCAGGTCTTTCACGCATCGGCGGATCGAGGCGTACTTTCGCGGATACGATCTCGCGGTGTCGTCCTCGCCGAGCGTTCGGTCGGCGGTCGTCCAGAGAACGGTCCCGAAGAAACTGGAGACGAGAAAGCCCAGCGCCGACCGGTTGAAGATGACGCCGTAGCGATCCTGATCGTCCCGCAGGGCGTCCTGGGTCGCGTAGACCGAATAGTTGCCGTCGGCGACGGCGACGACCGGCGTCGTGATCCCTCGCCGGGCGCGGGCGGTCGACGCGACCTCGCCGTACGCGAACTCGTCCGGATCGGGTGCCTCGCTCGCCGGCGTCACGATCAGGTCGACGCTCACGCCGGCCTCGATCGCGTCGCGCAACTCCGCTTCGAACCGGGTCAGCAGGTCCGGCGTCAGCGAGAGCGCGAGTTCGAACTCCGCGCCGTCGATGACCTCCTCGAGGTAGCGCAGGATCGTCGATCGCGATTTCACGAGGGAGACCGCCTCCGTGTCGCGCGCCGGCGCGGTGTAGCGGGCCTCGAGTTCGTCGATCATCTGCTCGAAGGAGGTCTGGACGTCATCGAACGCCTCTCCGGGATCGATCGCGACGACCTTCATGGGACGGGATTCGCGCAGTTCGACGAGACCGCGATCGCTAAGACTACGGACGGTATCGTACACTCGGGGCTGGGGGATGTTCGTTCGGTCCGCGATCTCGCTCGCCGTGAGCTGTCCCTGTTCCAACACGGTGAGATAGGCGTCGATTTCGTACTCGCCGAGGTTGAACCGATCCCCGACACGCTCGACAGTCGAGCGAAGTTCGTCTGGTGCCATATCTGCTCCTACGCATCCAGTAGCTAAATGATTTATTATATTCTGAGTAGCACGCGTTTTCGAAATCGGGTTGTTTCACGATCGGTACCCGAAAGGGACGGTCAGAACGCTTAACCACTGCGGGCCAGAGTGTGTTGCCATGCGCAGGGTCCTTCAGGGTAACGAGAGCTCCGCGGGAAATGCGAGCTCGGCGGTCAACGCGATTCAGCGCAACATTCCCGGTGATCCTCCCGAGATCCTCATCGAGATCGCCCTCGCGTTCGTCGTGCTCGCCGTCGGCTGGTACCTCTCGAAGGTCGCGGTTCGGATCGCCGGTCGAACGGTCGCCCGTCGAATCGAACGACCGAGCGTCACGCGAACCGCTCTCCGCGGTGTCAGGGCCGCCGTTCTCATCTGGGCGGCCGTCGTCGCTGCGAGTATCCTCGGCGTCGGCGACACGCAAATCCTCCTCTCGGTGACCGTGATCTCGGCCGTCATCGCAGTCGTGCTCGCCCCGGTGGTCGGCAGCCTGATCAACGGTCTCTACGTCCTCGCCGACCGGCCCTACGAGATCGGTGACATGATCGAGGTCTCCGACGCCGGCCACCGCGGGTTCGTCGAGGACATCACGATCCGGTACACCAAGATCTTCACCCTCCAGAACACCTTCATCGTCATTCCGAACTCCGAAATCCACGCGCGCGATGTCATCAATTATTCCGCGGAAGACGAGCGCACGCGGGTCTCTCTCAGGCTCGACATCACCTACGAGAGCGATCTCGAGGCGGCGCGAAAGGCCACCGAGCGGGCCGCTCGAAGCGTCGACGATGTCATCTCCGGTGGTCCGGACATTCGGATCGGCAGCGCCCGGTACGCCGCAGCGCCCTCCTGTTACATCAACGAGTACGGCGACCACGGGGTCGCTCTGGAGCTGTTCTTCTGGATGAAACATCCCTACAAGCAGACCGTCGTCCGGTCGGCGGTGCAAGACGCTATCGGCGAACGGTTGGCGGATCTCGACGTGGAGTTCGCCTACCCGCACCGCCACCACGTCTTCGACGAAACCAGCGGCGTCGCGCGACTGGCCGTCGACGATTCAGGCTTCGCGCGAACAGCCGCGGACTCACCCGTCGAACCGGGCGGGAGTCCCGCGGATCCGGCCGATCAGTAACGACCGCGCTCCCGCTCACGACTGCACGCTCGTTCTCTCGGTGTCCATCGTGGTGGTGATTTATACGCCCCCCAGTCCAATCCTTCCGTATCCAACAGATGTACGACGACGTCCTCATTCCCACCGACGGAAGCGATACGATCTCCCAGACGCTGGCTCACGGACTGCCGATCGCGACGAACAACGACGCGACGGTCCACTCGCTGTACGTGGTCGATAGCCGCGTCACCGCCGCCGCCGGTGAAGACACCAGTACGGACCTCGAGCGGACGCTCGAGGACGAGGGCCGGAAGGCCGTCGCCACCGTCGAAGAACGGGCGACGGCCGAGGGCCTCGAGACCGTCAGCGAGGTGCGTCAGGGGACGCCCGCGAAGACGATCCTCGAGTACGCCGACGAGCAGGGGATCGATCTGATCGTTATCGGCACTCGCGGGAAGAGTCCGCGCGAGAAGGTGACCTCGCTCGGGAGCGTCTCGGAGCGGGTGGTCGACAACGCCTCGATTCCGGTGTTCGTCGTGCGAAACGCGGGCGACGAATAACGGCGATCGGCGGGGGACAGGAGGCTGAAAATTGAACGCGGCAGTCGACGGGCTTACGCGCTCGCGCTTTCGACCGTAATGACTTCGCAGTCGAGGTGGCTCCGGAGATACCGGTCGATATCGGGATTGTCCGTAAAGCGCTGGAAGATGCGTCGGAGCCGACTCGCTTGCTTGCTCCCGATGACGACGGCGTCGGCTTGCTCCGCCGCGACTTCGTCGAGGATGCTCTCCTCGACGAGAAAACCGGTTCGAACGACGTAACGGGCGTTTTCCAGCCGTCCGAACGCTCTCTCGACGGCGTTTTTCAGGTCCAGACGCGTCACTTTTTTCCCGTTCTGGTAGAGGTCGACGTGGAGGATCGTCAACGCGGCCTCCCGCTCGCGGGCGACCTCGATCGCCCGCTCGAGCGTTCGTCTCGAGTGCTTTGACAACGGATACCGAACGGGAACCACGACCAGCGACATTACCCGTCCGAACGATTTCCGTGCGGGTAAACCTTTCAGTACGGACAGTCCACACTGGGAACTTGTCACACACTATCGACCGAACCGTCGGCCGATCCGGCGCGGTTCTCGGCCACGTGATGTGCTCGAGGAGGCGATATCGACCCGGACAGACAGTCATTTACCGCGAGCGACGGTATGGGCGGACATGCAAACCTGGTCGACCGACGATGACGGCACCGTCTATATTTCGGAGACGGACGGCGACAAGGGGTCGAAGGGGCCGTTTCTCGTCGCCTACGAATCCAGCACTGCCGACAGCCGCTACGGCTGGTTCTGTACGAACTGTGAGACCCTCGACAACGCGATGGATTCGATGGGCCGAATCAAATGCAATCGATGTGGAAACTTTCGGAAGCCCACCGAGTGGGACGCCGCTCACGAGTGAGCCGTCGCCGCACCGGATACTAAAGCCAGGTAGTCGTGCGATGGAACGTCCCTACTCGTCCCTAATAGACAATTACTGACGAAAACTCCTGATACCGGGGCACCGCCGAACCGAAATCACTGGGTAGTTCCGACTAGTGGGGAAGTAACTGGACATTCTTGTTACGTACTAACATTTATGGTGGATGCCGGCATAGGTGGTAGTGAATGGGTCCTGTTAACATGCGACTCGTCGAGCAGGCCAGGTCGATCTTCGCTGAGCTAGGCTACACCGTCGAAGGCAACGGCCCCGAGTTTCGCGCCGAACGCGCGTGGAAAGTCGTCCACGTAAACGCCGTCCTCGAGGCGGACGAGCTTCCGTCCGCTTCGTCGGGACAGTTCCACTGTTTCGTCGCCGAACCCGAGGACGCAGACGATCTCGAGGCGCGACTCGAACGGACGAATCCGAACTACGAGTGGGCCATCATCGTCGTCGACGGGGAGGACTATCAGGTCGAACGAGCGCCTCCAGGACCGCGAGTAACGGCATAGAAACCGACGGTCCGCGAGTGACCGTCACGACGTTCCTTATTCTTCGAGCGCGTTGCGCGTCGCAGTCACGCCTGCACCCGGATCGACGGCCGCACCCATCGACTCGAGGACGTCACCGAGCGCCGTCACGACGTAGATCACGTTCTCTGGTCGCGCGGAGTGGCCCATGCAGCCGATCCGGAAGATCTCGCCGGCGAGATCGCCCAGTCCGCCGGCGATCTCGAGGTCGTATCGCTCGATCAGCGCGTCGCAGACCTCGCCGTCGTCGATGCCCTCCGGGACGCGGACGGCGTTCAGGCTCGGCAGCCAGTACTCGTCGGGCGCGTTCATCTCGAGACCCATCGCCTCCATCCCGGCTTTCAGCGCACCGGCCAGTCGCTCGTGGCGCGCCCAGCGGTCTTCGATTCCCTCCTCGGCGACGAGGCGCAGGGCCTCCCGGAGCGCGTAGACGTTCGTGATCGGTGCAGTGTGGTGATACGCGCGTTCCTCGCCCCAGTAGCCCTCGAGCAAGGAGAGATCGAGGTACCACGAGCGAGGGTCTTCCTCGCGCGAGAGGACCTTCTCCATCGCCTCGTCCGAGAGGGTGAGCGGACTCGCACCCGGCGGGCAGGAGAGACACTTCTGTGGCCCCGAGTACGCCACGTCGATGTCCCACTTGTCGACCCGCAGTTCCACGCCGCCCAGCGACGTGACGCTGTCGGCGATCACGAGCGCGTCGTGGTCGTGAGCCGCGTCGGTGAGCTCCGGCACGTCGGGCTGGAGCACCCCGGTACTCGTCTCGGCGTGGACGAAGCCGAAGACGTCGGGATCGTGTTCGGCCAGCGCGTCCGCGACGTCGTCGGGCTCGAGCGGTTCGCCCCACGGAGCGTCGACCTCGACGACCTCGCCGCCGGCCCGCTGCGCCATCGAGGCCATCCGGCCGCCGAAGTAACCGTTCGTCGGGACGAGCATCGTGTCGCCGGGCTCGACGACGTTCCCGATGGCGGCTTCCATCGCGGCCGAGCCGGTCCCCGAGACCGGAATCGTCCACTGATTGTCCGTTCGGAAGGTATAGCGCAATAGCTCCTGGACCTCGTCCATGATCTCGATGAAGGCGGGGTCGAGGTGACCAACGAGCGGCGTGCTCATCGCCCGGAGCACGCGCGGGTTCACGTCGCTCGGTCCTGGCCCCATCAGGGTTCGATTCGGTGGAGTGAGTTCGCCAACGGACGGCGCGCGAGTCGCCTCGGTCGACGGTTGCTGAGCCATGGGCGTGTGCTCGCTTGCCATCCGCAAAGACCTACCGACAGCGGCGAACGACAGACCCGCGGTGGCCGTCTGCAGGTATCGACGCTCGACCCGCCGACGAGCCGAACGTCCGTTCGACGACGGCTCGCTGTCTGTTCGACGACGACCCGAGTTCGATCTCATTTCTCGAGTGCCAACCCCCCTCTCGAGTGGTAACTGCCACCGCTTGGCACTGGAGCGAGTCGCTTAAGCCCACGCATTCCGTATTCGACACGTTGTGTTCATCGGTCACGCCCTGTTCGCGTTCGCCGTCGCGGCGCTGGTCGCCGACTGGCGAGGCTGGGACCGCCGACCGGCCCTGTTCGTCGGAATCGTCGCGGGCGCGTTCGCCGCGATTCCGGACATCGACGTCGCGTACGCGTTCGTCGGCCTCCTCGAGTGGCAAGCGGCCGACGGAGCGCTCGGGGCGTCGACGGCCTTCTGGGATGCGAGTCGGGTCGTCCACCGCTCGGTCACCCACTCGCTGGTCGTCGGCGCGATCGCCGCGCCGGCGTTCGGTCTGCTCGCCGTCCGCGGTCGCACCGCTCGAGCGCGAGCCCTTCGGACCGTTGCGATCGGCGCCCTCGGTGCTCTCGTCGTCGTCGCACTCGTCTGGGACGGCCCGCTCGCCGCGTTCGTGATGGGGCTGTTCGCGGCGAGCGGTATCCTCGTCGCTCGCTGGGCCGCGCGAGCGTCGCCGCTCTCGCCGTCGACGGTCGCCCTCGCCGCGCTGTGGGGCCTCTGGTCGCATCCGTGGGGCGACCTCGTTACCGGCTCACCCCCGGATTGGCTCTTCCCGTTTGGCTCCCCCGCGCTCGAGTCGCGCGTCGTCCTGCATTCGGACCCGACGCTCCACTTGCTGGGCGCGTTCGGGATCGAACTCGCCGCGATTGCGCTCGCACTCGCGACGATCTGTCGGCTCACCGACCGGTCGCTCCTCGGGTTCGTCGACCGCCGGGCCGGGGTGGGCGCGGCGTACGGCGTCGCCGCGCTCGCGGTGACGCCGCCGACCCTCGAGGTGTCCTATCACTTCGTTTTCTCCATCCTCGGCGTCGGCCTCCTCTGTGGCGTCGTTCGGGACACCCCTTCGCTGACGTTCCCACGCGCGACCTCTCGCCGATTCCCGTCGTCGGACGCGGTCCTCGAGCGTTCGCTTACGGCACTGGCAGCCGTGGCGCTCGCACTGGCCGCGTACGCGATCGTCTACCTGTTCGTCGTGCCGACGTGAAAGAACGGATCGTTGAAGACCCGCTGCTCCCGTTCCCGCGTCATTTCAATCAGTGACAACATATGTTTTTGTGAGAACGCTCGATACGACACACTGTGTCTCAGACTTCACTCGATGGATTGATCGCGGACGGGCGAACCAACGCGGCGATCGCGTGGGCGTTGGTCGCGGCGATCGCGATCGTCGGCGTCAGCGAACTGGTGACCGGCGGGTTCCTGTGGGCGACGTTCGCGGCGACGCTCGTGACCCTGGCACTGCTTCCGCCGGTTTCCTTCCGGTCGTCGCACGTCATGCTCCCCTGGGAGGTGTTGTTGCTCGCCGCAGTGCCGGTTCTCGGAATGGCCATCGATGCGGATCGATTGACCGGCCACTTCGCCGCGTACCTTTCCGTCGCAGCCATCGCGCTGGTCATCGCCGTTGAACTTCAGTCTTTTACGTCCGTTCGAATGACGCCCGGCTTCGCCGTCGTCTTCGTCGTCGTCACCACGATGGCCGCCGCGGGTCTCTGGGCGGTACTCAGGTGGGGAGCGTCGCAGACGCTGGGAATCCCGTTTACCGCCGACCACGATGCAGTGATGTGGGAGTTCGTCTACTCCGCCGTCTCTGGTCTCGGCGCGGGCGTCGTCTTCGAACTCTACTTCAGACGCCTCGCCCGACCGGAGCGGCGCTTCCCCGAGAACGCTACCGGGGTCGCGGAGGTTGACGATGTCTAACCTCACGAACTGGTTGCCGTCCCAGCATCGCCAGCGTCAGCTCACCTATCTCATGGAGATCGGGCTGATCGGCATGCTGTTCGTCGGAATCGAGCGAGGAAACGGCGGGATCGTGATCAATACGGGCGTGGCGCTGATCGTGACTCAGCTCCCGCCGCTGCTCGAGCGCGACTACGAGATCCCGATGGATCCGCGCCTCACCCTGTGGATCACCACCGCCGTCTTCCTCCACGCGTTCGGTACCGTCGGGCTTCCCGGTGCCACCACGACGCTCTACAGTCAGGTCTGGTGGTGGGACCACATGACGCACGCCCTGTCGGCGTCGCTGGTCGCGGGCGTAGGTTACGCCACCGTCCGCGCGCTCCACGAACACGCGGATGGCATTTACTTTCCGCAGCGATTCGTCGCCGTGTTCATCCTGCTGTTCGTACTCGCTTTCGGCGTCCTCTGGGAAATCCTCGAGTTCGCGATCGCGCTGTCGGCCGAGGCGCTGGGCATCAGGGCCGTGCTCACGCAGTACGGGCTCGAGGACACGATGCTCGATTTCGTCTTCAACTCGATCGGCGCGATCGTCGTTGCGCTGTGGGGCGGTGCTTATCTCTCCGACGTCTCCGGCGCGATCCACGAGCGCCTCGAGTCGCGGACCGAGTGACCCGTTCGCCGTCGCCGGTACCGACACCAGCGGGCTTCTCTCCGTGAAACCGACAGCAGTTTTACGTCGATATGGCTCGTAGGTGGTGAGGCGATGGTATTCAAGAAAATTACGCTCATCGGCACCAGTCCCGAGAGCTTCGACGCCGCAGCAGACGACGCGATCGACCGCGCGGAAGCGACCCTCCAGAACGTTCAGTGGATCGAGGTCGACGAACTGGGCGTCGAGGTCGCCAGCGCCGACGACCGGGAGTATCAGGCCGAAGTCACCGTCGCCTTCGAACTCGAGGAGTAAGCTCCGTCTCGAGTCCGGCCGGTTACTCGAACCGCTCCCGTTTTTTGCCGCTCGAGTTCCATATGTTCCACTCCCACCGCTGTCGGCGTTCGGTCGACTGGGCAAAACGGCGGACGGGAAGATGGCGGAAACCGCTGTCCGAGCGATCGATTACGTTCGGAACGACTCGCCACAGCCGCACTCGCTGACGACGTTCGGATTGTCCACGTGGAACCCTTCTGCCTGCAGGCCGTCCTCGTAGTCGAGGACGCTGCCCTCGATGTACTTCAGGCTCGCCGGGTCGACGAACACGCGCAGCTCGTGGTGTTCGTAAATCGTATCGTCGTCGTCCGGTGCGTCGTCGAACCGCATCCCGTAGGAGAGACCGGCACAGCCGCCCTGCTGGACGAACAGCCGGAGGCCGGCTTCGGCCACGTCGAGATCCTCTCCCTCGAGCAGGGAGAGGGCCTGTTCGGCCGCGTCCTCGGTCACTTCGATCGTGGGGCGCGTGTCCGCCTCCCCTCCGTCCATACTGTCCGTGCTCATACCTCTCCATTCCGGCGCAACGATGTTAACTGTGACGCCATTCTTTGGGACTGGCCGAATCGGGTTCCGTCGCCGCTCGAGCGGGCGCAGTTCTCGCGTTCGCTCACCAGTTCGAGTGTCGCCGGAACGAACGATAGTAGGTACCGAACTGTCGTTTGTCGTTGCGCGAGAGCTCGATATCGTGTTCCGCTAGGAGTTCGAGCATCCGTTCGAGCTCGCAGTCGTACCACATCGAGAGGAGCCGCACGTTCTTCTGTGCGTAATCGTAGTTGCGCTCGAGGACGCGCCTGTCCGTCGGATCGACACGCGGTTCCATCTCACTTCCCGTTCCGTTCTCCAGCTACGTAAAACCAGCTTGCAGTTCAGCGAATTGAAACATCGTCGATCGACAGTATTTCATCGATCCCTATCGATCCGTTTCCTCGTCGAGCCGAGTTCGAACGCTCTCGGCGTGGGCCTCGAGCCCCTCGGCGTCCGCGAGCGTCGTGATCGTTCCGCCCAGTTCGGCGAGTCCCTCCCTGGAGAGTCGCTGGACCGTCGTCGACCGGAGGAACGTCTCCACGGAGAGGCCGCCGGTGATTCGCGCGCCGCCGTTGGTCGGCAGGACGTGGTTCGTGCCGCTGGCGTAGTCGCCGGCCGCGACGGGCGTGTTCGGCCCGAGGAAGACACTCCCTGCGCTCTCGATCCGCTCGAGGATCGACTCGTCGTCGTCGGCGATGATCGAGAGGTGCTCGGGTGCGTACGCCTCGGTAAAGAGGATCGCCTCGCTCATCGACCGGGCGTGGAGAATCCCGCTCGCGTCGTTCGCGAGTGCTTCTCGGATTACATCCTCGCGCTCGCGCGCGTCGGTCTGCTCGCCGACGGCGGTGGCCACGGCGTCGGCGGTGTCCTCGTCGTCGGTGACGGCCACGACCGAGGCGTTCGGATCGTGCTCGGCTTGCGCGACGAGTTCCGCGGCGACGAGTTCCGGGTCCCCGGTCTCGTCTGCCACGACGACCACTTCGCTCGGTCCCGCGAGGAAGTCGATCTCCACGTCGCCCCGGACTTCGGCCTTCGCCGCCGTCACCCACTTGTTACCGGGGCCGACGATTTTCTGAACGCGAGTGATCGATTCCGTCCCGTACGCCAGTCCCGCAATCGCCTGCGCGCCGCCGACGCTGTAGACCGCGTCCGCCCCCGCGATGTGGATCGCCGCCAGCGTCACCGGGTTCAGTTCGTCGGCCGGCGGCGTCACCACCGACACGTGGTCCACGCCGGCAACGGTCGCCGGGACGATCCCCATGATCGCACTCGAGGGATAGGCCGCGGAGCCGCCGGGAACGTAGACGCCGACGCGCTCTATCGGCCGAAACCGTCGTCCCAGCGTCCGTCCCTCGCTGAACTCCCGTTGCCAGTCGTCGGGTAGTTGCGCTTCGTGAAACTCGCGAACGTTCGCCGCGGCCGTTTCGATCGCGTTTCGGACTCCGTCGTCGATCTCGTCGGCGGCCCGCTCGCACTCGTCCGTGATCTCGAGGTTGCCGACTTCGATACCGTCGAACTCGCTCGTGAACTCGCGGACGGCGACGTCTCCCTCCGTGTGGACGCGCTCGACGATCTCGCTAACGTCTCCTCTGACCGCCTCGATGCCGGCGTCGCGCTCGAAGAAGGCCGCGCGGTCGTCCGGCCCGAGGTCCGCGATCGCCTGAACGTCGATTGTCATGCCTTCACGTTCGAACGGCGGTCGAAAAACGGTTTCCTTCCGGTCGGACGGTCGGAGATCGGTACCGGATCGATTGGACATGGGCATTCCGGCGTTTCGATCGAAACGCAGCGATGGCCGACCGTTTCGTACGGACTCCAATCAGTCAATTCCGGCGTATCCGAGATCCGCCATGCGGGTGCGCTGGGACACGGTGACAGCGAACCGTCTCACGAATCAGGGTTCTCGATGTCCCAGATCCCGACGAAATCGAGGGTCGCCCTGACGAACAGATAGAGGAGGAGTCCGAAGCCGACGATTGCGAGCGGTGCTTGCAGGAGACTCGCGGTTTCCACGTCGAGGACGATCCGACTGATCCCGCGCACGAAGAAGCTCGCGATGACGATCCCGAACCCGATGACCGCGAGTTTGACGAACCCGGACTGATCCATAGGAATCAGTACGACTACTGTCGCTAAATGATATCGGATATTCTCGTCTCGCCGACCGCCGAGGCCTCATACGGACTGCTGTAAGTCGTTTCCGGTGCGACCACGAACCGTCCCGCGGTCGCACCGGAAACCGTTACAGCAGACCGTATCAGCGAACGTCGGCGCTGGCGGCGCGGCCGATCGCGTAGACGGCGACCGATCCGAACGTGAGCGCGAGTCCCACGAGAACGGCGAGCGCCGGCACGAGCGTGTCCCACATCCCGCCGAACCGGGTAACTTCGATCACGGTCATCGTATCCTCGCCGAGCATCACCGCTCGAGCGGCGTCGACGCCGTAGGTAATCGGGTTGACCGTCGCGACCGTTCGAATCCAATCCGGAAGCGCCGGCAACGGGAGAAACGCACTCGAGACGAACAGCAAGGGCAACTGAAGCAGGTTCGCCCCGATAATCGTCGACTCCTCGTCGCGGGTCACCACGGCCAGCACGTTCGAGAACGCGGTGAACCAGACCGAGAACACGACGCAGATGGCCGCGATTGCGACCGCACCTGCGATCCCGGTCGCGATTTCGGCACCGAGCAACACGCCCAATCCGAGCACGATTACGACCTGTACGACGATGCGGACGACCTCGGCGAGCGTCTTCCCCAGGAAGACGGCGGTCCGGTTCATCGGACTGACCAGTATCTTCTCGAACATCCCGGTCTCGATGTCGTTGACCAGCCCGATTCCCGATGTCGCGGCCGCTACCAGCGCCACCTGGATCACGATCGCCGGCACGAGATACGTTTCGTAGCTGACGCCCTCGAGGGCGGCCGTCGCGACGCCGCCGAACACCTGCGTGAAGAGCACGAGAAAGATGATCGGCTGAACGAGCGAAACGACGAGCACGAACGGGTTCCGAACCGACTTGATCGTCCACCGGACGAACGTGACCCACACGTCGCTCGCGAAGCCCCCGCCGTGACGGTCGACATCGGGAGTACTCATCCGTTCACCCCGTCTCGATCGATATCGTTCCCGTTTTCACTCTCGTCGCTCACCGTCGGCTCTCTCGAGTCACGGCCGCCGTTACTGATCGTTTCGGATCGTGTAGCGTCGGTCGTGTCCGACTCGCCTTCCGTTGACGGGTCGTCCTCGTTCCCCTCACCCGTCACCGCGAGGAATACGTCGTCGAGCGTCGGTGCGCGGACATCGAACCCTATCACATCGATTCCGGCGTCCCGCAGTGCGACCAATAACTCCGTCCCACGCGTCCGCGCATCGCGGGCCGTCACCGCCAGCCCCGACTCCGTTGCCTCGATCGTCGCTCCGTCCGCGAACAGCGCCTCATCGCGGGCGACCGCTACCGCGCGCTCGCTCTCGTCGGGGTCGGACAATTCGACCGCGAGTATCTCGCCGCCGACGCGACGTTTCAGCTCTCCGGGCGTCCCCTCCGCGACGACCGATCCGTCCTGAATGACCGACAGCCGCTCGCACAACTGGTCGGCTTCCTCGAGGTACTGGGTCGTCAGGAAGACGGTCGTCCCCTCGTCGTTGATCCGCCGGAAGTACTCCCAGAGTCGGTTTCGGGCCGCCGGATCGAGCCCAGTCGTCGGCTCGTCGAGGAATACCAGCGGCGGTCGGTGGACGAGCGCGGTCGCCGCATCGAGGCGCTTTTTCATCCCACCGGAGAAGTCGTCCGCGACTTTGTTCGCGACGTCGGTTAGTTCGACAAGCTCGAGCAGTTCGTCGATCCGGTCGCCACGCTGCGCTCGCGATACGCCGTAGGCGTCACACGCGAACCGAAGGTTTTCTCGAGCGGTCAACTCGGGATCGATACTCGTCTCCTGTGCCATATATCCGACCGTTGACCGCACCTGTTGGGGCTCCTCGATGGCGTCGAATCCGTTGACAACGATGGAGCCGTCGGTCGGTCGCAGGAGCGTTACCAGCGTCTTGATCGTCGTCGTCTTGCCCGCGCCGTTCGGCCCCAGAAAGCCGACGAACTCGCCGCGTTCGACGAGGAGATCGACGCCGCGGACCGCCTCGGTTCCGTCCGCGTACGTCACCGCTACGTCGCGCGCTTCGATAGCGTAGTCGGTCACAGTCGTGCTATGGCAACCACGGGGATATAGTTATAAGACCAGCCACACGTCGCTATGATCCCTTGTATCGGCCAGTGCCGCTTTACGAGGGCTCGTCAAACGGGATTGACTTTCCGTTCCGACTGCCGGGATCTCGTCAACGCGTGGCAGCAACGCTGTCAATCACGTACGTTGCCTCGTAATACGGGCTTATCGAGTATTGCATCGGCCGTCACAGTTCTCCAGACCCGGCTCAGCCGCGAGCGCCACGACAAGCGAACCATAACTATTCGTCGAACAGCGAACCATCCAGCCATGTGGCCGTGGGAACATGCGATTGTCGGATATCTCGCTTACTCGCTGTGCTGTCACGCCGTGTTTCGCGAATCACCCACCGGACTCGAGGCGTTCACGGTCGTCTTCGCGTCGGTCCTCCCGGACCTGATTGACAAGCCACTCGCCTGGGAGTACGGCGTGTTCGAGAACGGCTACGCGATCGGTCACTCGCTCTTCTTCGCAGTGCCGCTGGCGATTTTTGTTGGAATGATCGCGCACGCGGCGACACGGTCGCGGGCCGGTCTCGCGTTCGGACTGGGCTACCTATTACATCCGTTTGGCGATGTCGTGGATTCCGTGTTTCGACAGGGTGTTCTCCAGTTCGAGCTCATGCTCTGGCCGATCGCATCGGTCGAGGGGCACTCCCCTGGACCGAGTTTCCTCGAGGCATTTTTCGACCTGTTTGGTCGCTACTCGAGTGATATGCTCGCCGGCGATATCTCGACGTATCTGTGGGCACAACTCGGACTCGCCGGGGCGGCGCTGGTGGTGTGGCTCGTCGACGGCGCACCGGTCCTCCGCGAGTGTCTGCTAGCCGGAGTGGGACTCGTCCGGTCGGCTCTCGGACGAGAACCCGACGCCTCGAGTTCGAATCGGCGGTAGCGTCGCCAGATTATTCGGCCGATGACACTCCGTCGCTCGAACTACCTCGTGACTGTCCAACGTGGCGCAGTGGCTCCTCGAGACGACGGCCTTATATGTTCACTCGGACTTCGATTGTATTGCGAACGACGTGGCGCACGCCGCCGCGTTCCCTCCGGCCGCAACCCGGCACGGAGGCAGACGTTACATCCGTCCTCGGACACCTCGTCGGTTCGATCCGACGAGAGACTGCGTACTCGAGGGCTCCACGCAACGATGGTCGCGACCGGAACTGCCGGTCGCAACGATCCGGAGCCCTTATACGTGTCTGGGCGTTCAGTTGTGATCGTACACACCCCCGCCGGATGCGGTTTCCGGTGTGGAGGCGATCCGACGCCCTTATACGTTCGAGGGCATTCGGATGTGAACACGAAGATGTGGCGACGGGGCGTTTGGATACGCCGCGTCGACACGGACGATTCGGAGTCCGAAGGGGTTATGTACCCCTGACGGCTTATGAATACGTCCGAAGGAAATGAGGATCCTACCCCTGCGGTCCGCCGTACAGATGGGATCTGATGTGAGCCTTGGTAGTTCGGTGACGCCCGCTTGGTCGTTCGACCAGCGTCATCGAACGTGGACCATTTAGTGTGAGTGTGTTTGCAACATTCACCGCCAACAGACCCTCCCCTTCACGGGGGAGTATATACATAGCATTCCGGTTGATCCTGCCGGAGGTCATTGCTATTGGAGTCCGATTTAGCCATGCTAGTTGCACGAGTTCAGACTCGTAGCAGATAGCTCAGTAACACGTGGCCAAACTGCCCTATAGACGGCGATAACCTCGGGAAACTGAGGCTAATAGCCGATACCGTTCACTGCCTGGAGTGGCATGAACGCGAAACGTTCAGGCGCTATAGGATGTGGCTGCGGCCGATTAGGTAGACGGTGGGGTAACGGCCCACCGTGCCTATAATCGGTACGGGTTGTGAGAGCAAGAGCCCGGAGACGGTATCTGAGACAAGATACCGGGCCCTACGGGGCGCAGCAGGCGCGAAACCTTTACACTGCACGCGAGTGCGATAAGGGGACTCCGAGTGCGAGGGCATATAGTCCTCGCTTTTCACCACCGTAAGGTGGTGGTGGAATAAGTGCTGGGCAAGACCGGTGCCAGCCGCCGCGGTAATACCGGCAGCACGAGTGATGACCGCTATTATTGGGCCTAAAGCGTCCGTAGCTGGCCAGGCAAGTCTATCGGGAAATCTGCGCGCTTAACGCGCAGGCGTCCGGTGGAAACTGCGTGGCTTGGGACCGGAAGACCAGAGGGGTACGTCCGGGGTAGGAGTGAAATCCCGTAATCCTGGACGGACCACCGGTGGCGAAAGCGCCTCTGGAAGACGGATCCGACGGTGAGGGACGAAAGCTCGGGTCACGAACCGGATTAGATACCCGGGTAGTCCGAGCTGTAAACGATGTCTGCTAGGTGTGGCACAGGCTACGAGCCTGTGCTGTGCCGTAGGGAAGCCGAGAAGCAGACCGCCTGGGAAGTACGTCCGCAAGGATGAAACTTAAAGGAATTGGCGGGGGAGCACTACAACCGGAGGAGCCTGCGGTTTAATTGGACTCAACGCCGGACATCTCACCAGCATCGACAATGTGCAGTGAAGGTCAGATTGATGATCTTACTGGAGCCATTGAGAGGAGGTGCATGGCCGCCGTCAGCTCGTACCGTGAGGCGTCCTGTTAAGTCAGGCAACGAGCGAGACCCACATCCTTAATTGCCAGCAACACCCTTGCGGTGGTTGGGTACATTAGGGAGACTGCCAGTGCCAAACTGGAGGAAGGAATGGGCAACGGTAGGTCAGTATGCCCCGAATGTGCTGGGCGACACGCGGGCTACAATGGCCGAGACAGTGGGATGCAACCCCGAGAGGGGGCGCTAATCTCCGAAACTCGGTCGTAGTTCGGATTGAGGGCTGAAACTCGCCCTCATGAAGCTGGATTCGGTAGTAATCGCGCTTCAGAAGAGCGCGGTGAATACGTCCCTGCTCCTTGCACACACCGCCCGTCAAAGCACCCGAGTGGGGTCCGGATGAGGCCCTGATTCCAGGGTCGAATCTGGGCTCCGCAAGGGGGCTTAAGTCGTAACAAGGTAGCCGTAGGGGAATCTGCGGCTGGATCACCTCCACAGACCGGGATCGGGGCGTCGCCCCGACCCACCTTAGCGGATTGCGATTGCGGTTCCACGTTCGATCGACCAGCGACCGGCCGATCGGGCACCTTAGAACTACCAAGGTTCACATCCAACTCCGTGCCTGTCTCGATCATGAGACGGGCGTGGGCCCATAGCTCAGTGGTAGAGTGCCTCCTTTGCAAGGAGGATGCCCAGGGTTCGAATCCCTGTGGGTCCATGTCTCGGAGGACAACCGAATCGTGCCCCTTAAGTGGGGCAGACGATTTCGGTTTAATCCGAACAACAACCGATGCACCAGCCCGTGTAAACGTGGCTGGGAAGGGTTAATGCATGCCGCGTCTACGGCGTGCAGATGAGACCGTGTGTACGTGTAGTCCAGGCGTCCACTGGACCCGTTCCCGGGTCACTCTTGAATTACAACTGCAGGTTGCAATTCAGATCCGATGAACGTGGCTACTGTGCCAGCTGGTGGATCGCTCGGCTTGAGAGCTGAAGAAGGACGTGCCAAGCTGCGATAAGCCCAAGGGAGCCGCACGGAGGCGAAGAACTTGGGATCTCCGAATGGGAATCCCCACCGCAATTGCTTTGCGCAATGGGGAACGTCGAGAATTGAAACATCTTAGTATCGACAGGAAAAGAAAGCAAACGCGATGTCGTTAGTAATGGCGAATAAACGCGACACAGTCCAAACCGAAGCCCTTACGGGCAATGTGGTGTTCGGACTGACGATCACTCTCCGAAAGATAACATGAAGTCTCTTGGAACAGAGCACGAGACAGGGTGACAGTCCCGTACTGTTATCGAGTAAGAGACGAGTCAGCTCCAGAGTATCGGGGGTTGGATATCCCTCGTGAATATCGCGGGCATCGACCGCGAAGACTAAACACTCCTCAAGACCGATAGCGAACAAGTAGTGTGAACGAACGCTGAAAAGCACCCCACGAAGGGAGGTGCAATAGGGCGTGAAATCAGTTGGCGATAGAGCGACAGGGCACACAAGGTCCCAGGCGAAATGACCGAGGCGCGAGCCTCTAGTAAGAAGTTTGGGAAGCCGGTGTTCTGTCGTACGTTTTGAAAAACGAACCAGAGAGTGTGCCTGTTTGACGAGTCTAACCCGATCATCGGGGAAGGCGTAGGGAAACCGATATGACCGCAGTGCTTTGCACCAGGGTCACCGTGTTCAAGCGCGGGGAGTCAAACGGGCACGACCCGAAACCGGACGATCTAGGCGTGAGCAAGATGAAGCGTGCCGAAAGGCACGTGGAAGTCTGTTAGAGTTGGTGTCCTACAATACCCTCTCGTGACTTACGTCTAGGGGTGAAAGGCCCATCGAGTCCGGAAACAGCTGGTTCCAACCGAAACATGTCGAAGCATGACCTCTGCCGAGGTAGTTTGTGGGGTAGAGCGACGGATTGGGGGATCGCACTCCGAGAGGAGTGCGCCCCCCTGTCCAACTCCGAACCTACAAACGCCGTTTGACGCAGGGAGTCCGGTGCACGGGGTAAGCCTGTGTACCGTGAGGGAGACAACCCAGAGCTGGGTTAAGGTCCCCAAGTGTAGACTAAGTGCGATCGAAGGTGGTCTCAAGCCCTAGACAGCCGGGAGGTGAGCTTAGAAGCAGCTACCCTCTAAGAAAAGCGTAATAGCTTACCGGCCGAGGTTTGAGGCGCCCAAAATGATCGGGGCTCAAGTCTACCACCGAGACCTAGCAGTGCGGTTCATACCGCAATCTTGTAGGTTGGCGTTCTGTTCGGGTGGAAGCACGGCTGAGAAGTCGTGTGGACCGTTCAGTAACGAAAATTCTGGTCATAGTAGCAGCGTTAGTCGGGTTAGACCCCCGACGGCCGAACGAGTAAGGGTTCCTCAGCAATGCTGATCAGCTGAGGGTTAGCCGGTCCTAAGTCTGCCCGTAAGTCGAAGCAGACAACAGGGAAATAGGTTAATATTCCTATGCCAGTGTGCACTCAAAGCCGACGCTTTGGGGCCGCCTGAGCTGGGCTTTCGCCCAGTCTAACTGTCGAAATCCGTGGAAACCGTAATGGTACGAAGCGGACGAATGGCAGGATAGCGCAAGTCAGGCCAACCTAGAGCCCGTGAAAAGGCGAGCACACTGTCCGTACCGAGATCCGACACAGGTACTCATGGCGGCGAAAGCCAAGGTCTGTCGGGAGCAACCGACGTTAGGGAATTCGGCAAGTTAGTCCCGTACGTTCGCAATAAGGGATGCCTGCCTCGCGAAGAGGCAGGTCGCAGTGACTCGGGCGCTCCGACTGTCTAGTAACAACATAGGTGACCGCAAATCCGCAAGGACTCGTACGGTCACTGAATCCTGCCCAGTGCAGGTATCTGAACACCCCGTACAAGGGGACGAAGGACCTGTTAACGGCGGGGGTAACTATGACCCTCTTAAGGTAGCGTAGTACCTTGCCGCTTTAGTAGCGGCTTGCATGAATGGATCAACGAGAGCGCCACTGTCCCAACGTTGGGCCCGGTGAACTGTACGTTCCAGTGCGGAGTCTGGAGACCCCCAAGGGGAAGCGAAGACCCTATAGAGCTTTACTGCAGGCTGTCACTGAGACGTGGTCGCCATTGTGCAGCATAGGTAGGAGGCGTTACACAGGTAGCCGCGCTAGCGGCCCACCGAGCCAGCATTGAAATACTACCCGATGGTGACTGCGACTCTCACTCCTGGCGGAGGACACTGGTAGCCGGGCAGTTTGACTGGGGCGGTACGCGCCTGAAAAGATATCGGGCGCGCCCCAAGATTTCCTCACTCGGGTCGGAGACCCGAGGAAGAGCGCAAGAGCAAACGGAAGTCTGACAGTGTCGAACACAACGATCGACGCTGACGCGAAAGCGTGGTCTAGCGAACCAATTAGGCTGCTTGATGCGGCCAATTGCTGACAGAAAAGCTACCTTAGGGATAACAGAGTCGTCACCCGCAAGAGCACATATCGACCGGGTGGCTTGCTACCTCGATGTCGGTTCCCTCCATCCTGCCCGTGCAGAAGCGGGCAAGGGTGAGGTTGTTCGCCTATTAAAGGAGGTCGTGAGCTGGGTTTAGACCGTCGTGAGACAGGTCGGCTGCTATCTATTGGGGGTGTTACGGTATCTGACGGGAACGTTCGTATAGTACGAGAGGAACTACGAATGGGTGCCACTCGTGTACCAGCTGTCCGAAAGGGCACGTGCTGGGCAGCGACGCACCACGGGGTAAGAGCTGAACGCATCTAAGCTCGAAACCCACCTGGAAAAGAGATACCACTGAGGCCACTCGTAGAAGACGAGATCGATAGACTCGGGATGTACGCACCAAGGCAACGAGGTGTTGAGTCCGCGAGCACTAATCGGCCAAGCCACACATTCATACATTACATCGCATTGGATCCGTGACGCGAGAACGGGTCCGGACGTAAACTGGACTACACATACACACGGTTTTGGACACACCACCGATTACGGTTTCTTGGACGGAAGTCCAAGGCTCGGAAGACGTGACATAGTCTTCCGTTGGACAACGGTTCGATTCCGTTGGTCGGCGTTAGGGCGGCCACAGCGGCGAGGTCCCTCCCGTACCCATCCCGAACACGGAAGATAAGCTCGCCAGCGTTACGGTGAGTACTGGAGTGCGCGAGCCTCTGGGAAACTCGTTTCGCCGCCTCCACTCATATTCATACTTCAACCCCACAGAGCCACCGCTCCGGCGTTGGCTGTGTGGGGTTTTTGCAGTTATGCACGCTATCGATTGGATACTGGGCGAAAGCCACCGAGTCGATATTCAAGCACACCAAATATTGTTGGGACGAGACTTATTCAGTAGTATCCGAAAGGCCAAGACATGGATGCAGGGGTAGACGCTGTGGATTTCGATGGAATTTACGAACTTCTATCCGACTCATATCGTCGATATGTTCTGTATTACTTACTGGAAAGTGAGTGCGCAAACGTCGGCGAGGTATCACTCCAAATCGCTAGGTTGGAGCAGGGTATTCCGATCGAGACCGTTTCTAAAGAGACGGTGAACACGGTGACGCTGTCGTTAGTACATGATCATCTTCCGCGATTGGTCGATCATGGGTTGGTGAACTACGACCGCCGAAGTGGTGATATCATCGTAGGTGATCGATTCGATGCGATACGGTCGACAGTGGAACGTGCACGGACAGTTGAAGAGTTCGATATAACCGTCAGTACCCCCACTGAGTCGTTTCTGTACAGCGAACTGTTCACTGAACGCGACGACCCGAGTCCAACGTAGCTACTTGTGCGTTGGATCAGTCTCTCGTATCAATTGCTATCGGAGAGGACCGGGTAACCGATGATGACTGGGAACTCGTAACATCGACGAACGAGAGCAATCTCTCTACGCAGTCGATGTGCGCCCGGAACACTAACGTCCAGCCTCATCCCGTGGCGGCGTGCCGCGTCGGCTGGCTAACCCTCGTGCCGGGCGGGAGAACTCGTGGGAGCTCTCCGGAGTACTATTGTCGCGTGCCCGGGTTCGCCGTACTGTCATCGCACCCGAATGGGTCTGCTCGGACGGGGACTAAAGGCACGCATCTCCCCTAGGAACGCGGCCCGTTTAACTCTTGTAGACTCGAGTCCTCGCAGCGCATCGTGTATATAGTACCAAATAAAACGATTCACACACTGATTATACAGCCCGCGATTCTCGACCACGGTGCTCGCTCCGAACCGCGCCTCCGTCGTGCGATCGACTATGTATTGATTTTCAATGGGTACTATAGTTCGGAGCCAGAGGGGAAGCTCCGAAACACAGACCGCCATCGAATCTCGACTGGCATCGCGCGGTATCATCCCGGTTCCGGTGCTGCAGTGACGTTACCCTCGTTCGTCTCGAGCCACCGATCGTACGTTTCCGGTTCGACGACGACGACATCGGCGTCCATCCGCGAGTGGCCGGTACCGCAGAACTCGGCACAGACGGCGTCGTACCGCCCGGGTTCGGAAACGATCGTCCGGGCGCGAGTATAGCGACCGGGGAACGCGTCCTGCTTGATGCCGAGGTCGGATACGAACAGCGAGTGGATAACGTCGTCGCTCGTGAGCCAGAGCGTTACGTTCTCGTCGGCGGGTATCACGATTTCGTCTTCGGTCGTGACGTTTGCTCCGGGATAGGTCGCTTGCCACTCCCATTGATAACCGGTAACGTACACCTCCTCGTCGCCGGTCTCGGGGAGATCGGCAAACGATTCGAACCCTTCCTGACTGCGGTTGTCGCTGTCGAGTGCCTGTGATGGAGACACGTACGGGCTGACGAGGACGCTGTAGCCGGAGAGACCGACGAACAACAGGATGATCGCCGTTGCAGCGGTCCAGGTAATCTCGAGAGCGGGATCCTCCGTGGTGGGTTCGGGATCGTCGTTGTCGTAGAACTTGACGGCCGCGTAGACCAGAATCACGAGGACGAACAGCGTTAGCGGCAGGGCAACGTAGAGCAACTGGTACTCGAGGCCGTCGATGAGTTCGCGGTTTTTCGACTGTGCGGCGACCGTTCCCGTTAGTGCGACGAGACTCGAGAGCGTCGCGACGGCGAGTGCGACGATCGTGCGACGGCGGCTTCCCATTGGCGGTGGTTCAATAACCGGAGTGAAATACGTCATTCACGAATTGGCAAACTTTCACGGCTTCGAACCAGTTCGGCAAGCGAAATACGATCGAATAAATGTATGAACAGGAGAAAGTCACGGAATTGTTAATTGATCTTTATGGGGGTCGATAATGAGTCCACCGCTATGCACGGCGATGAGCGGTGCAGTCGCGCCATCAAGGGTGGTAGACGACGATGAACCGTGCACTCGCCGAGGTCTCGTTGTTCGGGGCTGTCGTCGTTGGCTGTCTAGTGGTCGTCCTCGTCGCACAGCGGTTACGAGCCGAGCCGTCACCGGACGGCGGGTATGCGACGGGCCGTGAGCGCCGACTCGGACTCGGCGACGCGAAGGCGGCCGCCGTTCGGTGGACGACGACGACGAACCACCGCGAGATCGGACTGCTCTACATCGCGTTCGGCACCGTCGCGGCGATCTGGGGCGGGATCGATGCGATGATGATCCGGACGCATCTGTTGACTCCGGAGGCAAACCTCTGGACCGAACAGACGTACAACGAGCTGTTCACGATGCACGGGCTGACGATGCTGATCTTCTTCGTTACGCCGGTGTTTTTCGGGATCGGGAACTACTTCCTGCCGCTGTTGATCGGGGCTGACGATATGGCGTTTCCGCGGCTCAACGCTATCGGGTTCTGGCTGTTGCCGCCCTCGCTGCTGCTCGCTCGGTTGGGGATCGTTGCCGAAGTAACGGGAGCGGTTCTGGC
The DNA here is from genome assembly GCF_020405225.1 of Natrinema sp. DC36. Taxonomy (NCBI): domain Archaea; kingdom Methanobacteriati; phylum Methanobacteriota; class Halobacteria; order Halobacteriales; family Natrialbaceae; genus Natrinema; species Natrinema sp. DC36. The sequence continues at coordinate 1,141,850 of NZ_CP084472.1, forward strand.
TGTCGTCGTCCCGACGGACTGGATCTCGGTCCTGTTAGCGTTTCAGGAGCCGGCGATCGGGTGGACGATGTATCCCCCCTTATCGCTGGCACCAAACCCGCAGACGAATTTCCTTTTGCTCGGCCTCCACTTGAGTGGCATCGCGACCACGATCGGCGCGATCAACTTCATCACGACGATCATCTACGAGCGCGACGAGTCGATCGGGTGGGCGAACCTCGACATCTTCTCCTGGAACATGCTCATCACGAGCGCGATCATCATCTTCGCGTTCCCGCTGCTCGGCACCGCGTTGCTCATGCTCCTGTTCGACCGCAATTTCGGGACGACGTTCTTTGCGGTCGAGGGAGGTGGCCCCATCCTCTGGCAGCACTTGCTCTGGTTCTGGGGCCACCCGGAGGTCTACATTATCTTCCTGCCGGCGACCGGGCTGATGAGCCTCATACTGCCGAAGTTCGTCGGCCGAAAGCTGTTCGGATTCAAGTTCATCGTCTACTCGACGATCGCAATCGGCGTCCTCTCCTTTGGCGTCTGGGCCCACCACATGTTCGTGACGGGCGTCGACCCACGCGTCCGGGCGAGTTTCATGGCGACGTCGATCGCTATCGCCGTTCCCAGCGCGATCAAGGTGTTCAACTGGATCACCACAATGTGGAACGGCGACGTCAGACTCGCTGCGCCGACGATCCTCTGTGTCGGCTCGATCGGCCTGTTCATCGTCGGTGGCGTCACCGGTATCTTCCTCGCGGTCATCCCGGTCGACGTCATCTATCACGGCACCTACTACGTGGTCGGCCACTTCCATCTCATCCTCATGGGGATAATTCCCCTCATGATGTTCGCCGCGAGCTACTACTGGTATCCGATGCTCACCGGCCGGATGTACGACCGCCGACTCGCGATCTTCCAGTCGTCGCTGCTGGTCGTCGGTTCCGCACTCACGTTTATGACGCTGATGGCGCTCGGCTTCCTCGAGCTCCCCCGCCGGTACGCGACCTACCCGGCGGGATACTCGGGGCTGCAGGTGGTCGCGACCGTCGGCGCGTTCATCATCGGGATCAGCGTCCTCATGTGGCTCTACAACATGATCTGGTCGTACTTCCAGGGGACGCCGATCGAGACCGCTGACCCCTGGGAACTGAAGGCGACGCAGCAGTTCACGCCCGAGTGGCAGTGGTTCGAGGACCGACTCGAGCGCGAGCGCGGGGTCCCGCCGAGCGAACCGGAGGAGGTGCGTCCGTCCTACGTGCCCGCACAGGACGACCGGCCGCTGTCGCTGTCCGGCCGTATCAAGCCGGTCGCCCGGACCGTTGCGAACGATGCCGGTACCGGTGCGGTCGGCGGCGTCGTCGGGACGCTACTCATGTCGGGCGTGCTCGCTGTCGCCGTCCTTCTCGGTGCGTTCGATCTCGAGTCGTTCGCGACCCTCACGACGTTCGTCGGGTTGCCGGCGAACCTCGCCCTCGGCTACGGCCTCTTCCTCGTCGGCGGAATGACGGTCTGGCCCCTGTTGTTCCTCTCGCTGGGCGAGTACCTGCCGGGCGAGCTCACCCTCGTCACCGGACTGTGGTATGCGACGGTCATTTCACCCGGGTTCGCGCTCGCCTTCTACACCGGACAGACCGGCCTCGAACTAGTGACGTTCCTCATCTTCGTCCCGCTCGCGCACTGGATCTACGGGCTGGGACTCGCGGGAACGATCGCGTATCTCGGCGGTCGCCGACGCCGCCCGTCGACGGGGGAGGACGAGAACGAATGAGCGACGGTGACGACACAGCTTCCGACACGAACGAACCACCCGTTACCGACGAATCACCAGCCACCGACGAACCGCCCGCGACTGACAAGCCACCTGCTACCGACGAGACGGGGCCAGTAGAGCCGACCGCCTCCGCCGAGTCGCTACTGTTGACCTACGCTGCGCCCTTTCTCGGCGTCGTCCTGATCGCCATCGGGCTCCCTCTCGCGATCGTCGGCGGCTACGTCGTCGTCCAGGACGGCGTCGGCCTCTGTGGCAATCCGACGATCACCGCGACGCCGGCCGACGAGTACGAGGGTGCACTGGCGACTATCGAGACGCTGCCCGTCGAGGACCTCACGTCGGCCGAACGGGAGGCCCTCGAGGAGGCGATCGATAGCCCGCTTCAGGAAGCGAAGGTCGACGGCGAGATGGCGAATCGGGGCACCCTGCTCGAGGGGGCGATCGTCGAATATGAAGGTGATCGCTACTACGTCCAGATCGCGTCCCTGAACTCCTGTCTCGAAGTCGCTCCGTTGCTCTTCCCGATCGGTGCCATCGCGATCATCGTGGGGATCCTCGGCGTCCTGACGCCGCCGATCTATCGGAAGATGGCCGGGTTCGAGGAGCGCATGCGGAACGAGCGGACGAGGTGAGTCCGCCGGGCAGTCACGTGCGGAGAGACGTCCGTGGTGCGCTGTCCGCGTTCGGTGTTTGGACAGAGAGTAAGGGCTGTCGACCGTGGAAGGCGAACTCGAGCGAACTCAGACCGTCGGATGGCTGGTCGATCGATCGGTCGACCGGTACGTCGAGTCCGTTCTATTCGCTCGAGTCGGACGATTCGTTCGTCCTGTTCGGCGTGTCGTTTGTCATCGGACTAGGCTGGGGAGCGATGACTTCGCCGTCGCCCGGCTGTTCGGCGGCGAAGGAGAACTGTCCCTTGCCGTCCGGGGCGTCGCCCTGAGTCCACGGATACTCGGGGTCCGGTTGTTCTTCCCGCCTGGTCGACATGAACGTGTAGTTGAACTCCTGATTCTCCTGTTCCTGCGGAAAGCTCGCGGGCACCGGCACCGGGTCATCGAGCGTCTCGAGGGCCTGTAGCCACTGGTTTTGGTGCATGGTGTCCCGGGCGATCAAATAGGAGAGCATGTCCTTCATGCCGGGATCGTCGGTGTACTCCCAGAGCCGCGTCGCGAGGGTCCGACCGGTCGATTCGGCCATTACGTTCGCGTAGAGGTCGCCGGCGAGGTTTCCCGACGCGACGATGTAGTTGCCGGTGAACGGGGCACCGCTACTGTCGACGGGCATGGCCGATTCGCCCGCCGAGAGGAACTGGCGCGGATTCTGACCCGTCATCGCCGCGGCCGTTGCCGCGGTCTCCTGGGCGTCCTCGCTCATCTGCGTGGACGAGCCCCGGAGATTCTTCGTGACGGCCGACGCGAGCATCTCGATGTGGCCGAGTTCCTCGGCCGCGGTCTCCATCAGCAGGTTTCGATACTCCTCGTACCCCTCTGGGAGGGCCCAGGCCTGGAACATGTACTGCATAGCGACGCGCATCTCACCTTCCTGGCCGCCGATCGCTTGCTGGAGGAGCTTCGCGAAGTGCGGGTCCGGTTCTTCGACGGTAACCTCGTACTGGAGCTCCGGTTCTTGGAAGAACATCGCACTCACCCCTGCCCACATCCAGTGGGATAAACCACTGTTCCGGCTCCGTCTGAACCTTTTACCGACTGGTAATTGATTGAGATAGATCACTCAGATCCCATTGAACGGACGCCGTCAGTTCCGCTGCCATCGGTCAGGGAACGTCTCTCTCGAGCCCGACCGGTCGTTCGAGTTCGGCCCCGTCCAGGGTTCGTCGGGAGTCACCACCACTCCTCTCGTTACCGTCGGTCTCGAGTGACCGACCGGACTCGAACGGGACAGCGAACCGCGGGGCGGTGGGACAGCAGTGAATCCGCCGAGGCCGCCCCGTCACTCGCATTCGATCGGCCACCGGGGGTTTTTCTATGCTGGCTGTGGTACGAATCGGTCCCCGAGGTGACCCTGGTGGGTAACAACCACGACAAACAGCGAGCGGCGGCGACGTGTGAACACTGCGGAGAGATCGGTATCGTCCAGGTCTGGCCCGACGGCAATCTCCAACCCCTCGGACAGACGGATTTCTGCGATTGTGCGTCTCCTACGCTCGAGGTCCTCGAGACGGATCTCGATCACGACGAAATACCGTGAACCGTCCCAACGGATGCTCAGTCGTCTGTCCGACCTGGCCGTCCGGTCTCCTCACACCGACGCGCCGACGTAGAGGACGACGACGAGGAAGAGCCAGACGACGTCGACGAAGTGCCAGTACAGCGAGACGGTCGCGACGGACGTATCGCGATCCGGTCCGTAGTGTCCTCGAAGCGCCCGCCAGCAGAGGACGGTGATCCCGCCGATGCCCAGCGCGACGTGGAACCCGTGGAGCCCGGTCAGCCCGAAGAACGCGGTTCCGAAGATACCGCTCGTGAGGGTAAACCCTTCCGCGGCGATGAACTCGTAATACTCGTAGACCTGCCCGGCGAGGAAGACGAGGCCGAGTCCGAGCGTCGTTCCGAGCAGTCCGATGAATCGTCGTCGGTTGTCGGCCTCGAGCGCCTCGTGCGCGTAGTGGAAGGTGACGCTGCTCGCGATCAGGATGGCTGTATTGACGACCACGAGGGAGCCGAGCAGCGGCGGGAGCGCTTCCGGTGGCCACGAGCCGATCCTGACGAAGAAGTAGTAGACGAATAGCGCGCCGAACGTCGAGACGTCGGTCGCGAGAAAGAGCAGCGTCGTCGAGACGTATGATTCGCGCGATTTGAAGGCCCCCTGTGCGTCTCGAGCCGGTGCCAGAAACGCCTGATTGACCCAGCCCGCGATGCCGGCCAGCAGGACGATCGCCCCGACAACCGCGAGGCCGATGCCGATGAGCGGCGGGAGGAGGCCGGTTTCGTTCCCGAGGATGGAGATCGCGACGCCGCCGTAGAGCCCGGCGGCTCCCGCGGCGGCGACGAGCGGCCAGCGACTCCGGTGGTCGTGCTCATCGTGGTCACCGTGGCCGCGATGGTCGCCGTACTCTTCGGGAGCCTGCCCCTCGGGAACGCGATGTCCGGAGCCGTCGGCTCGAGGGGGGGCTTTATCGGACGGATCAGTGCGTCCACCAGAGTCCATACCCCCGCTTCCATGTCGACCCCGAAAAAGGCTCACTGCGTACAAGCAATTAGGGATGTGTTAGAGTCACGGCTGCAGTTTCGGACTCCCACATGATCGGTTCGTCGGCACTCGAGTCCGCTGGCTCGATCCCGAACCACTGGAACCGGCCGACTCAGTAGAAGTAGTCGGCTTCCGAAAGCTGGACGTAGCGACCGTCGCGGTACTTGAACTTCTGGCGCTTGTACGCGGTGATGATCTTCGCGGCGTCGATTCCGGCGGTGTAGCGCTTGCTGATCAGGGCGTTGTCCGATCCGTTGCCCTGCATGTCGTTGACGGTGTCGAACGCCCAGTCCCAATCGTCGGGCCCGTAGTCCGCGACGATGTCCGCGAAGGCGACGTTCCGCAGGATCTCGTCGCCGATCGCCCGCTTCCAGATGTCGTTGTAGTTCGCGATCGAGTCCGTCGCGGCGAGTCGGCCGGCGATCTTGCCGGTGCGGACGGCGACGTGGTAGCCGCCCTCGTGAAACGCCGACGTCGTGCCCATCGCGCCGCCGGCGACGGCGATGTTCGCGCCGACGGGCGATTCGATCGGTCGCGTCGATGAGATCGGATAGGTTTCAGTGCCCTTCGACTTCCCGCGGTCTTCGACTCGCGGAATGTCCGTCTCGATATCGTACTCGTCGCCGTACTCCTGTTCGAGGAGGCGGCTGATGTACTCGGCACCCGAAGGAATCCGGTCGTCGTCGGGTCGCAGGAGCCTGTAGGAACCGGGGTTCTCGACGTCGGCGAGCTCCATCCCGATGGGCATCGTCAGGCCGACGCGGGCGACCGTGCCGTCGTTCGGGAAGATCCACGGGTAGGCGGTCTCGCCGGGCATGTACCCCCACCAGAACTTCAGCCGGTCCTCGAACTCCGCGAACAGTTCGGGCGGGAACTCCCGATACTCCTGATACGCGATGTGATTCGCTTTCGGCGGCGAGAGGTGATCGGAGACGCTCCGGCCGGGCGCCGTGAATTGGTCGAGCGCGTCGAGCGTGATCCGCCGCTGTGGGCCGTCCGCGAGGACGACGTACTGGGCCTCGAGGTCGTCACCGTTCGAAAGCGTCAGCGTGTGGGTCGGCCCCTGCGGACCGGACGCTCGCAGATCGGTCTCGAGGTCTTTGACGCCCACCCCGACGCGAAGGTCGGCACCCGCGTCGGTCGCTCGCTCGTAGAGCCAGTCGTCCATGCGCGCGCGATGGAAGGTGTACCCGAACTTGGGGTAGCTGGCTTCCATCCCCGTCGTCCGCAACTCGAGGTTGCTGTTCGGGCCGACGAACTCCGTGGCCTCGAGTTCCCGGTGGATGACTTCGTCGGGAATCTCCCGGTAGTCGAACTCCATGATGTCGATCCAGTAGTCGAGCATCCCGGCAGCGTCGGTCGAATCCGGCCCCGGTCCCTCGCGGTCCTCCCGGGGAACCCCCTGCTCGAAGAGCACCGTTTCGGCACCGTGGGCTGCAGCCTGCTCGGCCGCGGACGCACCAGCGGGGCCGCCGCCGACGATCGCGACGTCTACGCGTTCCATACGCCGTGGGGACTCAGTGAGCCATTATAAAAACTGCGAGGAAGATCCCGTACAGTGAGACGATCTTCGACTATAGTGGCCGCTGAAAGTCTTCGCACACCTGATCGCATGACAGCGATGCGGTCCGCGTGTCAATTCTTTCCTATAGTGTCGTCCGGCGGCACCGTCGCTCGAGGGATCGGTATCGCGACGGTAGCGACGGTTACTATTGATCGGTTCGCCGTCGTTAAAAGAAATTTCTGAGGAGCACCAGTAAGAGTCCGGAGAGAACCACGAAAGTGAGGAATCCCATCGCGATAATCCCCGCTTGCCGTCCGGTGAGTGATTCGCCATCGAGGAACTTCTCTGAGGGCATGGTATCCGACTTCGCAATTCTCTCGCTTAAACATGATGATCTCATCACCCGACGGCCCGGGATACCGATGGTGCGAGCGAATTTGCCTGCTGTCGTAGCCACTGAAACGGTTGACACGCAGACCGCAACGCGGTTCGTGCGATCAGGGTGGGATGACTTTCAGTGGCTACGATACCAAATCACGGTTCGTGTCCCGCCGATCCGATCCGTCGCGGTCGTACAGGGAAGGGGCACAGTGCCGCGAGACGAACGTTTTTGATCGCACTGGACGAGTCCACGGACATGAGCGAGACTACCGCGCCGGACGTGCTCGTCCTCCGGAAGGGGACTCACGGCATTCCGATCGAACAGTACGCCGACGCCATTCGCGACCGACTGCCGGACCACACCGTCGGGCTCGCGCGCACGCCGGCCGAGGAGCGCGAGGCGATCCGGGACGCGACGTTCGTCACTGGCATGACCCTCGAGGAGGATCTGCTCGACGCAGCTGAGAACCTCTCGGTCTTCGCCTGCGCGTACGCGGGGACCGGCCACCTCCCCCTCGAGGAACTCGAGGAACGAGATGTCGCGGTGACGAACGCCTCGGGCGTCCACGGGCCGAACATCGGCGAGCACGTGCTGGGGGCAATTTTGCACTTCACCCGACGGTTCCACGTCGGCGCGCGCCGCCAGCGCCGCCGCGAGTGGCGACATTACAGGGCCCACGAACTGCAGGGATCGACGGTTACCGTCGTCGGACTGGGCGCGATCGGACGGGCGGTCTGCGACCGACTCGAGCCGTTCGGCGTCGAGACGATCGGCGTGCGCTACACGCCCGAGAAGGGCGGCCCGACCGACGAAGTGATCGGATTCGATGACGCGGCGTTCGACGACGCGCTCGCGCGCACGGACTACCTCGTGCTCGCCTGTCCGCTGACGGAGACGACCCGCGGCCTGCTCGACCGCGAGGCGTTCGTGACGATCGATCCCGAGGCGGTACTGGTCAACGTCGCCCGCGGCCCGGTCGTCGAGACGGACGCGCTGGTCGAGGCCCTGCGGTCGAACTGGATCCGCGGCGCGTCGCTCGACGTGACCGATCCCGAACCGCTGCCCGAGGAGCACCCGCTCTGGACGTTCGAAAACGTCCAGATCACGCCCCACAACGCGGGCCACACGCCGCAGTACTACGACCGGCTGGCCGATATCGTCGCCGAAAACGTCACTCGGATCGACGCCGACGGGGCCGACGCCGATCTCGAGAATCAGGTCCTCCCCTGATCGGTGCCGGCCGAACGGTGCCGTCACCTGTCCGATCGACCGGTGCCGTCATCCACCCGTCCACCCCCGCGATCTGACTCACTTTTTTAGCCTTCTGCTGCGAATCACGCGTATGGAACTGATACTACCGACCGGTCCTGCGCGAGTGGAGGAACGACGATGACACTGACGTTCGACGGCACAGTTCTGGTTCCCGTCGCCGATCCGGACGACGGGGAGCGAACGGCTGCGGCGCTCGCGCCGCACCTCGCGCCCTCGAGTACGGTGCTCGTCGTCAACGTAATCGAGAAGGCCGGCGGTGCGCCCGACAAGGCCTCCGTCGAACAGCGCGAGGAGTACGCTCGAGAGATTTTCGAGCGTGCTCAGGGGCCGCTCGAGGGGGTGGCCGGAACGGTCGAGACAGCGATCCTCTTTGGGACCGACGTCGTCGAGACGATCATGGACGCGGCGTCGGAGCGAGCGGTCGACGCCGTGGTCTTCGAACCTCGGGAGGGAAACCGGTTCGTGGAACTGATCACCGGCGACGTGGCCCGTCGGCTAGTGAGACGGGCGTCGGTTCCCGTCGTCGCGCTGCCGCGAACCGACGAATAGGAGTCGCTAAAACGACCCGTCTCCCACCTTCACACCACCCCGCTTCGTTCCTTCTCGGAGGGGTCTTCGTCTCGAGTCGATTACTGCCGATCGGAAAGGACGACCCAGCCGGTCTGGTCGACCGTAACCCGATAGCCGGCGTACTCGAACGTGACGCAGCCGACGGGCCGGTCGGCCGTTCCCGTCGATCGGAACAACGAATCGAGCGCGGACGGGTCGATCACGTCGTACAGCGGTCCGAACTCGTCGGCGATCTCGAGTGCGTCCAGTTCGGAGTTCGCGGCGATCGCCTCGACGACCGCCCCGGAGAGCGACTGATCCTGGCCTGCCTGATACGTCCCGCGTTCGCCTTTCGGTTGCGACTCGTCGGTCGGGGTTTCGGTTTCCATACCTATTCTACCGGAGCAACGGGGGAAACGATCCCCCTTGGAGGGTCAACGATTTAAGAGGGGGTGCGCTCGCGGAGCGTGTTTCGGAGCAGATTGGCCTGCCCCCGCCGGAGGCGAGCGGAGAGGGCCTGATCCGAGATGTCCAGTTTCGCGGCGACCGCCGAGAGCGTCGTCTCCCGCGGCACGTCGAAGTAGCCCTCTTCGAGCGCGATGAGAAGCGCTTCTCGCTGTCTGTCCGTGATCTCGTACCGATCGCCGGACTGCGTCGATTCGCTGAAGATCCGTTCGATTCGGAACGGAATGTCCCGTTCGCGACAGGCGTCGCGGTAGGCGAACAGCGCCTCGCGCGTCGGGACGCGAGCGCGGATTCTCGTGTCCCTCGTGACGGTGATATCCAGATACGCGATATCGTACTCGGCAGCCGTCGGATAGGTCAGGTGTTTCTCGCCCAGTTCCGACAGCGTACCGCTGTAGAGACGGCGGTCGCCCGTCGCCTCGAGGAGGGTGAACTCGGAGACGGTCTCGTCGTCGTCCAGCGCATCGTCGACGCCCTCGAGGTCCTCGCCGTCGGTCCAGAAGATGAATTTCGTCTCGCCAGCCGACGAGTAAAAAATTTCCTCGACGTCGATTCTCGAGACGGCTTCGGACGCTCGTCGGAGGATCGGCGTCTCGATCTCGAACTCGACGATGAGGACCATACGATGATCGACGATGTACTACGAGACGCACGGTTGTTATAGTAGCCGCTAGAAGTCAACCCACACCCGATCGTGCGATTGCGTTGCAATCAGTGTGACTCGTTTCAGTGGCCACTATCTGCTGTCGAAGTAATCAGTTCGGTCCGCACAGCGCATACGTATCACGGCCCGTCTCAATCCACTACGCGGCCGAGAAATCGGTCGACCGACTAGATGTAGCCGTTCTCGAGCAACAGTTCGCCGTTGAGGACGCTCGCGCCGGCGGCACCGCGGATCGTATTGTGTGCGAGACAGTTGTACTGGAGTCCGAACGGCGACTCCTGCAGGCCGCCCGCGGCGATGGCCATCCCGCCGCCGAGCGTGCGGTCCATCCGCGGCTGCGGTCGATCCGGCTCCTCGAAGACGTGGATGAGCGGGTCGGGCGAGGAGCGCAGGTCGAGCGAGGGGTACTCCCGCATGGCCTCGGCGGCCGCCTCGGGGGTGAGTTCGTCTTCGGTTTCGACCCAGACGTTCTCGAGGTGGCCGTCGATCGTCGGGATGCGATTACACGACGCCGAGACAGCCATGTCGTTGTGGCTGAGCGACGCGCCGTCGAAGTCGCCGAGCAGCTTTCGGGATTCGGTCTCGAGTTTGTCCTCCTCGCTGCCGATGTAGGGGATGGCGTTGTCGATGATCTCCATCGAGGAGACGCCGTCGTAGCCCGCGCCGGAAACGGCCTGCAGCGTCGAGACGTGGACCTTCTCGAGACCGAAGTCGGTCAGGGCCGCGAGCGTGGGGACGAAGGTGATCGTCGAGCAGTTCGGGTTCTTGACCATCGCACCGTCCCAGCCGCGCTCGTCGCGCTGGACCTCGAGCAGGTCGATGTGTTCGGGGTTGACCTCCGGGATTACGAGGGGGATGTCGTCGTCCATCCGGCCGTTCGAGGAGTTCGAGGAGACGACGTAGCCCGCGTCACAGAATCCGGGCTCGACCGCTGCGCCGACGCTCGAGGGGAGCGACGAGAACAGGAGGTCGATATCGTCGGGAACCTCGTCGGGGTCGGTCGCCGTGACGGTCGAATCGGCGACGTCCGCCGGGATGGGGCTGTCGACGCGCCACTTCGCGGCCTGTCGATACGTCTTGCCGGCGCTCGCGTCGCTCGCGGTCAGCGCTGCGATCTCGAACTCCGGGTGGGGATCGAGAAGCTGAATGAGTCGCTGTCCGACGGCGCCGGTCGCACCGAGTACGCCTACTCGTACTGCCATTTTCCGCCACTCCGAGTCGTGTCCGCAAAACCGTTTGGGTTTTCGGTAGCGCGTGTCAATCGACGGAGGCACCGGCCGAGGGGGTCTCCGAACAGTGCTCTGGGGAAAAGCACCCCCGTCCGATGGCTCTGACATCGCGAGACAGCGGGTCGCGACGGTCGGATAGAAGATATTAAGAAACGGGAGCGGTTCCTAGCGACCGATGCACTACCGACAGGATCGACTCGAGGCCGCCGGCCAGAGGTGGTCCCGATGACGAGTTCGACCACGAGTACGAGCGATCGGGGACTGCTCGACACGCGGTTCAGCATGGGTGCGGCGGCCCTCGCGGCCGTCGCGGCACTGTTGGCCCTCGCGTTCGGCTATCTCGGGTTTATCGACGGCGTGTTGCCGGGGATCGGCTATCAGCTCTCCATTTTGACGGGTGCGGTCGGGCTCGTGTTCGGGCTCGGCGTCGCCCTCGTGGCGCTCGTCGCCGCGGTCTACATGGAGCCCGGTCTCGACAAATAACTCGACTTTTCGGTCGCGTTGCGACCAGTACCAGTTTCCGATCGTCGACGCTTCGCCACGGCTTCGATTGGCGACGCGCGAGTTCCGACCGCTAGCGAAGCGACTGACCTCCGGCGCGGCAGGGACTTCCAGCAATGTCACGGAAACCGTTGACCGACGGCTCTCGAGCGAGTCCAGCAGCCCTGCAGCTCGGTATCGTGTTGTGTAACGACTGTTCGCGGCGAGAATACCGACTTACGCGGGGACTTCTGCGCCTTTCTTTCGAGTCACGTAGCCCGCGATGCGGTTGCGGACGCCTTTCGACTCGACGTTGGTGAGCTTCGTGACGCTCTCTTTGTTCTGCTCGAAATCGGTCGTGAACGCCTCCGGATACCGCTCCAGGAGGAGGGTCCCGGTCTTCTTGACGTAGGCCGGTTTGATTGCCATGTGGAGTGGTTCCGTCCAGAGGCTCTTAATCCCTTTCTCTTCGCCGCTCCGGAATATCGATCGAGTCACTCCTCGCTTCGAGGCTCCCAGCTCGAGTGCTCCCGCACTCGCTCGAGCGCCTCGCGCTCGCGCGGTCCCCCAGCCCGATCGACGACGGAGGCGCAGTACGCGAGCCGATCGCGGAGTTCGGCTTCGTCGTAGTCGGGGACCGAGAGCCGCGAGGCGGCGACGGTCGCCTCGACGACGGCTCCGAAGCCGCGGTCGATCGTCGGGACCCGTTCGCTCACGGTTCGCGACTCGAGCGGGGTGAGCGTCCACGCCTCCCAGTCGGTGCCGCCGTCGGTTCCGGACTCGATGCGTTCGACGCTCACGCGTACACACGCACTCGCGGACTCGAGGATCGGCTCCTCGAGTTCGACGATCGAGAGGGCGGCGTCGGCGAAGTCGACGGGGTCGTCGACGAACTGCACGCGGGCCTCGCCCCGTCGGTGGAAGTTCCGGCGAGTGCGAGTATTTCCCCAGGTCCGTGCGGTGACGGGATCGCCGGCGCGAAGGCCGAGCGCGGCGGCGTTCCACAGACCGTTGGGTCCCAGCGTGGTCACGACCGACTCGGTGACGCCCGAGAGGGCGACGGGCCACTCCGCCGGTGTGGATTCGTCGCGGTCGCTTTCGGCCGTCCCAGTGGTTCGATCGTCGTCTATCCCTCGGCTCCCACGCGTCGTCCGATCGTCGGTCATAGCTCGATCGCCCCGTGCTCGAGCGCGACGAACAACCCGGCCGCGGTGACGTCCGCCGTCGTCCCCGGGTTGATCCCGCGCTCGACGAGGTCGTCGGCGAAGGCCTCGACGGTGTCGCGATCCGTCTGGAGGGCGTCGTCCGCGACCAGCTCCGCGGCGCGGTCGGTCACCTCTCGGGCGGTCGCCTCGTCGTGGCGCGTCGCGACGAGAGTGTCGGGCCGCTCGGCGAGCAGCGAGAGGAAGACCGCCGCGGTCCGCTCCGAGACCGTGCCGTCCGCCTCGGCGAGTCGTTCGGCGGCCCCGAACGACCGGTCGAATCCCCGGACCCACTCGCGAGCGACGTCGTCCCCCGGGACGCTTCGCTCCATGACGTCGAACAGCGTCAGTCCGCGTTCCTCGAGGGCCGGAACCGCGTCCGAACCCCGGCGCACGTCGAGGGCCGTCATGTTCTCGGGCGGCTCGCCGACGCCCACGTCGACGTGATCGAACGCGCGGTAGAACGACGCCGCGTCGCCGACGGTCGTCTCCCGAACGACGGCCTCGGCGACGGGCTGGGAGAGGTCGTCGCGGGCGGCCCGCACGAGCGGGACGAGTAACAGTAGCGCCCCGAACTGGGTGTTTCCGCCCTCCTGGGCGGCCATCTCCTCGACGGCCCGCTCGAACGCCGGCCCGACCGCCGCGCCGTCGGCCGCCAGCTCGAGTCCCTCGCGAGCCCCCACCGCTCCGGCGAGGAAGTGTTCGAACCGCAGCTCCGCGAGGTCGCGGTGGCGGTCGACGTTGCCCGGTTTAGGCGTCCCCGCCACCTCGAGGAGCAGTGCCAGTTCCGCGTTCTGTGCCGGCGATCGCATACGTCCCGTTGCGTCCCGGGATGGCTTAGGGATGCGGGTTGTTCGCTGGGGCTCCGGACCGCGAGACGGTGACCGAAGGTGGTAGACGGGTTCGCCGTCCCACTGCTTTAAGAGTCGAAACGTAAACGATGGGGTATGGGCTACGATACCGCAGCCAAGACCGATCCGGACTCAGTTATCGACGAGGAGTGGGGCGGCATGTGGTTCCTCAAGGAAGACCTCGCGACCGACGAACTCGGACTCTCCGTACTCGAACTCGAGCCCGGTGGCAAGGGCATGGAACACGCCGAGGCCGAGTCCGGGCAGGAGGAGGTGTACTACGTGGTCGAGGGAACAATCGATATCGAGCTTTCAGACGCAGACGAGACGGTGACGCTCGAGACGGACGAGGCGATTCGATTGGATCCCGAGGAGACCCGACAGATCCACAACCGCGGCGACGAGCGCGCGAAGCTCGTGCTGGTTGGCGCGCCGCTGTGAGGTGCCGTCGCTGTCCGCTGTAATGTCACGATTGCTGTACAAAAGACTGGTTCTAACGCGGTTACCGATCGGGACGAGGGGCGTTTTCCGCGGCGTCGACCTCGTCCGGTTTCTCTACGCGCGAGTAGAGTTCTTGCCAGTGTTCCTCGACGAAGACGTCGTTCCGGTCAAAGAGTTCACGAGCGCTCTCCGTAAGACCGTAGAACTTGCTTGGTTGGTCGTTCGTCCGCTGCCCGCGGGGGAACGCGACGACTTCGACGACCCCTGCGTCGATGAGGGTATTCAGATGGTCGCGAACCGTCGTTCGGTGTAGCCCGGTCGTGAACTCCAACTCCTTCATCGAGGGGAGGGACTGCGGGTGGGCGACGATGTCCGCAACGATGTCTCGGCGTGATTCTTCTGCCAGCGCTTCAGCGACGCTAAAGAACCGTGTATCGTCGCGAGGGGCAGCCGAAGCACCAGTCCGTGGCATCTCACTCGGACGTACAGGTTCCGCATAGATAACGATGTGGGGCGCCACCCACATCAACGAGCTAAGGTTTAAAGATTGACTAGTGTCGGGCAATCAGCGCTTCGTAATGGCCGAGGATCGATTGCAGCAGCTTATCGAGGACACGCTCACGTACTCCGAGAGAGGGGAGGCGGAATTGAAAATCGAGGACTATCGATCCCTTCGACGTGCACTTCACACGGACGTCCTCGATATAATCGCTGCTGACCGGTCGTTTTTCGTCCTCGGAAGTTACAACGACGAGGAAAAACGCCGTCTCGGGAAAACCGTCGAGCAGCTCTACAATGATGGACATGCATTTCTGTTAGATGATACACTCGAGGTGTGGGAAAACTGGACGACGCACTTCAAAATCTACGCGGATCGGGCAACGCACATCATCGGCGTGTTCGAACACGCTGACGGCGGCCACGAGTGGGAAGCTGGATACCTGGACCATCGCGAATATCGGCGGAAGACGTACATCTTGAAGCGTCGGTACCCATCGACGGTGCCGACAGACGAACCATTCGACGGGATGATGGCCCACTACATGCTCCTCGTGGACCGACGCGGACAGCTCGTCGAATGGGACGGCGACGAAAACGCGTCAGCGGCCGAATTAGAACGCAGTCTCGAAGCCGCAATCGACGAGTTCCGCGATTCTGAGCTCTCCTCGTAGATACGCTCTCCCGTTTCTCATTGCAGTCGTTGTACTGACCGCCCTTCGTTCAGCCCTCGACCGGTATTCGACGACCGTCGTCGACAGAAGCCGGAGTGCCGACGATCGTCAGGACTCGAGGTCGCGCTGTCGGCCCTTCGGCACCATCGAGCGCAGTTCGCCGTGGACGTAGAGGCCGACGCCGAGCGGTTCGCGCGCGTCGCGCTCGACGGCCTCTTCTCGCGGGCTTCGCCCGCTCGAACTGTTCGAGGCGCGCAGCGCCTCGCTTTCACCCTCTCGCGATGATCGGCCCTCCGGCCCGACCCCGACATCGTGGGCGGCGATGAGATAGCCCCAGTCGCCATCCCACTCGAGTTCCTGGTCCTCGCCGGCCGCGAATCGGCGGGCCTGCTCGCGCTCGAGTTCGATCACGCACTCGGTCGCGTGCGTGCCGAAACGCTGGACGAAGTCCGTCGTGGGCTTCCAGTGCTCCTGTCGGGTCCGCAGGCAGGTCATGCCGATCGCCTCGATTTCGATGGGCGTCGGCGCGTCGCCGGCGTAGATCCAGATCTTGCCCGCGCCCTTCTCCCAGAAGGTGAAGTCGTCGAACGTCTCGGACGGAATGCCGAACCGATCGGCGAAGAGAGTGACCACCTCCTCGCGCGTGGCCCGGCCCTCGACGGTTCGCTCCGCTTCGGTCGCGGGCAGTCGATCGAACCGCTGGCCGTCGTTCGTCTCCGGTAGGGTGCCGTCGCCATCTCGTTCGTCGCTCATTCGGCGGTCACCTCCAGTTTCGCGACGAAGAAGCCGCCCGTGTCGTTCTGGTGTGGATAGATCCGGGCCGCGTTTTCGAGACTCGAGTCGAACGCCTCGCCGTCCCACTCGGTCAATCCCGGCGAGTGCTCGAGGCCGAGGTCGAAGTCGACGACGCGGCAGGATTCGGTCTCGAGCGCGTGCTGGACGACGGCTTCGTTCTCCTCGGGCGCGAAGGTACACGTCGAGTAGACGACGGTCCCGTCCTCACGGGTGGCCTGGATCGCACGCCGGAGGATCCCCTTCTGGATACCCGCGACGGAGGAGATGTGCCCCTCGGACCAGTTATCGAGCGCGTCGGGGTTCTTCCGGATCGTCCCCTCGCAGGAACAGGGCGCGTCGACGAGCGTACGGTCGAACTCGTCGAAGTCGAAGCGCTCGAGCGAGTAGTTGCGCGCGTCGGCGTTGGTCACCGCGAGGCTGGTCGCGCCGAGCCGTTCGGCGTTGAATCGCAGCGCGGAGATGCGCCCGAGGTTGTTGTCGTTCGCGACGACCGTTCCGCGGTCGTCCATCAGCGCCGCGATCTGGGTCGCCTTCCCGCCGGGAGCGGCACAGCAGTCCCAGACTCGCTCCCCTGGATCGGGATCGAGGACGACCGGCGGCACCGCCGAGACCTCCTCCTGCCCGTGGGTAAAGCCGTGAAAGGAGGTCCACGTCGAACCCGGCGAGTCGGTCTCGAGGTCCAGAACCCGCGGGTTCCAGTCGGCCTGCTCGAAGGCTACGCCCTCCTCCGCGAGGGCCGCGAGCGTCCGCTCGACGGAGGCTTTGATCGTATTGACGCGGACGGCGTTGCCGAGGGGCCGCTCGCAGGCCGCGAGAAAGGCGTCGAAGTCGTCGATGATCGGTCGATACCGCTCGAGTGGCTCCATCGAGCGCGGATTCGAGTGCGCGGCGCTTGTGCGTTTCGAAGGCGAGGGAAGCGGACCGTCGCTGCGGTCGCGACTGTATACCGCTGCCTATCTCAGCGGATCTCTCAATAGGCCTCCTAGAAACCGCTTTCAGCGAAGGTGAGAGACGTGCGTTCGTATGTCAACGGGTTCACCGAGCGACGACGAATCGGCGCGAACGCAGGCGACCCTGGAGTCGCGGGACCGTTCGACCGAGTGTCCCCTCTGTCAACTGACCGGCGAGAGTCCAGACCACGTCTATCGCCACCTCCAGGTCGGTCACCGGAAGAGCGATATCGCGGACGCGCTCGTCGATGTCATCTCGGCTCGAGAAGAAACACCGCTCTCCGAGTAAAGGCGCGGGGCCGTTGGCGACGACACCCGGCCGCTTGCGCTGTCGTGCCGCCCTCGATTTTATGCCGCTGACGGCCGTCGGTCCGAGTATGGCCGAAATCCGCGTGCAAGGGCCGGAACCGGAACTCGAGAATCCGACGCTGGTCGAGGGGTTCCCGGGCGTCGGTCTCGTCGGGAAAATCGCAACCGATCACCTCGTCGAGGAACTCGAGATGCGCTACTACGCGAGCGTCCACTGCGAGGGACTGCCCCGGATCGGCGTCTATCGGAGCGGTGATCGAACGGTGCGGCCGCCAGTGCGGCTCTACGTCAGCGAGGACCACGACCTCATCGCCCTCCAGAGCGACACGCCGATCGCCTCGCAGGCCGTCGAGAGCGTCGCCGACTGCCTGACCGGCTGGATCGTCGAACGGGAGGCCACCCCGATCTACCTCAGCGGACTGCCCGCCGAACGCGACGGCGATAATCGACCTGCTCTCTACGGGATCGCGACCGGCAACGGCGGCGATCGACTCGAGGCGGCCGATATCCCGATTCCGTCGGAGGACGGCGTTATCACCGGGCCGACGGGGGCGCTCATCAACCGCGCCGCACAGGAAGACTACGGTAGCCTCGGCCTCGTCGTCGAGTGCAGCCCGCAGTTCCCCGACCCCGAAGCCGCGAGCGTCCTGCTCGAGGACGGTATCGCGCCGGTCACCGACCTCGAGGTCGACGTTCAGGAACTCGTCGACCACGCCGAGGAGATCCGGGCGAAACGAGAGCAGTTGGCCCAGCAGATGCAGGCGATCGGCCAGGACGAGAGTTCGCAGGCCCAGCCGTTGCGGATGTACCAGTAGAAGAAGTGGGTAATACGGGTTCTACATTCAGCGAACCCGCAACTACTCCTCCCCGTCTACAACCCTTTCTGTTTTCGCTACCAGCGTCTTGTCGGCATCATCTTTAGATAACCCTGTCTGATGCTAGAAACCGTACGTTATGGCTCGTGAGACAGCACCACCTTCTCGAGAGGAGATCGAAGAACGCATTCAACAGGTCGGTAGATACTCCCGCATGGTTCGTATCGGACTGCTGATCATACTAACTGCGTTTCTGTTAGCCGTTGGTATCGTTCTTCCCGCAAATCTTGAGAGCCCATCACAGGCAATCGAGTCGATACTGATGCCGCTCACGTTCGTCGGACTGGGGACCATCTTGTACGGAATTGGAATGCATCTTCACTTGATGCATTTAAATCTCGTCCGCCAGTTACAGCCTGAACCGACGGACGACCAACGGTCAGCTCCCAACTCAGACGACTGATTTCGAGCGAAACGCAGAATCGAGTGCGTTCAGTTCACATCTGTCGTTACCGAACCGCCCGATACAGTGTCACACCTGTCTAACGAAAGCGTCATACCATCTATCGGTAGCGGGTCCCCCTTCGCTCTCTCGGCGAGCGCCGAAGGATGTGACTACCAGTCAGCCGGCGAAACTACGATTCACGCCCCGACATCCCGAAAGTCAAGCTAACGTATATCACGACCACGGGTGGTCCTAGCGGTATGTCACGCGAGACAGAACTCACGCGGCTCTCCGCAGTGAAGCTCGCCGCTCGAATCCGCGACGGTGACGTAACAGCGACCGAGGCCGTCGAGACCCACCTCGAGCGGATCGACGAGCGAGACGACGAGATCAACGCCTTCGTCACGGTCTGTGCAGACGAGGCGCTCGAGGCTGCCGCAGAAGCCGACCGGGCGCTCGAAGAGGGCGAGAACGGTGGACCGCTCCACGGTGTCCCGCTCGCGCTGAAGGATCTCGGCGCGCAGAAAGCGGGCGTCCGCCACACGTACGGTTCGGCGCTCTTCGCGGACCACGTCGCGGATCGGACCGCGGCGATCGTCGAGCGCCTCGAGGACGCCGGTGCGATCGTGATCGGGAAGACGAACACGCCGGAGCTGGGTCACAAGGGGACGACCGACAACGAGGTGATCGGTCCGACCGCGTCGCCGATCGACACCGACCTCAATGCGGGCGGCTCCTCGGGGGGCTCGGCGGCGGCGGTTTCGGCCGGGATGACCCCGATCGCGACGGGGAGCGACGCGGGCGGCTCGCTGCGAATCCCGGCCGCGGCCTGCGGGGTCTACGGGTTCAAGCCGACGTTCGGGCTCGTCCCCGACGACGGCAGACCGAGCGCGTTCGGCCGAGAGCTCCAGCACGTCACGAAGGGGCCGATGACCCGAACCGTCAAAGACGCCGCGCTCATGCTGTCAGTGATGGCCGGTCCGCACGCCGCCGATCCGAACGCCGTTCCCATCGAGATCGACTACCGCGGGGCCCTCGAGCGGTCGATCGACGACTACCGGATCGCGTACAGTCCGGACCTCGACGTCTTCCCGGTCGCGGACGAGGTCCGGGCGGTCGTCGACGGCGCGGTCGACGCGCTGGCGGCTACCGGCGCGACCGTCGAGACAGTGTCCGTCGACCACGGCTACTCGATGGCCGAACTGGGTGAGGCCGCGATGCCCGCGTACACGACGTCCGTCCTCGAGAGCGCGACGATCGTCGAGGAGGCTCACGGCGTGGATTTCCGAGAGCGGTCCGACGAGGTCTCCGACAGCCTGCTCGCGATGCTCCACGTCGCCGACGAGTACGGCCCCGCGGACGTCGCCCGGTCGGGAATCGTCAGAACGGGCGTCTACGACGCCATCGAGGGCGTGCTGGCGGAATACGACCTGCTGGTGGCACCGACGCTCTCGCGCGCCGACGTGGGACTCCACGCCGACCTCGGGGCCGAGGCCTGGGAATGGCCGATGACGTGGCCGTTCAACTGGACCGGCCACCCCGTCGCGTCCGCGCCCGCCGGCCTGACGAACCGCGGCCACCCCGTCGGCCTGCAACTCGTCGGTGGCCGGTTCGCCGACGACGACGTCCTCGCGGCGAGCGCGGCGCTCGAGCGCGAGCGGCCCTGGGACCATCTCTACGAATGACTCGAGAAACTGCCGAGACGACGACCCACGGGTGACGGTCTCGAGGCACATACTGCCACCCCGTTACACCCGCTGTCGCACGGCGAACCGCTGTCCGCAACCCAAACCCATTTTCACGTTCTCCCCCATCGTTCGAACATGGGAACTGAAGACGCAGAAGCGATCGCTCCAGGCACGTGTCCGACCGCCAGCGGCATGCCGATGCTCGGCCTCGGCACCTGGCAGAACGACGATCCCGAGCAGTGCGTCGAGAGCGTTCGGACGGCCCTCGAGACGGGCTATCGACACATCGACACCGCCCAAGCCTACGGCAATGAAGACGCCGTCGGTGACGGTATCGCGGCCGCTGACGTCGACCGCGAAGAGATATTCCTCGCGACCAAGCTCTGGACGTCGAACCTCGCATACGACGACGTCCTCGAGACGGCTCGAGACAGCCTCGACCGGCTGGGCGTCGACTCGCTCGACCTGCTGTACGTCCACTGGCCGTCGGGGGAGTACGACCCCGAGGAGACCCTGTCGGCCCTCTCCGAACTGTACGACGAGGGGCTGATCGAGAACGCCGGGGTCAGTAACTTCCTCCCCGAAGACCTGGAGGTGGCCGTCGACGCCTGCGACGCGCCGATCTTCGCAAATCAGGTCGAACTCCACCCGCTGCTTCCCCAGGAGGAGGTCCGAGAGGCCTGTGACAACTACGACGTGGAGGTCGTCGGCTACTCGCCGCTGGCACGCGGGCAAGTCTTTAACCAGGCCGAGATTCAGGAGGTCGCCGCGAAACACGATGCCAGCGAGGCGCAGGTCAGCCTCGCCTGGGCGCGCGAGAAGGGGGTCACCACGATTCCGAAAGCGACCGGCGCGGACCACATCGGCGACAACTGGGAGTCGCTGACCGTGGAACTCGATCGGGAGGATATCGACACGATCGACGCGATCGACGAGACGAGCCGCCAGGTCGACCCCGACTTCGCCCCCTGGAACTGATCGACGACGGGTTGCACAGCGCTCATTTGAATCGCTCCGTTCACCGTCGATAGCCGCTGTACGGTCTCACATCGGGGCTATCATCGACATATCACTCGGAAAGAAAAAGCAGGAAAGTTTACGGTACACCGGCTTTTTGGCTCGCGTATGTCTACCCGCTCACAACGCGGTGGCGGCGGTGGGCTCGTCGGCGCGATCAAGGCCGACGCTCGGCGGTTACACGGGGCCTGGATGGAGATCGTCTTCCCCAGGCAACGCGGCCGCGGTCACTCCGTCATGGGCAAGTGGAAGCCCGAGTCCCTCCCGCAGAAGGTCGGCTATCACGGCTGGAGCGTACTCGGGGTCATCGGCTTGCTCTTCCTCTATCCGTTAACTGTACTCGGTCTCGGAACCCGCTTCTACGCGGCGAAACTCGACTCGACCAGGACCAGACTGGGCATCGTCGGCGTCACTGGCGTCGCACTGCTCGGCTGGGGGCTGCTGACGATCGCCTGGGGTGCGATGTCGTACATGGATCAGGTCGAGATCCCACTCGAGGCGGTCCTCGCGGTCGCAGCGGCGAGTGGCGTCGCGACCGTTTCGACCGCGCTCGCCGCGACGTTCTCGAAGGTCGGCGGTCGCGCCACGACGGCCATCCTCGCGTACCCGTTCGCGATGACGGCGCTGTTCCTCCCGCCCGTCGTCGCCGCGCTCGTCACGCCGTCGCTGCATCCCTACATCCTCGACCCCAGCTACGACTTCGCCGTCTGGGCGCTCGACAACGTACTGTTCGTCGGCGGTCTGAGCGACTATCTGCGCGATAATTACACGCTCGAGGGGCCGGCCTACGCTGCGATGTGGGTCGGAATCTCGTTCCCGCTGGGCTGGTTCCTCGGGACCGTCGTGGCACTGGCGAATCTGGTTCGTCCGTCGCAATAGTTCGGTCGCCGTCTCTCGTTCACCGTTCAATCTTCGTGAACGGACTGCCGATTCCCGATACCATTAGTCGTCGGGTTCCCAATCACTGCACATGGAGTTCGACCTTCCTACGACTGCTGCCGCATTTATCGCCGTCATCGCGCTCGGCGTCGTCGGCCTGATCGCCGCGCCCATGATGGAGATGGACACCGTACTGACGATGGTCGCACCGTCGATGATCGTCTTCGGGCTCATCATGTTGGGACTCGGGATCAAACACGGCGAGTACCGTACGACAGGCCAATAGTAACGGACCGGAGAATCTCTCGAGACGAGCAATTCCGTCGTATCGGTGCGGAGACGGCTCGTATTGCCTCTCTATGGAGCGAACGAAAATCGAGAAATCGATAGTTGCGTGTCAGTCACCGGCCGACGGCGAGGCAGCCTACATGTAGCCCAGATCGCGCAGTCGCTCCATCAGGTCTTCTTTGTCCTGGGCGCGGCCCGCGCGCTCGGTGGTGCCTTCGAGGTCCTGCAGCCAGGCGGGATCCTCGTCGGCCTTCTCCGTGCTGACTTCGCTGCCCAGCGAGCGGAAACCGGCGAAGTACTTCGGCGAAATCGGAACGTCGTCCTGTTCGACGCCCTCGGGGAGGTCGGTGTCGGTTTCGGGAACGTAGCCTTCCTCGGGGAAGTTCTCGACCGTGTCCGGGACCACGAAGTTCCAGAACGCCTGCCACACGGCGGCCTCGTCGAACTGCAGAATGGGCTGGATGCGGTCGTGGGGCGGGTAGATATCCGGATCGTGGCGCGGCGAGAAGAACGTCTCGTCGGCGCGGGCCTCCTGTTCGTCCCAGCGGACGCCGGAGATGACGCCGTCGATGTCGTGCTCTTCGAGCGCGTCGTTGAGCGCGACCGTCTTCAGCAGGTGGTTGCCGACGTAGGTGTCGAGCAGGAAGGGGAACGTGTCCTCCTCGTACTCGAGGATATCCTCGACGTGGTGCTGGTTGTGTTCGGAGAGCTCGGAAATGTCGATGTCGTCGCCGGGCTCGAGACCGTGTTCGTCGACGTACTCGCCGACGTCCTCGTTGCGCGCGTAGATCACATCGAGGTCCCACTCGTCGGCCCAGTGGTCGACGAAGTCGTGGATCTCGTCGAAGTGCTGGTAGTGGTCGATGAAGACCGCTTGGGGCACCTCGAGATCGAATCGGTCGGCGACCTCCTTGATGAAGTAAAGGGTGAGCGTCGAGTCCTTGCCGCCGGTCCACATGACCGCCGGGTTCTCGTACTCCTCGAGGCCCTCGCGCGTGACCTCGATCGCTTTCTCGATTTTGTCCTGAATGTGGGGATACTCTTCGGGATCCTCGTCTTCGCCATCGGAATAGTCGACGTTCACGTAGTCGGGGAAGTTCTCAGCCATCTCGTAATTAGATATAATTAGGAGGTGTAAATCCTTTGGGTCGGCGGAAAACTCTGTCGGCATCCCGGACCGCATGGGTCGTCGCGGTTCAATCGACAGCGATGCGTCGCCGTGGGATATCGCACACCGTGTTTTTGTACTCCCATCGAGGACTCGAGTCGGGTGGCGAAACGGGGCACGGTGTCGGAGGTGGCGGCAACTTTCGCTCTCGCAACGGCATGGACCGTCTCGTCTCGGATTGTTGCGCTGACGAGTCACGGACCGGCCCAGGCTGACTTCGAGCGACTGATACGGACCGCTGTAAACCAGTTCCGGAGCAACCGCAAACCGTCCTGCGTTTGCGCCGGGACATCGGTACAACGGCCCGTCTGAGCGGCGAACGGCCACTGACGCCCGATTCGTCGCCCAGTCTATTCGCATGGACCGATCGAACGTATACATATTAGCTGAACAAGAGGACGAACCGGGTCTACTCGGATCGAGGAGGGGCGAATATTTCCTTTCGCGAAAAACTCTTGTATGCTATTCACGGAAGGTAGCGTGTGGTGTGTGAATAGATAGCAAGACCCCGTGTGGCAACTGAACTGGGCGCCCCATCGAACCCCCGAATCAAAATCGCAACCGAGACAGCTGTGGTAGCACACGAATCCGAACCGATACGACGGAGCATCGAAGTCGAGTACTGGGTGATCGACGACGAGGGACGACTGGTCGAACCCGGAGAACTCGTCGACGCGTCGGCGGGTGCCGAACGGGAGTTCGTCGAACCACTGCTCGAGATCAAAACGACACCGTGTGAGACGACGGCGGAATTGCGCGACGAGCTATTCGACCGGGTCGGGCGCGTCGTGCGACGTGCCGACGAACTCGACAGGGGACTCGTCCCGCTCGCGACGCCGATACACGCCGGCGAGATTCCGGACCGCGCGAGCGACAGGACGCGAATCCAGGACCGCGTCATCGGCGACGATTTCGAGTACGTTCGACACTGCGCGGGAACCCATATCCACGTCGAACAACAACCGGGACGCGAGATCGACCAATTGAACGCGCTCATCGCACTCGACCCCGCACTGGCGCTGGCGAACTCCTCGCCGTATTTCCGGGGTCGAAACCTGGCCGTCGGGGCTCAGTCGAAACTCTACCGCTGGATGGCGTACGACGGCATTCCTCACCAGGGTCGGCTGTGGCCCTACGTCGACGATACCGAGGAGTGGACTCGGCGTCTCGAGCGGCGATACGAGGAGTTCGTGACGGCGGCCATCGAGGCGGGAGCCGACCGCGCGACTATCGAGTCGAGCTTCGACCCCGAAAGTGCGGTGTGGACGCCCGTTCAGCTCCGCGACACGTTCGGGACCGTCGAGTGGCGCTCGCCCGACGCCGCTCTCCCGAGTCAGATCATCCGATTGGCCGATCGAGTGGCCGAAATCGTCGGTCACCTCGGCGACGCCGACGTGCGAATCGAGGGGAGGACCGGCTCCGTGACCGAGGACACGATCGTCCTCCCGGAGTTCGACGCGGTAATCGAGTACGTCAACGCCGCGATTCGGGAGGGAGTCGCGTCGGACGCGGTGTGGTCCTACCTCGATCGGATGGGGTTCGACATCGCCGCTTACGAGCCCGTGTCACACGAAATCGACGGTCTTGGACCGGTTTCCCCCGCGGACGCGTGCCGCTTTCGACTCGACCACGCCGAGCGCCTCGAGCGGGACGTTCGACAGGCCAGTCCGATCACCGGCGACTGACGATCCACGGCGGACGATCGGTCGCCGACATCTCGCTTCGATCGACTCGAGCGGGCGTTCACTGGGGAACGTATTACTCCGTGGATACCGACGATCACTCCATGACGACTCTCACCGACGAGACGATCATCGTGACCGGCGCGAGCAAGGGACTCGGACGTTCGATGGCGCTGCACCTCTCGGAACTCGGGGCGAACGTCGTCCTCGTGGCCCGCAGCGAGGACGACCTCGAGGCCGTGGCCGACGCGGCGGACGGCGAGACGCTGGTCGCACCGGCGGACGTTCGCGACGCCGATGCCGTCGACCGCGTCGTCGAGTCGACGCTCGACCGCTTTGGCGGGATCGATACGCTGATCAACAACGCCGGGATCTCGGGACTTAGCTTCGGCGAGGATCGCCGGTCGCTGGTCGAGACGAGCGAAGACGAGTGGGACCAGATTATGGACGTCAACGTGAAAGGAGTCTACCTGTTCACGAAACGTGTCCTCGAGGCAATGCTCGAGAGCGGACAGAAGTCGGGACAGATCATCAACGTCTCTTCCGGCCTCGGCCGCTACGCGATTCCGGACGCCGCAGCGTACATCACGTCGAAGTGGGGCCTCGAGGGGTTCACGCAGGGAGTCGCACTCGAGGTCGAGGATGACGGAATCAACGTCAACGCGATCGATCCCGGCGGTCGGGTGAACACGCGGATCTGGGAGCACCTCCCCGACGACGAGCGCGAGGAGATCCTGCAACCCGACGTGATGGACGACGCCGCCGCGTTGCTGGCCGCACAGGGACCGGACGGCGTCACCGGCGAGTCGATGACCGCCGCGGAGTGGGAAGACCGACTCGAGTGACGAGCGAACGGAGCCACGTCGGACCGGCCGTCAGGACGACCTGAACCGGGCCGCGCCGAACCGATCGTCAGGACGACTCGAGTCGGTTCTGACAGCCGTGACAGTACGTCACGCCTACTCGGTTCGACGCTCCACATGCGGGACACCGAACCGTCGACGAGCCGTTGGCCTCGACGCCCATCTCGTTCGCTAACACGGCGAGTACGTCGTCGTGCTCCGTGAGGTCGTGAGCCCCGTCACGTCCTCGCGTCCGCGCCCACTCGTTGATCAGATCGTCGTCCCGCAGTCGTTCGAGTCCCCGGACCAGTCCCAGAAAGCACAGCGTCGGGGCGATCATCACGAAGGCCGCCACGGCGAGGCGACCGAGGAGTGCGTACGGGCCCGGATCGTCCATACTCGTCGTTCGCCATCGGGACTACAAACGTCTATCGCCGGCTGGCCTCAGCAGGCGGACCCCTCCGCGCCTCCGCGCCCGTCGGGCTTCGCGCCACCGTCGTCCGACTGCGGTGTCCGTGGATCGTGCGAGGCGCACTCACGTGGTGGGGACGACGCGGAAGACCCCGCCCCCGCCGGTACCCGTGCCGAGCGCGTACACCTCTCCCTCGTCGTCGCGACCGAAGGAGAGTAGTCGCTCGAGGGACGTTTCGCCGTCGATCTCGAGGACGGTGGTCGACCACAGTTCGTCGCCGTCATCGGGACGGGTGGCGGCGAACAGCCGCCCCTCGGGCAGGAAGTCACCGAATACGTACGCGCCCTCCAGCGCCGGAAGCGTCGAACTGCGGTAGACGTAGCCGCCGATGACCGACACGCCGCTGACCGCCGATTCCGTCGGCGGGTGCGGATACTCGATGATCGGATCGCGGAACGGCTTACCGCCGCCGGCGGCGCGTTCGGCGGGGTGCTCCGGACAGGTCTCCTCCCGGTAGCAGTGGGTCCCCTCTCTGACGTTCCAGCCGTAGTTCCCGCCCTTCTCGAGGCGGTTGACCTCCTCGTAGTCGCTCTCGCCGACGTCCGCGACGAAGCAGTCGCCGTCGTCGAACGAGAGCCGCCAGGGGTTCCGAAAGCCCCACGCGTAGTACTCGTCGAGGCCCGTTCGTCCGACGAGCGGGTTGTCGTCGGGGACGGCGTACGCTCGATCGGCCGTCCGGTCGTCGACGTCGAGTCGCAGAACGCTTCCCAGGAAGTCCGTCGTGACGTCTTGTCCGCCGCCGCCACCGCCGCCGCCCGCGCCGATGCCGACGTAGAGGAATCCGTCCGGTCCGAACGCGAGATCGCCCCCGTTGTGGAAGTCCGCCGGTTGGGGGATCTCGAGAACGACGCGCCCGGTGTCTCGGCGAACCCTCCTGCCGTCGTCGGTCGCCCGGAACGACGCGAGGATCCCCGTGTGGTCGAAATCCGCCGGCGTTCCGGACTGGCGCGGCGCGCTGAAGTGGACGAACAGCCGGCGGTTCTCGGCGAACTCGGGATGGAGTGTCAGACCCAGTAGCCCGCGCTCACCGCCGGTGCGGACGGTGTCGCGGAGATCGAGAAACGGCTCGTCGCGGAGCCCGTCCGATTCGTGAACGAAAACCCGGCCACCGCGATCGGCGACGTATCGACGATTCGCTCTGGGGGCGAACTCGAGCCCAACCGGCATCTTCACTCCGTCGACTACCGTTTCGAGACCGACCGCGTTCGGGATTCGATCGATCGCGTCCAGTGCGTTCGGCGTCGTGGCATCGTCGGCTCGAGACCGTCTCCCGAAGCCGGCGAGCCCCACTGTCGCGCCGACGGCCGCACCCGTCAGGAACCGCCGTCGGCTGGTGAGGGGTTCCATGGTGGGGTTCGTACAGCCTCGAGGCGGATATAGACCTATTCGGTCGCGATGAACGCTGTTCGCACTCGAAGATTCAGGATCCCGTTGCCGAGGCGTCGGTGACCTCGCCGCTATTCGTCGGTGGGTCGGGGCGCGCGATCGATTCCCGCTTCGCTCAGTCCGTGATGAACTTGTTGTCCCGCCAGTTGACGCCGCCCTCACCCGAGCCGTGATCGCGGGGCCCTTCGACGACTTCGATGTCGGCCGGGCGGGGTTCGCCGTCGACGATCCGGGTCGCATCGAGGTCGCCGTTGCGCTCCGAAATTGCGGTTAGGGTGCCCTTCTCGGCCGCTTCGGCGATCTCACAGAGAACGAGGAACATCTCGTACTGTAACAGCGAGTTCTGGAGGACGGTCTCCCGGTCGCCCTTGAAGGCGGCGAACTCGACGAGTTCGGATTCGATCTCTTCTTCTTCCTCCTCGTCCCAGCTGAAGGACTTCTGTCGCCGCTCGTCGGGATCCTCCTCGTAGACCCGATTTTCCGTGACGCTCGCCTTGAGCTGTGCCGTCGGGGTGTACTTGCTGACGGACTGGTCCTCGGCGACGGCCTTGAGAATCAGCGTGTTGTTCCGTCGCGTGATTTCGACGTCGGTGATCCCGTCAGGGTACTTCGCTTCGTCGATGTGCTCGCGAAGGTCTTCGAGGGGCAGTTCGAGTGTCGAATGCAGCCGATATACGTGTCTGGATTCCTCTGTTGACATTGTGTGGGAAGGTGTGTACGGCGATAGTCGTGATCATCTAGTACGAGGGCGTGACTTATATGACCTGCTATTAAATGTGTGAAATATCAGATCCGGTAAACGAACGAGACATTCGTCTCTTTACGCGGCGTTGAGCGTTTCATCGAGCTCATTTCGCTCCTCGAGTTCCTCGAGGACGTCGGAGCCGCCGACGAATTCGCCGTCGACGAACGTCTGCGGGATCGTCTCCCAGTCGCTGCGCTCGGACAGCGCCTGCCGGAACTCGTCGAGCGACTCGAGAACGTCGACGGTCTCGAACTCGTCGCGGTGCTGGTCGATCAGCCCGAGCGCCTTGCGGGAGTAGCCACACTGGGGCATCAATTCGGTCCCCTTCATGAAGAGTACAACCTCGTTTTCCTCGAGCGCCTCGGTAACCTGCTCGTCGACTTCCTCCTGATCGAGACCCTGGTTCGGTGGGAATTCCATACTTCCCCGTACGGCAGTGTGGGGGATATGCCTTGCGCCATCGGCGCTCTCGATGGAGGAACTGCGACCTGCCGCGCGGGCGGAACGGAGCAGGGCAGGAACGGAATAGGGCAGGAACCGAGTCGGGGAGAAACGGAGTTGGAACGGAACGAAGAGAGGCGGAGGTGTATCGCGGGTTCCGGCTCAGTCCGCCGTCGCGGGCGTCTCGAGAACGTCCACTTTCTCGGCGCTGTAGCCGAAGACGTTCCGGTAGCCGTTGGACGACATGAGGACCGGGTAGAACGACTCGTCGGCGACTTGCTTCTCGCCGTCGGCGGCGGCGAACGGCGCGCCGGCCTCGACCTCGGTGAAGTTCTCGACGAACACTTCGTAGGTGTCGGCCTGATCTTTGCGGATGACGTCGGTGAGTCGGTAGACCGGCAGGTCGCGGCGGACGGTGTCGCCGGGCAACGCGCCCACTGCGGTGAGGAACGACCGCGTCAGTCGGTCGGCGTTCTCGGCGGCCGTTTCCGATCCCTGCAGCCCGCACTCGACTTCGATGGTGTCGATCGCGGAGAACAGACGTCCCTCCGCGAAGTTACTCGTTTCGACCATCGCCGCGACGGGCAGTTGCGGGACGATATCTTTGGCCGTCTCGTTGACCCCGTTAACGATCGCGAAGGGATCAGCGTGGCTCTGCGTGGAATGCATCGAGAAGGTTAGACAGCCGTCGAGTTCGTCGACGAGTTCGTGTGCAAGTCGTCCCTCGTGCGTCTTCGCGTCCGGACTGCCGGGAAACGCGCGGTTGAGATCCTCGTCGACGAACCGCACCTGCCGCTCGAGCGCCGGTTCGTTGGCAACAATAAGTTTGACGGGCCGTTCGACGGTCGGGCGGTCGTCGAGGAGGCGTTCGATCGCCCGGACGCCACAGGGCTCGTCCCCGTGGACGCCCGCAACGACTGCGATCTCCGGCGTTCCCGACCCCAGCTGTGCGACTCTCATTACTAGTTAGTTCGGCTGAAAGGGCAAAGGCAATTCGGTCTTTCACAGCATCGACCGATCGCGGATCGCGGCCGGTTCTTCGCTCGGAGAGTCCGTGGGCGACCCTCACTGCGATTCGATCCGCGTCACTCCTCGAGCGAGTCGGCGTACTCGTACTCGACGGCTCGAGCGGTCGGTCGCTCGTCGTCCAGTCGTATTCGCCAGTCGTCGATAGCGGCCGGTTCCTCGAGGGCGTTCGTGAGCGCGGTCCGGACCGCGAGCACGTCGACTCCGTAGTAGTCGTTCGGGACGCCGTGGAGGTACTGCAGCGCCGTCTCGAAGAGGCTCCGCATGCCGTCGTCGTTCTCGAAATCGACGCGTTTGTAGGCCCCCGCGGCCACCTGAACCATTCCGTGGCAGAACCTGCTCTCCGCCGTGCCGGCCCCGTAGTTGTACCACTCATCCTCGAAACAGTCGTGGGACTCGTGGTACGCACCGTCGTTGAACAGCCGAACGCCGTGGCCGGTCGCCCGGCGCAGCGTCGCGTGCTCCCAGCGACCCGCGGAGGGATCCCAGCCGGTCGGATTCCCGGCCGGTGGCTCGACGGTCGGGTCGCGGGTGTGGTCGTCCATAGTTGATGTCGAGGGCCGAGAGACGGGTAATTCCGTCGGTTAGGTACCCCGTAGCGTGTGTAAGCACCGTATTTATCACGGTAGGCTTCCCCATACTCCAACGAGATGGTCCAGCCCTACGGCCGCTGTCAGCACTGCGGGGAGCGCCTCTACGCGCACATCGAGGGCGGGTACCAGTGTCTGAACTGCGATCGGCGGTTCACCGAGGAGGTCCTCGAGACGCAGCCCTCCTGAGCGACGGGGCCCGTTTCGGTTCGGGGAGGTTCATCGGTCCTCGAGCGAGTCGACGCGTAGCCTCGCTTGTGATACCGTTTCGCAGGTCCGTTTCGACGTTTGAGGCATGGCCCGACGCGTTTCGGTATCGGTGAAGAACCGATGCGAAACCCGACGGGAATCGGACGATTTAACCCCTGCGAAGCTCTGAGACAGAGATGCGTGCGAGGGTAGCCAAGCGGTCAACGGCGGCGGACTCAAGATCCGCTCTCGTAGGAGTTCGTGGGTTCGATCCCCTCCCCTCGCACTCACCACAGTGCGCGGCAAGACGGAGCGTCTTGCCCTCGCAAACTTCTGATGTCGACCGTACCCTGACCGAGCTACTGTTACCGCTACCGCTCCAGCTACTGGTTCATCAAACGTGTCCGACGAGAGTGTCCGCTCGAGGGGCCCGACGACGGTGGCTCGAGGCGCGTAGTACGACCACTTTTCACTCACGCCCGTCGAGGATGGGCCATGTACGAACCCGAATCGGACCCCGATCGCGCGGCCGTCGCGGCTCGAGCGGCGAGCGATGGGGCCGCCGTCGCGGCCGACTCGTTTCGAACCGATCTCGCCGTCGAGGAGAAAAACGGCAAGACGGACGTCGTGACGCAGGTCGATCGCGACGCACAGGAGACCGTCATCGAGACCATCCGCGAGGCGTTCCCGGACGATCCGATCGTCGGCGAGGAGGAAGACGCGCTGAAGGAGGTCCCCGAGACCGGACCGGCCTGGATCGTCGACCCCATCGACGGGACGAATAACTACGTCGACGGTACTCGAGCGTTCGGGACCGCCGTCGCGGCCGTCGTGGACGGCGAACCGGTCGGCGCCGCGTTCGACTGTCCCGCCCTCTCCGATACCTACCACGTCGGTCCCGAGGGCGCGTTCCGAAACGGCGAGGTGCTGTCGGTTAGCGACTGCGCCGATCCGGAGGCGGCTACCGTCTGCCCGACGTTCTGGTGGGACTTCGACCAGCGCGATCAGTACGCTGCGGCCACACGCGCCGTCGTCCAGCGGTTCGGCGACATGCGCCGCTTTGGCTGCGCCCAGCTCGAGCTGGCGATGGTCGCCTCGGGCGCGCTCGAGGGGACGATGACCAATTTGCGAGCGAACTCGTGGGACACCGTGGCCGGCGTTCAGTTGATCCGCGAGGCCGGCGGTGTCGTGACCGATCTCGAGGGCGACCGCTGGCGACACGATAGGACGGGGATCGTCGCCTCGAACGGCGGGATTCACGACGAACTGCTCGCGGCGGCCCGCGAGATCGAAGGCTGAGTGGCTGGTCGGATATAGTCGGAATTGACGGTTCTCGAGGCGGGGTTCGGATGTGGACGTTCTCTATAGTAGCCACTGCAAGTCAATGCACACCTGATCGCACGACAGCTGTGCGATCAGTATGTAAATAGTTGCAGTTGTTACTATAGCATCGTGAATGGAGCAGTCGGTTCTGATAGGGCTGAATGGGAAGAGGTGTCCTGCTATCGTGGCAACAGGGAATCGCCACACCCTCCCCAACCGATTCGCTCACTCGCATGCTCGTTCGCTCATCCCTCGCACGATATCGTCGACCGCCCTCACTGACGCTCGGTCGGCCGCCAGCGCGCGCCACCGCACGCCGGTTGACCAGTCTCGAGTGATGTATTTCTCTCTTCTACTGGGAATTCTTCGACGAACCCGATCGCGGGGAACAGTCACTCGCGTTGAAAATCGGAAACGGTAAGCGGCCCCCACTACGGGATTCGGTATGGACGATGTCATCGACCGGTTCGGGGCCGAGCGCGTCTGGGTCGCGACCGTTGCCAGTCTCGCCGCCGCGGTGGTCCTCGGCGCACTCCTGTTCCCACAGCGGATCTACGTCGAGATCATCTGGCAGTACTTCTGGGGCCCGGTCGTCGCCGACGCCCACAGCTGGAACTGCGCCACGTTAGTCGACGGCCAGGCGGTATCCTGTGCCGAAGCCCCCGCCAACGCCAGCCCGACCGCCGAACCCGGCTATACGTTCGTCTCCTACGCCGGCTACATCCCGACACTGGTCCTGATGCTGACCGGGGTCATCTTCCTCGTTCGCCGCCTCGAGATCGAGCGCTACCGCGCGGGCTTTTTCGCGCTGTTCCCGTTCATGCTCTTCGGCGGCGCGCTGCGGGTCGTCGAGGACGCCAACGCCGCGGCCTTCGTGTACACCGGAGAGATGGCCATCGACCTGCCGTGGTCCGGTTTCATCATCAGCCCGCTGATCTACTTCACCGTCTTCTTCGTCGCGCTGTTTGCGGTCGTGAGTTCGGTCTGGCTCGAGCGAAACGACTACGTTTCGGGCTACGAGTACCCGCTGGCCGGGATCGGAACGACCCTGCTGACGGTGACGGTCCTCTTCTTGGCCTACACGGCCGCGACGAAGGAGTACGCGGAGTTCTACCCGCTCGTTCCGCTCGTCATCCTCGTCGGCGCGACGCTGACGACGGCGATCACGTGGGTCGCACTCGAGCGGTTCGCGCCGGAACTGAACCGCGGGACGCGATACATGGGGATCGTCG
Source organism: Natrinema sp. DC36 (assembly GCF_020405225.1). Taxonomy (NCBI): domain Archaea; kingdom Methanobacteriati; phylum Methanobacteriota; class Halobacteria; order Halobacteriales; family Natrialbaceae; genus Natrinema; species Natrinema sp. DC36. The sequence goes on from NZ_CP084472.1 coordinate 1,175,315, forward strand.
TCATCTGGGCGCACGCGGTCGACGGCGTCGCGAACGTCATCGGCCTCGATTGGGCGACCTCGCTCGGACTCCCGGCGAACCTCGTTCCGAAGCACCCGATCAACCGGGCGATCGCGAACACGACGGCCGACGTGCTTCCGGCCGATATCGTCTCGATCACCGGCTCGGCCTGGCCGTTCCTGCTCGTGAAGATCGCCGCCGCCGTCTTCGTCATCTGGATCTTCGACGAGACGGTCTTCGAGGACAGCCCGCGCTACGCGATCTTGCTCATGATCACCGTCGTCGCCGTCGGCCTCGGTCCCGGCACCCGCGACATGCTGCGGGCGACGTTCGGCGTCTGAGCAGCTCGCTTCAATTTTCCGACGGCTCGAGTCCTATAATCACACGCCGGATTCGAGCGTCTCGAGGCTGACAAACCGCCGAAACGAGTTTCCGTTCGAAAATATCACAGCGTCGGTCGGTTCAATGACGGCCGACCGTTACAGCTCGTCGGTTTCGGCGCGGTCGTCGTCTTCTCCACGGAGCACCTCGAGTGCCGCCTCGAAGTGCGCCTGGGTAAGCACGATGTCCTCGACGGCCGTCGGCGTCTCCTCGGACTGGGACTGGACGTGCTCGCGAACTGCTGTCGTCGCCGCCTCCCGGCACAGCGACGCCAGATCGGCACCCACGAAGCCGTCCGTCTCGGCTGCGAGGGATTCGATGTCGACGTCGTCGGCCAGCGGCCGGTTCCGGGTGTGGATTTTCAGGATCTCGAGTCTGGTCTCTTCGTCCGGCTCGCCGACCTCGATCTTGCGCTCGATCCGGCCCGCACGCGTCAGGGCGTCGTCGATGAGGTCCGGCCGATTCGTGGCCGCGATGACGATCACGTCCTCGAGTTCCTCGAGCCCGTCGAGCTCAGTGAGAAGTTGGCTGACGACGCGTTCGCCGACGTTCGAATCGCTGCCGCCGCTCCCGCGCTTCGTCGCGATCGAGTCGATCTCGTCGAAGAAGATCACGGTCGGTGCGTTCGACCGCGCCTTCTCGAAGATTTCCCGGACGCCCTTCTCGGACTCGCCGACGTACTTGTCGAACAGCTCGGGTCCTTTGATCGAGATGAAGTTGGAATTGGCTTCGTTCGCGACGGCCTTCGCGAGCAGCGTCTTCCCGGTGCCGGGCGGTCCGTGGAGCATGATCCCCTTCGGCGACTGGAGGTCCACCTGTCTGTAGGCGTCGGGGTACTCCATCGGCCACTGGATGGCTTCCTGCAGTCGAGCCTTGGTCTCCGCGAGCCCGCCGACGTCGTCCCAGGTGACGTCGGGCGTCTCGACGAAGACCTCGCGGAGCGCGCTGGGCGAAATCTCCCGGAGCGCCGTCCGCATGTCTTTCTCGGTTACCTCGAGCGCCTCAAGCGTCTCGGCGTCGATCTCGTCGCCGTCGAGGTCGAGGTCCGGCCGAACGCGTCGGAGCGCGTTCATCGCCGCTTCGCGGACGAGGCTCTCGAGGTCCGCGCCGACGAAGCCGTGCGTGTTCTCGGCGTACTGCTCGAGATCGACAGACTCGGCGATCGGCATCTCGCGCGTGTGGATCTGGAGGATCTCTTTCCGGCCCTGGGTGTCCGGCGCGCCGATCTCGATCTCGCGGTCGAAGCGACCGCCGCGGCGGAGCGCGTTGTCGATCGAGTCGACTCGGTTCGTCGTCCCGATGACGGTCACCTGGCCGCGGTCCTCGAGGCCGTCCATGAGGGAGAGCAGTTGTGCGACGACGCGGCGCTCGACGTCACCTTGCGTGTCGTCTCGCTTCGGGGCGATGGAGTCGATCTCGTCGATAAAGATGATCGCCGGCTCGTTCTCGCCGGCCTCCTCGAAGACCTCGCGCAGGCGCTCCTCGCTCTCGCCGTGGTACTTCGACATGATCTCCGGGCCGGAGATCGTCGAGAAATTGGCGTCGATCTCGTTGGCGACCGCTTTCGCGATCAGCGTCTTGCCGGTGCCGGGCGGTCCGTGGAGTAAGACGCCCTGTGGGGGCTCGATGCCGAGCGCCTGGAACAACTCGGGGTGCGTCATCGGCAGCTCGATCATCTCTCGAACCTGATCGAGTTCGTCGTCGAGTCCGCCGACGTCCTCGTAGGCGACTCCCGGCGGCTCGGCACTGTCAGTCGCTTCGGTTCCGCGTTCGACGTCCACGTCCTCGACCGACTGCTCGGCCACCGTGATGTTCGTCGACTGCGTGACGACCACGGTCCCGTCGGGGTCGGTATCGACGATCCGGATCGGAATCCGGCGACTGGATCGGCCCATCATGGAGCCGAACCCGAGCGCCAGCGGCACGGTCTGTCCGGCCTGTACCGCGCGGTTAGCGAGCTTCTCGCGGAGATACGAGGCGAGATCGCCGCGGATCTGCAGCCCGTCGGGGAGTGCGACGGACAGCTCGTCCGCCGGTGCGACGTCGGCCTGATCGACCTGCACGAACTGATCGATCCGCGAGCCGGTGGCCTTCCGCGTCTGACTGTCGACACCGACGACGCCGCGTTGTCGCTCGCCTGGTCGTCCCGGTCGGACGCGGGCGACCGCAGCCCCCGCATCGCCCTGAATGGTGACGAAGTCGCCGCTGGAGACGCCGAGTTCCGCCATCGCTTCGCGATCGATCGCCGCAATACCCTTCCCTGCACTCTGCCGGTCGAGCGGTTTGACAAGTAGTTTCATAAGATTCTGTTTCGGTGCCCAAGCTATTCCCGTGCGGGAACTGCTGCCATCTCGGACTATCGAGAGAAGTACAGCACTGGACTTGGTACTTATAAACGGCCACGACTGAAATAGGTGTGGTCCGCACAGTTCCGCTCGCCAATAAGTCCCGACTACGAACGGGAACGCGATCGCATCGAGCAGTCGATCGCTCGCCGAAGCGGTCTCGAGAGGACGAGACGGTACTGATCGGCCCGCGGAAACGCCCGCTCGTCGTTTCGGGAACGCATTTACAACCGCGGGCTCTACCCTGCCGTAATGACTGACGAGACCGATACCGCGACCGCGGGCTGGTTTTCGGATCTGCAGCCGGGGGATCTCGAGGCTGCCGGCGACGCCATTACCGAAGGCGAGGCCGATGCGCCGCGGGAGTGGCCCGCCGTCGCCGTCGAAGCCGGCTACACCCACTCGAGAGAGGACTACTACGACCGGCTTCACGAGGCGACGATGGCCGCGACTCGAGCGGAGGTGCGCGAGCGCGAGCGAGCCGACGATCAGCAGTTGGTCCACGCGATCAGAGCGATGGACGACTGCAGTCGGACGGCGAACGAACTCGCCGAGCGCCTGGCGGAGTGGGCGGGCACCGTCGACCCCGACGCCGGAACCGGCACCGAGTACGCACGTACGTTGGCTCGCGGCGAGAGCGAGGACGGACTCGAGGACCCTGCAATCCGCTCGCTCGCCGAACGGGTGGCCGGCCTCGCGGACGAGGCCGACGAGCTACGCGAGTTCGTCGAGCGCCAGACGCCGGCCGTTGCGCCGAACCTCTCGGCGCTCGCCGAGCCCGTGCTGGCGGCTCGCCTGATCTCCCTCGCGGGCGGGCTCGAGGCGCTCGCGAAGAAACCGAGCGGAACGGTGCAGGTACTCGGCGCGGAGGACGCGCTGTTCGCCCACCTGCGGGGGCACGCACCCTCACCCAAGCACGGGATCATTTACACGCACGACGCGGTTCGGGGCACCCACCCCGAAAACAGGGGCTCCGCGGCGCGTGCGGTCGCGGGCAAACTCGCCATCGCGGCCCGCGTCGATCACTACTCGGGCGAGTCGAAACCCGAACTCGAGGCCGAACTCGCCGAACGGATCGAGACGATTCAGTCGCGGACGGTGGACGACGATACGGACTCCGACGATGGCAGTGCCGATACCGGAGGTGCCGACGATGAGTGAGCTTCCGGCGGGCGTCGAGCGACGCGCGTTCGACGGGGTCGAACGGCTGGCGACTCGAGGGGAGCCCGTCTACGGCGAACCCACCGATGGTGAGTGGCGCGCGTGGAACCCGAATCGGTCGAAACTGGGTGCGATGCTCGAGCTGGGAATGGAGACCGACCTCGCAGGCGGTGAGACCGTACTCTATCTGGGTGCCGCGAGCGGGACGACCGTGAGCCACGTAGCCGATTTCGCCGGGCCGACCTACGCCGTCGAGTTCGCCGCGCGGCCGGTTCGAGACCTGCTCGAGGCCGCCGAGAGCCGCGATCGGCTGTTTCCGCTGCTGAAAGACGCCCGGAAACCCGAGACCTACGCCCACGTCGTCGAGTCGGACGCGGACGTGATCGTCCAGGACGTCGCGACGCGCGGGCAGGCGCGGGTGGCGCTCGAGAACCGGCGCTTCTTGGCCGACGACGGCCGGCTACTGTTGGCTGTCAAGGCTCGGAGTGAAGACGTGACTCGAGAGCCGTCGGCCGTATTCGAGGACGTTCGCGAGGAACTTTCAGCGGGGTACGAGATTGTGGAGACGCGGGGGCTCGAGGAGTATCACGCGGATCATCTCGGGATCGTCGCGCGGCCGCGATAAATTCTAACTCGAGCGATTTTCCAATTCTCTCGCATCGAGATTGCCCTTCAGGTACCTCTCTCCGGCTTCAGTAATCGTGTAAACGCCGTTCCCGATATTTTGAGTCAGACCGTAGCCCTCGAGTTTCATGCAACGGTTGTTAATATGTTGTCGCGAGAAAGGAATGGGGCCTTCTTCTTTGATTTTCGTCGGGGATCGAGGACCGTTCTCATCTAAGAACTCGAGAATCCTATCATCAGCGAGAACCATCCAGTCGGCAGAAATCCGCATAGTACTCTAATACCCTCACGCCATCAAATTATCGTCGGAAAGCAACTTTAACAGTTAGAATGATTATATCGGATCTATCGTTAATTATACAATCTCTAAGAAAACATAGTTGCTCAAGGGGGATAGACAGACCTGACGGTCAGGGTCCGAGCAAAAGCGAGCCGGCGCTAGTGACCCGATCCCGGAAGCAACTCCAGAAATCACCCACCTGAAGCCATGAACGACGATCTCCCGTGGGGCCGTGAACGCCTCGATCGAGCAAACGAATCACCAACAAATTACCCCGCAACCGACGGAAGATCTGCGTGGATCGAACTCACCGCCTTCCAGCGCGATTGTCTCGAGGCGATCGCCCGCCTCGAGCGCGACGACGTGCCGTGCGACGAACGCGCGATCACACAGACGCTCGAGCGCGCCTATCCCAGCGTCGACCGATTGAGACTCGATCCGAACCTGCGTACCCTCGTCGGACGCGGCCTCCTCGAAAAGCGGCGACTCGAGGCCCGCGTCGAGTACCTCCTCACCGATGATGGCCGCGCGCTCCTGTTGCAACGCGCCGAGCGCTTCGCGGACGCCTGCGGGATCGGCGCGACCGAGTTCGGAGCGGACGAGGTGACCGCTCGAGAGGCGGGTGAGCAGGGATGACCGGAGCTCGAGACTCGGAGCCGGTTCGGTGCCCCGACTGCGACGGGGCGCTCCCCGAACGCGATCCGCTGATCGGGTGGTGGCTCTGCGACGACTGCGAACTCGCGGTCGACGGCGATGGAAATCTGATCGGGTGACCGGTCAATCGGGACGCCTCGAGCGTGCAGCGTTGTCGGTGACATCGTCGCGCGGTTATCTCATTCGGTCACGTGATGACCGCATTCTCCGCATCGTCTCCGTCGTCATAACCTGAGAATCAGCCATTACAGAACGTGAGTCCACCGAAATACCCATATCTATCTGGCTCTCAGACAGATACTGTATGGTCCGCTATGCCGAAGAGCCCTGCGCCGACTGTAGTGGGAAGAAGATTCGACGGACGGATGGATCGGTGTGGTGTCCGAACTGCGCGTTATTCGATCCGCGTCAGCAGGCCACATGAGACGGTCGGCTGCGAGGGGCACCAATACGGTAGAGCCGTGCGACTCGATGTCGGACTCGATCCGCTGCGGTGCTGGTGGCTCTGCGATGACTGGAAGCGTACAGTCGACGGCGGCGGTCTGCGGATCACGGAATCGGCCGGTCGTGATCGGTGATCACGGCGCGAAACGACTGTCCGATCACGTCTGAATCGCTATCGCTTCCGCTCACTACACGACGAGAGATCGTGAACGACGGCGGAGTCGCAACTCTGTCCGCTCGTTCACCCGGTCGTCTCGTTCTGTTCCTCCTCGAGCGTGATCAGCGCGTCGTCGGTCACTGGCTCTCCGTCACTGACGTAGGGGTCGTCGGCCTCGGGGAAGTCGTACGTCTCGTTACCGTTCGTGTCCTGGTGAGCCATCGCGATCAGGACCTGGCTCTCCTCGAGGGACTCGTTGAGCTCGACGGTCACGTTCTCGTGGTCGCCGGACTCGAGGTAGGTGGAGTTACCCAGGACTTCGCCTGGCTCGTACTCCTCGGACATGTTGGTCACGGTCTCGTTCTCCGTCGCGTTCTCGTCGGCGGGCGCGGCCGCGTGGATGACGGCGAAGCCGCCCTCGGGTAGCGTCGTGTTATTGACCACGACTGCCGTCCCGTTCGACGTCTGGTTTTCAAACGTCACTGTGGCCGTTTCGTTCTCCGTCTCGTTGTCTTGGATTGCTATGCCGGCGTCAGTCGCGGCGAACGCGATGCTCGCCCCCGAGAGGAGGACGAGTGTCGCGATGACTGCGACGCCGACGGTTCTTGCACGGGGCATCGTACCATCGATGACACCGTTATAGTCCGACAAAAACCGGAAGTTCTGTTCGAGCGTTTCATGAGTAGAAATATCCGAATTCGCCGGAAGGGACAATCGGGGTAAGAGCGTTATTCCGACCGTTAGTCTCCCAATCAGTGGCGTAATATCGGGTTCTGCTGAGGGAGGCCGTTGCAGCCGTCGACGAGGAACAACGCATCCACTACTCCACCGAGGACGTGGTCGCCGTCGAGACCGAGTAACGGTATCTTCATCTCGATATCATACCGATACCCAGGCCTACGGCGATAAGCGCCTCCGGGTGGCCGCGTTCGGATCGGCCCGAATTCCCGTGTTCTCGTGGGCACGGCCTCTCGACCCGGAGCGACTCGAGGAGAACGTGATCGGCACGATTCGGTGTCCCAGAGACGGTGAACGAGAGATTTCCCCGATAAAGAATATAAGCACTTCCGTGATACCTTATCGTGGCATGTCAGATCATCCCACGATAGGTGACACCCTCGAGCAGACGGTCGACCGTTACCCGGAGCGAGACGCGATCATTTATCCGCGGAAGGACCAGTACTGGACCTACGCGGCGTTCAACGAGCGGGTAAACCGGTTGGCAAACGCCTTGCTCGAGGCCGGAATCGAGACGGGAGACAGGGTCGCGACGGTGCTGTACAACGGCTCGGAGATGGCGCTCACCGTCTACGCGTGCGCGAAGATCGGTGCCGTGTTCACCCCGCTGAACTTCCGCCTCCCGGCGGGCGAGATCGAGTACATCGTCAACGACGCCGAGGCGAAGATGGTCCTCTTCGAGTCCGAAACGCGGGAGGCCGTCGAGGGGGCTCGACCGAGCCTCGAGTCCGTCGACGAGTACGTGTTCATCGACGATGACCGCGAGGACGCGGACGTTCCGGAGTACGCGCGCGGGTTCTATGACCTCCTCGAGTCCGGATCCGCCGAACGGCCCGACGTCCGCGTCGACGAGGACGACGTCTACGCCTTCATCTACACGTCGGGAACGACGGGCCGGCCGAAGGGGGTCGTCCACGAGCACCGGAGCATGGTCGAGCACGACCTGCTGTGTATCGCCGAGATGAACCTCACCCGCGACGACGTGGGCCTGTCGATGATGCCGCTGTATCACTGCGCCGAACTCCACTGTAACCTGTTCGCGCGGGTCCACCGCGGCGCGGCGAACGTCATCCATCACGAGTTCGAACCGCAGGCGGTTCTCGAGGCGATCGAGGACCGCGACGTGACGGTTCTCTTCGCCGCACCGACCGCCTGGAACGCGCTCTCGATGACCGCCGCCGAGATGGACGTCGATCTCTCGTCGCTCCGGCTCGGACTGTACGGGGCGGCTCCGATGCCCGAACAGGTGCTCGAGAACTGCATGGAACACCTCTGCGAGGACTACGTCCAGGCCTACGGAATGACGGAGATCGGGCCCGCCGGGGTCTTCCAGTCGGCGGATGAGCAGATCCCGAAACAGGGCTCGGCCGGATTGCCCGGACTCAATCACGAACTGCGCATCGTCGAACCCGACGCGGACCCGGACCAGGTGGTCGAGCGGGGCGAGATCGGCGAGATACTGATCGCCAGCCCGTGTACGATGCGGGAGTACTGGAACCGCCCCGAGGCGACCGCGCAGTCGCTGCGCGAGGCCGACGGAACGACGTGGTATTACACCGGCGATCTCGGGTACCGCGACGACGACGGCTACCTCTACGTCGTCGACCGGAAGGACGACATGATCGTCTCCGGCGGCGAGAACGTCTATCCCGCCGAGGTCGAGGACGTGCTGTTCGCCCACGACGCCGTCGAAGAGGCAGCCGTCGTCGGCAAACCCGACGACGAGTGGGGCGAGGCGGTCGTCGCCTACGTCGTCGCTGCGGGCGTCGACGCGGCCGCCCTCGACGAGTTCGTCCTCGAGAGCGATCGACTCGCCGACTTCAAGCGACCGCGAACGTACTACTTCGTCGACGAACTGCCGAAAAATCCCAGCGGCAAGATTCAGAAGTTCAAGCTTCGCGAGGACGAAGCGGGCCTCGAGCCCGAGGTCGAAACCGTCGCGTCCTGATTCTCGCGCGAGAACCCCCCGGCTCGGGAATTCGGTCGGCCGCACCGACTCCAAATCGTATTTACTATCGGGGCCAAAAGCACGATACGATGGAACGCGGGTCGCGAGAATCGTTTACGCGCATGGGGACGCTGGGGGTCGAAGAGGAGTGTTTCGTCGTCGACGCCGACGGCCGCCCGACCAGCGGGACCGACGAACTCGTCTACGAACACGATCCGCCCGAAATCCTCGAGGGCCGACTCGATCACGAACTGTTCAAGTTCGTCATCGAGACCCAGACGCCGCTGATAGAGGACCCCGATGACGCCCGCGACTCGCTGCTCGCGATCCGCGAGGCGCTGGTCGAACACGCCGAGAACCACGGCTATCGCATCGCGGCCGCCGGCCTCCACCCGCTCGCGAAGTGGCAGGAACTCGAGCACGCGGAGAAACCCCGCTATCGCTCGCAGCTCGACCGTATTCAGTTCCCACAACACCGGAACACGACCGCCGGGGTCCACGTCCACGTCGGCGTCGACGACGCCGACAAGGCGGTCTGGATCGCCAACGAACTGCGGTGGTACGTGCCGATCATGCTCGCGCTCTCCGCGAACTCGCCGTACTGGAACGGGTACGACACCGGGCTCCAGTCGGCCCGCGCGAAGATCTTCGAGGCGCTGCCCAACACCGGCATGCCGACCCACTTCGAGGACTTCGAGGCGTTCGACCGGTTCGAGCGGCTGATGCTCGAGACCGAGTCGATCAACGACCGCGGCGAACTCTGGTACGACGTCCGGCCCCACACCGCCCACGGGACGGTCGAACTCCGCACCCCGGACGGACAGGCCGACCCCGACATCGTGCTGGCGTTCGTCGAGTACGCCCACGCGCTCGTCGAGGCCCTCGCCGAGGACTACGAAGACGGCGCGAGCGGGCACCGGCATCGCCGGGAACTGCTCGACGAGAACAAGTGGCGGGCGATCCGCCACGGGCAGGAAGCCTCTTTCATCGACCGCGACCTCGAGGGCACCGTCGATCTGGGCGAACTCGTCGACCGCGAGTGCGAGCGTCTCGGTATCGACGGTATCAGAAACGTGTACGAACGGGAAAGCGGCGCGGATCGGCAACGCCGTCTGCTCGAGGAAGAGGGGCCCGACGCGCTGTGTGAGTCGCTGTTTCTACAGACGGAGTGACCACCCCGCAAAGGTTTAACTCCGCTCGAGGCCTCGTCCTGTACGAGAACCCACATGAGTTCCGACGACACGGACGAGCATCCGGTCGGTACCGACGACGGAGACGAATCGCTCGAGGGACCGGACGACTTCGTCGAGCGCGAGGCCGGCCGAAGCCCGGCCGTCGAGGAGCTCGACCAGCGGATCGTCGACCTGCTCTCGTGGATCTTGGACACCGAAACTCGCGCGAAGATCTACGTGTATCTGCTGGCGAACCCCGGAAGCACCTCCGAGGAGGTCGCAAAGGGAACCGGGCTCTATCCCAGCACGGTCCGCGAAGCGCTCGCGGAACTACACGAGGAAGACCGCGTCACCCGCGAAAAGCGCGCCAGCGAGGGGGCCGGAAACAACCCCTACGAGTACACGGCGATCCAGCCCAGCGACCTCGTCGGCGGCGTCGTTGACCAGGTTCAACAGGAGCTGAACACCATCTTCACGCTCGACCGCGTCCTCGACCGCGAGGCCGATCGCGACGCTCGAGCCGAACTCGAGGAGGAGGTCGAACCGGTGAAGATCACCGTCGACGACACGGCGCCGACGATCGATGGCGACTCCGGGACGGATGCAAATCCCGAAATCGACCCCGACGCCGATGTCATCGAGTTCGAGGACGACATGAAGATCGACACCGTCGATGCTGAATCCGACGGGTCCGAGAGACCCGACGAGCCTGACGAATCCGACGACGACGTCGCGGGCGATACAGCCGACGAGACTGACGAGATCGACGCACGATCGGGCGACGAATAGGGTTCCGACGGGTCTGCGTCCTCCCTCGTCGTTAGTCCTCGAGTTCGAGTACGTCCGGCCGCTCGAGTTCGACGTCCCGGTCGACCGCGGAGACGGTCGTCGTCGGCCAGCGATCCGTCGTCGTCAGCGTCTCGATTTCTTCGTCGGTGACCAGTGCGGTATCCTCACTTTTCGCGCCCTGCACCGTCGGGTTCCACGCGTAGGCCATCGGCGCTTCGACCGGCACGTCGTGGTTCGGCGTGGCGATCCACTCGCGACCGGCGAAGCCGGCGGCCCCGCCCTGATGGTGGTGCTCCCACTCGCCGTCGTGGCCGACCGCGTCGTAAGCATCCTGAATGGCGGCGAAGACATCGCCGGCGGTTCCGCCGTTATCGCCCGCGCGACTGTCACTCGCTGCTGCCGTCTGCGTTGCCGCCAGCGCCGTCGTTTCCACGCGAGCGGCGGCTTCGTGACGCTCCTCGAGCCACGACGGCGGATCGAAGGCGACGGTCCGGGTGCAACTCGCGTGAAGGCCGGCCCGCTGGGCGGTCACGGAGACGAGCGCGTAGTCGCCAAGGTTGGCCCCGGTCGGCGTGTAGTGGCGGTACCGCTGTGCCCGTTCCGAGCCACCGACGAGGACGACCGGCGCTTCGATGTCTCGGGCCGAGAGAGCGATTCGCAGCGCGGATGCGACCTCGTGTTCCGTGTCGTCGGACTGCAGTTCGCGACAGACCGACTCGACGGCGGATGCCGTCTGGCCGCCGAGGTCGCGATAGCGCTCACGATCGCGCTCGGTCAGCGGTTGACGTAGCGATGTCGGCTCGACGCGCTCGAACCCCGGCAGTTCGATGTCGATCGCGGCCCGCTCGTCGCTCCCGACGCGGTCAGTGATTGCTTCGGCCAGCGACGACGCGTACCAGGGGAACTGCTCGATCGAGACTTCGCTCGCATCGAGATCCGGCAATTCCTCGGCCGCGATGCGGTCGGCTTCGATGTTGTTCGTCACGATCACGAGTTCGTCACCGTCGTAGCCGACGGCCGCGACGCCGGTATCGCCCTCGCGATCGATGACGTTGTTTCCGCCGGTGAGCCACGCAAACGAGTTCGGCCGGGCGAACCAAATCGAATCGAGCCCGTCGGACTCGAGGTAGTCCTCGAGTCGCTCGCGTTTGTCCATGTCGGGTGCTGGCAGGGACGGTTCTTGAATCCGGCGAACACCGGGCCGTCGGTCGCCGTGAGCGTTCGAAGCGAGCGGGCACATGTCGAGTCGAAGCCGGTCGTTCAGCCGTCGACAACGAACCCGATTCCCGCCGAATCGGACGACTCGGTCAACCTAAGTACGGGCCGTCCTAACCCTCGACAGAACGCCCGTGTCGTACGACAATCACGCGCCCGACTCGAGACTTCGGTCGTTGATCGATCGGTTCAGCTATCCGCACCTGCTGACCGCAACGCTCGCGCTGGTCGCGGCGACGATTCTGCTGGGCGTCGCGGCGAAGGCGACCGGTTCGGGGCTGGCCTGCGAGGCCAACTGGCCCCGGTGTGACGCCGGACCGTACAACCTGCTCCCGGGGAGCATGCCGAGTTTCTACGAGTGGTTCCACCGCTTCGTCTCGATGTTCGCCGGGTTCGCCATCGTCGGCTCCGCGCTCGCTGCGTGGCGGCTCCCCGACGTCGACCGACGGGTTACCGGACTGGTCGTGGCCGGAATGGTCCTCACGCCGGTCCAGGTCGCGCTCGGCCGTGAAACCGTCCAGCAGTACACGATGAATATCCTTTCCTTACACTTCTGGACGGCCGTCACCATCTTCACGCTCTTCCTGATCGCCACCGTCCTGGTCTGGGCACCGAGACTGACGGGAACGCACGTCACCGGCGCGCTCGCACTCGGCATCGTTGCGCTGCCGGCACACGTCGCCCTCAGCCCGGTTATCGGTTCCGAGATTTCGAGCTACTCGCCGACCATGCAACTGATTCAGTACGCCGTGGCTCTCACGCTGCTCGGTGCGGCCGTCGTCGCCGCATTGATCGGTCACCGGCGGTTTACGGGACGGGTCGTTACCCCGCTGCTCGCGGCCCCGCCGCTCGTGGTCGTCGTTCTCTTCTTCGGTCGGCAGGCGGCGAACCCGACCATCGAAATTCCGTACCTCGTCGCTGCCGTCGCGCTTCTCGCGACGTTCGTCGCTGGACTCGTTCTCACTCGACGGGGGACGACCTCGAGCGAGCCGTCAGACACACTCTCACCGTAGCAGTGGGGTTCCGTTGTGAGAGCGAATCAGCCGAAGACGACGACGATCCCTATTCCTGCGAGAACGGCGCCGACGCCCAGTCCGAGCAGTCCGTAGTTGGCGATCGGATTTGCGGCCGTCGTCACCGAGAGGGAGTATCGACGGCGCGAGACCGGCCAGAGCGGACGGATTCCCATCGGCGTCAGCGCGTCCGCGAGGAGGTGCGAGCCGATCGAGACGAAACCGACGAGGAACGCGAAACTGACGACGCCGGCGTCGACGAACGCGGAGGAGGCGTCGACGAGGACGGCGGTCAGCGCCGCGAGCCCGGCCCCGACGAGTAGCGCGAAGAGGATCGTGTGGGTCGGGCCGCGGTGGTCGATCAGCGGCAGCCGGTGGTCGTAGTCCGGGACCGTCGACAGGGCGACGCAGACGAGACCGCCGACGATGGCGATTTCGCCGTATCCACCCAGGGTGACGATGGTGCCGAGCGGCGCGTACGCTGCGAGCGCACCACCGTAGTGCCCCACCTGATACATGTACGACACGAGACACGCGAACGGAGTATAAACCCACCGTCATCCGACCGAACGATACGACGAACTCGACAGGGACGAGGTCACGTCGGTTCCGGATCGGCCCGCCGCGATCGCTGGGGTTTTGACCGCTGACGGCATTCTCCCGGCCGTGCGAAACGTGACCGACAGGACGAGCAACCCGTTCGGACTCCGACCGCCGTTCGACCGTTCCGACCCCGGTGACCGAGCGGCCGTCTTCGGCTACGGAGACGCTAACGCCGATTTCCACGTGATCGGCGACTACCCCGGCATCCACGGCGGCGAATCCACCGGCGTCCCGTTCACCGAGACCGAGAGCGGACTCGCGCTCCAGGACGTTCTTCGCGAGACGGGCTTCGCGAGCGGCCCGCGGGACGAACCCGTCCTCGAGAACTGCTTCCTGAGCTACATCCACATGTGCAGCCTCCCGGACGGGGAGCCACCGACCGCCGAGGCGTACGCCGACCTCGAGCGCTTCTTCGACGCCGAACTTCGCGCGATCAACGCTCACATCCTCCTGCCGGTCGGAGCCCAGGCGACCGACCGTGTCCTCCGAGAGTACACGACGCAGCGACGGCGATTCGACCTCGAGATGGGAGCGCTCCACGCCGCCGAGATCCGCGGCCGCGGCTTCATGGTCGTCCCGATCAAGGATCCTGCAGAGTGGGTCGACGGTGATCGCGAGGCGATCGTCGCGCGACTCGAGGCGCTGCTCGCGAGCGATTACCGGCAGACGAAAGGTGTCGCGACGACGGTCGGCTGAGCGATGGTCTCGTCGCTCACTCGCTCGACCGAGCGGGAACTGGGGCGCTCGTTACGAGTCCGTTTTCGGCGCAAAAACGAGCAGCGCCGTACTGTCATCGACCGCGTGCGGGGAGATCTCCTGATCGCCGTCGAATCGGACGACATCCCCCGACTCGAGGGTGTAGACGTCGTCGCTGAGCGTGAGGTCGACGGTTCCCTCGAGCAGGTGGAGGACGACGTTCGACTCCGGATGGCGATGCGCGGGCACGCGATCGTCCGCCTCGAGGCGTAATCGTACCGTTCGGGGGATCCGTTTGTCGAAAACCTCGGCGTGTGGCGTCTCCTCGAGCGCGTCTACCGACGAAAGTTCCGGCATGGATGAACCGTGTCGGCTCTCGTACGTGAATCTACAGACGAACTCGTTCGGAACGACGACGCTGGACGAGGCGGCTCCCGGGAGCGGCCGGCATCACGACCGATTCGATGGCTGCGTGTTGCTCGGAAGTGGGGAGCCCAGCCGGTCGTTTATATACTATCGGAGAACATGTTCTCGAGACTTCCCGATCCGTAAGAACTGGCTCGACCCGTTATACGCCGGTACTTCGTAGGATCAGTTGTTATGAGTGATCGTATTGGCGCACCCGGACTGGGGCTATCGCGACGCGAATTCGTTGCTGCGACTGGCGGTGTGGCGGCACTGACCGGCTTGGCGGGCTGTATGAGCCAGGAGGCCACGCAGGACTCCGAGCCGGCGGATTCGTCCGAGGGTTCCGCCAACACCTCCGGATCCGATCTCCCGTGGACGAGTTCCCCGGAGGTCGTGCAGGTCGATGAGCAGGGCGGCAGCGTCACGCTCCGGTCGGTGACGTCCCGCCACGCCGCCCATCCGATGGACTCGATGGGCGGCCCGGTGGAACTACCGAAGGTCTGGGCGTTTCAGGCCGACGACGGAAAGCCGAGCGTTCCGGGGCCGATCCTCCGAACGACCGAAGGCAACGACATCGAAGTGACGCTGGATAACACGGACGCCGGCATGCCCCACACGCTGCACTTCCACGGGTCGCAGAAGACCTGGAAGAACGACGGCGTCCCGACCACGACGGGTATTACGGTTAACGGCGGCGAGAAACACACGTACACCATCCCCGCGAACGTTCCGGGGACGCACCTCTATCACTGTCACTACCAGACCCATCGTCACATCGACATGGGGATGTACGGCATCTTCCGCGTCGATCCGAAGGGGTACGAGCCCGCGGACAAGGAATACTTCTTCACGCTGAAGGACTGGGACTCCCGCGTAAACCGACAGATGGCCGGCGAGGACGTCGACTACAGTCCCCGCGACCGCAATCCGGATGTGTTCACGATGAACGGAAAGAGCCTCCCGCGGACCCTTCACCCGGAAGACGGCTCACCGATCATCGTCGACCACGGCGACACCGTCCGCCTCCACATGGTCAACGCTGGCTACATGTCCCACCCGATGCACACGCACAACCACCGGTTCCGTCTCGTGGAGAAAGACGGCGGGCAGGTCCCCGAAGCGGCCCAGTACGAACAGGACGTCACCAATATCGCACCCGCGGAACGACACACCATCGAGTTCGAGGCCAACGCCGACCCCGGAATCTACCTCATGCACTGCCACAAGGTCAACCACGCGATGAACGGGAACTCCTACCCCGGCGGAATGGTCAACGGTATCGTCTACCGGGACGCGATGGATACCGATATCTTCGCAAATCTCATGGAGCACGCGGGCTACGAGGGATAAGCGAGTAGAGAACGGACTCGAACGGTGTTTCAACTAATTTTACGTTCGCCCTTCCGTCTCTGTCGGAGTCTCCGAGTCGACGGGTAGCGGGTTCGCACCGGCGAGTTGGTGACGACCCGACGCGGTGATCGCGTACCGCTGGCAGCCGATCGACCGAACCGCTCCGTCCTCGTGGAGGCGATCGCAGGCGTGCTCGACCGCGACCGGATGCTCGTCTATCGTCGCGGCGAGGTCGACGACGTAGCTCGGCGTTCCGTCGGTGAGCGCATCGAGAATCTCGTTCTCGAGTCGGTGTCCGAACATCTATCGATCACGGGCCTCCCCGTACGCGTCCAGTAGTTCCTGATAGCGGTTTCGGACCGTGACCTTGCTCACGCCGGTTTCGGCGCCGACGGTCTCCTGGGTGATCCGTTCGTTCGTCAGCCGCGCCGCACCGTAGATCGCCGCGGCCGCCAGCCCGGCCGGATTTCGGCCGCTGTGGAGATCCCGCTCCGTGGCCGCCTCGAGGATCTCGCGAGCGAGCCGTTCGGCGTCGTCGCTGATCTCGAGTTCGGAAGCGTACTGCGGAAGGTAGTGGATCGGATCGGCGGGTTCGATCTGCAGATCGAGTTCGTCCGAGAGATAGCGATACGCTCGCTGGACGGGGAGCTTTTCGACGCGACTCACCGAGGCGAACGCGACCAGCGTCCGCGGCGTGCCGTGTTGCCGAGCGGCGGCGTACAGACACGCGGTCGACATCGCCTCGATCGAGCGGCCGGGAAGCAGTCCGTCCTCGACGGCGCGGCGATACAGGACGCCGGCCGTTTCGCGACAGGGCTTCGGTAAGCCGAGCGCCGACGCCATGCGCTCGATCTCGCCGAACGCGTGTTTGAGGTTCCGTTCCGCGGCGTTTTTCGAGGTGAAGCGTTCGTTCCACGTTCGCAGTCGCCGGAGCTGTTCGCGCTTTCGCCCCGAGAGCTGGTTGCCGTAGGCGTCCTGATCCTCCCAGCCGATGGTCGTACTCAGGCCCTTGTCGTGTCGAAGCGTCGTCACCGGCGCGCCGACCCGTCGCCTGTCCTCCTCGTCGTCGAACGATCGCCACTCGGGGCCGTAATCGATCTCGTCCGTCTCGATAACCAGGCCACACTCCGTACACGCCCGTTCGCCGCGTTCCTCGTCGTGGTGGATCGAGCCTGCGCATTCCGGACACTCGGATCCCCGACGCTCAGGAGCGGTCTCGCGCTCTCCGTTCCGGGTCGATCTTCCGTCAGCCGTATCGACGATCGTTTGACTCATTGATCTGTGTCCGCCGGAGTGCATTCCGGCCGTGTGATTGCCTCTCTTGGATTGCGGTGGAGCAACAGTATCAACGACCGGCGGATTCCCAGGCCGTGGGAACGGTCGGAGACGCGCTTCTCTCTCGGAGCGGTCTCCGGTCGATTCGAAAACCCTCGAATCGAGAGTACAACGTGTACCGGTACCTTCTATCCGGTTGCTCCCGAATTCGTTCGCCCACCGGTACTATTGGAGCCACTGAAACGGATCATACGCTGATTGCATCGCTCTCATGCGATCCGGTTTGGAGTACTGGTAGTGGCTACTACTGGCTTCAATCACGCTTCGTGGAACGATCGACGACCACGCGCAGGCCGATGTAATAGCGTATCTCCTCCGAGTAACGGGAGCAGTCCTTACTCCGATTCGGAAAGCAACTCGCCGACGTACTGGTCTTCCCACTCTCGGCGAGCCTCGAGTTCGCGTCGACCGCGAGCCGTGATCGTGTAGTAATTCGTTCGCTGGTCGAGTTCGCCTTTCTCGACGAGACCCTTGTCGACGACCTCGTCGAGGTTCGGATAGAGCCGGCCGTGATGGATCTCCTTCTCGTAGTAGTCCTCGAGTTCCTCTTTGATCGCGAGTCCGTGCGGGTCGTCCTGCCCGGCGATCGTATACAGCAGGTCGCGCTGGAAGCCGGTAAGATCGTACATATCGGAATTTCCGCGTGTCGTCAGATAAGGTTTCCGAGAACAAACGAGTGGAGATAGCATCGGGAATACGCGTTCACTCACTTGCTCACGCTTTCACGTACCGTTTAGGAGGCCATCAGGGGTTCCGGTGGCAGGTCGAATATACTGCTGACCGTATTCTGCACCACGTGACGCTTCGCAGCACGGGCACGGCCATCTCGAGTACCCACGAGGAAAGCACCGCGAGACCGCCGAAAATGGCCGGTTAGCCCCTAACGGCCGTTCCAGAATTCTACTTTCACTCCGGTTGGCTTACGTATATACGGGGACCAACACAATACAGGGCCTGAAGAGCATGGGCGCGGGGGCGGGTTCACGCGCTCACGGACCACCTGTCACCAACCGTGCTTCCGATTCCCGGACGAATCCGGTTGAACGACGCCGTATCGCCGGCATCAATAGCAACCCTATGAGGCAAGACCGCTCCGTATCCGGTTCGTACTCCGGTACAGCGATGACCGTTCTCGGCGATAGCTGCTGGTTACGGTCGAACGCTGTCCCCGCGAGAATTGGAGCCGGTCCGACTGTTCAACCGACGACTCCATCGAATCCGAATACCGTGACGGACTCTCTATGATCAAATTAAAACGCATTTTCAATCGAAACCGGGAGCAAACCCTGTTCGAATGCCGGCGCTGCGGGAAAAATGTGAGTGCAGATGCCGAAGTCTGCCCTGAATGCGATTCGGACGATATTATTCGATACGAGCTATAGTACCAACTGAAACGAGGGACATACTGATCGGACAACAGCCATACGATCAGCGTGTCAATCGTGTCAGTGGCTGCTATCGCTACTGCAGATCACGCTTCGATTTGAGAGGAACAACGTTTATTCGTTCCGAGACGACACCACAGATAGATGGCTCGAGACGGGGATCGAACCGAACGCAGCGGGTCCGATGTCGACGCGGACCTCGAGGCGGACGATCACCGCGTCGAACTCGGACTGGCGTTGCTCGCCCGACTCGAACACGAATCGCTTCCGCTAGCCGCAGTGATCGACCGCCTCGAGACGGTGACGAGCGATCCGACGGTAACCCGAACGATCCTCGATCGAGCCGAACTCCGCGGTCTCATCGAACGCGACGACGGGATCGTCCGCCCGAAGAGCCGTCAGTACGTCCGCTTCGAACAGGATGTCAGTACGAAAGAGGGTGAGTTTACCTGTCGGCGCTGTGGCTCCGGGTTGTCGACCGGCTACTTCATCGATCTCGAGGCGGGCGAACTCGGTCCCTTCGGCTCTTCGTGTATTCGAAAAGTAACTGGACGTGAGGACTAACCGGGTTTCATCGGCGACTGAGAGCGGATCACTTCACAGCTCCCGTATCAACCGTTCAGTGGAGCGCGGAAGCGACGCTACCGGCCCTGCCGGAGTTCCGCGATCAATTTCTCGATCGTCTCTCCCTGTTGCTCGATGATCTCGCTCTGGCGCTCGACCGCCACCTCGAGCGCGTCGAGGCGCTCGAGGAGTTCGGGATCGGTTCCGGCCGTGGCCTCGGGAGTGTCAACGTCGGCATGCTCCGCGGGATCGGCGGCACTGGCCGACGCATCGCTGTCGTCGCCCGCTTCGAAGAGGGTGCTGGTCTCCGCGGTTCCCACCGGGCCGTCACGCTCGCGATCCGCGGTCGCCGATGCCTGTGACGACGTGGACTGTCCGCCGTCGCTCTCGTTCGACTGCCGTCCCGGTTCGGCGGTCGCGACGTCGTCCGTTTCGCCGCCGGCGAGCGGATCCGTGCTCCCCGACCCGGCAGCATCGCGTGCCGCCTCGACGGTCGCGTCGTGATCGTCCGGTTCGGGCGGATCGGCGTCGAGGGGGTCGACGCCGCCGCCGAAGTCGACCGATCCCCCACGACTGGTATCATCCTCGTCGTCCCCGCCGACCGCCTCGTTGAGCTCCTCGAGCGAGCCGACGTCGTGATAGTCGAACAGGGCCCGTTGCAGCCGTTCCCGGAGATCGTTCGCTTGCTCGTTAGGGGCTTTGATCCGCTGGGGTCGCCCGTCGACGGTGAGGACGATCTGGGTGGCGACGCTACCGTCTTCGAAGGCGAGTTGCGTCACGTCCTCGAAGTGGTACTCCTCGAAGTCCCCGTCCCAGACCGCCCCGCCGATGTGTTTGACCAGTCGATCGCTCGTGATGATCAGCGTCAGTTCACTGAACCGATACGTCTTGACGACAGTTTCGCCTGGATCGGTGATCCCGTTGCCGTTTAGCACGCCGGCGAGGACGGGATGCAGCACGTCGTCGGTGGCGCTCGAGGGAATCGAAAACGTCCGCTCCCCGTCGAGGGCGTACTCGAGCGTGAACTTCGTCTTGCGACGACCCTCGGAGAGCGTCAGTCGGTCCGCGTCGTGGGGGTATTCGTCGGCCGATTCGTCGCTCAGAAGACCGTCTGCACGGTAGACGATGGTCCGTGTGGGCGTGATGAAGAGCTCGTCGTCGCTGCCGAGAGAGACGCGCGCCGCGATCTCTTCGCCATCGAGAGTAGAGTTGACGATGCCGGGAACGCTCATGCACTGGCGTTCGTAACACCGTATGATAAATCCGTGGGTCGACGTTGCACGGCGGCCTCGAATACAAAGCTTAAAGAAATGCACCCCACTACTCGTAACCGAGCCCGGGTGGCTTAGCTGGACATAGCGCCGCACTCATAGGGTTCAGAGATTCGGTGCGGTTTCGCCTTGGAAGCCTCCGTGTCCCTCGAGGACTGCCGAGCCTCGGACCTGGGACATGCGGAGATCGAGGGTTCGGAGCCCTCCCCGGGCACTGGCTTTCTACGCGACGTCACGAACGGAGTGAGTGACAACGCCGTGAAAATGCCCGGGGAGGCGGAGAACCCGGTGGTCTTGCGTGAGCGACGTGAGGAGCGAACGCAAGGCAGGAAAGTCGAATGAAATGAGTCTTTCCGTGGTTCGGAGCCCTCCCCGGGCACCCATCTACTGCTTCACATGCCCGCCTGAGAACTCCCTCTCACGGGCGTGGGAGACTGAACGGGTCGGCCCTCGAGTCGGGTGTACCGATACTCGACGAACGGGTAACAGTGCTGTTGACATGTGGCCGTAAAGCGTAATGGACTCTTGTCGAAAACCGGAGGTATGCGAAATAGCTATATTGTGATTTTCGCTATTGAAGGCGTTGCAATTGGGCTTCTCCTGTATTTAGGACTCCGTCATACTATCCGTCACTTCGTCGATGTTTCTGCAGTGATACCGCAGTTTCCATACGTCGGCATCGTTGCGAACGGTATCGGCCTCGGGATCGTGCTTCCGTTGGTCGTTCTCGTCGTAATTTCGGTGGTGAGGAATCTCGGACTGGACAAAGTGTAGCAGGAGTCGAAGGGCCGTCTGTGATTCGATAACCGAGTGTCTCTTTCTGCTCTCTACTGTCGATCACCAACCGCGAAGGTACGCTACATTGAAGGCGCCATTAAGGCAGGTGAATTGGGGGGAACCAGTAGAGAGTATCGTTTTCGACATGGTGCATACGCGTTCTGCCAGAGTCCGGTGTGTCGCTCTCGAGAGAGTCGATCGTCATCGGAATCGCTGTGGGAGATCTACGGGTCCATCGATTGGGCCCCGTCCATGACTCTGGGTGGCGAACAACTGCCGAATCGCTACCCACGGGTGTGACCTGTATATAACGTCGAATTTCCGGTTTCACGTTCCGCCCACGAAGTTGCTCGCGCAGAAGAGTGCTCCGACTGGGATTCGAACCCGATGCAAATCCTCGCTCCGCTCGGATTTCCGTGCTTCGAATCCCACCTGTGCGCGCTTCGCTCACTACGTTCGCTACAGTGCTCCGACTGGGATTCGAACCCAGGTCATTGCCGTGAGAGGGCAATATGATTGGCCGGACTACACCATCGGAGCGCGACGCGCCGTCTCGCTCCGGGCCCTGCGTCGCGGTGGTACACAGGACATCGGAGCGGGCGTCGTCTCTATTCAATCGTTGCGCAGTACGATGTTTAAGGATTCCGTTTCGTTTCGGGGCTGTCGACCCCTGTCACGCGAGAGCGGCTCAGTGGCCGGCGTTTCGTCGGTGGCCGTTACTCGTCGAACGGCGACTTGGTCGCTTCGGGTTCGAAGCCCTCGAGGCTAATGATGTTCTCGCGGCCGACTCGGAGCTTGCTGATGGTGCCGTCGTCTTCCATATCGGAGAGCAGCATGCTGACCTTGGACTTCGACCAGCCGGTTTCCTCGACGATGTTGACCTGTTTCATCCGGCCGCCGTTTTCCTGGATGAGCGTGACGACGCGGTCCTCGTCCGTCATGAGTTCCTCGTCGGAGAGTGGTTCGGGCTCTCCGTTGGACTCACCGTTCGTGTCGGCCGCTGCTGCCGGCGGCGACGAATCGTCGGTCGAATCGGACGCCGTAGCGGCGACGTCCTCGCTTCCGGGCCCGCGTCGTCGGTACCAGACCACGGCTGCGACGCCGATGCCTGCACAGAGGAGGGCACCGACGAAATACCAGCCCAGACCGAGATTACTCATCGTCGCGAGGAGTCCGGCTTCGGTACTCGCGGCGCCGGGCCGATCGAACACCGCCCGTGGCCGGCCGTCGATGAACTCTCGCTGGCCGCTCCACCGAACCGACGTCGCGTCCTCGAGCGAGGTGCCGGCGTACTGTCCGTCGTCGGGTTCGATGGATCGGAAGGTGAGATCGCCGCCCGCCTCAATCACGATCGCCTGATTAGATGCGAGCGGGAGACGTTCGAAGATGTCGCCGACGACGATCCGGTCCGCTTCGACGACGCCAAATTCCGTCCAGGTAAAGGACATTTCGACGACGCCCGTCGCGGTAGACTCGTTCCCGGCAGCGCCCGTGGCAGTGAATTGTTCTTCGACCTGCGCTGAGCGGCGGAAGTTCGTCGCGTCCATCTCTCGACCGGTCGTCTGTGTACCGATTTCGGTCAGGGTGCGCGATTGATTGGTAAACCCGTCGTACAGATCCGTCTCGTTGGCTTCGAACTCCTCGGCGAAGGTTTCGAAGTTCTCTCTGGCAGCGGTCGCGTTGTCGTCGTTCGCGAACACCCGTTCGTATCTGAACGTCCACGTCGCGCTGCCGTTCTCGTGGACGGTGATCTCGAACGTCGTCTCGTCGAAGTCCTGCGTTTCCTGAGTGACGAGCGGGTTTCCGTCCGCTTGGGCGACCATCGTCGCGGATCGCGTCTCGATCGGAGCCGGCTCCGTCGCTGATTGCGAAGCGGACCCAGTGTCGGCCACCGCGATCGGTCCGCAGACCCCGATCACGAGCGCGAGGATGACGAGACCGACGAATCCGACGGTGCCCGGCCGGTTCATTCGTCTATTCAGTACGTGTCGGAGCTAAAAGTCCTTGTGAATAGCGGGATCGACGCAAACCGGAACACAGGCCGGGTAGTCGGTGGAGCGTTCTCGAGAGCCATACGCTCGGGACTTTCGAGACATTGGACTGGATCGTGGTGTCTTTGCTATCGCTGCTCCGGCTCGTGTCGATAGCCACAAATCACTCGACCGAGTAGCGCCGAACATGATCACGAACCTCGCGGAAGGCGTACGGGCGTTTACCAGTAACGTCTTTCTCGTCCCCGGCGATCGGCCCGTGCTCGTCGATACGGGTGCGAACTTTGACCTCGCCGGCGCCGTCCGCGATCGAATCGACGATATCGACGCCGTCATCCTGACGCATACGCACCGCGACCACGTCGGAAACCTCCCGGCGGTGAAAGACGCCTTCGACGTCGACGCGTGGGGGTACGACACCTCGATCGACGGCGTCGACCACGCGATCGCGGACGAGGAGACGGTCCAGTTGGGTGACCACGAGTACGTCGCGCTCCACACGCCCGGCCACAAGAACGATCACCTCTGTTTTCACTCGAGCGACGCGAGCGTGCTGTTCGCGGGAGACCTCGTCTTCCAGAACGGGAGCTTCGGCCGAACCGATCTCGAGGAGGGCGACCGAGACGCCCTGATCGAGAGCATCGATCGGGTGCTCGAGCGGATCGATCCGGGACTCGAGGCGATGCACACCGGTCACGGGCCCAGCGTGACGAGCGACCCCTACGACCACGTCGAACTGTCGGCGCAGATGGCGCGACAGATGTGAACTCTCCCCGGCGTCTCGAACCACTCGATCCCGAACCACTCGCCTCGAACCACCTGTAGAGAAGTCACCGGAAGTTCGTGATCGGAAACCCGATCAGCGGGCCGTTTGATCCGTCTGAAGAGCGGTTAGACCGGTACTCGACCGACGGCGTCGAGCAACGCGTCGTAGGCGTGATCGTACGCGCGGGCGACCCGTGTGGGATCGTCCCGTGCGTCGTTGTCGAGCGGTGGCAGCCGGACGCGCTCGAGCGGATCGAGATAGTCGAGCACGTCGGGGACGCGCTTCTCGAGCGTTCCGTCTCTCGGACTCGAGCTCGCGATCTCGCAGGCCCGACGGTAGCGATCGCCGTCGTAGATCCGAACGCGACCGGGTTCGACGGCCGCGACGGCGGCGATCGATGCAGGATCCAGCGACGCGAGCGGGAGCGCGATGTCGCTGTAGGATTCGACGACGGCGACCTCGGTTGCCTCGATTTCGTCGGCCAGTCGTTCGAACGCGGGGACGTACTCCCGTTCGGCGAGATCGTTGTACTCCTCGACGGTCTCCACGGGGATCGCGTCCGCCAGCGGCAGCGCCTCGGTGACAGCGTCCGGAATCTCTGCGGTCGCGTTGCGGACGAACAGCGACTCGTCGACCCCGCGACCGATCCGGTCGACGACGAACTCCCGATCGGTCCGCCCGAGTAAGCCGCTTCCGCCGCCGGGGGTGGGCCGCCAGAGCCGGTGGACGGGATTGAGTCGTTCGGGCGGTCGATCCCGACCGTTTGCTGCCGAGAGCCGCATCGCATCTTTGCCGTAGAGTCGCCCGCCGTCGAGGGCGCGACGGCAGTCGTCGTGGTCGAACCAAAAGTCGTTGCCGGCGCGGGGCTTGTAGCCGACCGCACCGGTTCGCTCGAGCAGGCCGGCCGAGAACGTGGTCTTGCCGGCGTCGACCCGATCGGCACCGACCACGAGG
Source organism: Natrinema sp. DC36 (assembly GCF_020405225.1). NCBI lineage: Archaea > Methanobacteriati > Methanobacteriota > Halobacteria > Halobacteriales > Natrialbaceae > Natrinema > Natrinema sp. DC36. The sequence goes on from NZ_CP084472.1 coordinate 1,200,336, forward strand.
AGGATCATTCTCTCAGGCCGTAGTAGCCGGGCTCGTCCTCGTCGCGGGGCTCGGCGACTACGAGGTCGTCGGCGTTGGTCATGACCCACGGGATCGCCCAATCGAGCAGAATGTCCTCGGTCTCGGGCTCGAGTTCGGCGTCGGGTTCGACGCCCTGCAACAATCGAGCGATCTCGTAGACGGTGTACATCTGGTCGTCCTCGAGCAGCTCCGCCGGCGTATAGAAGTCACACGGTGGGAGATTCTCGAACTCCGATTTGGGGACGGGCATACACCACCGTATCGTCGGCCGGTGCCTAAATGGTTCGTTCCCGATCGATCGAGACGAGAGCGGACGGCCGACCGCGATCTCACGCGTTTGCGATGAGCGCCGCTTCCGGACCGGCGCAAGCATTGTGATCTTGCGAAATGGCCGTTGCACTTTACATACTCGGTGCTCGACTACGAACGATGATACAGGGATCTGACCCCATCTTCTTGATTTACATACTTTCGGCGCTGGTGAGCGGTGCACTCGCGGTGATTCTCTGGCAGCACCGCGGGAAGACCGGCGTGATCCCGCTTCTCGGGACCGTCCTCGCGGTGGGGGTGTGGGACGTGTCGCTGGTGTTACTGTACGGTGTCGATCATCCCCTTGCAATCACCGTCCTGACCGGAACGTTATTCCTGGGCGTCGGATTCGCGACGATGACGTTTCTCGTCTTCACCCTCGTGTACACCGGACGGGAGCAATTCCTCACGACTCCGATACTCGCCGTCCTGTCGGCTGAACCGATACTGTTGGCCGTCCTCGCCGTCGTCAATCCGTCTAATCTTCTCTTCGAGTCGTTCAACGGCGCCTTTAATCCCGGCCCGCTACTCTGGATACACCTCGGCTACGCGTACCTCGTTTTGGGACTGGTGACGGTCCTCATATTCGGATTTCTCTACCGGTCTCGGTCGCTGTACAAGGGCCAGAGTGCAGCGCTCCTCGCCGGAACCCTCGCGACCTGGATCGCAAACGGCGTCTACGTCGCCGGTTTCGTCGAGTTCGATACGTCACCGATCGGATTCGTCGTGGCCGGATCGTTGTACGCGGTCGCCATTGTTCGCTACCGACTGGCCGACGTCGTCCCGATCGCTCGCGATCGCGTCATCGATACCGTCACAGACGCCGTCTTCGTCGTCGATACGGGTGACCGGATCATCGATATCAATCCCGCCGCGCGGGACCTGTTCGAGGACGCCGACAGAGCCGTGATCGGAACCGATGTCCACTCGTTGGTCGACGGCTATCCCGTCTTGGAAGAACAGTACGACGAGATCACGACCGCCCTGGTCGAATCGGAGCGGGAGTTTTCGCTCGATACCGTCGCCTTCCACGTTCGGTCGACGCCGATCGAGGACAGCCGGGATCGCCACGTCGGCTGGCTGCTCATCATCCGTGACATTACCGAACGGATACGCCACGAAGAACGCCTCGAGCAACAGAACGAGCGTCTGGAACAGTTCGCGAACATCGTTTCCCACGATCTTCGAAACCCGCTGAACGTCGCGGACGGCTACCTCGATCTTGCTCGCGAGGCCGACGATCCGGTCCAGTATTTCGACGAGATCGAGCGATCACACGACCGAATGGAGACGATCATCGAAGACGTGCTCGCGCTCGCCCGGGAGGGATCGGCGGTCACCGATCCCGAACCGGTCTCACTCGCCGATCTCTCCGAGCGAGCCTGGGAGAACGTCGACACCGGCGATTCCACCCTCTCCGTCGCGTCGGAGTTGACCTTCTTCGGCGACTCCGACCGAGTGGTGCGCCTGTTCGAGAACTTGTTTCGCAACGCCGTCGAACACGGTTCGACGAGCCCTGACTCGCAGGCTCGTCAGGACGCCGTGGAGCACGGCTCCACGAGCCGTTCAGAACCTGACGGTTCTGAAGACGCGATCGAACACGGCATCCCGGACGAGCGCAACGAGGATGACGTGACGGCCGCGTCGCTTGCGGTCGACGTGGGGGCGGTCACGTCCGACAGTGGCGATCCGGTGGGTTTCTACGTCGCTGACGACGGTCGGGGTTTGCCTGAGGGGGGCGAACGCGTCTTCGAGGACGGGTATTCCACCGCACAGGACGGCACCGGGTTCGGGCTGAGTATCGTCCGGGGTATCGCGACCGCTCACGGCTGGTCCGTCGAGGCCGGCGAGAGCGACACTGGCGGTGCCAAGTTCGAATTCCTCGGCATCGAGGTCGCCGTTCCGGACGAACCCGAACGGACGGTTCGGTAACCGACTGCGTCGGCCGATTCGGTCGACCACTGACCGGACCCCGCTCGCCGTGTCAGTCGAACGGCCAGTGTACTTTATGTGTTCGCTACTCGAGTACGCACAATGATCCCCGGCGCAGAGATCGGTTATGTACAGCCGATCTACGCGATCGTGACGCTCAACAGCGTGATACTCGCCGGGGTGTTGTGGCGCTATCGCGGCCACACGGGGGTGACCCCGCTACTTGGGAACGTCCTCTGTGCGGGGATGTGGGCTGGGTCGTTGCTCGCACTGACGGTCATCGACAGCGGTCCGCTTGCCCTCGCGTTTCTGGGATTGCTGTTTCTCGGCGTCGGGTTCTCGTCGATGACGCTGCTGGTCTTCACGCTCGAGTACACTGGCCGAGAACGGTTCGTCCGACCGTCGGTCCTCGCCGCGCTTTCCATCGAGCCGGTCCTCGTCGTTCTCTTCGCGGTCGTCAACCCCGGGAACCTCTTTTTCACGCTGTCGGGGGACGCTGTCGAATGGGGGATCGCGTTTTGGATCCACGTTGTCTACGCCTACGCGATCCTGGCCATCACTACGGCACTGATCTTCGACCTGCTCTACCGCTCGCGATCGCTCTACCGCGGGCAGAGCGCCGCACTGCTCGTCGGGACGATCGCCGCCTGGATCGCCAACGTCGTCTATATCGCCGGTCCGATCGAGTTCGATACGTCGCCGATCGGCTTCCTCGTGGCTGGAATTTTGTACGGTGTCGCGATCGTTCGCTACCGGCTGACCGACATCGTCCCGATCGCGCGCGACCGCGTCCTCGAGACCGTTTCCGACGGCATTTTCGTCGTTAACGACGAGGATCGACTTATCGACATCAATCCGGAGGGACGCGGGATCCTGCGGATCGTCGGTGTCGACGAGGGGGAGCAGCTCATCGGACGCCCGTTCCCGTCACTGGTCGACGGGACGGCGTTTCTGGATCAGTACGGAGAGATAACGAGTCGGGACGAGGAGACCACCGTCGAGGTTTCGACCGCGGCGAATCACTTTCAGGTGATCGCGACCCCGATCGACGACGGTCGCGATCGCCACGTCGGCTGGCTGTTGATCGCCCACGACGTCACCCAACGAAAACGTCACGAGGAGCGCCTCGAGCAGCAAAACGAACGACTCAAGCGGTTCGCGGATATCGTCTCACACGACCTGCGAAACCCGCTGAACGTCGCCGACGGCTACCTCGGTCTCGCTCGCGAGGCCGACGATCCGGCCCCGTATTTCGACGAGATCGAGCGATCACACGACCGAATGGAGACGATCATCGAGGACGTGCTCGCGCTGGCCCGCAACGGAGCGGACGTCACCGATCCGAAACCGGTCTCACTCGCCGATCTCGCCGAGCAAGCCTGGGAGAGCGTCGACACCGGCGATGCCTCCCTCTCCGTGACGTCCGATACGACGATTCTCGCCGATGCGAAGCGGGTGACACGCCTGCTCGAGAATCTGTTTCGGAACAGCGTCGAGCACGGGACACCGGACGGAACGGACGACGGCGCGGACCCGATCGGTTCGTCGCTCGAGGTCGAGGTGGCCCCCATCGCCGCGGACGATGGCGGAGGATCGATGGGGTTCTCCGTTGCCGACGACGGTCGGGGACTGCCCGATGGGGGCGAAGACGTCTTCGAGGACGGCTACACGACCGATGCGGAGGGAACCGGATTCGGCCTGAGCATCGTTCGGGGAATCGCGGCCGCTCACGGCTGGACCGTCACTGCCGGTGAGAGCGAGCGCGGTGGTGCCAGGTTCGAGTTCACCGGTGTCGATTCCGACGGTGCCAGCGAGTCCGGCGCGGACGATTCGCTCGGGACACCCGGGTCTCCCGCGCGAGCGTCCGACGGATAGCTGTCGGATACGACGCCGTCCTGAACCGAGGCCGTCCTGAACCGACGCTGTCGGGCAGTCGACCGGTCGTTCGAGCGACATCATCGGCCGGTGCCTATTACTTGATTCGGACTTCGTATCAGGCGATGGCGGATCTCCTGTCGATCACTCAGATGATCTACGTGCTCGCCACGCTCACGGCCGTCGTGGCGAGCGCCTTCCTCTGGCAGTATCGGAACCGAACCGGCGCGCTGACGCTCCTGTCGCTGCTGGGCGGGCTTGCGATCTGGAACGGGTCGGTTTCGATCGTTCTCTTCACCGAAAGCGTCACAGTCGCTTCGCTCTCGCTCCGAACGGTGTCGGTCGGTATCGCGCTCGTCTCGCTAATGAAACTCGTGTTCGTCCTCGAGTACACCGGGCGGGAACGCTTGCTTCGGCCGCGAATCGTCGGCGCGCTCGCGATTCCGTCGGTGGCTCTCGTGGTCTTCGCGTACACTAACCCAGGCAATCTCCTGTATACGACGCTGGAGCCGGCCACGGCGGGACCGATAGCGATCACTTACGAGTTCGGCCCCGCAGTCGTGCTCTACCTCGGGTACGCGTACGCAGTGAACGCCGTCACTACCGCGATGATCCTCGGGTTTCTGTATCGATCGCGGGCGGTATATCGCGGCCAGAGTCTCGTCCTGCTCGGTGCGGCGGTGGCACCATGGCTTGCACACGTGACCTACGCACTCGACCTCGTCCCGATCGATCCGACGCCGATCGGTGGTATCACGTCGGGCATCCTGTTTACGGTCGCCGTCGTTCGGTACCGACTGTTGGACCTCATGCCCGTCGCCCGAGATCGAGTGTTCGACAGCGTCACCGACGCTATCTTCGTCATCGACGATACCGATCGCCTCATCGATATCAACCCCGAAGGCCGCCGGCTGCTCGATCGCGTCGGTGACGATACCGCTTCTCCCATCGGTCGACCGTTTCCATCGGTGTTCGCCGGAACGGACTTCAGTGACCGGTACGAGACCCTCACCGACGGCGGGGAAGGGACGGCCGCACGGGCGACGATCGACTCGTCCCATTTCCTGTTGACGGTGACGCCGATCGACGACGACCGAAATCGACACGTCGGCTGGCTGCTGATCGCCCGCGACATCACCGACCGTACCAACCGCGAATCGAAACTCGAGGAATCGAACGCGCGTCTCGAGCAGTTCGCCAACGTCGTCTCGCACGATCTCCGGAACCCGCTAACCGTCGCCAGGGGCTATCTCGAACTCGCGTCCGAAACGGACGACAACGATGGGTATTTCGACGAAATCGAACGCTCTCACGAGCGGATGGAAACGATTATCGAGGACGTCCTCACGCTCGCCCGTGAGGGGGCGGCCGTCACCGACCCGGAGCCCGTTGCGCTCAACACGATCGCCGAAACGGCCTGGGACGGCGTCGATACCGGATCGGCATCGCTCGCCATCGACGCGGACGTCTCGATCTTCGCGGACCGGACGCGGTTGACGCGGTTGCTCGAGAACCTGTTTCGCAATTCGATCGACCACGGGACGGAGAGCGCGGACGGTCCCGGCCTCGAGATTCGAGTGGGAACGATCGACGACTCCGCGGACGGCTCTTTCGACGGGTTTTACGTCGAGGATGACGGCATCGGTATTCCGGCCTGCCGACGGGAGAGAGTCTTCGAAGGCGGGTACACGACGGACGAGGAGGGGACGGGGTTCGGGCTTTCGATCGTCGACCGAATTTCGACGGCCCACGGCTGGACGAGCGGTAGTACCGAAAGCGAGACCGGCGGTGCCAGATTCGAATTCCGTGGGGTCGATTCGGTCCCCGATTCGAGCCCGGGGGATTCCGCTTCCGTGGCCGATATCGAGGCCGAATCTCGACGGGACTGATCGGGTCCCGACGCTGCTCGAGGAAGATCGGGGGGTCCCTGCGAGCGACTGGCGACACGGGCGACTGAGGGCGATTCCGCGTCACCAGAAGACTGAGAACGGGTACGAGTCATCAGATCAGCCACTCGAGCGCGCACACGACGGCGGCCAGAAAGACGTGTTCGCCGTCGACGACGAGCCCGTAGTAGAGCGGGCCGCGGTCGGGGGTCGCGAAGGGCACGTACGCGCAGACGTAGGCGTTCATCGCGAGGACGACGAGGAACTCGCGCGGTATCGTGCCCGTCGCCGCGAGGGCGACGACCGCGGCGGCGACGGCGACCGTCGCCACCAGTGACCCCGCTCGCGTCGCTCGCGGGCCGAACAGGTTCGGAACCGTCGGGATGTCTTCCTCGCGGTCGCCCTCGATATCCTTCACGTCGAAGATCACCGCGGCGATGGTGATCATGACCGTCACGTACGCGAACAGGAACAGGATCTCGAGCGAGCCGAGCTGATCGTAGTAGTAGCCGACGCCGAGCGGGATCGCGCCCCACGCGAGGCCGACGACGAGGTTCTTCACGAGGAAGGTCCGTTTGACGCCGCCGAGGGAGTAGATCAGTGCGACCGCGAGCGGGAGGAACAGATACGCGGCCCCCGAGAGACCGAGCGCGACGGCGATCCCGATCGCGGCGACGTAGAGGGCGATTCCCGCCGTCAGCCAGAGGCGGCCGTACCGCTTCGTAAACGCCGCGCGTTGTGGGACGTTCTGCTCGTCTTCCTCGAGATCGGTGAACCGATTGACGGTGTAGACGAACATCGTCGCCGCGAAGACGATGAACAGCGGCAGGGGCTCGAGGGGGAGGTCAGCGAGGAGTAGCGTCGTGACGGCCACGCTGACCGTCGCCAGCGAGATAAAGAGGTTGCTGTGAACCAGAAACCGCAGTACGGCCGTTATCGACGACAGCCACCCCGACTGTCGACGAGTTGCGGTAGGGTTGGTCACAGGGCGGCCTCTACGCGTCGGTAGGGAGAGGCGAGCATTGAATGCTCTGCTGGAGGTCGGCGCTCGAGTCGATGTCGACCTGCTCGGTTCCCAGCGCTCGCGGCCAGCGTATGGCATCCTATACCGTGTGGAGTGTTTACAGCCTACACGTCAGAGTCCAAGGCGTTCCGCAGTCTCTCTCGAACGGACGGTGATGAGGTATTGAAGATCGACCACTCGTGACGCCGTTGCGGGCTCGAGTTCGGACGTGTGATTGTCTCTCTCCCCGCTTCAATTGAAAATCTACACAAACGAGGGAAACGAGAACACGCTATGGGAGTAACATCGGTCGTGTCGTTGATACACGTCGATGGATACCGGTGGCGAGTGGAAACTGGCAGGATTTAAGCAAGGTCGGAACGCCCGTTCGAATGGTATGAAATTACACGAGTACCAGGCGAAGCAGGTCTTCGCCGATGCCGGGATACCGACGCCGGACTCGCAGCTCGCGTCCGACGTCGACGGCGTCGTCGCCGCGGCCGAGGAGATCGGCTATCCAGTCGCGGTCAAGGCGCAGGTACAGGTCGGCGGTCGGGGGAAAGCCGGCGGGATCAAACTCGTCGATGACGCGGACGAGGCCCGCGAGGCGGCCGAGTCCATCCTCGGAATGGATCTGAAGGGGTATCACGTGGATCGCGTCCTCGTCGAGGAAGCGGTCGACTTTACGAACGAACTCTACGTGGGGATCACGATGGACCGCGGCGAGGGCAAACCCGTCGCGATGGTCTCGACCAAGGGCGGGGTCAACATCGAGGAGGTCGCCGAGGAGGATCCCGAGGCGATCGCCCGGGAGCACATCGATCCCTCCTTCGGGATGCACCCCTATCAGGCCCGCAAGGCCGTCTACGACGCCGGCGTCGATCAGTCCGTCGCGCGCGACGTCTCGAGCGTTCTCACGACCCTCTATCAGCTCTGGGACGACAAGGACGGCGCTGACGCCGAGATCAACCCGCTGATGGTCACCAGCGACGACGAGGTCATCGCGGCCGACGCCGTGATGAACATCGACGAGGACGCGCTGTTCCGTCAGCCCGAACTCGCCGAGATGGAGGAGGCGGCCGCCGGCGGCGACGAACTCGAGCAGAAGGCCGACGAGTACGGCTTCGACTACGTCCGCCTCGACGGCAACGTCGGCATCATCGGCAACGGTGCCGGACTCGTGATGACGACGCTGGATCTGGTCGACCACTACGGCGGCGAGCCCGCGAACTTCCTGGACGTCGGCGGCGGCGCGAAGGCCGCCCGCATTGCGAACGCGCTCGACATGGTGTTCTCCGACGACAACGTCGATTCGGTCGTCTTCAACATCTTCGGCGGGATCACGCGCGGCGACGAGGTCGCCCGCGGAATCAACGAGGCGCTCGAGCAGTTCGACGAGATTCCCAAGCCGGTCGTCGTTCGACTGGCCGGGACGAACTGGGAGGAAGGCATGGAGATTCTGAACGAGGACCTCGTGACGGTCGAACAGACCCTCGAGTCCGCGGTCCAGCGTGCTGTCGAGTACGCTGGGGAGGTGAACGACCAATGAGTGTACTAGTCGACGACGACACGCGCGTCGTGGTACAGGGCATCACCGGCGGGGAAGGCAAGTTCCACGCCGAACAGATGATGGAGTACGGCACCAACGTCGTCGCCGGCGCGGTCCCCGGCAAGGGCGGCCAGGAGGCCGCAGGCGTGCCGGTCTACGACACGGTCCACGAAGCGGTCGACGAGGAGAACGCGGACACGTCCGTCATCTTCGTCCCGCCGGCGTTCGCCGGCGACGCCGTCTTCGAATCGCTCGATTCGGGTCTCGACCTCGCGGTCGCGATCACGGAGGGCATCCCGACCCAGGACATGGCGCGAGTCAACAAGCGCCTCTCCGAGACCGACACGCGACTCATCGGCCCGAACTGTCCCGGCCTCATTACGCCCGGCGAGGCCAAACTCGGCATTCTCCCCGGGAACATCTTCTCCGAGGGGAACGTCGGGCTGGTCTCCCGTTCCGGGACGCTGACCTATCAGGTCGTCGACAGCCTGACTAACCGCGGCATCGGCCAGACGACGGCCATCGGTATCGGCGGCGACCCGATCATCGGCACCGACTTCGTCGACGCCCTCGAGCTGTTCGAGGACGACCCCGAGACCGACGCCATCGTCATGTGCGGCGAGATCGGCGGCGAGGACGAGGAGGAAGCTGCCGCGTTCATCGACGACTACGTCGACACGCCGGTCGCCGGCTTCATCGCCGGCCGCACCGCGCCGCCGGGCAAGCGGATGGGCCACGCCGGCGCGATCGTCTCCGGCTCCGGAACGGGGACCGCGGAAAGCAAGATCTCGGCGCTCAACGACGCCGGCGTTCCCGTCGGCGATACGCCCGAGGAAGTCGCCGACCACATCGAAGGCTTCCTCGACTAACGTCGCGGTCTCGCTCTCGAGACGGCCCGTGACCGACGCAGCGGGCTATCTCTCCGTCTTTTCTTTCTCTCGTTTCGACGATTCGAGCGATCTCGCTTCTCGAGTCACAACTCCTATCGCCGTTCCGGCTCGGTACGGTCGCCCCGTCGCTCTCCCGCAGCACGATCATGGGTGCGTCACCCGTCAGTATCTCGTATGCCAGTCTGGCTCGAGTGCGACGACTGCGGGGACGAGCACACGATTCCGGAGCGGGCCGACGATCCCGGCGACGGGACGCGCTGTCCTGAGTGCGGCGAGCGCCCGTACACGGTTCGGCGGGCAGACATCGCGTGGCATCCCGACCTGTAACGCCCTGCGTACGAAACAGTCGAGAGCGTAGAACGAACGCGTACCGATTATCCGGGAGTTGCCGCGACCGATTTCACGGCGGTTAAAAGAGTCCGCCCAGCGTCGCACGAACTTTGGAGAGGGGACCGGAGGGTTCATCGTCCGCGTCCACACGGCCCGACTCCTCCTCGGCGTCGTCTCCGTCGGCGGCGGGTTCTGGCGCAGTTTCGTCGGCCTCGTCGATTTCGTCCGTGTCGTCGCTCGAGTCCGCTATCGTCTCGGAACCGTCGTCGGAGATGATCTCGGGCGTCGACGACGTGGCGGGCTCGGGTTTGGCCTCGATATCGTTCGGGGTGGGAGATTCGTCGACGTCGCCGTCAGTATCGTCCGTGATCGACTCGTCCGCGTCGGGTTGCTCGACGTCGGCCGTATCGTCGGTTGCGTCGTCGGATTCCCCGGCAGGTGTCGCGTCTGCGCTCTCCTCGAGTCGACCTTCGTCACCCGTCTCGACGCCGTCCGTCCCCGCGTCGTCTGCGGGATCGATCCAGAGGAACTCCCCGTCGGTCTCCTTCGACCGGCCGGTGAGCAGGAGATCCGCGAGCTCGTCGTCGTCGGCCAGCAGGTCCGCATCGACCGTCGCGTCGGGCTCGGGGTCCGGCTCGTCCGCGCTCGCGATGATGTCGTCCGGGCTCTCGTCCGCGAGAATGTCGTCGGCACCGCTCTCGTCGCCGGCGTCCGTCCGAAGCTGGTCGAAGACGTCGGCGGCCGTCTGATCTTCGACGGCGTCGGACCCGTCCCCGTCTTCGGTTTCGGCCCACTGGTCGCCCCCCGAATCAGCGTCCGACTCGATCTCCCCGAAGAGATCGTCGACGCTCGAGCCCACGTCGAACCCGTCGTCGGCCGACTGCGTGTCTGTCGTACTATCTGTCATGAAATTCTTCTCTGCTAGTCGATTATCACGCGCCTTTAACTTTTGGAATTTTTTCAGTCACGTGAGATGAGATCGATGACGTATTAGTGTGCTGGCCATCAGCGGGGATCGACGGTCGTGGAGGTTGACAATCGACCAGTGGAACGTCATCGTAGTTGTTGATTCGGAAAACTGTCGCTCGACCGCGTCGACCTCGTCGCGGAACACGGCGGCGGGTTCGTCATGGTCGACGTGATCACCTACGGCTGGGCTGCTGTCCAGTCGGTACAGGAGCGATGCGACGATCACGGGCTGACGATCCACGCCCAATCCCGATGACGCCCGCGCGGGCGAGAAAGCGTCCCGCCAGTCCGTCGAGGCGTCGATGGCGGGCGACAGTCTCGAGGCCGACGCCGACGACCACGCGGAATTGGCGACGGCGCTCGAGAAGTGGGGTGCTGAGACGCCGCGGTGACGTCGGTTTCATCGCCGGTCACCCGTTCCCCGACCGATTACTTCTTATAATCTCGAAAAACTAGACATTCGTCTAGAAGTAAGATAGATATTTATAAATGTGATTGAGATATCCGTCAATGACATATAGACAATCACGCCGAAGTGATCGTCCGTCGCCGGTGACCGTCCTCACCACGGTGGCGGCCGCCCTGATCGCCGGGGCTGCCCTCGGCGGCGCGTTACACGCGACCGGAAACCTCCGAACGGTGGCCGGCGTGTACGGGCTCGAGGGCGTCGTCAACGAGTGGACGCTCGTCTTCTGTCACAGCCTCGTCGCGGGTGGGCCGTTCGTCGCGATCATCACGCGGCTTTCGAGGGGTCGACGCGTCCCGAGCCCCCTCGCGGAGAGCTACCGAAGCCCGTTTCTCTGTGCCTGCGTGGGACTCTCGTACGGTGTCGTACTATGGGCCGCCATCGTCGCCTATACGGCCCCGTTCGTGCTCGGTTTCATCACCGGGGACACCTATCCCGTTCCCTTCCACCACTGGGGGAGTTTCTACGCCTTGTTGCTGTTCGGGGCCGTCTTCGGGGCGTGGTACCCGCTGCTCCGGTCGTTCTTCGACGAGCGACGCTGAGCGTACTCTACGAATGAATACGATCTCCTCGGGTCGGAGTCCGCGTCACTCGGATAGCGGTGTCCGGTCGACGAAGTCGACGATATGCTCGGCGATTTCCTCGCCGGCGTCCTCTTGCAGGAAGTGGGCCGCCTCGTCGATCCAGACATCGGGCTGTTCGGTCGCAGTCGGAATGTGGTGTCGAAGCGGATCGCGGTCGTGGGACGTGATCGGATCCTCCTTTGCGAACAGCACGAACGCCGGTTTCTCCCACTCGCCGAGACGCTCTCTGGTTTCGTCGAACAGTTCCGCGCCTGGGTCGTCGGGCGACGTGGGAACGAGGCCGGGGAACGTCCGCGCGGCGGCCATGTACCGCTCGTCGGGGAACGGCGCGCGGTAGGCGTCGACCACGTCCTCGGAGAGGTCGCGGTAACAGCCGTTCCGGACGAGCCTCCCGATATCGAGGTCCTCTGCGGTCGCCACCATCTCGGCGAACTCGTGCCACCTGTCGCTCATCTCCTGTGACCCGTTCGGGACGCCGGTGTTCATCGGCACCAGACGCGCGAACCGTTCGGGCTCGTGGGTCGCGAGCGGGAGACCGAGGACGCCACCCCAGTCCTGACAGACGAGCGTGATGTTCGTCAGGTCGAGTTCCTCGACGAACGTCTTCAGCGCGTCGTAATGCATCTCGACGGAGTACTCGTCGCGGTCCTCGTACCGATCGGAGCGTCCACAACCGATCAGATCGGGGACGACCACGCGCCCGCGCTCGGCCAGCGTGGGCATCATCTTCCGGTACAGGAACGACCACGTGGGCTCGCCGTGCAGACAGAGGAAGGTTTCCTCGGCTTCGTCTCCGTCTGCACTGCCGCCGGTTTCCACGTACGCCATCCGTAACTCGCCGACGTCGACGTACTGCGGTTCGTAGTCGAAATTCGGCACGTCCTCGAATCGCTCCGCTGGTACACGAACGACCATACGATGTGATATTACATACCACTATTCAAAGGTTGGGGAACCGATGTGAACGCTGTAAGCATTGTTCGGACCGACAGTTTCGGCCGTAAACCCCACTCGGCGACGCGCCGGGTTCACCCGAAGCGGACCGATCGAGGAGTACCCGACAACAGCCACGACTATCCAAAACCATTATAATGTCGTCAACCAAGTTTAGAATTGTGGTTTACGAGACTGGAAACGAGACGGTCGACGACGCACTCGAGCGGGTGCTAGCCGGTGAACACCTCGACCGGACCGACGGGCTTGCGCTGATCGCCCAGCCGGTCGACGCGCTCGCGGAGGCCGGCGCGGCCGTGCGCGATCACTTCGGCGACGGCACGGTCGACGCCTGCTCGATCGTCAACGCGAAGGCGGGCAACTGCGCCGAGGATTGTGGCTTCTGCGCGCAGTCGGTCCACTTCGACACCGGCATCGACACCTACGGCTTCCTCGGCCCCGAGAAGATCCTCGAGGCGGCCAAACGAGCCGAACGCGACGGTGCTCAGCGCTTCGGAATCGTCGTCGCCGAGAAGGGCGTCTCGAAGAAACACCGCCCCGAAGAGTGGGCGGAGGTCCTCGAGTCGATCCGACTCGTCCGCGACGAGTGCGACCTCGAGGTCGACGCCTCGTTGGGCATTCTAACCGAGGAGGAGGCCGCGATTCTCGCCGAGGAAGGGATCAACCACTACAATCACAACATCGAGACCTCTCCGAACTACTTCCCCGAAATCGTTGGCTCCCACAGCTTCGATGATCGAGTCGAGACGCTCGAGGTCGCCAAGGCGGCCGGGATGGATCTCTGTGCCGGCGTCATCCTCGGGATGGGCGAGACGCCGACCGACCGGGTCGAAGCGGCTATCGCATTGCAGGACATCGGCGTCTCCTCGCTTCCGGTGAACGTATTGAACCCGGTCGAGGGGACGCCGATGGCCGAGCAGGGCGGCGAGATCACGACCGAGGAGATCGTCAAGACGGTCGCGGTCTACAAACTGCTCCACCCCGAGTCACGAGTCCGACTGACCGGCGGCCGCGAGGTCAACCTCGAGCCGGACGAACAGCACCTGCCCCTCGAGGCCGGCGCTGATGGCATCCTCACGGGCGACTACCTCACGACCGAGGGCCAATCGCCCGGCGACGACTTAGAGATCATCGAGCGCGCGGGCCTCGAGCCCAACCGGGACACGAACGACTTCGATCCGGAGGCGGTCAAGGCCCGACGGAGCGACTCCGCAGAGTCGTCGACCGATACGACGGCGAGTACGGGCGCGGAACCGAGCGACGACTGACGCGAAACGATAACAGCAGACGATATCCATGAACGAAATCACGTTTGCGGTACTCGGAACGGGTGGCATCGGCCGACGAGCACTCGAAGTGAGCCAGCACAAAGACGCGCTTACGCCCGTCGCGGCGTGTGACCGCCACGGCGTCGCATTCGACTTCGACGGCCTCGACGTCGACGAACTGCTGGCGGCGACGGAGGGCAATATTGACAACGAAGTCGCAACCGACGGTGGCGCAGCCACTGCCGAAGGCGGCGTCAAACAACACGGCGAGGACAGGGGTGTCGTCGCCTCGAGTCAGGCCCGGCCCAGCGAGGATCCGATTCAGGAGATCATCGATCACGGCGACCGGATCGACGCGGTCCTGCTCGCGCTACCGAACTACGAGCACGACTTCATCCCGCGGACGGCCGACCGCTTCGCCGAGGGCGGCTACTCCGGAGTCATGATCGACGTACTCAAGCGCTCGCGCGTGATCGATATGCTCGACGACCGCAGCGATGAGTTCGCCGAGGCCAGCATCACGTTCATCTGCGGTGCGGGCGCGACGCCCGGCCTCCTGACGGGTGCGGCCGCGCTCGCAGCCCAGTCGTTCGTCGAGGTCACGGATGTCGACATCCACTGGGGCGTCGGCCTCAAATCGGGCTACGAGGACAACCGCGGCACCGTCCGGGAAGACATCGCCCACCTCCCCGAGTACGATATCGAGACCGCACGGAACCTCTCCGACGAGGAGATCGAGGCGATCATCGACGACCACGACGGCGTCATCGAGTTCGAAGACATGGAACACGCCGACGACGTCCTGCTCGAGCGCGCCGGCGTCTGCGACGCCGCGGACGTCACCGTCGGCGGGATCCTCGACGTGCGAAACGACGAAAAGCCGACGACGACGACGGTCCGCGTGACCGGCCGAACTTTCGACGGCGAGACGGCGACCAACACGTTCCAGCTCGGCGATGAGACGAGCATGGAGGCCAACGTCAACGGACCCGCGCTGGGCTACCTCAAAGCCGGCGTCCGGCGGAACCGCGCCGGCGAGTACGGCGTCTTCGGTCCCGCCGACCTGATGCCGGGCTTCTGATCGCGAGTGAGATGTCACCCTTTCCCTCGTCGGTTTCGCTCGCGCGGGACCGACGCGAATCCGCAATTTCCGAAACCTGGCGGCTCGAGGCTCGAGCGAGCCCAGCTGCCGCGGAGCGCCGAACCGTGAGAGTGAAACCGTGGCGCTGAGTTCGTTTAGCCGAATGGCCGACCGCGGGTTCGACCTCGAGGACCGACTCGAGACGCTCGAGGCAAACGATTTGAAACGCGCCCTCTCGCCCGTCGATCGGGTCGCCGAGCGAGGCTACTTCGCCGAGCCCTCCGGCGGCGAGTTGCCCGTGCTCGAGGCGGATGAGGCGCTGGTCTTCGCCTCCAACAACTACCTCGGACTGACCGACGACCAGCGCGTCCAGGACGCGGCCCGACAGGCCGCCGCGACCGTCGGCACGGGTGCCGGCGCGAGCCGGCTCGTTACCGGCGACACGATGGTCCATCGCGATCTCGAGCGGTTGCTCGCCGAGACCAAAGGTACTGACCGCGCGCTCGCCTTTTCCTCGGGCTACGCCGCGAACGTCGGGACGATCACCGCGCTCGAGCCGGATGTCGTCTTCTCGGACGAGTTAAACCACGCGAGCATCATCGATGCCTGTCGGCTCGCGGACGCCGAGACGGTCGTCTACGACCACTGCGACGCCGAGAGCCTGCGATCCATGCTCGAGGAGCGAGCCGACCGAGCGACCCGTGACGGTCGCGAGCCGGCCGACGAATCGTGGCTGATCCTCACCGATTCCGTGTTCAGCATGGACGGCACCGTCGCACCGCTGCGGGCGATCTGTGACGCCGCCGAGGCGTTCGGCGCGTGGGTGATGGTCGACGAGGCCCACGCGACCGGGCTGTACGCGGACGGCGGTGGCGTCGTGCAGGCCGAAGGACTCGAGGACAGGGTCCAGATTCAGATGGGGACGCTCTCCAAGGCGCTGGCCAGCCAGGGCGGGTACGTCGCCGGTAGCGCGGAACTGATCGAGTGCCTGTGCAACGACGCGCGCTCGTTCGTTTTCTCGACCGGTCTCGCGCCGCCGGCCGCCGCGGCCGCGAGCGAGGCGCTGCACGTCGCTCGACACGGCGACGCGCGCGAGCGACTCTGGGCGAACGTCGCCCACCTTCGCGACGGCCTCGAGTCGATGGGGTTCGCAGTCCGAGGGGACTCCCAGATCCTCCCGGTGGCCGTCGGCGACCGCGCGGACGCGATGGCTCTCGCCGAGGGGATCCGCGAACGTGACGTCGTCGCGCCGGCCATCCGGCCGCCCACGGTCCCGGAGGGGACCAGTCGGATCCGCGTCGCCCCGATGGCGACCCACGACCGTGACGATATCATCGACTGCCTCGAGGCGTTCCGCGCGGCGGGCGAGGAGGCGGGGCTGCTGTGACCGCGACGAAGCCGATCGCGGTCGTCGGAACCGGGACGGACGTCGGGAAGACGGTTATTACGGCCGGACTCACGCGCCTGCTCCGTGAGGCGGGACACGATGCGCGGGCCATCAAACCCGCCCAGACCGGCCACCCGCCGGACGACGACGCGA
The DNA here is from genome assembly GCF_020405225.1 of Natrinema sp. DC36. NCBI lineage: Archaea > Methanobacteriati > Methanobacteriota > Halobacteria > Halobacteriales > Natrialbaceae > Natrinema > Natrinema sp. DC36. The sequence continues at coordinate 1,216,993 of NZ_CP084472.1, forward strand.
GGTTCGTCGCCGCGGCCTGTGGGGATTCCGAGGCCGCAACCTGTCCGCGCTATCTCGAACCGGCGTTGGCACCCAGCGTCGCCGCCGATGTCGCCGACGAGCAACTCGAGTACGAGTCGATCCGGGCGGCGTGCGAGCGCGAGATCGAGGCGACATCGGTCCCGATTGTCGAAGGAATCGGCGGCCTGCGGGTTCCGCTGGCCGGCGATCGTGAGGTGATCGATCTGGTCGCCGACCTCGAGGCCGCGGCGGTCGTCGTCACGCGCTCGGGTCTCGGGACCCTGAACCACACCGCGCTCTCGGTCGACGCCCTCGAGTCTCGCGGAATCGACGTCTGCGGCGTTATCGTCAACGAATACGCCGGCGAGACGATGGCGGAGCGGACGAATCCCGCCGAACTCGAGCGGATGACCGGCTCTCCGGTGGAGACGGTCCCGTCGCTCGACGCGGCTGCGAGCGACGGCGATACTGAACCAGGTACCCTCGCTGCCGGCGTCAGCGATGCACTGTCACCGGCGTTCCGCGATCGGCTCCCGGTAGAAGACTGCTGATCGAACCGTGCGATCAGGCCGACGGTGCCGGTCGCTCCTCGTTGGCCGTCGTGGACTCGTAGTCGGACGAAATATCGGTGCTCGCCCCGTCGAGCTCGACCAGGTAGGAGACCACTTCGGATTTCCGGTGCTCCACCTCGAGGTGGACCCGGAGACCGGTTTTGTCGTCGTACGCTTCCGCACAGAGCGGGCAGCTGTGTGGTTTTGTCACTCGTGGATCACCGTGAGGAACCCTCGTCGCTCACCACCGTAATAGTGTCGATCAATCTATGTATAGATATATTCTCGGCGAATAAAACCGGTTCATCACCATCCGCCACGCTGTCTTTCGTGCTACAGTACTACGTTCGGGCGTCAGAATCGATCTCGCCGGTGGGTGTCGAGAGATGAGCGCTGCTCAGAAGAAGTCATTCAATCCCGACTGATCGTCGTCCGGTTCGTCGTCCGCTGACGCGGGATCCGATGCCGGCTCGGTGTCGGTCCCGTCGTCCGACTCCGTCGCTGCGAGCGCCCGTTGCTCGTTCGACTCGTCGCCGTCGTCTCCGGCCTCGGTATCGGCAGTGGCTGCAGTACTCTCGTCACTCGAGCGCTCGGCCTCGAAGAAGGCGTTACCCGAGTGTTCGACCGCCGCGTCGGCTTTCAGCTCCGCGGCGTCCTCGACGATCGATTGGACCTTGTTGGTGTCCTTCCCGCTGCCGGTGACGAACGAGACCTCCGATTCGTCGAGATCGTAGGCCGCCGCCATCCGAACGGTCAGGTCGCGGTTCTTGCAGTGGTGGGTCATCGCCGAGAGGAAAGGGAGGATGTCCCGGCGGACCGTCGCGACGCTCGCGCCCTCCCGTTCGGCGATACGTTCGGCGATCGAATCGCGGGTGTTCCGCGTTCCTTTGGTGCGGCCGAGTTTCGACCAGTAGCTCGGCGGACCGTATCGGGTCCACCCGCCCTTGTCGCCGCGGCGCGAGGCGGCGACGCCCGCGGTCATGTTGTCGGTCGCGTAGCGCCAGTAGGAGTAGTTCTGCGTGGCGCGCACCCGACCGAGCCACCGGTCGGCGTTCGAGAGGAATCCGTAGGCGTCAGCCAACTCCGCTCCCTCGTAATCCTTTGGAACGTTGTCCTCGATCCAGTTGAGCAGTTCGTCGGGCGTCTCGTCGACGTCGTAGGATGCCCGCAGCGCACCCTCGGCGTCTTTCTCCTTGATGAGTTCGTCGAGGAAGTCGAAGATGCCCTCGGTGGTGTCGCGCTCGCTCGTGACCACGTCGTCGACGGTCAATCGCTCGGCCTCCTCGGCGACCGCCTGCAAGTCGTTGACCGCCGAGCGCAGGTCGCCGCTCGTCGATTCGGCGATCTTTTCGAGCGCCTCCTCCTCGAACTCGACTCCTTCGCGCCGGCAGATGTCCCGCAGGACGGGGACGATCGAGCGCTTCGAAACGTCCCGGAACTCGATCGTCTCGCAGGCGTTGCGCAGCGACTGGCTCATGTCGTAGAACTCGTTGGCCACGAGGACGATCGGCTGGTTCGCGTTTTTGACGACGCGCGTGACCTCTCGAGAGCCGCCGTAGTCGGCGTTGCCGTGAAAGTTGTCCGCCTCGTCGAGGATCACGAGCCGCCGACCCGCCCCGCCGGCGGTGAGCGTCCCGCTCTTGGCGGCCTCGCCGGCGATTTTTTCGATGACGTCGGCCCCCCGGCTGTCGCTGGCGTTGAGCTCCATGACGGGCCAGCCCATATCGTTGGCCAGCGCGTGGGCGGCCGAGGTCTTCCCGACGCCCGGGCTGCCGTGGACGATCACCGACTTGCGGTGGTCGTCCCAGCTCTGGGCCCACTCCTCGAGTTTGTCGCGGGCCTTGTTGTTGCCGCGTACCTCCGACAGCGTCGTCGGGCGGTACGTTTCCGTCCAGTCGGTCATTGGATACCGGTTGGTGCGAGTCGCGTTTAGTGGTTGCGGAGCGTCACTCCTCGCCGACTATTTTCAGGTCAAGACGAGGGGTGACGTCCTCGTACGTGTCGTCGCTCGAGACGATGGAATCTCCATTCGATTCGACGAGGTGAAGTGCGTCGAACGGTGTGAACTCGTGGTCTTCCACGTATGTCGCCGCCGTAATGACCGTCTCCATGTCACCGCGTACCTCGACGAGGTTGGCGGCGTTCGAGACGACGCGCTCGGTATCACGTTCCTCGCGGTAGGCGACCATCAGGAGTTCGATAAGCGTGAACTGTGACGTCCACAACTCATCTCGGTGTTCTTGGTACATCGACTCGGCGGCCTCTCCGAGCCAGTCGTCGTCTTTGATGAGTGCGAGGAGGAAATCCGTTTCCGCGTACATTCAGCGTCCCGCCTCGTCCAGCGCCGCGTCGCGTGCCTCCTTCCGAAGCTCGTCAGCCGTCTTTTCGACATCTTCGAACTCGTCACGGAGCGCCTCGAGCGGGTTCTCTGCGATCGGAATCAACTTGATTCCGTCCTGAAGCTCGACGATATGGTAGTGGTCGCCGTATCGCTCTCGCAGCCCTTTCGGGAGTGTTAGACGACCCCGGTCGTCCAGTGTCGCATCGGACATACGCGAACGTATTGTGGGCAGAAATAAGAATATTCCCCTCACCCAAAGACATACCCATGCATGTCGTCGGACGAACGGCCAATAACGGGTTCATCACATCCGTAGGGATCCGACTATCAAACGGGACAGTCGGGTTCCGAGAGACGATCTGCGCACTGTACCGATGAGCATTGTACCCCACCTCTAAGCGACTGGCCCCGCTGTGTTTCGATGATGGCGGCGTTCATCGACCTCGTCACGCGATCGCTCCGCGAGGAGACGCGAATCGAGTTCGACCGGCGCGTCGACGAGCAGGCCGTCCGTCTCACCGACGCCCTTCGGGCGGGGCGACTCGACAACCCCAGCTTCGGGCTCGGCATCGAACTCGAGGCCTACGTCGTCGACGAGGAAAACCGCCTCGCTCGAGTGCCGGACTCCCTGTTCGAGAGCCGCTGTGAGAAGGAGCTCGGCCGACACAACGTCGAGCTCCACACCGATCCGAACTCGTTCGACGGCGACGGGATCGAAACGCAGGCGGCGACGCTCCGGCGGGACTATCGAGCCGTTCAGCGCGCCGCAGAGCGCGAAGGGCTCGAGATCGTCCTGGATGCGATGTGGACGATTCCGCCGCCGGACGGCAGTGACGACTACCTCACGGCCGTGCGCGAGAGCGAGGGGATGACGATAGCCGACAACATGACGCCGTCGCCGCGATACTGTGCGATCGACAACGACATTCTGGCGCGAGCCGACGGATCGGTCACCCTCTCGGTTCCGGGCGTCGAGCGTGCGTTTCCGTCGATCCTGTTCGAGTCGCTGGCGACCTCGATCCAGCCCCACATCCAGATTCCCGACGTCGAGGCGTTTCCGCCCTACTACAACACCGCGATCCGGACGCTCGGTCCGGTGCTCGCGCTCGCGACGAACTCGCCGCTGCTGCCCCCGGAGCTGTACGAGATCGACGATCCGTCCCGCTTGCTCGAGGAAACGTCTCACGAACTTCGGATTCCGGTGTTCGAGCAATCCGTCAACCACGGATGGGAGAAGGTTCGCTTCCCGAACGGAATACAGCGGGCGGTCGACACCGTCGACCGGCTCGTCGCCGACCGGACGTGTGCGCCGTTTCTCCGCGAGTGGCTCGAAGACGGGGCTCGCGAGACCTTCGCGGACCAGTTCTGGGAACTCGATCACAAGCGGGGAACGTACTGGCGGTGGCTCCGCGCCGTCATCGGCGGGCAACCGGTCGAGCAGGGGGACCACTGGTCGGTTCGCATCGAATACCGACCGCTTCCCACGCAGCCGACCATCGCGGAGAACATCGGCTTCCAGGTCCTGGTTGCGGGGCTCGTCCACGGGCTGTGTACGGCCGACCATCCGCTCTCGAGCCTCGATCACGACATCGCCGAACGAAGCTTTTACGCCGCCGTCGAAGACGGGCTCGACGCCGAGATTGCATGGGTCACTGCGGACGGTGATCGAACGACCGATCTGACTGTAATCTACGACGAGCTCTTCGAGTTCGCTCGCCGCGGCCTCCGCGAGCAGGGAGTTTCGTCGGAAATCATCGAGGACTATGTCGGGCCGATCGAGGCGCGCTGGACCGATCGGACGACTCCAAGTCGATGGAAACTGGCCCGCGTCGCGGACTATCTCGACGCTGGCAAACGATTCGACGACGCCGTGCACGAAATGCAAGCCGACTACATCCGTCGAGCCGCGACCGACGAACCACTCGTCCAGTGGTCATGAACTGGGAGACGACCAGCGCTTCGACCTGGCAAATTGCTTCGGTGCGTGCTGCAAGCGAACACGTCGCAACCGGGTGACGTCTCACTCTCCCTCCGCCCTGTCACTCCCTCCCGTAGACGAGAACGGACCGCTCAGCCGCATCGTCCGCCGATTCGACCCGAACGGGAAACTCGTGATCGTTCGCGATGACGGGCGTTTCGTACCCCGTCGAGAGGACCGTCCGCTCGCCGGCATCGAGCGACACCGAACGCCGTTCGACCAGTTCCGCGCTGGTACCGACGAGGAGTTCGAGGTCCTGCGTGCCGGCGGCCCCACCGGTGTTCTCGACCGTCACGCTCACCTCGAGGAACTCGCCGGAGTCGACGGGCGTGTTCGTCTCGAGCGGGCCGACTTCGAACGTCGCGTCACCGCTGTCGCTGTCATCGCTGCTGCTATCGTCGCCGCCGTCTGGATCGATTTCGCTGAGACACTCGCTGGCACGCGGGTTCTCGTGGGTCGCGGACACTCGCTGGTAGTCCGCCTTCCGTGTCGTCAGCGACGAGAGGACGGTGCCGGTACTGCCGTAGTTCGGTACCTCGACGGCGATCTCGTCGGAACCCGCGCGTACGTTCGACCCGTCCCCGATCTCGAAAACGACCGTTCCCGAGAACGGGGCGTCGACGTCCTCGCCGAAGGTGACGCCGTCCTCGAGGATGGTGTCGCCATACAGGTCATCGTCGGCGTAGAATCCCGTGCTTGCGTAGGCGACGTCGCCGGCCTCGAACGTGCCGGTAACCGTTGCTCGAGAACAGGAGTCGAACGCCACCGTCCGTTCCGTCTCGCCGCTCGAGTCGTCGGTCTCCGTCTCGGAATCGTCGTCCGAACTCTCGTCTCCCGTTTCCGTCTCGCCGTCCGAACTATCGTTCTCCGCGCCGCTGTCAGCTGCCGAACCGTCGGCTCCTCCTTCGGTCCCGTTCGTTTCCGAGCCAGTCCCGGAATCCAGACGGTCGGAGCCGTCGTTCGTTCCGTTCTCTCCGTCCGTTTCGTTGCCGTTCACGTTGAGACAACCCGTTAGTCCAACTCCGAGTCCCGCGGAGGCGATGAGTGTTCGGCGGTCCATAACTGGACCAGTCCGCCCCGCACCATAAAATGTATGAAATATGTTATGTCCGATTACAGTCATCGATCCGGACGTGATGGGGCGGATCGACATCGAGTCTGTTCGGCGCGAAAACCGTGGCCGAGTGGTCAGACGAATCGTTGTAACGGTTCCCCGACGCGACTGCGACCGTCCTGCGGGTGCGCCGAAACCGACTGACAGTAGTCCGTATCAGTCCGAGGACTCCTCGGCCTCCGGGACGGCCTCACTGACGGTTACGCTCGAGACGCGCGTTCCCTCGACGTCGTCGACCGTTACCTCGTAGCCGTCGGCCTGTATCGCGTCGTCGACCTCGGGCGGGCGACCGAGACGGCTCAACACCAGTCCGCCGATGGTGTCGAACGCGTCGCTTTCGAACGTCGTTCCGAGGGTCTCGTTCACCACGTCCAGCGGGACGCTGCCGTCCATCTCGTAGCGGCCGTCGGCGAGTTCCTCGATCGAGGGTTCCATCGACGCCACGTCGAACTCGTCTTGAATCTCGCCGACGACCTCTTCGATAACGTCCTCGATCGTCAGGATCCCCTCGAAGGCACCCCACTCGTCGATGACGACCGCCAACTGGACGTTTTGTCGGCGGAAATCCGCGAGCACCTCGTCGATCCGGCGTGTCTCGGGGACGATGAGGACCTCTCGAGCGAGGTCGCGCGCGGTCGGCTCGTCGGCTGATTCCTCGCCCGCCTGCCCATCGGTTCCGTCCGCGGCTTCGATCGCTTTGAGGACGTCCTTCGCGTGAACGAAGCCGATGACCGGTTCGTCGTCCGCTTCGTCGACGACGGGGAACCGGGTGAAGTTCCCGCTCGCGGCGACGCTCCGGAGTTCCGAGAGGGGCATCCCGGCGCGAACGGTAACGACGTCCGGCCGAGGGACCATCACTTCGCGGGCGATCGTATCACCCAGATCGAAGACGGCCTCGATCATCTCGACCTCGTCCGTGTCGACGGCTCCCTGGTCTCCCGACTGCGAGACGATGCGCATGATCTCTTTTGGCGTATGGCTCTCGTCGCGTTCGGAGGCCGGCGCGACGCCGATGAGTCGCGTGAAGAAGTTCGCCGTCCCGTTGAACACGATGATTCCTGGGAGGAAGATGTAGTAGAAGAACTTCATCGGCGCGGCGACGAGCAGCGCGATCCGCTCGGCGTCAGCGATGGCGAGCGTCTTCGGCGCGAGCTCACCGAAGACGACGTGCAGGAACGTGATGATGCTGAACCCGATCGCGATGGAAACCAGATGAAGCGTGCCGGCGGGAAGCACCGGCCCCAGTACGGGCTCGAGCAGCGAGGCGATGGCCGGTTCACCGACCCACCCCAGTCCCAGCGAGGCGATCGTGATCCCTAACTGGGTGGTCGCGAGGTAATCGTCCAGGTTCTCCTCGGCCTCCTGGACGAGCTTCGCCGACGACCGGCCCTCGTCGACGAGAGTCTGAATCTGCGTCGGCCGAATCCGGACGTACGCGAACTCCGCGGCGACGAAAAAGCCGTTCAGGAAGACCAGAAAGAGAGCGAAGAGGAGCCGCCCGAACGAGAACGCGAGATCCACTTCTACCATCGGCTCCACCCCAGTGGCTGCGAGCGACGCCGTGCCGTCACCGTCGCGTCGGGTCCGTTCTGTGCTCGAGTACCGATTCGATGGGGTCCCACCGTCGACCCGACGGGACGGCGAACGTCGCTCGGCGGCGAGGACGAGACGGTAGTCCCGCCGCCGGTGATTACGACCATACAGTCAGTTGGCACACGAGTCACAAAACCGTGGCGCTGGCGAGCGGCGAGAGCGCGCGATCCACAGCCCACTCGAGCGGTTTTCGGTAATCGCTCGACCGTCCCGACGCTGGCCAGCAGTCGGATCCGTTCGCCGGTCGGGTCCCGGAGCCGATAACTACCCGGAACTCGAAAACGGCCCATGAACGTCGCGATCGTCACCGTCGGCGACGAAATTCTCGCGGGGTCGACCACCAACACCAACGCGTCGTGGCTGGCCGAGCGAATCACCGACCGCGGCAGCAGCGTCGAGCGGATCCTGACGATTCCCGACGACCGCGAACTCATCGCAGAGTACGTCGACCGATGGAGCGACGCGTTCGACGCCGTGATCGTCACCGGCGGCATCGGCGGGACGCCCGACGACGTGACCGTCGAAGCCGTCGCCGACGGCCTCGAGCGGGAGTTCGTCGTCCACGGCGAGATCCGAGAGCGGCTGGTCGAGAAAGCGGCCGCGTTTCGGGATGAGAATCCCGAGATGGTCGAGGAGTACGACCTCCAGCTCGACATCGACGCTGCAGCGTCGATCCCCGAGGGCGCGACGCCGATCGTCGTCGACGAGGGGTGGGCTCCCGGCTGTATCGTCGAGAACGTCTACGTCCTCGCCGGCATCCCCGACGAGATGAAAGCCATGTTCGAATCGGTCGCCGACGAGTTCCAGGGTAATGCAGTGGCCCGCACAATCTACACGCCGGCACCCGAGGGATCGCTCCACGAGGCCCTCGAGGGCGTCACCGAGCGGTTCGACGTCGCGGTCGGGAGCTATCCGCGAAGCGAAAACCGGCCCGGCCGGATCCGCGTCTCGAGTACCGACCTCGAGACGGTCGAGGCGGCGATCGGGTGGCTTCGGGAACACGTCGAGACGACCGAGCCGCCGTCCTCGAGCGAAGGGACGGCGGAGTAGCCGCCTCGAGCGAGGTCTCGGATCGCGATTCGTCGTCTCAGTCCGACCGCCGATCTTCGACGACCCGAACGAGAACGGCGGTCAGTCCGGCGACGGTGAGGACGAACCGCTCGCCGGTCGCCGCGATGGGGAAGATTCGCTCGACGCCCGTCGCCGGCTCGTCGCGGGTCGGATCGAATCCCGTCCTGTAGTGGGTGTTTTCGGTCGTCCCGCGGGCCGTCGACTCGGCGACCGCACTGCCCTCGAGTTCGACGAACGTCTGGACGAGTCCGCGCTGGTCGGTGATGAGCAGCGATCCCGAGAGGTCGTAAAATCGGTCGTGGACCGGCCAGAAGAGGTTGACGCCGTTGAAGAAGGCGTCGAACAGGACGTGCGCGAACAGTAACGCGGCCAGCGTCGTCCACGCGACGCGGTGGCCGCACGTCCCCCACCGGTCCCGGACGGCCGATTCCTCGCGGAGCGTGCCGTCCCACAGCAACAGGGCGGCGGGGACGAGAACGATCCAGACGTTGTGCAACGCCGCGCGATGGGTTCCGGGGGCGACGATGCCGATCAGCGTATCGAGATCGAGGAGGGCACTACACCCCATCACGAACAGGATCACTCGAGTGTCGAACTCGTCGCCGAGCAAGGCGACACCGAGCAATCCCGCGAACGCGACGTGGACGACGGTCGATGGCATATCCCGGCGACTCGAACCGCGGGGGCTTGACTGTTGGGGCGCTCGAGCCGCTATCGTCGTCGGCCGATTGCTGCTATCGCTCGCCGGTCCAGCTGATCGATCGGCGACGCGGGCACTCCTTGCCGACTCCGCTGGCCGAGCGATCGACCCGTCTCCGGTAGCTACTTGGATCGACCGCGTGACCGTCGCATATGAGCGGACGCGGACCGAAACGGGAACTCGCGGAGAAAATCGCCGGGGAGATCACGTTGAGCGAGGATCCCGGGGCCACGCTACGGAAGTGGCGCACCGACTTCAGCGTCTCACAGACAGATCTCGCGGCCGAACTCGACGTCTCGTCGTCGGTCATCTCCGACTACGAGAGCGGCCGCCGGGAGAGTCCCGGCATCGGCGTCGTCGGCCGACTCGTCGAGGGATTGCTCGAGATCGACGAGCAACGCGGCGGCGAGCGTATCAGACAGTACGGTCGGGTCCTCTCAGCGGGCTTCGACAGCGATATCGTCTACGACCTCCGGGAGTACGCCACCTCGCTTCCCCTCACGCGGCTGTACGACGACCTCGAGGCGACCGAAGTGGCCTCGAGCGGCACCGATCAGGTCAGCGGCCACACGGTCATCGACAGCATCGAGGCCATCACCCGCCTCTCGAGCGAGGAGTTCTTTCGGCTCTACGGGCAGAGCACGAGCCGCGTGCTCGTGTTCACCAACGTCACGCGCGGGGAGGGCGTCGGCATCGCCCTCCGGATGATCAACCCGACGCCGAACGCCGTGATCCTCCACGGACTCGAGGAGGAGGACCTCTGGGACCACGCGCGGGAACTCGCGCGAATCGACGGCTACTCGCTGGCCGTCACGTCGGCGCCGCTCGACGACGTGCTCGAGCACCTCGTGACGCTCGAATAGCACCCCTATTCCGTCGTGTGAGCGACTGCTCAGTCGACGATTTCGGGGCGGTCGTCTGGTGTTCTCGAAAGATTGGATAGTCGCTAAAACGGATCCGTTATCGAAGCTTCGTTCAGGCGATCTGATTCTCGTATTCGTCAGCGGCGAGGAGGGCCCCGAGTTCGTCGGGATCGTCGGCCTCGATCTCGAGCATCCAGCCCTCGCCGAAGGGGTCCTCGTTGACGAGTTCGGGGGCGTCGAACAGCTCGTCGTTGATCGCGACGACTTCGCCGCCGACGGGCGCGTAGAGGTCTGAGACCGCTTTGATCGATTCGACGACGCCGAACTCGCTCCCCTGCTCGAGCTCGTCGCCCTCGTCTGGGAGTTCGACGAAGACCACGTCGCCGAGTTCGTCCTGTGCGAAGTCGGAGATGCCCACGCGGACGACGCCGTCGGTCTCGAGCGCCCACTCGTGCGATTCCAGGTACCGTCTATCGTCGGGAACGTCGAAGCTCATTATACTGTGTCGATGAAGGGTGTGGTTTCAACTCTTGCTTTCTTCGATTGGCCGCGGACGACCACCTGCAGCGTCGTCCCCGGTTCGGCGTACTCGACCGGCACGTAGCCGAGGCCGATCGGCCGCTCGAGGGTCGGACTCATCGTCCCGCTGGTGACGGTCCCGATGACGCGACTCTCCGTCGTGGTGATGTCGTAGCCGTGGCGAGGAACGCCGCGATCGATCAACTGGAAGCCGACGAGTCGCTCCTCGACGCCCGCCGCCTCGATCTCCGCCAGGGCGTCTCGGCCGACGAAATCGGTCTCGAGGGCGACGGTAAAGCCGATGCCGGCCTCGTACGGCGTCCGCGGATCGGTGTCCGCGTCGAATTCCTGGCCGGCGAGGAGAAAGCCGGCCTCGATACGGAGCGTGTCGCGCGCGCCGAGCCCGCAGGGTTGGCAGTCCAGCGCCGTCCAGATCTCCTCTGCCGCCGCCCAGGGGACGATCACCTCGAACCCGTCCTCGCCGGTGTAGCCCGTCCGGGCGGTCCAGCAGTCGATCCCGGCGATCGTCGCGTACCGGGCTTCGAACCGCTCGAGGTCGCTCACGGACTCCTCGGTGACGCCCTCGACCAGATCGACGGCGTCCGGGCCCTGTACGGCGAACATCGCGTACTCGTCGGTCCGGTTGTCGACGGTCGCCTCGAGGTCCCACTCGTTGCGGTAGCTACGCCACCGTTCGTGGGTCGTCTCGTCGGTGCCGGCGTTGGGGACGAACAGGTACGTCGCCTGCCCGCCCTCATCGGGGAGTCGATAGACGACGGTGTCGTCGATGATGATCCCGTCCTCGTCGGTGATCGCGGCGTACTGGGAGTCGCCGACCGCGAGTCGGGAGACGTCGTTCGACGTCAGGCGTCGCATCAACTCCGTCGCGTCCGGACCGGTGACGTGGATCTGGCCCATGTGCGAGACGTCGAAGACCCCGACGTCTTCCCGAACGGCGGCGTGCTCGGTCCGAATCGAATCGAACTCGACCGGCATATCCCAGCCGCCAAACTCCGTGAACTTCGCTCCGCGCTCGTCGTGTAACCCACGTAACGGCGGCGTCTGAAGCGGCATACTCGGAATATCTGCCGCGGAGTAGTAATGTCTTTTCGTCGGTCGGACTCGCTGGCGATACCGGTATCGTAGCCACTGACAGTTACTGCACAGCTGATCGCATGACGTCCGCGTGATCTTCGCGCAAATCGTTTCAGCGTCCACTTTCGGTACCAAACGTCCGGTTTGCGAACGCGGGTCACCGCTCGTCGAGGCCGGTCACCCACCTCGTTTTCGTAACCGTTTGTCGTTACAACAGCACGGACTATCGTCTCCGGTTGCCGAAGGTATATGCCTAAAACTAACGTAGATATCGCCGTATGAGTTCTCCGAAACTCGAGCCACGGGCCGATTGGAACCAACTGTACATCGACGGCGAGTGGCGTGACGCCACCGGCGGCGAGACGATTCCCGTGGAGAACCCGGCAAAACAGGAAGTGTTTACGGAAGTACCGGCGGGAACCGAAGACGACGTCGACGCCGCCTACGAGGCGGCCGAGGCCGCCCAGTCCGACTGGGCGGCGACCCCTCGAGAGGAGCGCAACGAGATCGTCCAGAACCTGCTGGACGAACTCAACGCGCGCTTCGAGGAGATCGCCGGCCTACTCGCGACGGAGGCCGGCACCCCGGGCTACCGCGCGATGGGCGAGTTCGCGACCGCGACCGGCGACGTGGAGATGGCGCTGGAGCTCGAGCCGCCAGCGGAGGAGGTCCGGCCGTCCTCGTCGATCGAGGACAAGGACAATCACATCGTCCACGAACCCGTCGGCGTCGTCGGTATCATCTCGCCGTGGAACTTCCCGCTGCACCTCTCGCTTCGGGCCCTCGCACCCGCGATCGCGCTGGGTAACACCGTCGTCCTGAAGCCGGCGACGGACACCCCGATTACCGGCGGGCTGCTCATCGCGAAGCTCTGCGAGGCCGCCGGCGTTCCCGACGGCGTCGTCAACGTCGTCACCGGCCGCGGCTCGGCGATCGGCGATCGGATGACCGGCCACCCGACGCCGCGCGTCATCTCCTTTACCGGCTCGACGGCCGTCGGCAAAGGCGTCGCCGAAAACGCCGGCGAGAGCCTCGCGCTGCCCGCCCTCGAGCTCGGCGGTAACGCGCCGTTCGTCGTCACCGACGAGGCCGACCTCGAGCGGGCCGCACGCGCCGGCGCGTTCGGCTCGTTCTTCCATCAGGGACAGGTCTGTATCTCGATCAACCGCCACCTCGTTCACGAGTCGCTGTACGACGAGTACGTCGACCTGCTCGCCGACCACGCGGAGTCGCTCGTGATCGGTGATCCCTCCGAGAACGAAGACGTGACGTTCGGCCCGGTCCAGAACGAGACCCAGCGCGACGAGCTGGTCGAGTTCATCGACGGGACGCTCGAGGCGGGTGCCACCCTCGAGACGGGCGGCGAGGCCGACGGCCTGTTCGTCGAGCCGACCGTCCTCTCGGACTGTACGAACGACATGCCGACGGCGTGCAACGAGCACTTCGGTCCCGTCGCACCCGTGATTCCGTTCTCGGACGACGAGGAGGCCATCGAACTGGCCAACGACACCGAGTACGGCCTCTCGGCCTCGGTCTTCTGCGAGGACGTGGATCGCGCCCGCGATCTCGCCGATCGAATCGAGGCGGGCATGGTCCACATCAACGATCAGCCGATCAACGAGGACCACAACGCCCCCTTCGGCGGAGTCAAGCAATCGGGTCTCGGCCGGTACCACGGCGAGTGGATCGTCCGGGAACTCACCGAGCCGAAGTGGATCTCGGTCCAGGGCGAGGAACGGGACTACTTCGTCTTCGAGTGATCGAACGATAGCGAGCGGTGCAAGGCCGAACAGAGTGAGGCCTCGAAAGCGAACGGTGACCAACGGGAACCGTGAGGAGTGATTGAATCGGCTGGGGAGGATGTAGTCCTCACCGGTAACGCGATAGCAGAACGCTTCGTTCCCATCCCCTTTCCGTCAGAGATTCCGTTCGAAGATCCACACGGCGTTTCGTCACATCTATCTCACGGCCGCGGAAAACACGGGTATGTTCGACCGCGTTCGCGCCCGATTCGCCCGTTCCGGCGACCGACAGCCCCCTACCGAGCCGTCGGTGGGCCTCTTCGTCGACGGGCCGAACGTCTTCCGCGACGAGTTCGACGTCGATCTCGACGACCTGCGGGACGCGGCCCGCGAACTCGGCCGCGTCGGCGTCATCCGACTCTATCTCGACGAGCACGCTACTCCTGGCCTCATTCAGGCCGCCGAAGCCCGCGGCTTCGAAGTGATCGTCACCAGCGGCGACGTCGACGTCAAACTCGCCGTCGACGCGACCGCGCTCGCGGGCGACGGCACCATCGATCGGCTCGCCATCGCCTCGAGAGATACCGACTTCAAACCCGTCCTCGAGTACGCGGGCACCGTCGGCGTAGAGACGATCGCGATCGCGCCGGGGACGCACGGCCGCTCCGACGCGCTTCGGAACGCGGCCGACGAAGCGGTCACGCTCGAGCCGTGAGACGACTCTCGAATCGCTGAAAACGAAGTCTCCCGCGGATTTTGCGATGAGCTACCCGTCGTAGGAGCTCTCGCCGACGACCTCGACGAACTCGCCGCGACCGCTCGCGGCAGCCTCGTCGAACTCCGTGACGCGGACCCGCACTTGCTTCTCGACGCAGTCCGGCCCGGCACCCTCGACGATCAGTTCGGTGTCGCCGATGTAGGCGCGGCCCGACGTGCCGTTCGACTCCGCGATGAAGACATCGATTTCGCTTCCCTGCTCGAGGGCGGGCCGCGACGTGCGGAACCGCCAGCCTTTGAAGTACTTTCCGAGGAGGCTCATACGCGAGCCACCTCCTCGGTCTCGCGGTCGGTCACGTACTCGCGGCCGAAGCCGGTCAGCGCGGCGACGACGAAGACGGCGACCAACAGCCATCCTTGAAAGACGTACGGGACGACGTCGATCGGCGTAACGATCATCGACTGCTCGAACCACTCGTAGTCACCGGGCAGTTGTTGCATCGCACCGTAGGCGGCGAGGACGCCGCCGGACCACGGGAAGATGTAGCCCATGGCGGCGGTCTGGCCGTCCAAGATGTTCGCCCGGCGGTAGCCGTTCAGGTTGAACCGCTCGCCGATCTTCGAAATGTAAGGTCCGATCGCGACCTCGGCGGCGGTGTTGATCGTGATGATCGCGTTGATCAGCGCCGCGGTGCCGACCATCGTGAGTTCGGCGTTACGGACGTTCGTCGCGAGGTTTTCGATGGACCACTCGAGAAGCACCTCGAACGCGCCGCCGCGGATCATGATCTGGGCCGCGCCGATGATCAGGAGGACGAGGATCGATAGCTCGAGGAATCCCGCCACGCCGTCCATCAGGCTCCCGCCGACGCCGACCGCGTCGGGATCCTCGACGATCGTGAGGATCGGCAGGGACTCGAGCGGCTGGGCCAGCGGCGCGTCCTCGGGCGCGTTGAACATGACGATCTCGCCGAGGCCCGCCAGACCGAAGACGAGGTTGAAGGCGATCGCGATGACGATCCCCCACGAGATCGCCTCGACGATGTGGCGGCCGGCGACGGCCGCACCGATCACGGCCAGCATCGAGATCACGTGGACGAGGCCGAGGGCCTCGCTGCTCTCGAGGAAGATCTCTTGGGCCTCCGCGCCGATCTCGAGGCCCCCCATCATCCCGCCGGCGACGACGTAGCCGACGAAGGCGATGACGGCGGCGACGATGACGTACTTGAACCGCGAGGCGACGACGCCGCCGATGTCGGCGTCCTGCGTGACGGCACTGACGATCGTCGTGTCGCTGACGGGCGCGAGGTTGTCGCCGAAGATCGCCCCCGAGAGGATCGCGCCGAACAGCAAGATGGGGTTCGCACCGAGCAAGACGCCGGCCGGGAAGAAGAGGCCGACGAAGGCGACGCTCGAGCCGTACCCCGTCCCGATCCCCGTCGTGAAGACGGCGGCGAGGACGAACGTGATCGCCGGGAACAGCGCCGCGCCGACGCCGGCGGAGTCGGCCAGCCAGACCAGCCCGCCGACGAAGCCGCCGTCCTGCAGGAGTTGGGCGAACATGCCGGCCCAGATCCACGCCACGATCGCCGTCACCGCGACGGGCTGGGTCATCCCCTCGAAGATCGTGTTGGCGTAGGACTGCCAGTTCCCCCGAACGAAGAACATCCCGAGGATCAGTCCGACCAGGATGCCGACGATGAGACCGCCGGTATCGCCGATTCGCCAGAGTGCGGTCTGAACGATGGCCCAGAGGATGAAAAACGCGATCGGGAACGCGCTCATCCCGCGGCCGCCGTAGAACTCGACCGTCGGACCGCTCTCGGTCTCGCCGCCGATGAACTGGTCGGCCGGACCCTCGTCGGACGGCGACTCTCCGTTCGCACTCATACTCGATCACTCATACTGTGACACATTCTCATTATTTGGATGGGTCATAATAACTATTGTTGACAGAATCGTCCAATTCGACGGTCGATCAGTATCAATCCTTTACTCAGTACGGCCGAAGGTTGTGATTTACCTGTCGAATTTCGATCGAATTCCACTCGGATCTCGATGGGTCATCGATCGATCTTTCAGTGGCCGTCGCGCGACCACCGCTACACTCCGCGGAAGTCGGAGATTTTTCCAGCGCGGACCGCCCAGTAGCGTCTATGATCGACGAGACGCCGGTCCTGGACGACCACCTCCATCTCGATCCGGACAACCACCGCGGTATCGACGCCGTTCGCGACTTCGCCCGCCTCGGCGGCACCCACCTGCTCGTGGTGAACAAACCCTCCTGGCATCTCGGCGTCGAGGCCGAGACCGGCGAGGACTTCCGCGAGGTCTTCGAGCGCACCGTCGAAATCGTCGACGAGGCCTCGAGCGAACTCGCGGGCCGAGCGTGGCCCGTCCTCGGCGTTCACCCCGGCCTCGTTTCGCGGCTGGTCGATGAGCGCGGGTTCGCGCCCGAGGACGCTCGCGACCTCATGCAGGCCGGGATCGACGTCGCGGCCGAGTACGTCGAGTCGGGTGAGGCGCTGGCGCTGAAATCCGGCCGGCCACACTACGAGGTCGACGACGACGTCTGGGACGCCTCGAACGAGGTCATGCGCCGCGCGTTCGAGCACGGAGCCGACCTCGAGTGTGCCGTCCAGCTCCACGCCGAGGCCAGCGAGGACATGACCGCGGTCGCGGAGTGGGCCGAAGCCGCCGGCATGCCGGCCCACCGCGTCGTCAAACACTACGCGGGCGGCCGCCTCGAGGGGCCGACGCCGAGCGTGATGAGCGAGAAGGATCGCCTCGAGACCGCGGCCGAGCGCGGCGAGCCGTTCCTGATGGAAACCGACTACATCGACGACCCGGACCGGCCGGGAGCGGTGCTCGGACCCAAGACGGTCCCGCGGCGGGTTCGGTGGTTGCTCGAGAACGGTCACGATACCGCGGTTCGGATCGCCCACGTCGAGACGCCGAAGCGAGTCTACGGGATCGACACGGAAGCGACGCTCGAGCGAACGGAGTAATCGCTGATTACGTTTCGATCGTTCGGGGAACTAACAGCAGTAAACGTCGTATCTGGACCACTAAAGCGGCTGTAGGCGGGTATTGCGCGTTCGTTCGGTCCCACTAAACATTCACTCGCGGCGGCTAGTGTAGAGAAAGGCATTTCAAGCGGCCGGTGTAGGTGTCTGTATGAGCAATCCCCCGACCGAGTTCTACTCGGAGGAACGCTGGCAGAACTGGATCGGTCGAATCAAAGACGAAGACATCGATCCGGAGGACGAATCGTCGGCGCGGCTCCTGCTCAATCTGCAGGACGACACGGCGATCGCGATCGCGAAGATCGTCGCCGCCTACGACGACGACGAACTCGATCAGGAGGATGCGCTCGGAGAGATCGCGGACGTCCGCGAAATCGTTCTTAGCGAGGTCGATATCGAAGACGAGGAGAAGCTGATCCTCGTCGACGGCGTCCAGACGAGTCTGGTCTGCGTCTTCTTCGCGGCCGAGGAGTACGTCGCCAACGGACCTGCCGACGAAGGCAGCGTCGGCGACTACCTCGGTGCCGCGGCCGACGCCGAGGCCGAAGAGGATCTCGATGCCGCACTCGGCTACGCGGCCCAGGCGGGGACGCTCATCATCGACGGCAACGAGCTCGACATGACCGTCGCCGAGGACCTCGAGTACGGACTGGTCACGGAGTGGATCAACGGCCTCGACAGCCTCCAGAGCGCGATGAGCGATCCCGAAGTCGTCGAAGAAGACGAGTAACGAGCACGCGCAGCCGCTCGAGCGGCAGGTTTGTTTTGACCGACAGATTCGCCGTTCCGTAGCCACCAGACGTTTACGTTATCACGACTATCCTCGGCTATGTCATTGCGGAGAGACGAGCGCGCAGTGACCGTCCAGATCGGGGCGGTGCTGATGCTCGCGATCGTCTTCGCCGCACTCGTGCTCTATCAGGTCAATGTCGTCCCCGCTGAGAACGGGGCGATCGAGAGCGAGCACAACCAGAACGTTCACGACGAGATGCAGGAGTTGCGGAACGCGATCCGAAACGCAGGCACAACAGGGAACTCACAGTCTGTATCGGTCACACTCGGGACGCAGTATCCGACTCGAACGTTCTCAATGAATCCGCCTGACCCGAGTGGGACAATCGAAACTATCCGACCGGAATCCAACGTAACGATCGTTTCGGGGAACGAAACGGACGAGTACGAAACTCGGTTTCTCGTCTACGAGCCCAACTACAACGAGTACCGCAACGCACCCCGAACTATACTCGAACACTCGCTACTGTACAATCAGTTCGAGCGGGCGAACGTTTCAGTCGGGAGCCAACAACTGATCGGGAGTGAACGGATCACGCTTACGCTTCTCGATGGCAGTCTACAGGAACGGAGTTCGGGAACTGTGTCGGTTCCCGTCGAATCCCTCGATCCGGTTCGAACAACGACACTCGAAGCCGGCTCCAGAATCACGGTACCGACCGAAAGTCCGGAGCGATGGAAGGTCGAACTTGAGTCGACCGAGGGAGCTAGATACGACGAAGCAGGCAGCGGAAACGGAACCGCATCGATCGTCCTAGAAGAAAAATTCGAACTCGATATCGCTCGAGTCGGCGTCGGGAACGGGGGAAGTTCAGACAAAAATTTCGCTATTGGTACCGAACGTACTGGCAACGATTACCGGACGGGTGGCAGTTACGACGTTTCGTTCGATGAACCCTCTGAGAACGTGGAGCAGTGTGACGACGCTGAGAGCTGTGATTATTTCTTCGTGGCTGGAACGACAGCAACGTTCTCGGCCACGGCAACCGCGCAAGCAGCTGCGTTCGATTTCGCTTATACGACGAGCGACGGCGTGACGGTCGACACCTTCAGTGAATCTAGCGAGGACGGTATCGTAGACGTTATCGCCGACGGGAACGGCACGATTGATCTATTCGTTTCGAGCGGTGGTGTCAGTGATACGATTGTCATTGACGTGAGGCCGCCGGACGAAGGTCCCGGTTCCGAAACGGACGGAATCTCGTGGGCGATCACGGACGACACGACCAACAACGTCGCTCAGTACGCCGTTTCGTACAACGTAAGTGCGGAGTCGTTCGATCACGTCCAGATCGAGTTCGACAATATCGATGGCGGAACGACGACGGTCGAGAATCGATCCGACCCTCGTGGGACCGTCGAGTACAGCGAGGGTGGATCCGGCGGAGACTCGTATACGATCACGATAACGGCGTTCGACACCAATGGGAACGTAATCGACACGAGGAACGAGACGGACACGGCGGATGGCGCGAATCCGGACGCAGACGACGACTTATCGTCATCGACGAGTCCGCGACTGAACGGAAGTCGCGTCGACGACTGGAGTCAGCCGAACGACAACTCCGCGCGTTACTTCGTCTCCTACGATGTCGGAAACCGAGACGAGTTCGACCGAGTCGAGGTCAGCTTCAAGAACCGCGATAGCGGTGCGATCACGACCGAGACTGCGACCGACCCCCGCGGTCGACTCGAGTTCTCCGGGAATTCGATCGACGACGAGTTCGGAATCGAACTTCGCGTGTACGATACCGACGGGGTGCTGGTCGACAGCCGGTCGTTCGGTGATACGGCCGACGGAACCAATCCGACTGCCAACGACGATCTGGGCGCGTCAACGAGCCCGCAGTTCCAGTCGGTGTCCGTTACGGACAACGGAAACAACGGTCAATCGAGGTACACCGCTGACTACACCGTCGACAGTTCGTCAACTCTTGGAACCGTCTGGGCGGAGTTCCGAAATCTCGACAACGCGTGGGCGACCGAAATCGCAGAGCAACCGGACGCAGACGGCCAGTTCGTACACGAACCCGGCGGCGGGACCGGTGGCGACGCGTACGAAATCACGCTCCTCGTCTTCGATTCGGACGGTGCCGTCGTCGATCGGTGGTACGACGACAATCCGGGCTAATCTCGACCGACTTGGTTACTCGCGATGGGACTGCGGGATCCGGTGGAGCAGGAGTTCGACAGGTGACGAAATGCCGAACGACAATACCTTGTATCATCACCTGTATTGACGAGACATGACTGCAGTCGGTATCGACGCCGTCGAGATCTGGACCGGGAACCTCAAGCTGGACCTTCCCGGCACGTTTGCCCCGGAGAAGGGCGAAGACCCGGAAAAATACACGAAAGGGCTCGGGCTCAACGCGAGTTCGTTCCCCGATAGCTACGAGGACATCGTCACGATGGGGGCGAACGCTGCCCACCGACTGATGGAACGGAAAGGACTCGAGCCGGCCGATATCGGTCGAATCGATGTCGCAACCGAGAGCGCCTTCGACAACTCGAAGCCGGTTTCGACGTACGTCGCTGGCTGCCTCGAGCAGGTGTACGACGACGACTTCCATCACGCGAACAAGGGCGAGCGGAAGTTCGCCTGTATCGCGGGGACGCAGAGTCTAGACGACGCCTACAACTGGATCCGCGCGGGCCGCAATCGCGGCCGCTCGGCGCTGGTCATCGCGACCGACACCGCACTCTACGCGCGCGGTGACGACGGCGAGGCAACCCAGGGGGCCGGGGCCGTCGCGATGCTTATCAGCGAGGATCCGAACCTCGTCGAACTCTCCGCCGAGCAGGGCTATGGCTCGGCCGACGAGACGGACTTCCTCAAGCCCAACCAGCAGTTCCCGTCCGTCGACGGCAAACGCTCCGTGCAGGTCTACCTCGCACGGATGCGCGAGGCCCTCGAGGACTACGAGAGCGTCGCGGGCGAGGTCCACGAGGAAGACTTCGTCTACGCGCCGTTCCACACGCCGTTCCCGGGCATGGTCCGGAAGGCGGCGTTACTCGCGTTCCGCCACATCACCCGGAACACGGAAATCGAGGACGAACTGGCCGAGGAAATCGGTCGGCAACCCCGACCCGAGGCGTTCGACTCCGACGAGGAGTACCGTGACGCGCTCCGGGAGTACATGGACCTTCTCAAGGACACCGACCGCTACGCGGAGTGGTACGACACGACGATCGATCCGACCCTGACCATCGCCCGCGAGGTCGGCAACTGGTACACGGGCTCCGTCCACGTCGCCCGCGCGAGCGCCCTCAAACACGCTCGAGAGCAGGGCCGGGAGATGACCGGCGAAAAGATGCTCATCGGTTCCTACGGCAGCGGCGCACAGGCGGAGATCCATTCCGAGACGATTCGGGAGGGGTGGGCCGAGGAGATCGACGCCCTGAACGTCGACGAACAGCTCGCGGATCGCTACGAGATGTCGTGGGAGGACTACGAGGAGATCCACGACGCTCACAACCACGAGATGGACGTCGATGTCGAGGAGTTCACGACGCCCACCGAGGAGTTCGTCTTCGACGGCTGGGGCCGTATGGGCGAGCGGAAGTATCGGTACGTGGAGTAGCCTACGTACCTTTTTCCGCCTCGGGATTCCTCGTGGTTCGAGAAACCGTAGGTTTCTCGTCATCACGAAAGACGCTTCGCGCCGTTCGAACGACTTCGCTCGGAACCGCTCTCTGCTCGCGGGCCTTCGGCCCGCTCGCACGGCTCGAGGGACGCCTCGCGTCCCTCGTTGGGCGCAAAAATCTACGCTAAAAAGGCCGCCTCTGCGGACTTCGTCCGCTTCGGCGGTGAACCGCTCGCTTCGCTCGCGGATGCTCGAGGCGTTCACTCCTTCCCCTGAACTGAGCTTTCGTTAAGGGGCATAAAGATGGTCTGTGAGTTGTTCCAGAGTTCTTGGAAATCAAACGGGTTGCATATCGTATCAGTGGACTAATTTATAGGGGTATTGCATACCCGGACATGCCAGACAGTCCCGATCCTCCGGACTGGATCGTCGAGCGACCCGGCTTGACCGCGCTCGCGCTGCTCAGTGGTTTCCTCGCACTGTTCGTCCTCCTCCCGTATCTCCAGTACGTCCTGTTCGGCGTCGTTCTCGCGTACATTCTGCTGCCCGTCCAGCGACGGCTCGAGCAGTACATCAGACCGACGTTCGCAGCGATTGCGGTGGTGATCGGGACGTTACTCGTCGTCCTGATCCCGCTCATCTACGTCATCTCGGTCGCGGTTCGACAGTCGCTTCGGCTGGTCCGCTCGATCAGGCAGGGCGAAATCGACGTCGAGACGGTCGAGGGAATACTCGAGACCAACGGCTACGCGGTCGATCTCGTCGATCTGTACGAATCGAATCAGGGTCGAATCGCGGCCGGCATCCAGGAAGTCACGTCGGGAGCGATCGGTCTTGTCGGTAGTTTGCCGAGTATGTTCATCGGACTGACGGTAACGCTGTTCGTCCTCTTCGCCCTCTTGCGGGATGGGGACCGACTCGTCGCGTGGTTCCAGTGGGTGTTGCCGATCGACGACGAGATTACGGACGAACTTCGCACGGGACTGGATCAGCTCATGTGGGCCTCTGTCGTCGGAAACGTCGCTGTCGCGGCCATTCAGGCGGTGATGCTCGGGGTCGGGCTGGCGATCGCCGGCGTCCCCGCAGTCGTTTTCCTCACCGTCGCGACGTTCGTCCTGACGCTGCTCCCGCTCGTCGGCGCGTTCGGGATCTGGATCCCCGCGGCGGCCTACCTGGTCGCGATAGGGCGGCCGACAGCCGGCGCGGCGATGGCCGTCTACGGACTGCTCGTCACCTTCTCGGATTCGTACCTGCGTCCCGCGCTGATCGGTCGGACCAGCGCCTTCAACTCCGCTATCGTCGTCGTGGGGATCTTCGGCGGCCTCATCGTCTTCGGTGCCGTCGGGCTGTTCATCGGGCCGGTCGTCCTCGGCGGCGCGAAACTCACCCTCGATTGCTTCGCTCGAGCGCGTACCGATCAACCGATAGCCGGGGCCGTCACCGAAGGCGAGGGAAGAGGGGATGGCCCCGGGGAGCCGGCCAGCGAACCGGAATCCGCGACCGAGTCGGACGAGGGCGCGGGTGTTGAATCAGCGACTGATCCGGGCGATAACTCGCGTTCCGACTCGTAATCGAACTACCGACATCGCTACTCGTTCTTCCACTCGCCGGATTTTACGCCGTGAATCTCTCCTTTCGCCTTCCGTCCCCCGGGCCACAGTCCGAGTACGATCACGCTCACGAAGAAGAGGCCGAGAACTGCCGCAACGACCGCACCGTGAATCCCCGGTAACTCGGCGGCTTCCGTCCACTGCTGCTCCGGGGTAAACATCGTGACTTTGAACGCCCAGCCGACCCCTGCCACCGTGAACAGGAGCCCGTACACGCGACGAATACGCCGAGAGAGGGCCTCTCGAGTCGATACCTTGAACGTCGGGTTCCGGAGATCATCGCTCAGTTCCTCGCGCCAGGCCGGATGTTCGACGCCGACGGGCTCGAAGGCGTTCGCGAACACGTTCTCCTGAATGAACCGGACGCGGGCGCGCCAGTGGTCGTAGAACCGGTAGCGGCGGACCTCGTAAAACAGGAAGATCGAGAGGACGAACATTCCGATCAGGAGCAGGAAGGCAGGCATATTCCGACTCGAGAAGACGATCGAGAGCAACGCGGCGAGGAGCGTAATCGCCCAGTCGGTCGTCCGATCGATCCGATCCTGCGCGCTGTTGGCCTGACTGACCTCCCCGCGATAGAAGTGAGGGAGCACGCCGAGCAGCGAGTCGGTGTCGGCCGCGGCCGCCGCCCCGATCTCCTGGTCCCCGGGATCGAGCGGACCGTCTCGAGCGTCCCGTTCCTCCCCGCCGTCTCCCTCGAGTTCCCCGTCTCGGGTCTCGCTATCGTCCGCACGTGTCTCGTCGCCTGCGTCGACCATGCGACCCTCCGACACCGGCGTCTTGTATAGTGGTCCGTGTAGCGCCTGCAGGGTGGCGGAGACGGCGACGACCGGCCCGTCAGTCCGAAACGAGTGCGTTCATAACCCCGTGCCCGCTAGAGACGTGTATCGTGTCTCGGATCGAACGACGCAATCGACGCGGGTGGGGGCGGACGGGAGCGATCGATCGAGACCACCGCTAATCATGCACGGATCACACGCCACGGGGAGCCCGTACGCTCCCCACACGAACGAGGACCGCGCGGCGATGCTCGAGGCGGTCGGTGCGGGAAGTGTCGAAGACCTCTTCGACATTCCGGCCGACGTCGCGTTCGAGGGCCGCTTCGGCATCGACGCACGCACGGAACGGGAAACGCGACGACTGGTTCGATCTATCCTGGGTCGCAACGACGACGTGACCGAACTGCTCGGACGCGGCCACTACGGCTACTACATTCCGTCGCTGGTCGACCACCTCGCGGATCGCTCGGAGTTTCTCACGTCGTACACGCAGTACCAGCCGGAGATCTCACAGGGGTTCCTGCAGGCCCTGTTCGAGTACCAGTCGCTGCTGGTCGAACTGACCGGCCTCACGATCGCGAACTGCTCGATCTACGACGCGGCGACGGCGCTCGGCGAGGCCGCGACGCTGGCCGATCGCGTCCGCGAGACGACGGGCCACCGCGTGCTCGTTCCCGAACTCCTGCGGGAAGAACGGCGGAGCACGCTCGAGAACTACGTGTCCGGTACCGATCTCGCCGTCGAGGAGTATCCGATCGACGACGGGAACGTCGACCTCGCAGGGCTCAAGGCGACCGTCGACGAGGAGGTCGTGATGCTCTACGCCGAGAACCCGACCGTGCGCGGGACGATCGAGGAGCACCTCGCGGCGGTCGGCGACCTCGCTGACGACAACGACGCGCTCTACGCGCTCGGCTCGGATCCGATCGCGCTGTCCCTACTCGAGCGGCCCGTCGATGTCGGTGCCGACGTCGTCGTCGGCGACGCGAGCGTGCTCGGCCTCCCGACGAGTTACGGAATGGGACTCGGCCTCTTTGCGACGCGCGAGGAGTACCTGCGCCAGGTTCCCGGCCGACTTGTCGGTGTCAGCGAGGACGCGACCGACCGCCGGGCGTTCACGCTCACCCTCCAGACCCGCGAACAGCACATCCGCCGGGAACGCGCGACGAGCAATATCTGTACGAACCAGGCCTGGGTCGCGCTCCGAACCGCGATACACGCCGCCGTCCTCGGGCCGACCGGGATGGTCGATCTCGCGAAACGCGACGTCACGCGAGCGCGGGACCTCGCGGAGCGCCTCGACGACATCGTCGGCGTCAAAGCGCCGGTCCACGACCGCCACCACGTCCGGGAGTTCGTCGCCCGCGTCGACCAGCCCGCACGGGCCGTCGCCGAGGACCTCGAGCGACTCGGCTTCGCGGTTCACGTCCTCGGTGACCACGAGATTCAGGTCTGTATCGCCGGCGTTCCCGACGAGCGGATCGACCGCTTCGTCGAAGCCCTCGAGGAGGTGGCACGATGAGTGACGACGGATTCGAGGACCGCGACGCCGCACAGTCGCGCTACGACCAAGCCCGATACATCGAGAACGGTGAGTACGAACCGCTGCTCTCCGAAAAGGATCAGACGCGGGTCGAGATCGGCGATAGTACTGGTGGTGACACCGGCGGCGATAGTGACGGTCGCGATGCCCGACGCGATGCCGACGGATCGCCGCTCCCCGACGACCTGACGCGGGACTCGCTCGAGCTGCCCGAACTCTCCGAACCCGAATTAGCGCGTCACTACACGCGACTTTCGCAGATGATCTACGGGATCGACAGCGGGCCCTACCCGCTGGGGTCGTGCACGATGAAGTACAACCCGAAGTTCACCGAGGACGTGGCCGCGCTTCCGTCGGCCGCCGTTCACCCGGATCGGTCCGAGGAGTCCGTCCAGGGGACGCTCGAACTCCTCTACCGGTTGCAAGACTATCTGGGACGGATCGGCGGGATGGACGCGGTGACGCTCCAGCCGCCCGCCGGCGCGGCCGGCGAGTTCGTCGGGATCCGCGTCGCCGCGGCGTACCACGAACACACCGACGAGGGCCATCGGGACGAGGTCATCATCCCGGAGAGCGCCCACGGGACCAACTTCGCCAGCGCCGCGCTCGGTGGCTACGACGTCGTCTCCCTGCCCAGCGACGACGAGGGACGAGTCGACCTCGAGGCGCTCGAGGCCGCCCTCTCCGAGCACACCGCGGCGCTCATGCTGACCAACCCGAACACGCTCGGGCTGTTCGAGCGCGACATCACCGAAATCGCGGCGATGGTTCACGACGTCGGCGGCCTGCTCTACTACGACGGGGCGAACCTGAACGCCCTGCTCGGCCGCGCTCGGCCGGGCGACATGGGCTTCGACGTGATGCACTACAACGTTCACAAGACGTTCGCGACGCCCCACGGCGGCGGGGGGCCGGGTGCCGGTCCGGTCGGCGTCGTCGACGACCTCGCTCCGTTCCTGCCCGCACCGCGCGTCCGCGAGCGTAGCGAGGTCTCGAAAGGGGGCGATCCGGTCTACGAGCGGTTCGATCCCGAACACACGATCGGCAAGGTCCACGGGTTCGACGGCAACTGGCTCGTGCTCCTCAAGGCGTTCGCCTACATCGCCCGCCTCGGCGACGAGGGACTCGCGGACGCGAGCGCCTCCGCGGTGCTCAACGCGAACTATCTCGCAGAGCTGATCGAGTACGACATCCCCTACGGCCCGTTCCACCACGAGTTCGTCGCCAGCGCCGGCGAACAGGACGCCGCTGACGTCGCGAAACGGATGCTCGACTACGGCGTCCATCCACCGACGACCAAGTGGCCCGAGATCGTCCCCGAGGCCCTGATGACCGAACCGACCGAAATCGAGAGCAAGGACACTCTCGATCGACTCGCCGCCGCGTTCAACGCGGTCGCCGGCGAGGACGATGCGACGCTCGAGGCCGCGCCGGAACGCACTACTGCCCGTCGAATCGACCAGACGAGCGCCGCGCGGAACCCGCGACTGTCGTGGCAGGCGCTTTCGGACGACTCGTAAGCGATCGATCGGTTCGCGGTCTCCGTTCGGCAACCGTGCGGGTATTCGATCGAATCACGGACTCGGTTGTGGCAGCCTGTCGCGGGACTCGCTGGCGTTTCTACTGCGGCAAAACCATCAGCAGAAGATTTTCCGCGAAACGCGGGTCGAGACGACCGGTTCGGAATCGAGTCTATGCCGTGCTCGAGTCGACTGCGGTTCCGTCGTCGCCGATTCGGACGAACCCGTAGTCACAGTCCGGGCAGTGCCACTTGACCTTCTCGCCGAGGTGGAGCGTCGTGCTGGCGGCGCGGTAGAACGTCTTCTCGCCCCCGCAATCGGGACACTCGTGTACGAGTTCCAGAGCCATACGTGACCCTAGAGAGCGAAGCGAGTTTAACGTACTGATTTTCGAGGCCCCGAATCGAATCTCCGGAGCGAACGCGAACCGCGGCGCGTCGAGTGACAGGGAAGTTAAGTGCGATCCCTCCGTCGGTCCAGCCATGTCGATCTACACCGGTCGCGGCGACGACGGGCAGACGGACCTTCGGGACATGACCCGCGTCTCGAAGTCCAGCGCCCGTATCGAGGCCTACGGGACCGTCGACGAACTCAACGCCTTGCTCGGGACGATCCGACCGACCGACCACGACGATATCGACGATCGGCTGGCGGCGATCCAGAACCACCTCCACGTCGTCCAGGCGGACTTCGCGAATCCCGATCCGGACGAGGACGATCCCGCGATCCGTCCCGATCACGTCGAGACCGTCGAGGACTGGATCGACGAGTACGACGACGAACTCGAGCCCTTGACCTCGTTCATCCTCCCGACCGGCAGCGAACGCGGGGCGGCGCTTCACCACGCTCGCACGGTCTGTCGACGAGCGGAGCGGCGGGCGGTCGCGCTCGCGGGCGAGGAGCAGATCAACGAGGACGCGGTCCAGTACCTCAACCGGCTCTCGGACGGGCTGTTCACGTTCGCTCGCGTGGTCAACGCTCGCGACGGCGAACCGGAGGATACGCCGGACTACTAGGTGCAAACGGTCAGGAAATCGGCTTCGATTTCCGCGATAGCTATCCTCGAGACGACGGCTCTAGCCTTCGATATCGGCTCGACTCACTATCGCCCCATCGCGGACCGCGTCTGGCCCCGAACGGCGTGGAATTACGAGCGCTCGGTTTCGGTCATCGGCGGTAATTCGATAGCGACGAGATCGTGTCCCGTCTCTCGTCGGTGGTCGGTTCCGATTCGCGTCGCTTCGTCGCGGCCGTCTGCCGATCGCTCGTACTCACAGCCGTTGCATTCCACGATGAACCGTTTCCGCTCTCGGGAGCCAGAGGCCGTCTCGTTCGTTGCCATACTCTACCAGTCGACGACCGCCCGCTTGAACTGCCCTCCAAAACAGATTGGATTTCGTCACCGATCGACACGGCGCGCGGACCGGATTCCGGTGAATACACTCCCTCTGCTGACCGTAGAGACGACTTCGTTCGTCCGGACGGACTACAGGCCGATGTTCAGCGCGTATCCCACGCCGGCGATGACCAGCACGATCAGGGATGCGCCCAACAGTTCGACGTTCTTGAGGAAGCGGGTCATTTCGCCTTGCTGCGTGTCCTCGGGCACTGCCCAGAAGTCGTGCATGGGCGGCGTCACGACGCTGCTCCGCACGCTCGAATTCTGTTGGTCGCGAAAGAACTATATTCTCGTCCGGCCTCTCTATGGGAGAGAATCACATGAACAAACACTTCCACGACAGCCTATACTACCTGCGACGAGCCGCCGAGCACGCTCGATTCGGTGTAGTGGAGCAGACGGACGGAGTCACGGATCGGGTCCGATCGTCGCTCGGCCGAGAGCGCGACCCGGAACCCGGCCGCGTCGACCGGGTTCGCCAGGACGTGACCGACCTCGAGCAACGAGCCGAAACGAGGGTCTTCACGGCGCTCGATTCCGCGCGTGATCGCGTGAGCCGCTCGAGGGTGGCTGCGGACGACCGCTGAAAGGAAGTCTTAAGTCAAACGCACGGGAATTTCCTCGTGCGGGTTGGTGATCTAGTTGGTTATGATACCTCCTTCACACGGAGGAAGTCGGCGGTTCAAATCCGCCCCAACCCACTACTTCTGTCGCGAGCAAATTCGCGAGCAACAGGATCGAAGTTTCGGATTCGTAGAATCCACTCAGTCGTTCAGACACCGCACGAGCTAAATGGAACTCAGTATCCAACTTCAGCTGCGCGTATTATCACTCTTATAAACTATTTTCATATTGGAGAATTCTGGTGTTGAACGGGAATTCTCGACTGTTCACAGCTGAGTGCAGAAAGCTGATTTACAGCCCACAGCTGGAAAACAGCCGGATCACGTCACGCTCGAGGAAACGGTGAGCCACCTCGACGATCAACGCTACTGGCTGAATGCTGCCGTCAATCCCGTGACAAACGGATTCCTTCATATCCGCCTCTTTCCAACGCGGAAGGAAGGCGTTACCTCGATCTTTCTCTCCGAACTCACCGAGAAACGCGCCGTCGGGAGCGCTGTGTTTCTCATCGATTCCAGCTCATGTCTCAACGCAGCACTCCATCGGCACGGACTCCGATTTCGATACGAAAAACACGGGAACCGGAACATTTCCGAACGCCTATTTTAGGAGACAAAATGGCTCATATACCAGTTTGCGAACCATTTTGGCAATGCCGAACCGACAACCGCTGAAACACGGCTCCAGCGCTACGCATACTGCAGGAATCAGCTACTCTGAACAATGCCTCGGGAGTCAGGGGCCCTCGTGTGCCGACTCCCGCGAGAGAATCGTCGAGAGGATCGCGGTGTGGACCGTTCGGAGGTCCGTCTCTCGGATCGTGGCGGCCGCCTGAAAGCGTTCGCGAGCGGCGGCGATCGTCTGGGGCTCGGCCGCGAGATGGGCGAGGACGAACGCGTCGGAATCGACGCCTCGAGGGGCCTCGAAATCCGCCTCGTCGTACAGTTCTGCGAAGTCCGCCACGACCGCCGAGACGAGCCTGTCGGTCGCGTCGGCACCCGGATCGCCCGCGGGGACCGTCGAGGCGGTCGGATCGAAGTACTCCTCGTAGTCGACGACGCCGGCGTCTTCGTACAGGAATTCGTCGAGCGCGTCGAAGACGTCCTCCGAGAGGTAGACACCGAACAGTTTGTATCCATCGGCGGCCATCACGCTGTGATTTCGTGTCGAACCCCATCAAAGGTTGCCCTCGAGAACCGTGACAGTCGCTGGACAGTCGTTCGTTGGGTCGTCGTGTCGTGGCGACACGAGCGAGCAGTTCCGGCGGAAAGCCGTCGCGACGCGCTCGAATTCACGCGGATCGCGACGACCTCGAGTCCGTCGGGGTGCCGATCGGTGGCCGAACGGAACCACAGCATGCGACTCTAGCGGCCGACCGCTGCTGACGTAACCACCGACATACTCAAACGGCTGTGTTGCCTGTAGTACGACATAATGATGCTGCCAACGCACGCGCTCATCGGGCTGGCCCTCGCCCTCCCGCTTGCCGCTATCGCCCCCGAATTCGCCGGCGTCGCGCTCACTGCCGGCCTGCTCGGTGGTATTCTTCCCGATCTGGATATGTACGTCGGTCATCGAAAGACGCTGCACTATCCCGTCTATTATTCGGTGCTCGCCGTTGCGGTGGCTCCGTTCGCGGTGCTCGTCCCGACGACGGTGACGATTGCTGCGACGTTCCTGTTGCTCGGTGCGGCCGTCCACAGCGTCATGGATATCTTCGGCGGCGGGTTGGAACTGCGGCCGTGGGAGGCGACCTCGAGCCGCGCCGTCTACGACCATCGTCGAGGGCGGTGGCTCGCGCCGCGTCGCTGGATCCGCTACGACGGCGCGCCAGAGGACTTGCTGCTCTCGCTCGCCATCGCCGTCCCGCTCCTGATCGCTCTCGACGGCGTCCTCCGATTAGTCGTGGGAGCCGCGCTGGTCATCGCGGTCGTTTATACGGCCGTTCGACGGCTGCTCCCGACCATCGCGGAAGTCCTCGTCGCGGGATACCTGGTCCGGACGCTCTCGGATCGCCTCCTGGCAGTGCTCCCCGCTCGGTACGGACCCGAACGCGGGAAGTGACCGACTTTCGCGCTGGGAGTGACCGATTCCTGCGCTGGTAGTGTTCGCCGAGCGGCGGCGACCGCAGACTCGTCTCCTTTCAGTATCGTTATGCGCCTCGACTGCAATCTGCTACCAAACCAATGCAGACATCGGTAGCCAGCGAGGCCGATCGCGGTGTCCGGTACGCGATCCTCGCCGTCCTCGTCGTCGGTTTCCGTCGGCGTGATCCGGGGGCGGTTTTCAACGCAATCGTCTCGATCGCGGCGACGTTTCTTCCCGGAGCCGTCGAACGCCGATACGACGTGACGTTCAGGCCGTGGCAACGCGCGTATCTGAGTACGGCGATGCTCACTCACGCAGTCGGAATGCTGGGTCCCTACGATGACATCTGGTGGTGGGATCACGTGACCCACACGCACTCGGCGACGATTCTCGGCGGACTAACCTTCGCCGCGGCCCGTCGCCGCGGGCGCGACCCGCGGCCCTGGGTCGTCGCCATCGTCGCCTGCGCAGGGGTGCTGTGGGAGGTCGCCGAGTACGCTATTCACGCGACCGCCTCTCGCCTCGGACTCGAACCCGTACTCGTTTCGTATGGGGCGGCCGACACGTTCTTCGACCTCGTCTTCGATATCGTCGGCGCTCTCGTCGTGGCCGTACTCGGTGACTCCCTCCTCAAGAACCTGATATCGACTGACGAGAGCCCGTCGTCGACTTCCGATTCACAGCCCTGACGACGGACGCTTCGTCCGCGTCCCGGTCGGCTGTTTCTGGCCGTAACCGCCGATTGTCGATCGAGGGGAACTCAGGCGCTGTACGCAGCGGCTGTGTCGTCCAGCCGGTACCGGCGTTCACACGACGCTGGCACCGTGCGTTCACACGAGATCGCCGCTTCCGCGTGCGGACGGATTGGCCTCGAGCGTCGGTATTTCTCCCGTTTCGGCGAGACTCTTGAATCGGCGTAGCGCCGTTTGGGCGATCGTCTTCGGGACGATTCCCAGTCGCTGCACCACTGCGGCTCCCAGTTTGCCGCCGGGCGGATCGAACTGCAACTGAAGCGTCACTTGGGTCCCTCGATCCCCCGGGGCCGGCCGAAAGCGAACTTCGCCGTCGGCCGGAATCGTCGCTCCCTCGAGCGACTCCCACCGCAGGAGTTCTCCGGGCCGGTCGTCCACGATTTCCGTCTCCCAGGTCAGGGACGGTCCCCGTGGCGGGTGTACTTCCCAGTGATGGCGGTCTTCGCCGGCCTCCGTCACCTCGGCGACGGGACCCATGATTCGCGTCAACTGCTCCGGATCGCGCCAGTACGCTGTGAGTTCGTCCGCAGGGACGCCGACCGTGATCGTCCGATCGACCGTCATCGGTCCCACAGCACCGCCGAGGGTCGGTCCATCGAGCTCTTCGGTCGCTACTGAACCGAGCGTCCTGAGGGGGCGGCTCGCACCGCTCAGTCCTCGAGCGACGAGCCAGCCGCCGCCCAGTGCCATCGCTCCGCCGACGAGCGACCGTCGCCTGAGTCCGGCGACAACCAGTGCGCCGCCGAAAGCCGTGGCGGCCAGTCGTTCGCCACGACCGATGGAGTGGTCGCCACGAGCGCGTTCCGATTCGGTCGTCTCACCGTCCGAGTCGCCAGGGATCGGCTCCGTTACGTGATCGCTCATGCTGTCACAAGTGCGTCGGTTAGTTCGAACGAGCGAACGGCCGCTCGCCGGCGCAGTAGCGGCTCATCGGTCGGTGAACCCTCCGTTTCCCTCGATCGCGTCGGTTCCACCATCAAATGGGGCCGTGTCGGTACCACCGTCGAATGGGGCCGTGTCGGTCTCGTTTCGGAATAGTTCACACGGCAAACAGGACGGCGGTGATATTGTAGCTTACAACTGCAAATGCAACGCGTACCGGTGTTCGGTCGCCGACGATACCAGCAACCGGGCCGTTCGAGTCGCGTGGGACCCGTGTACTGTACACGCCAACCCAATGTCACCAGTTGATCGTTTCGCAATTTCCCTCGATCCGATAGACGATTTAGGGCACGGACTGCTCCCTCTCTCCAATCATATAGTTCATTTGATTGCTACCGTACGATACTATTATTTATATTTTACAAGAACAACTCTTGCGGGAGATTCCTTCGGACGGGAAGAGGCAATACGAGACCGTCGAGACGAATCGATTCGACGACGAAAGACACCGACGGGAGAGGGATACAGTTATTGAGTTCCCCCGGGAGGGCGTCCATCGACCAGCGGGTCAAACAAAGGTCGCTGAACTATCTCCGCTTGGAGTACTGTTATGTGTATGCTATGTACGGGATACTGTCGGCAGCACCGAACGAATTGCACGAACCGATTCAGTCGTTCCGGATCGGCATCGCTCAGCGGCTTAGATCTCCCGAACGTAGGCGTACTCGTCCGAGAGCGCTTCGGCGTCCTCGCGGAGCAGAGCGACGACGAGACAGTCGACGTGCTCCTCGAAGTACTCGATGAGATCGGCGATTCGGGTCGAGTCGATCGCCTCGAGTGAATCCAGGAGCATGAACGGAACGATTTCGTAGACGTCGTGAACCAGATAGCCTGCGAGTGCGAAGACCAGTCCGGTGACTTCGCGTTCGCTCTCCGAGAGGTGATCGACGGTATCCTCGTACGTCGCTCCGTCGTCGGTCGACCGAACGATGTGCAGGTCGAACGCGGTCCGCGTGACCTTCTGCCGCCCCTCCCGGACCGTCTTCTCACGACGATCGATCCAGATGCGGTCGATGTTTCGGTATTCGAGGATCGACAGGATCGACTCCATGTGCTCGTTGAACGCGTCGACGGCGTTTTCTTCGATCCGGTCGACGCGCGTCCTGAGGTCGGTCAACTCTGCTTCGACGCCCTCGCGGCGGTCCTCGAGTTCGCTTCGCTCCTCGATTTTGTCCTCGATCTCCTCGATTCGGGCCTGGACGTCGTCTTGGTCGTCCTCGAGTCCCTCGAGTTCGAGCTCGAGACGGTTCAGTTCGCGGTGGGTGTCGATAACGTCGCCGTACTCCGCGTTTTCGAACGCTTCGGCCTCTGATTCGAGCTCGTCGATACGTGCCTGTTGCTGTTCGACTTCGGTGTCGAGTTCCTCGATGCGCTGTTCGCGGCGCTCGAGTTCGTCGTCGATCGCCGACAGCCGCGTTTCGATTTTCCCTCGTCGCTGTGTTCGCTCGCGAATCTCCTTCCGACGCGAGGAGAGTTCGTCGATCTGTGCTTGCAACTCGCTTCGTTCCTCGAGCTGTTCCTGGCGGAGCGATCGCAATCGCTCGAGCGTCGATTCGATCCGGTTGCGGCCGACCTGCGAGCCACACGTCCAGCAGACGACGTCGTCGTCCGCAAGGAGTTGTTCGGTAATGTCGCCGTCGTCTTCGTCCGCCGATTCGACGTGGTCCTCGAGATCCAGCTCGAACCCGTCGTCTGCGAGCCGTTCCTCGTTGAATCGGATCACGCTCTGCAGTTCGCTAACGGTCGTATCGAGCGACCGCTTTCGGGCGCGAAGCTCCTGAATCCGCCCTTCGAGCCGATCCGCCGACTCGTGATCGTCGTCAAAGGCCTCGAGTTCCGCCTCCAGCTCGTCGCGTTCCCGCTCGAGTTCGGCGTAGCTCTCCCGTTCGGTCTCGAGATCGTACTCGATGGACTCGAGTTCGGTCCGCGCCGTCTGGAGGTCGGCGAACGCCGATTCGATCTCCGCTTTCCGGTCGCGGCTCGCCTCGACGTCGAGATCGAACGCCTCGAGTTCGTCCTCGAGATCGGCGATTTCCTCAGTTGTCGTTTCGATCTCGTCCTCGAGTTCCCGTTTCTTCGACTCGAGCCCCGGGAGTTCGGAATCGAGTTGTTCGAGCCGCTCGAGGCGATCGTCGAGGTCGCGTTTTTCGGCCTCGAGGGTGGAAATTTCGGCTTCGATCTCGTCCGTATCGATCGGACGCATGATGAGTTCGCGAAGCTCGTCGCCGCGTCTCACTGCCCGGCGTGCTTCGTTGGATTCGAGCAGGAAGGCAAAGAGGTCCGCGAGTTCCGGATCGTCGAGATAGGGATCACCGTCGAAGACCACTTCGCCGTTGCGTCGCTCGAGGTATCGCTCGTATTGTTCACCGTCGAATTCCAATTCGGCGCGACCGGCGTCCGCATCGCCTTTCAGCGAGGAGCGCCGACTGCCCAGCGCGGCCATGATCGTCTGGAGAAACGACGTTCGGTTCGTCGCGTTCCGTCCAGTCAGGACGTTGACGCCGGGTTGAAGCGTTACCTCGCTACTATCGATACCGCCGATATTCTCCGCGAGAACGGTAATCGACGAGGTGACTGACTCTGGAGATGACACGAGGGTTATTTCACGCCGCCGGCTATAAATGCTATGCGGTAACGGCCGTTTTTCCGACGTGTTACGTTATGACATCTCCCCGCTCTCACAGTCGCAGCCGCCCTGATCGAGCAACTCGGCGACGGAATAGTCGGTTCCGCAGTTCCCGCAAATGGTCCGGACATCGACGAAGACGTCGTACTCCCGGTCCGTAATTTCCTCGGCGTTTCTCAGTTCCTCGAGCGTGGATTCCGTGACGACTTGCGTTCGGCCGGCGAGTCGCTGAACGGTCTCTTTCTTTCGTTCGAGTCGGTCCTCGGTGTCCTCGTCGGGAAGGGACGCGTCGCGAACGTTCGTGAGATACGTATAGATCGTCTGATGAGTGACGAAATCGGAGCGGACGGCGTCGATGTCGACCCCTGATCGTTCCAGTTCGCGACGCTTTCTAACCGCGTCCGAGCGCGACACGTCATCGTCCGTTAACGTTCGATAGAGCGTTTCGATATCGGAATCGAGTACCGATCCGCCCGCATCGCGGAGGGCCGCTCGGAGGACGGCCTTGTTGAACTCCGTCGCGAGGTCGCGGAGACTCGTTCGGTCCGTTCCGTCGCCGATCCACTCGGTCTCGAGGCGATCCCCCCACGACTCGAGGTCGTACTGGTCTATCACCCGCTCGATTTTGGTCCGACGCCCACCGCTCGAGTCGTCTGTCATACCGGAAATCACTGACGCCTATCGTACAAGTGTTGCGGTTACCGCAATAGGACCCTGGCCACGTACACACTCGACTATCATATTAGTATCGGAAACGGTCTGTAGTACGATTTTGTAATCTATCGAATACGAGACGGCTCCGATCGACAATATGTATGTTTGACGATACGCTGTCGTCTGCCGATGAAACGTGCAATACAAGCGCGATTACAACCCGATGGAACGCGGTCCGTCATGGGAGGAGACTTCCAATCATCGCGCTATACCTATTCGTACGCTGACCTCTCAACCGTGGTCCCGGTTGGCGGAGCGGTCCCCAGAGAGTAGCGGCAGCGGGTACCGATCGCCGGCGGTTTGTTGGCCACTCGCAGGCCGTCGGCCACCGGCGGTTACAGAGATAGGGCTGTAATTGTGTTGGCTCGATTTTCGGATCCTCCTCGGGACGAGGCCCCGTCGCGGTTCGCGGACGAACCGCCGTTTGGTGCCGTTCGAACGTGAGATTTCCGTTTGCGCGATCGTGTAACGGGTCCGGTCGGCGATAGCCGCGAGGAGCAGCGTGTTCACGGTGTCCGAACGGGGTGTCGCGTTCGTTCGTCCTCCGATCTGAACGCCCGGTTCTCGCTGTCGAACGCTACTCAGTCGGTCGACGAGTAGAGTGGTGGCGAAGACTGCGTCGCAGGCCATCGGTTCGACCGCCGCAGGTCGGATACCCGCTCCGATAGACGGCGTCTGCTACTACCGGCTGGGTCGCCGATGAAACCGGCGAGATCAAAACGTTGTTTCCCATTACCGAACGGTGTGCGACCCGGCTGGCTCGAGTCGTTCGCTCCGATTCGATGGACAGACCCGTGGCGGCTCCTGTCGACGAGCGACGGCGAATTTTCAGCGCGATATCGACCGGCAATTGCTGT
Organism: Natrinema sp. DC36; assembly: GCF_020405225.1. Taxonomy (NCBI): domain Archaea; kingdom Methanobacteriati; phylum Methanobacteriota; class Halobacteria; order Halobacteriales; family Natrialbaceae; genus Natrinema; species Natrinema sp. DC36. Next base: position 1,254,136 of record NZ_CP084472.1, read on the forward strand.
TCGTCGTCGTGGAGATTCCGTTTCACGCCCGTCGTCGCTGAAGGGGAATAAGTTTAACACGGCCCTTCCCAAAGGGGGAGCCATGACAGCTCCCGAAGAAGTAGTGGGACAGACGTATCGATGTCCAGATTGTGAGGGGAAACTCTCGTTCGAACGGCGATCGTGGGGATGTGTCGATTGCGGTCACGTTCCGCGTCACGCCGCGGATTGATCACGGATTTTTGGTACAGACCGGCTCTCTAACGGCGTGAATCGGCCGATCAGAAGCGTACACTTTTGTCGATCCGCTGGCGACACACGAGCACAACAATGGATGAAGACGCGCTCGAGTATCACCGTGCCGATCCGCCGGGCAAGATCGAGATTTCGACGACGAAACCGACGAACACGCAACGCGACCTCTCGCTGGCGTACTCGCCGGGCGTGGCCGCGCCGTGTCGAGAGATCGACGCGGACGCGGACGACGCCTACCAGTACACGACGAAGGGCAACCTCGTCGGCGTCGTCTCGAACGGCTCGGCCGTGCTCGGACTCGGCGACATCGGTGCACAGGCGTCGAAACCGGTCATGGAGGGCAAAGGCGTCCTGTTCAAGCGGTTCGCCGACATCGACGTGTTCGATATCGAACTCGACCTCGACGAACCGGACGCGTTCGTCGAATCGGTCGCCGCGATGGAGCCGACGTTCGGCGGTATCAATCTCGAGGATATCGCGGCTCCCCACTGCTTCGAAATCGAGAAACGCCTCCGAGATCGGCTGTCGATCCCGGTCTTTCACGACGACCAACACGGCACCGCAATCATCAGCGGGGCTGCGCTGCTCAACGCCGTCGAAATCTCCGGCAAGGACCTCGAGTCGCTCGCGGTCACGTTCGCCGGTGCGGGTGCGGCCGCGGTCGCGACGGCCAAGTTCTACGTCTCACTGGGTGTCAAACGAGAGAACATCACGATGTGCGATATCGACGGGATTCTGACCACTGAACGGGCCGAGTCCGGCGATCTGAACGAGTATAATCGGGAGTTCGCCAGCGACGTACCCGAAGGCGGCATCGCGGAGGCGATAGCGGGCGCGGACGTCTTCGTTGGCCTCTCGGCCGGCGGCATCGTCAGTCAGGAGATGGTCCGATCGATGGCCGACGACCCGATCATCTTCGCGATGGCCAACCCCGATCCGGAGATCGGCTACGAGGACGCCAAAGACGCCCGCGACGATACGGTTATCATGGCCACCGGCCGCTCCGACTACCCGAATCAGGTCAACAACGTCCTCGGTTTCCCTTTCATCTTCCGCGGCGCACTCGACGTGCGTGCGACCGAGATCAACGAGGAGATGAAAGTCGCGGCGGCGTCGGCGCTGGCCGAGCTGGCCAAACAGGACGTGCCGGACTCGGTGGTGAAGGCGTACGGCGATCGGCCGCTCCAGTTCGGCCCGGACTACATCATTCCGAAGCCGCTGGATGCGCGCGTCCTCTTCGAGGTCGCCCCCGCAGTCGCGCGGGCAGCGATCGATTCCGGCGCGGCCCGTGTCGACCTCGACGTCGACGAGTACGTCGAAGCCCTCGAGGCGCGACTCGGCAAGTCCCGAGAGATGATGCGGGTCGTGTTGAACAAGGCGAAATCCGATCCGAAGCGCATCGCGCTGGCCGAGGGGACCGACGAGACGATCGTACGGGCGGCCTCCCAGATCGTCGAACGAGGCATCGCTGAGCCGGTTCTGATCGGCGACGAGGACGAGGTTCGAAGCACGGTCACGAATCTCGGCCTCGAGTTCGAACCGGACGTCGTCGACCCCGAGGGCGGCGAGTACGAAGCGTATACCGAACACCTCTACGAGCGACGGAAGCGCAACGGCGTCACTCGCCGCGAGGCAGCGTCGATGATCCGCGACGACACCAACTACTTCGGCAGCGTCATGGTCGACCGCGGCGACGCCGACGCGATGCTGACGGGACTGACGAACCACTATCCGTCGGCGCTCCGGCCGCCCCTGCAGGTGATCGGCACGGCCGACGACGCCGACTACGCCGCCGGCGTCTACATGCTGACGTTCAAGAATCGTGTCATCTTCGTGGCCGACGCGACGGTCAATCAGGCTCCCGACGAGGACGTCCTCGAGGAAGTCACTCGCCACACCGCAGCGCTGGCTCGCCGGTTCGACGTCGAGCCTCGCGCCGCCCTCCTCTCGTACTCGGACTTCGGCAGCGTCGACAACGAAGGGACGCGGAAACCTCGCGAAGCGGCCCGTCGGCTCCGTGCTGATCCCGGCGTCGACTTCCCCGTCGACGGGGAGATGCAGGCCGACACCGCCGTCCTCGAGGAGATGCTGACCGGCACCTACGAGTTCAGCGATCTCGAGAAACCGGCGAACGTGCTGGTCTTCCCGAACCTCGAGGCCGGTAACATCGGCTATAAACTGCTCCAGCGGCTCGGTGGGGCCGACGCTATCGGCCCGATGCTGGTCGGGATGGACGAACCGGTTCACGTCCTCCAGCGGGGCGACGAGGTCAAGGACATCGTCAACCTCGCGGCCGTGGCGTCGGTCGACGCGCAGGACGACGAGTCCTGATCGGCGGACCGGCTATCGTCGTCAGTCGTCGTTCGCGGGGGAACCGACCGATCACAGCGGCTCGAGGGTCCACCGCTGGCTCGCGGAGCCGTTCGGGGTCTCCTGAATCACATCGGCGCCGTCGCTCGCCGACGAGCCCTGCACGTCGAGGGCGAGACCGCTGTTGACGTTCTCGATCGTATAGGTTCCGTCGCCGTTGCCGTTCAGGAGCCACTTCTGCATCGGGCCGGCCCACCAGCCCCACTGGTGGATACTCGTCCCGGCCGCCGTCGAACCGTCCGGAACGTCGGCGGCCCGGTCGCTGTTCTCGTTGACGAGCCGATACTGGTCGCTACCGAGGAATTCCACCCACCACTGCTGATTCTCCCCGCCGTGCCAGGCCCACTGCACCACGTTCGCGCCGTCGGCCGTCGACGACTCGTACACCTCGAGGGCCTTCCCCGTCGCCGCGTTCTCGATTCGATAGACGCCGTCCGAGACGGGCCCCGTGTCGGCGGTGTGGGGCACGCGGCTCTGGTAACTGGGAGTCCCGTCGCCGGCGACGACCGGCCAGCCGTCCTCCCACTGGATGCGGTCGGTCATGAGGATGCGGTTCCACGTACCGTCGACGAACTCCGGTTCCTGATCGTCGTAGGCGTGATAGAGCATCCACCAGTCGCCGTTGTCGTCCTGAATCGCCCCGTTGTGGCCGGGCGCGGTGAACCGGTCATTGCCCGAGAGGACCGCGACGCCGCTGTTGTGTTCGTTCAGGTCGCGAAGATCCGTCCCGTTCTGATTGTAGTAGGGGCCGGTGAACGACGTCGATCGGCCGACTTCGACCGAATACGTGCTGTCGTACCCCTCACAGCAGTAGCCGGTCGAGTAGAACAGGTAGTAGTAGCCGTCGCGCTCGAGGAGGAACGGAGCCTCTCGGTGATCGCCCGCGAGGTGGAACGTCGTCCCGGGAACGTAGTCCGTGCCGTCAGCCGTCAGCTCGACCCCGTAGAGCCCGTACCAGCTTCCCCAGACGATGTAGGGAGTACCGTCGACGACGCGGAACTCCGAGTCGATTGCGTTTGTCATCCCGAGATCGCTCTCGCGGAAGACCGGCCCCTGATCCGTGAACGGTCCCTCGGGCGAATCGGCCGTCGCCAGTCCGATGCCGGGATCGTTGTCGCTCCCCCAGACCGAATACGAGTAGTACAGGTAGTACTGTCCGTCGTAGTAGTTGATGTCGGGCGCCCACAGCGACGCGTCGTCGCTGCGCCAGTCGGGGTAGCTCTCGAAGGCCTCGCCGACGTAGGTCCAGTCGACGAGGTCGCTCGAGCGGAGGATCGGAACCATCTCCTCCTGGGATTCCGAGTCCTTCTCCATGTTGGAGGCGTACGCGTAGTACGTCCCATCGCCGGTTCGGATGACGGTCGGATCGGGAAAAACGCGATCCGAATAGGTCGGATTGTGGTAGTGCGTCGCGCTCTCGTCGGCCGCGGCGGTCCCGGTCGATCCGACCGCGCCGGCGACGGCGATCGAACCGGCTCCGATCGTTTTGAGAACGTCGCGTCTGCTGCGACTGTTGCTATCGAATAGCATGCATAGTGTCGATCAACGGATTATATAATAAGTGTTTTGAATATTTAAATTGGTATTAGCTTGACGAAGACGAATCGATCCGTCTGCTCTCAAGACCGTTTCTGCCGATATCGAGGTGCTCGAGCGGATTTACACCGAACGATGATCGTCGATCAGTCGTCGGCTCGATCCGTCGCGACGAAAGCGCCTACTGTGGGGTGAGCGTCCGGCGCTGGCTCGCGGCACCGGTCGGCGTCGCCCGAATCACGTCGGTTTGCGAGTACACAGCGAGTGAAGGCGGAGCGCCGCTACACCGGATCGAACGTCCACTTCTGGTTATCGCCGCCCAGCCAGTCGTACTGGATCACGGTGGCGCCGTCGGCCGTCGAGAAGTCCTCGACGTCGGCGACACGCCCGCTGTGTTCGGCCACCAGTCGGTACGTGCCGTCGCCGTTATCCACGACGTTCCAGCGCTGACACGGGTGTCCGGAGCGTTCCCACTGCTGGACGTTCGCCCCGTTGCCGTAGTTGGCCTCGGCTACCTCGAGGTACAGGCCGCTGTTGACGTTCGTGATGTCGTAGGTACCGTCCCGGTTCTGCGAGAGGGTCCACTGCTGGCAGGGACTGCCGGTGTCCGCGTACTGGCGGACGTCGTCGCCGTTCGCGGTGCCGGCGTTGGCGACCTCCAGCAACTTCCCGCTGTTGACGTTCGTGATGGAGTAGGTCCCCTCGGCGAGAGGGCCGGACACCGGCCCGCTGCAGTCGTTCGCGCTGCCGGGCACCTGGGCCGTCGTGCTCGGGGTGTTGGTACACCCGACGACCGGCCAGTCGTTCTCCCACGTGATCCGGTCCAGCATGAGGACGCGACGCGGGACGCCGTCGACGAAGCCGCCGTCCTGTCGGTCGTAGGCGTGGTAGATCGTCCACATCGATCCGTCGTCGTCGGTGATGACGTCGCCGTGACCCGGCCCCGGGAAGCGCCGGTTCCCGGTCAGGATCGGTACCCCCTTGTTGTTGACGTCGCGATCGATCAGATCCGTCCCGTTCTGGTTGTAGTACGGGCCGAAGAACGACGTGGACCGCCCGACCTCGTACTCGTACGTGCTGGAGAGGCCGTCGCAACAGCCGCCGGTCGAGACGATGAGGTAGTGGTAACCGTTGGCCTCGAAGTGAGTCGTCCCCTCGTAGGCGTCGCCGGCCACCTGCGTCTGCGTCGACATGTCGTAGCTCCGCAGGTCCGAACTCAACTCGCCGACGTAGATACCCTGGAAGCTTCCCCAGAACAGGTATGGCGTGCCGTCGTACTCGGCGACGTACGCGTCGATGGTGCCACCGCCCGTCTCGTCGTCGCCGATGATCTGCCCGTGGTCGGTGAACGGTCCGGTCGGCGAACTCGACGTGGCCAGCCCGATACCGAACTCGCCACTCTCCCACGGCCGGGGCGACAGCGAGTAGAACAGCTTCCACTCGCCGTCGTCGTAGTGGATATCGGGCGCCCAGATCGAGCCGTAGGTCCACCCCGGTCGGGAATCGAACGCCTCTCCCTCGTACGTCCAGTTGGCCAGGTCCGTCGACGAGAGGATCGGGATCAGCAACTCCTCGGAGTCGTTGGACCCGTCGTCCCGGTTCATGTTGGTGCCGTAGGCGTAGTAGGTGCCGTCGGGCGCCCGGTGGATCGTCGGATCGGGGAAGTGTGGCTCGTAGAGGGGATTGTGGTAATGCGTTGCACTCTCGTCGGCGGCGACGGAGCCGCTCATGCCCGCAGCGCCAGCCGTCGTGAGCGCACCGATACCGATCGTCTGCAGCACTGTCCGTCGGTCGAAATCGCTTTCGCAACCATCAGGCATGGCGATTGGTAAGTCTCCGATGTCAAACTTATATCTTTTGGTGCATGTTACCAGAAAACAGATCCCGTCTCCGAAGGGAGAAATAGAGGGCCTCGATCAGTGCGGGCTCCTGCATCGATCATCGCGTTCGCAGCCTCCCGTCGCCAGTCACTCGAGCGCGACCGGCTCACCTCGTTCCGCGGAGTCGTGGATTGCCTCGATGATCCGCATGTCCTGCAGGCCGTGTCGACCGTCCGGATAGAGGTCGCCGTCGCCGAGGAGACGGTCCGCGAAGTAGTCGAACTCCTCTTTCATCTCGCGCTCCGCGTCGAAACTTCCGTGTTCGATCGTGACCGACACGTCGCCGCGCGAGAGGTGGAGCGAACACTCTCCGTGGAACGCCGGCCGGAGTTCGATCCGCCCCTCGGTTCCCGTGATCTTGAGATGGGTGTCTTCGTGGGCGTGCTGGCTCGAGGTCGAGATCATCTGCACGTCGTCTTCGAAGACCAGCAGCGACGAGGACCGCTCGTCCGGGACGTCGGCGAACGCCTCGTGGTTCGAGACCATCTCGGCCTGCACGCTGACGGGGTCGCGTCGGAGCAGGAATCGGGTCGTGTTGATCGAATAGATTCCCAGGTCCATCACCGAGGTGCCGTACCCGCTCAGGTCGGCGTCGAGCCGCCACTGGTCGGGGTCGGGGATCATCTCGAGCAGCGACTGGGTGTTGTGACCGTAGACGGACACCGGCTCCCCGAGGAAGCCGTCGGCGATCAACTCGCGGGCCCGTTGCACCGCCGGGTCGGTCTGCATGCGATAGGCGATCATCAACGGCGCGTCCGCGGCGTCGCAGGCCTCCACCATCGCCTCGGCGCGCTCGACGGTCGCCTCCATCGGCTTCTCACAGAGGACCGCCTTGTCCAGTTCGGCCGCGGTCTCGGCGTACTCGAGGTGGTAGGCGTTCGGCGTCCCGACGTAGATGGCGTCGTACTCGTCGGCGGCCGCACCGTCGTGGAACTCGTCGTAGCTGATCCCGCTCGCGACGTCGTTCTCGTCGGCGAGTCGCGTCGCCTTTTCGGTCGAACTGCTGACGAGCACCGTCACCTCGCCCAGATCGGACGATTCGATCGCCGGCAATGCGACGTCGATGGTCCACCACCCCAGGCCGATCAGGGCGTATCTGACGGTCCCGTTCTCTGTCGTCTGCCACGTTCGCTCCTCGTAGCTATCGATCCAGTCGCGCATACCGGTTCTATATCCCGATCTGATAAAAAACGACCGATGCCAACGTGTGACGACCGCGGGAATCCGGCCGCGACGATCGTGCGTCGTCGCGGGCGAGGACGGGTTTCGACCCCACCGCCTGCGGTACGGCTCGAGAACGCGTCGACTGATCGATTCCGCCGTCGTGCCGTTCAAACAAACCGTTCGTCGATACCGAACGATCGTTTCCGTCAGAGCGGAGCTTTTCGTCCCGTTTGACGAGCGGAGGACCCTGACTCACTGTACTGGGCCTCGAGCGTAGCGCCCATTATCACGAACCCGAGAAAGAAAAGCCGTCCGTAATTACTGAACGATCGACTAGGCCCACAGCTGGTCCACAGCCCGTGACATCACCGGCTGAAACCGCTTACCCGGCACTCCCACAGCCGTCTCGTACGAATTCGCGTTTCGTCTTCTCTCCGCTAGAGATTACAACCATATATCCGTAAGCCCATCTTCCATCGTAAGACATTGTGTCTCTTTGTTCGTCATCGTGGGACACAATCGATTCGGGAAACGGTGGCGGCGGTACTATCTGGTTTCCGGTAGTCGGCCCGGTTCGGCGCGCTGGCGGGGCTGTCAGCGCATCGGATTCGGGAGGAGCGCGGCTCGTTTCGCATCGCCGACGGCGATTCTGACCGATCGCGGCCGTCGAAAAAGCGTCGCTTCCGCGGTGACTCGAGTCGGTCGATCGGGGAGTCGTCAGTAGTTGTCGTAGACGGTCTTGCTGATGGTGTAGAAGTCCAGTCCGGCGTCGCCCTGCTCCCGATAGGTTTCGCTCGAGGAATCTTTCATGCCGCCGAAGGGAACGTGGAGTTCGAGGCCGGTGGTCTTTTCGTTGACTTTGACGACGCCTGCTTCGATCTCCGCCACGAAGCGGTTGGCCTCGGTGTGATCGTCGGTGACGACGCTCGCGGAGAGCCCGAAGTCGACGTCGTTAGCGACGGCCAGTGCCTCGTCGAAGTCGCTGACGGGGATGACCGCCAGCACCGGGCCGAAGACCTCCTCCTGGGCGATGCGCATCTCGGAGTCGACATCCGAAAAGACTGCGGGCTCGACGAAGTAGCCCTCACGGTCCAGCGCCGACCCGCCGTACTCGAGGGTTGCACCCTCTTCCCGTGCGATGTCGACGTACTCGAGCGTGCTCTCGAGCTCCGACTCGCTAACGTGGGGGCCCATACCGGGATCGTCGAGCCCGTGACCGTGGTCGATCGCGGCGGCGCGGTCGACCACGGCGTCGACGAACTGGTCGTAGACGTCCTCGTGGACGATGGCGCGAGAAGCGGCCGTACACGCCTGCCCGGTCACGCCGAACGCGCCGTCGGCGACGATCTCGGCCGCTTCCTCGACATCTGCCGTGTCGCTGACGACCGTCGGGTTCTTGCCGCCCATCTCGAGCTGGACGCGCTTGCCGTCCTCGGTCGCGGTGTCGTAGACGGTGTTGCCGACAGCCGTGCTGCCGGTAAAGGAGATGGCGTCGACATCCTCGTGACTCGCGATCGTGGAGCCGACCTCGCTCCCGGGCCCGGTGACGACGTTGAGCACGCCGTCGGGGAGGCCCGCGTCGTCAAGCGCCGCGGCCATCTCGTGGACGACGCCGGGCGCGAGCGATGCGGGCTTGATGACGACGGCGTTCCCCGCTGCGAGCGCGGGTGCGATCTTCCAGGCCGGAATGGCGATTGGGTAGTTCCACGGCGTGATCAGGCCCGCGACACCGAGGGGCTCGTTCGTCGTGTAGAGCGTCGTATCGCGTGCGCTGGAGCCCTTGACCGTGCCGCCGAGATCGCTCGCCTTCGCACCGTAGTAGTGGAAGATGTCGATCGCGCGCTGTACTTCGCCGCCGGCCTCGCTCCGGGTCTTGCCCTCCTCGCGGACGAGGAGTTCGGTCAGCTCGTCCTTTCGCTGATCCAGCAGCGATCCGGCCGTCGTGAGGATCCGGCCGCGCTCGGGGCCGGGCGTCGATCCCCAGTCGTCGCTCGCGTCGCGAGCCGCCTCGATTGCTCGCTCGGTGTCGTCCGCGTCGGACTGGGGATAGGTCGCGACGACCGCCGCGGGGTTCGCGGGATCGGTCGTTTCGAAGGTCTCGCCGGTATTCGATTCGCGCCACTCGCCGCTGACGTAGTTCAGCCGCTGGTCTGGCATACAGACGGAGGTCGTCCCGTTCGCTCATAATTCTTGCCGTTCCGACGCTTCCCGCCGCCGAACCGTCCGGGGACGAGACATTTATAATGGATTAGGTAGTTGATGCCCGCATGCGGTATCAGCGCCTATCCACTGGCGACCAGTATAGACTGATCGCTGTCGATGACGACACAGCATACGATCTGACAGCCGTCAAACCGAGACTAGACAGGTTTGGTGAACTCGCTGCGGCGGCGGACATCGCGGGCATCGGGATCGACGAGATGGCGAGCGAGCTCACGGACGAAGCTCCGACGGTCTCTCGCGATTCGCTCACTGACGGGACGCTACCGATCGTGCCGGAGGAGGTCTGGGCAGCGGGGGTCACGTACGAGATCAGCGAGGAGGCCCGCGAAGCCGAGAGCGGGATGCCGGAGATGTACCTCCACGCCTACGAGGCCGAGCGGCCGGAGATCTTCTTCAAAGCGACGCCGAGCCGGACGGTCGGCCCCGGCGAGGCGGTCGGCATCCGAGCCGATTCCTCGTGGGACGTCCCCGAACCGGAACTCGGTATCGTCCTCTACGACGGCTCGATCGTCGGCTACACGGTCGGCAACGACATGAGCAGCCGCGAGATCGAGGGCGAGAATCCGTTGTATCTTCCCCAGGCGAAGATGTACGAGCGCTGCTGCTCGATCGGTCCCTGTATCGCCTCCGCCGCCGAGGTCGGCGACCCTCACGAACTGACGATGTCGATGGAGATCACTCGAGACGGCGAGACCCTCTACGACGGCGAGACCTCGATCGGCAACATGGCCCGTACCTGCGACGAGTTGGTCGAGTACTGGCGGGACCACGACGTCGTCCCCGAACTCGGCGTCCTGCTCACCGGCACCTCCCTCGTTCCGGACGACGGATTCACCCTTCAGCCGAACGACGAGGTCCGCATCGCGATCGACCAGATCGGCGAACTCGTGAATCCGGTCGTCGAAGTCTGATCGGATCGACGTTCTCTCGCTCCCTTCTCGGCAACCCTCGTCCGAACGCGTCCGGTGACGGATGGTCGTTCGAGGCTGGCTGACGAACTCGGACACCGAACGAGGCCATCGAGTCTCGATCGACGGAGCCCGAACCGAGATCCGACCGGTCGGCGAGCCGGTTCGGTTCCGGACTGAGTCCTCGAGACCGCTTTGTAGCCGACCTATCGACTGAGTCGCTGCGAAGCTACGGCGGTGGACATCGATATCGCATAGTACCAGTTCGATAATAAGTGACTATTATATATGGTAATATTATATGGGGAAACGATGTTCGGTTGGATACTACAATCCGGTGGACAAGCGCCACTCGTATCGCTCGTGGTGGGCATCGTCGTGATCGTACTCCTGCTGGTCGTCCTCGACCTACCGGCGTTCGTCTCGCTCGTTATCGCGGGACTCGCGGTCGGCATCGTCGCTCCGTCGGTCGCTTTCGCCGACGTTCCCGGCGAGTTCTCAACGGCCTTCGGCGAGAACATGGCCGGAATCGGTATCCCCATCCTGATGGCTGCGATCATCGGAAAGGCCATGGTCGAGAGCGGTGCGGCCAATCGGATCGTTCGAGCCTTCACGGCCGTACTCGGGGACGAGAACACCGAAATTTCGCTGTTCAGTAGCAGTTTCATCATGTCTATCCCGGTCTTCTTCGACAACGTGTTCTACTTGCTCGCGCCGCTGGCACGCGCCGCGCGGTCGCGAGACGGTCAAAACTACGCGCTGTACATCGTCGCCGTCGGCGCTGCCGGCGTCGTTACGCACGGTTTCGTCCCGCCGACACCCGGACCGTTGCTCGCCGTCGAAGAGTTCGACGCCAATCTCGGGAGTACCATTCTGGTCGGCGTCCTCGTCGGACTGCCGACGGCGCTCATCTCCGGACTGGGCTACGGCTACTGGATCAACCGCCGAGTGGAGATCCCGCTCCGAGACGCGATGGGAACGACGGTCGAGGAACTCGAGTCACAAAACCGAATTCCGACAGGCCAGTTGCCGGGCGTGTTCGAATCGCTGTTGCCTATTTTGCTCGCCGTCCTCCTCGTGACCGCCGACACGACCGCACAAACGATACTCGGCTCGGACGCATCGGTCGGCGACATCACGGGGTTCTTCGGTGATCCGACCGTCGCCCTCACGGCGGCAGCGCTGGCAGCGGCGCTCACGTACTACCGGATGAGCGATCTCGAGAGCGATGCGTTCTCCGACGAACTCACCGAGGCGCTCAAAAGCGGCGGTAACATCGCAGCGATCACCGCCGCCGGCGGTGCGTTCGGCGCAATGCTTCAGGCGGCCGGTGCCGGCGAGTACATCGCTGGCAGCCTCGAAGGGATCGGCCTCGGCCTGCTCGTGACGGCGTGGGTGATCGCCGCCGGCGTTCGCGTCGTTCAGGGGTCGGCGACGGTCGCGATCGTCACCACGGCGAGTATCATGGCTCCGCTCGCCAGCGGACTCGAGGTCAACGTCGCGTACCTCGTCATGTCGATCGGCGCTGGCGCGTCCTTCTGCTCGTGGTACAACGATAGCGGTTTCTGGATCGTCAAGGAGATCGGCGGCCTTACGCAGGCGGAGACGTTGAAGACGTGGACGGTCGCAACCATCCTCATCGGCCTCACGGGCCTGCTGAGTACGCTCGTTTTCTCGTCGATCCTCCCGCTCAGTTAGCTACCGCCCGTCTTCCAGCCGTCACCGCGCGATCGAGGCCGGATGATTGGCGCTCTCGAGGATCGCTTCACTAGAAACAGCGACCGACGCTTACGGCCGTACTTCGTTGGTCGGCCCCGTGAAGGATAACTGTCGGTTCTTCACCGCCGTCCCCGACTCGGCGTCGAAGAGGTGGATCGCCTCCGTCGGGAATGCGACGTCGACGCGGTCACCGTCGCCGACGGTCGGGATCCCCTCGGTCGTCGCCGTGAACTCGGTCCCGTCGTCGAACCGGAGATGCACGAGATTCTCGTTGCCCATCGGTTCGACGACGTCCACCGTGGCCTCGAATCGCCGTTCGTCCGCGGCCACCTCGTCGATCCGAACGTCTTCCGGTCGGACCCCGAGGACGAGTTCGCTCCCGTCCTCGAGGTCGTCGCTCATCGCCGGCTCGAGCGGATAGTCGAACGTGTCGGTCACGATCCGCGCTCCGTCGAGGCGACCGTCGAAGAAGTTCATCGACGGTTCGCCGATGAAGCCGGCGACGAAGAGATTGTTCGGCTCGTGGTAACACTCCAGCGGCGTGCCGACCTGCTGCAGCTCTCCCTGATCCAATACTGCAATCCGATCGCCCATCGTCATCGCCTCGGTCTGGTCGTGCGTGACGTAGACCGTCGTCACGCCGAGCTGTTCCTGAAGGTGCTGGAGCTCCGTCCGCATCTCCGCGCGCAGCTTCGCGTCGAGGTTGGAGAGCGGTTCGTCCATCAGGAACACGTCGGGGTCGCGGACGATCGCCCGTCCCAGCGCGACCCGCTGTTGCTGGCCGCCCGAGAGCTCGCCCGGCTTGCGATCCAGCAGCTCGTCGATTCCCATCAGCGCCGCCGTCTCCTCGACCGTCTCGTCGATCTCCGCGTCGGAGAGCTCGGTCGATTCCTCGAGCCCGAAGGCCATGTTCTCGCGGACGGTCTTGTGGGGGTACAGCGCGTACGACTGGAAGACCATCGCGATGTCGCGGTCCTGTGCCGAGACCTCGTTGATCGTCCGGTCGCCGAGCCTGACCTCGCCGTCCGTGACCGTCTCGAGGCCGGCGATCATGCGCAGCGTCGTCGATTTGCCACAGCCCGAGGGGCCGACCAGGACGAGGAAGTCGCCGTCGGGAACCTCGACCGAGACGTCTTCGACCGCAACGACGCCTGCGTTTTCGTCCCCGTACACCTTGGTCACGTCGTCGAGTTCTAAGCCCGCCATGTTACACCTGGGTGAGTTCGCGTTCGGTTTCGAGACGACGGTTGCAGAGCGCGTCGCCGCTGGTTCCGTCGAAAACGTGGATCCGCTCGGGATCGAGCGTCACCACGACCGATTCGCCCGCCTCCACGACGTGCATCCCGTCGGTCACCGCCTGTAGAACGTCGTGATCGTCCGCCGCGTCGGCGTGCGTGAGGTGGACCACGTTCTGATCGCCGTGGGTCTCCGTGACCGTCACCGTCATCCGGTACTCGTGGTCGCCGAGCGGAGCCGATTCGTCGTCGTCCCGCCGAACGTCGACCGCCTCGGGACGGATCCCGATGACGAGGTCGTCGACATCGCCGACGGCGTCGGCCAGTCGGTCGTCGAACGGATACTCGAGGAAGTCGCCCGCGAAGCCGGCTTCGGACCGCCGGCCGCGGAGGAAGTTCATCATCGGTTCGCCGATGAAGCCCGCGACGAACTGGTTTGCCGGCTCGTGGTAGAGTTCGAGCGGTTCGCCGACCTGTTGCAGGAGACCACCGTCGAGCACCGCAATCCGGTCACCCATCGTCATCGCCTCGGTCTGATTGTGGGTGACGTAGACCGTCGTCACGTCGAGGCCGGCCTGTAGGTTCTGGAGCTCCGTCCGCATCTGGGACCGGAGCTTGGCGTCGAGGTTCGCGAGCGGCTCGTCCATCAGGAAAACCTCGGGATCGCGGACGATCGCCCGACCGAGCGCGACCCGCTGTTGCTGGCCGCCCGAGAGTTCGCCCGGCTTGCGATCGAGGAGGTCCTCGATGCCGAGGTCGGCGGCGACCTCCTCGACTCGCTCGTCCATCTCGTCCGCGGTGTACCCCGCTTCCTCCTCCAGTCCGAACCGGACGTTCTCGCGAACGGTCATGTGCGGATAGAGGGCGTAATCCTGGAAGACCATCGCGATATCGCGGTTCTGCGGGACGCGATAGTTCATGTGGTCGCCGTCGATGTAGAGGTTACCCTCGCTGGGCGTCTCGAGGCCGGCGATCATGCGCAACGTCGTCGACTTGCCACAGCCCGAGGGGCCGACCAGCACGAGGAACTCGCTGTCCTCGACGTCGAGGGTGACGTCCTCGACGGCGACCGTGTCTCCGAACCGTTTCGTCAGGTGATCGAGTTGAATTCGTCCCATCGGTTATCCACTCTCCGTGCGCAGTCCTTCCGCGAACTGTTCGGCGAACGCGACGTACAGGATGATCGTCGGCAGAGCGGCGAGGAACGCGGCCGACATCCGGATCCCGAAATCGACGCCGGAGGTCGACGCGCCGATCGCCGGCAGGATCAGCGTCACCGGTGCCGCGGGGTGATTCGATCCTGTAATGAGGGTGAACGAGAACAGGAACTCGTTGTAAATCTGGGTGAACTGGTAGATGAAGACCACGGCGAACATCGGCTTCGAGATCGGCAACACGATGCGGCGGTAGATCTTCGTGATGCTCGCCCCGTCGATCTTGGCCGCCTCCACCAGCGAGTCGGGGAGACTCTTGTAGTACGACCGAAACAGAATCGTACAGATCGGGATCCCGTACGCGACGTGGGTGATGATCAGCGGAACGAGCCGCGAGTGATAGCCCTGAAGGAGCGGCGCGGCCGCGAACATCGGCTCGAGCATTCGCGCGAGCGGGAAGAGATTGTTCCAGAAGCGCGCCAGCGGAACGAGAACGGCCTGATACGGGACGAATACCCCCACCAGGAATAGCGAGAGTACCGCCAGTTGACCGCGCCAGTTGACCATCGTGAGGCCGTAGGCGGCCATACTCGCCAGCAACACGTTGAGGATCGTCGCCGGAATCGCCATGAGAAGCGAGTTGACGAACGAGTTCGTCAGCTGACTGAACGCGTACTCGAGGTTCTCGAGCGTGAACCCCTCGCCGACCGGGGGCGCGAACGGCAGCGAGCGCGCGACGGCCTCGTTGGTCTTCAATGCCGTCATGATCCCCGTCTCGAGGGGGACGAGGAAGAACCCCAGAAAGAGGACGACCAGCGTGTACTGACCGACCCGTCTGAGGTTGACGTCCTCGACGAGCGATGCGACGTCGACGTTCGTATCCGAAGTGGATCGTGACATGGTCAGAGACTCCCCTGTCGATGCTGGTAGATGAGATACGGTGCGATAACGCTGAGCGCGAGTAGCAGTAACATCGTCGCGATCGCGGCCGCGTAGGCCCACTTCCCGAACTTGAACGCTTGCCGGACCATCAGCGTGGCCAGGATGTCAGTGCCGTTGGGCGGGCGGTACTGCCCGACGAGCGCGTAGAGGAAGGTAAACGCCTTGAGCGCGAACACCATCAGGACGACGGCCGCGCTGACCGACGACTCCTTCAGCTGCGGGATGATGATCCGCAGGTAGGTGCGGACGGTACTCGCCCCGTCGACCTTCGCCGCCTCGAACTGGTCGGACGGGATCGACTGGAGTCCCGCAAGGTAGACGACCATCGCGTACCCGCTGAACTGCCAGACCAGCGCGAAGATGACCGACGCGAGCGCGATTTCGGGATTTCCGAGCCAGTTGATCGGCTCGAATCCAAGCGTCGTCACGATGACCGTCAACACCCCGTTCTCCTGGTTGTACATCCACAACCAGAGCTGGGCCGTCACGACGAACGAGAGCGCCATCGGCATGAGATAGATCGTCTGGATCTTGTCCTTGTACCGGATCCCGTGATCCAGAAGGATCGCGAGAAAGAGCCCCAGGGCGAGCGAAACCGTCGTAAAGGCGACGAGCAAGACGAGGTTGTTTATCGCCGCCTCCCGAAACGCGTCGTTCGAGAGGGCGGTCGCGTACATTTCGAAGTCGAGGTTCGAAAACGTCGGCCGGCCGAGGCCGGCGTAGTCGGTGAGCGAAATCACGACGTTGTACCCGATGCCACCGTAGACGGCGATCCCCATCAGAATAAACGGAATCCCCCAGAACGGTGACGACCGGACGAAGTCGCTGTTCAGGAAGTACCTGAGCTTCGTCTCCCAACCGACCACCTCCTCTGTCGGTACTGATTTCGATTCGGTCGTGTCTCCTGTTGCCATCGAACTAGCCAATACTCGCCACCGTAATAAAAATTGAGTTATGTTACGACGTGGGTCGGATGTCACGTCGAACGACAGCGCGACGTCACTGAGGGACCGCGTCGAGCAGGCCGTCCGCCGTCGCTTCCGCGTCGTACGGGTCCGAGAAGTTGTTCCCGATCGCGCTCTTGCAGGCGTTCATGGACTCGGGTTCGAGGGCGAGGCCGTGAGCGATCGTCGGCGGATACGCCTCGGAGTTGGTGAGGTCCTCGTAGGTCATCGCCAGGAAGTCCGATAGTTCGTTCGGATCGATGTCGGTCCGAAGCGGCACCGATCCCTTGAGGTTATTGAACTCGATCTGTGCCTCCTTCGTCCCCACGAACTTCTGCCACGTGATCGTCTCCTCCCGGCTCGGGTTGTTCGACGGCGCGACGAACGCGTCGACGTGGTAGAAGTACAGCCCTTCGGTCCCCGGGAAGGGGACCCAGTCCCACTCCTCGCCGAAGTTAAAATCGTCGTCGTTCCGAAACAGCCCGTAGAGCCAGTTGCCGCCGTGGATACAGGCGGCCTCGTCCGCGATCAATTTCTGTCCGGCCTCCGTGTAGCCGATCGAAGAGGCGTCGTCGGGAATGTAGTTCTCCTGAATCTCCCGTAACGTCTCGAGCGCATCGATAATCGCGCCCCTGTCGCCGTTCCCCTCGATGAAGTCCATGTACGCCTCGACGCCGCTCTGGCTCGTGAGGATCTGCGCCCACGTCTGGAGTCCGAGGAACGGGGCTCGCATCCCGTGTGAAAAGGGCGTGTAGTCGGTGTTCTGGTCGATCGTCTCGAGTGCGTCCATCAGATCGGGAACGCTCCCGAGGCTCTCGGCGTCGACGTCCGCCTCGTCGAACGCCGCCGTGTTGTAGAACAGGTTGTTCATTCGGTGTGACCCGATCGGGACCGCCGGCATCTTGTCGTTGTATTTGCATATGTCGATGACCCGGTCCTGCATGCTCTCTTTGTACCCCTCGGCGTCCCAGACGTCTTCCTCGAGGTCCATCAGCGCGCCGTCGTACCGATTCAGGTTCTTTCCCGGCCAGTTCGCGAAGGAGCTCATCGGATTCGAGTTGGACAACCGCCGGAGCAGGGTCGCATTCAACTCGACGTTCCCGTCACCGCCGACGGCCTGGAATCTCGGCTCCGGCTCCATGTCGGGATTAGCCTCCTTGAACGCACTGGTCAGCGCGTCGACCGCGGCGGCGCCGTCGCCGCCGGTCCAGCCGTGCAGGACCTCGAGTTCACCCGATTCGCTGCCGCTGCCGCCGACACAGCCCGCGATTCCGAGTGCAGCACCCGCCGCGATGCCACCGAGATACGTTCGTCTACCGATACCCTTGTCCGGTTTGTCATTGTCAACCATACGGATTGGCAAATAATTCCACATGTTTATAAAGATACCGGTGCGAGGTGCGATCGAGACGTCATCGCCAAGGTTTAGCGCTGTAGGCGTACTGGCCGCGTTCGGGAAGGAACGGCCCGCTCGGTGGCATGCGTCACGAACGCGTGCTTCGGGAAAGGGGAGAGAAATGCGATGGGAGGTGACTCTCGTTCGTTTCGTCGGTCGACTACCGATTCGTCGACACGATCGACCGTCCCAGTCGGACGGGCGATGCTTCATCGAACGACCCGAAGCAAAGCTCCGTGAGCCTGACTTCGCTCACGCTTCGTCGAACAACGCTGAGCAACGCTCAGCGAGCTTGACGAAGCCTACGCTTCGTCGAACAGCTCCTCGCCCTCGGCCAGATGCTCTTCGACCGCATCGAGGTCCAGCGTCACGCCGAGCCCCGGTTTCTCCGGCACGTCGGCGTACCCTTCGTGGATGATGTCTTCCTCGACTAAGTCCGACCACCAGCCGAGTTCGTAGGAGTGGTACTCCACGGCCAGCGAGTTCGGAATCGCCGCCCCGACGTGGACGCTGGCCATCGTCCCGATCGGCGAGGAGACGTTGTGCATCGCGACCGGGACGTAGTACAAATCCGCCAGATCGGCGATCTTTCGCGTCTGGCGCATCCCACCGACGCGCGGTACGTCCGGCGCGACGATGTCGACCGCCTGGTTCTCGAGCAGTCGTCGGTTGCCGTGATTCCGGTAGACGTTCTCGCCGACGGTGATCGGCGTCGAGGTCCGCTTGGTGACCTCCTCCTGGACGTCGTGGTTCTCCGGCGGGATCGGGTCCTCGAGCCACCAGACATCGTACTCCTCGAGTCGCTTTGCGAGTCGATGCGCGCTGCCGGCGCTGAACGACCAGTGGCAGTCGAAGGCCACGTCGGCGCGGTCGCCGACGCGCTCGGTGACTTTCTCGACGATCTCGGCCTTGTGCTCGATCTCCGGATTCCGGAGGTGGCGGTTGGCACGGTCCTTCTCGTGACCGCTGGGCACGTCGAGATCGAACTTCAGCGCGTCGTAGCCCAGGTCTTCGACGACGCGTTCGGCTTCGTCCGCACAGGCGTCGGGGTCGGCCTCCTCCTCGGTGTGGCAGTCGCAGTAGATCCGCATCTCGTCGCGGTACTTACCGCCCAGTAGCTGGTAGGCCGGCACCTCGAGGATCTTGCCGGCGACGTCGTGTAAGGCGAGTTCGATGCCGGAGATCGCGGAGATCGCCTTCCCCGAGATCGACCCCTCGCCGGAGAGTTTCTGGACGAGGTGCTCGTAGAGGCGATCGATGTCCAGCGGGTTCTCCCCCTCGATGAAGGGGGCCATCCGCTCGATGATCTCCTGTTCGCCGGCGCCCCAGTAGGATTCACCGTTACCGACGAGGCCGGCGTCGGTGTAGACGCGGACCAGCGTCCACGGGTAGTTGCCGTCGACGATGGTCGTCTGGACGTCCGTGATTTCGACATCGCGCGGCCCGCGGTCGGCGGAGACGCCCATCGTCTCCGCCGAGAGGTCGCGCATCGTATACTCTGCGTTCGGGTCGGACAGCTGTCTGTAGTCCATCGACAGTCGTGAATAACTGTAGGTGCTACTAAAACTTCCGCTAGACGGTAGCACGGAACGAGAACGATTGCCTGCGGCGTTCGCGAGTTCAGTTCCGGAGGACGGAAACGTCGAAAACCGGCTTGCAGGTCCCACTCTCGAGGAAGGTCTCGAACGCCTCGTCGGCCTCGAGGAGGCTGAAGCGGTCGTCGAGGAACGTCTCGGCGTCGACGTCGCCCGTGTCGATCAGGCGCAGCGCGTTCTCGAAGTCCTCGTACTTCGATGCGTAGGAACACTGCAGGTCGATCTCCGCGCGGACGAGCGGCGAGTAGGGCATCGTCGTCTCGCCGGTCTGGCCGACGAGGACGATCTGGCCGCCCTTCCGGACCTCGTCGACGGCCGACGGCAGTCCCGACGGGTGGCCCGTCGTGTCGAAGACGACGTCGTAGCCGATGCCGTCGGTCAGTTCGTCGCGGACGGCGTCGAGATCGTCGTCGGCAACGTTGATCGTCTCGAAGCCGAGTTCCTCGGCGAGCGGGAGGCGGTAGTCGACGTCCTGGCCGACGCCGCTGACGACGACCTCGCCGCCCTGTGCGCGGGCGACCTGCGCGGTGAGGAGCCCGATCGGGCCGGGCCCTTCGACGAGGACTCGCGTGCCGGCGCGCACTCGGGAGTTCTGGATGACCGCTCGCGCGCCGATGCTGGTCGGTTCGACCATCGCCGCGTGTTGCTGTTCGACGCTGTCGGGAACGGGGTGGAGCGCATCTTCGGGGACGGCGACATAGGGCTCGTAGGCGCCGTCGTGGTCCACGCCCGTGATGACCGCATCCTGGCAGACGTTCGATTCGCCGATCTCGCACTGATAGCAGTCGCCACAGCCGCGAATCGGCCGCTCGACGACCCGGTCGCCGACCGCGAACTTCGTCACGGCGTCGCCGACCTCGACGACGCGACCCGAGTACTCGTGGCCGATGACGGTCGGCAGCTCCATCCGTTCGAACGCCGATTCGAACTCGTAGATCCCGGCGTCGCTCCCGCAGAGGCCCGCGTAATCGACTTCGATCAACGCCTCGTCGGGCTCCGGCTCTGGCCGATCGCGGTCGACGAGTTCCATGGCTCCCTGACTCCGACTGGTCTTTGCTAATCCGCGCATGCCTTCGGGTCGTTCGCGGGCAGTTATAATTCTGTGGGGTTCCCGATCCGGAGCGCCCCGGGACGGTAAACGTAATAGGGACGGACAGGTACGCTAGGCGTATGGTCGACTACGAACATAGTCCAGTGACCGTCGACGGCAAGCGTGCAATCGTCGTCGGCGGGACCAGCGGTATCGGACAGGCGATCGCCCTCGGTTTCGCCGAGGAGGGTGCCGACGTCATTGCGACGAGCCGGGACGAGTCGAAGGTCGCGGAGACCGCGGCGGCGATCGAGGACCGCGGCGTCGAGACGGCGAGGGTTACGTGCGACGTGACCGACTCCGAGTCGCTCGAGCGCGTCCGCGAGACGGCCGTCGACGAGTTCGGCAGTATCGATATCGTCGTCGCATCGCAGGGAGCGATCTCGCGGGCGACGGTGCAGGACATCTCCGACGAGGAGTGGGATTTCGTCACCGATGTCGCGCTCGACGGCGTCCGTCGCGTCACTCAGTCGTTCGCCCCGGCGATGGCTGAGGGCGGGTCGATCGTCAACATCTCCTCGCTGTCGGCTCGACTCTCGATGGCAAACCTGCCCGCCTACACCGCGGCCAAAGGCGGCGTCGAAGCGTTCACGCGTGCGTCCGCGAAGGAACTCGCTCCCGACATTCGGGTCAACGCGATCGCGCCCGGATTCGTCATCACTCCGCAGAACGCCGAGACGTACGCCGAAGGAACGGAGAAGCGAGCGCGCATCGACGAACGCACCCCGCTCGGCCGAGTCGCCGAGCGCGAGGAGATCGTCGGCGCGGCGATCTACCTCGGCAGCGACGCCTCCTCGTTCGTCACCGGCGAGATCGTCACGGTCGACGGCGGCTTCGCGGATAGCGCGTTCTGATCGGACCAACGTTTTTGTAGCCGCCGCGCCGACGTTCGACTCGACCCTATGCGAGAGACAGCGACACAGACGTTATCCCCCGGAATCCACCGGATCGAGACCGTCATCGACGACAAGCTACACGGTTACCACGTCCTCGAGGGCGCCAACGGACCGATCGTCGTCGATCCCGGCGTCGTCGACGCGCCGACGACGATCTATCGGCCGTTCCTCGAGGAGATGGACTGGTCACTCGCGGACGTGTCCCTGGCGGTGATCACCCACGCGGATGCCGATCACCACGGCGGTACCCACGAACTCCGCGAGCACGCACCGTCGGTTACGCTGGCGGCTCACGACGCCGACGTGAACCTGATCGAGAGCACCGACCGGATCATGCGCGAACGCTATGGGATGTTCGCCGACGACCACGGTATCACGTACAACGATGACACCACCGAGTGGCTCGAGGGGATGATGGGACCCGGCGAACGGATCGACCTCCGTCTCCGGGGCGGAGAGTCGCTCGCGCTCGCGGATCGGGAACTGCGGGTCCTACATACTCCCGGGCACACGCGCGGTCACCTCGCGCTCTACGATCCCGTTACCGACCTCGTAATCGGTGGCGACGCGGTCTTCGGCCGGGGCGTGTTCACCGTCACTGGCGGCTACATTCAGCCGCCGCCGTACTACCGCTCTCCCGCCTACGAGAACACGATCGACCTGCTCCGAACCCTCGATCCGGACGTGCTGTCGCTGACTCACTACGAGGTCTTCGAGGGTACCGACGTCGAGGACTTCCTCGATGAATCGCTGGCTTTCGCGTCGGAGCTAGACGCGCTGATACCGACCCTCGTCGACGAGCGCGAACCGATCACCCTGCGCGAGGCGATCGACGCCGTCGTCGAGCGTCGGGGCAGCTACGGACTCGACATCGACCTCGCGTATCCGCTCTCCGGTCACTTTGCGGCCCACGTCGACCGCGGGACCCTCGAGCGGACGACGGCGGACGGCGTCGTCGCGTGGCGTCAGGCGTGAGACGGTCGTTCGGTATTGATAAACATTTATTCGTGGGGCCAGCTAGCGAGACTCGTGATGAAACGGTCAGGAGTACGTCAGGTTCAGCTCGACCACGTTCGCGGCGCTCTCGAGGAGTTCGGGGAGTTCGGTCTCGAACCGGTCGCCTTTCATGCGGCTCTTCGGTCCGGCGACGCTGAGAGCGCCGATCGGGCGGTCGTCGCGGTCCAGAATCGGGACGGCGACACAACAGAGTCCGTCGATTCGCTCCTCTCGATCGAACGCCACACCACGGTCCCGGATCGTCTCGAGTTCGGCCTTGAGCTCGTCGCGGTCGGTGATCGAGTGCGCGGTATCGGCCGACATCCCGTGTTCGTCGAGGATTTCGTCGACGCGCTCCGCCGGGAGATGCGCGAAGATCGCCTTCCCCAGTCCCGTGTTGTGAAGCGGCACGCGGTGGCCGGTACTCGCCGCGACGTTGACGGCCTGATCGCCGCGCACCCGACAGACGTAGACGCCCTGTCCGTGCTCTTCGACCAGCAGGTTGACGAGCTCTCCGGTCTCATCCGCGATCGCTTCCATCTCAGGACGGGCCGTCTCGTAAAGGTCGTCACGCTGGCGCGCGTACCGGCCGAGATCGAGAAACCGGAGGCCGAGGTAGTAGGTCCCGTCCTCTTTGACGACGTACTCCTCCTGCTCGAGCGTGCTGAGATAGTTGTAGACACTGCTTTTCGGCAGCTCGAGCTCGTTCGACAGTTCGGTGACCCCGGCACCGTCGAGTCGGCGTAACGTCTGGAGAATGTTGAACGTCGTGACAACCGATTTGACGGGATTGTTCGCTCGTTTGCCCATGCAATGGCTAGATAGTGTTTAGTATAAATATTTGTGTGTTCAGCATTCACGAACGGAAGATGCAGTATGACGACTACGCATTCGGATAAAGCGATGCTGGACGGCGTCGATCACTGCTGCTTCGGATATGTGAGTCGTTTGTACCGTCGCTCGCGAGCGAGACGGCAGTTCGTTATGAATGAACGATTTCCTATACGATCTTTTCAGCGTCGGTACCGGTATATCACTCCAACAGACGCAAATAAACGACCGGGCATGTTGATCCCCTGACTGACGACGATACCGCCCGAAAACGGTACGAAAACCAGTCGTACGCGTGGGGGAAAGTTTTCGGTCGAAGCTCTCCCTTCTTCTCGATTTTCATTCGGTATTACATAACGATCGGTGAGTTCGTCGAAACGAGAACGTAGTCGGACGAAAGGCGACCACTAGCCGGCTCGCAACCGGTTGAAAACGCGGTTTCCAGTCGAATCGTCGATCGCTACCCGGTGCCGTCGACATTCTAATTACAACCGTAGGATCGTAATGTAGAACGGCTGACCTCGGTGACCGGCCGCCCGTTAGGAGACCTGATCTGCCTAAATACTAGTATATCGTCACTTCCCATAAAACATAATAATTCTAGTACAAAATCAGAGTCGGGGGTCTTTGGCCGTATATGTCACGGCGAAATATACGGACAACCGCCATTTCAGGCCGCTCAAAGGGATACTATCTCGGGGAGACGTCTCCAGTAAATCGCTGTCTCGCGCTGCCGGAGCTATCGCTGAGGGCCATCGATTCTCGCCCCAAATCGGCTTATTTCGACTCCTTCCCTCCACTACCGAGCGAACTTCCACGATTGTCGCTGTATCAGCCGAATATGTATATTATATTATTCATATTTAATATTACAGTCCTTTAGAACAAGGGAATTGGTCTGGGCCGTTAGATGGCGGGTGCGATAGTGATCGGCTCCTCGAAGCGGTTCATCCGATTCAAAGGAGCGTTCCGCACTCGTCTCGATATCGTTTCAACTTCACTGTACATCCGTATTCCGTTGTCGAGATCTGTTCGACACCGATCGGTATCGAGGGAATTCGGCCGGAGTTCCGACCCAATCCATTCGAGCAACGACCAACAACTCAAAAATAGTTTCTGACAACTCGACAGCGTACCGCCTACACTTTTATACTCGCTGCCACTACCGTTGGAACATGCGAGCAGCCGTACTCGAAGAACATGGGGAACCGCTGGCAGTCAAAGACGTTGACTATCCGGAGCCGGGAGCCGATCAGGTAATCGTCGAGACCGAGGCGTGTGGGATCTGTCGGAGCGACTGGCACGCCTGGCAGGGCGACTGGAGCTGGATCGGCGCGGGCGTCCCGGAAGGGCAGATCCTCGGCCACGAGCCCGCTGGCGTCGTTTCGGCGGTCGGGAGCGACGTCGAGACCCTCGAGGAAGGCGACCGCGTCGCGGTGCCGTTCCACCTCGGCGACGGCACCTGTCCGCACTGTCGCGAAGGGCGGGCGAACAACTGTGAGACGGTGCTTCCGCTCGGCCTGTCGGAGTACTCCCAGGGCGCGTTCGCGGAGGCGTTTCCCGTTCGGGAAGCCGACTTCAACTGCGTGAAACTCCCCGATGACGTCGGCTTCACGGAGATGGCGGGTCTCGGCTGCCGGTTCATGACGGCCTACCACGCGCTGGCCGACCGGGCCGACCTTCGACCCGGCGACTGGGTCGCCATCCACGGCTGCGGCGGCGTCGGCCTCTCGGCGATCCACATCGCGGACGCGCTGGGTGCCCACCCGATCGCGATCGACCTCGTCGACGACAAACTCGAGCGCGCCGAGGAACTCGGTGCCCGGGAGACGGTCAACGTGACGGAGGTCGACAGTTCGGCCCAGGCGGTCCAGGCCATCACCGACGGCGGTGCCGACGTCTCGATCGACGCACTGGGCGTCGCCGATACCTGCAAGAACTCGGTCAACAGCCTCGGCACGCGGGGCAGCCACGTGCAGGTCGGACTGACGACCGGCGAGGAGGAGGGCCAGATCGAACTTCCCGTCGACGTCATGACGATGCAGGAGATCGACTTCCACGGCTCCTTCGGGATGCCGCTGGTCCGCTACGAGGAACTGTTCAACCTGATCGCACAGGGCACCCTCGAGCCCGACAAGATCATCGGCAAGACGCTGTCGCTCGAGGAGGCTCCCGAGACGCTCGCCTCGATGGACGACTACGAAACGGTCGGCATTCCGGTCATCACGGAGTTCTGAGCGCGAACTACGAACGTCGTTCCGCTCGGTTTTCACTACTGGGTTTCGACTCTGCGAGCCGCGGCTGTACGGGGGACGTATCGTGAAACCCGGGCGGGCGGGAACCGCCCTGGGCGTGAGAGACATGAGCGTACTCGAAGCGGGGGCGAGTCCACGTCCGAGCGATTCGGGCACGAACGCACGCAATGGCTGGTCAGCGCACAGATGAGCCGAGCGCGTACCCGGCGGGGAGTTACAACCCCGCAGGTCGACCGTTGCACGTGTTACCCATTGTTATGCAGCCGCTTGGCCACCGGTAGCGACTCCAAACCGAACGCAGGTACCGTCTACTCCGATCGTAGCACCCTGCTACCGGTCGGCACTCGGTACACCCCGTCCGTTGTACTCCCTCGCGCTGACGAACCAAGCGGAACGGACTCGCGTGGACGAACGGACGAACTCGAGTAGACGATCGGTCGAACCCTCGCCCGTCTCGAGATCGGACGCAACCGGTCGACGGGCAGGAGCTGCTTGCCTGCGACGCCTCCAGAAGGATGGGACTGCAGC
Organism: Natrinema sp. DC36; assembly: GCF_020405225.1. Taxonomy (NCBI): domain Archaea; kingdom Methanobacteriati; phylum Methanobacteriota; class Halobacteria; order Halobacteriales; family Natrialbaceae; genus Natrinema; species Natrinema sp. DC36. The sequence continues at coordinate 1,280,032 of NZ_CP084472.1, forward strand.
CCGTTCGGGATCGTATGAGTGACGACGACGAATCGGAGCCGATTCGGATCGGTATCGTCGGACTGGGCTACATCGGGACCACCGTCGGTGGGCAGTTCCACCGTCACCCTGACGCGACCGTCCGCGCGGTCTGCGATCTCGATGCGGCGCTCCGCGACGAAGTTGGCCGCGGGTTCGGCGTGTCCACAGATCGGCAGTACGCCGAGTACGAGACGATGCTCGCGGAGGCGTCTCTCGACGCAGTGCTCGTCGGGACGCCGCACACTCTCCACTACGAGCAAGTCGTCGCCGCCCTCGAGCGGGGCTGCCACGTCTACTGCGACAAACCGCTGACGACCGATCTCGAGCGGGCCCGCGACCTCGCGGATCGAGTCGAGCGAAGCGATCGGACCGTGATGGTCGGCTACCAGCGCCACCTCCAGACGGCGTTTCGAACGGCACGCGCCCGGTTCGACGAGCGCGAGCCGGAGTGGCTGACCGCCTCCATCACGCAGGGGTGGATCGACGACTCGCGGGAGACCTGGCGGCTCGATCCCGATCTGTCCGGCGGCGGTTTTCTCTACGATACGGGTAGCCACGTCCTCGACGGTGTTCTCTGGACGACCGGCCTCGAGCCGGCGTCCGTCGCCGCGAGCATGGCGTTCCACGACGACGAGCAGCGGGTCGACCGCCGCGCTCACCTCGACGTTCGGTTCGAAAACGGTGCGACTGGCACGTTTTCGTTTCACGGCGACGCGCCGTCGGTCCGCGAGCACGTCCACCTCTGGGACGAGGAGGGTGCGGTCTACCTCGAGGGAACGCAGTGGGGGCCCCGGGAGGTCGTCGAAATCGATTCCGACGCCGGGGAGTACGTTCCCTATATCGATCCCCGCGACGAACGGACCCGGGCCGACGCGTTTCTCGAGAGCGTCAGAAGCGGAACCGAGCCGCCGGCGACGGTTCGGGACGCGCACCGGGTGACGGCGCTGACCGAGGCGGCTTACGAGGCGGCTCGAACCGGTGATCGAGTTTCCGTCGACCGATGATCGTCGCTCCGCCAGCGCATCGATCGGTGCGGCCGCCGGAACAAACCGATCGCGCTTCCCCCGGCGTCGAATCGTCTTTCGGAACCGGTCGTTGCCGTTCGATTTCACCCGGATAAGTGGGATGATAACCGTCTTGTTACGGCTGTAAAAGCGGCTTTTCGTCGGAATACTCGTCGCCGAGCCATCGGGTCGATCCCGCCTCCGTCCCGGGGTATGAAACAGTTACTCTCGGTCGGTCGGCCGCGAGCGACGGGGCGAGTCGTCCGGATCCCCGTTCGATGGCGGTCGGCGGGTAAGACCCCCATAGTCGTCTTTGCCGATCGGTTACAAGCCGGATAACTACATCTGGTGCTGGCTATCGAACGAGTATGATAACCTGCACTAACTGCGAGACCGCCCAGTTCCTGCAGATCACGCAGAGTCGCGTCTACTTCGAGGACGGCGAAATGATCAACGAGATCTCCGAGACGTACGAGTGCACCCTGTGTGGGGCGACCGGCCAGTACGTCTACGATGACGACAGCGATGAGGAGACAGTCACTGGCGAGGTCGAGCACACGACCGAACGCCCGAAATACGCCTGACCGTCAGCCCTCTCGGGGAACGAGACTCTCCGGGGGAACGGGAACGAACGAACCAAACTGGGTCGGCCGGTTACGTGCAGAGCAGGCGCAAAGCCTCGCCGTTCACGGCGGGGAGGATGTCAAGCGTGCGGTAGCGGCGTTTCTCTCTCCGTCGATCGCAATCGTCACGTCGTCGCTTCGTTCGATCGTCCTTCTCCTGTCAGCAGTCTCGAGTCGACGGTCTCGTGCCCGTAGTCAACTCGACGTTCCATCTCCGCCCTCGGCGTCCTCGTGGGAGCGACCGACACCGAGTTCGTCGAACGTAGTGCGGTTCTCGTCGAGTTCCGGCCGATCGTACTGGCGTCGGCTCACGGCTGCATTCCGGCGGCTGGCGTCCCACTCCTCGAAGAGGCCGTACTCCGTCATCGTCTCCATACCGGCGATGGCCGCCGTGAGCTTGATCCCGACCAGCGGAATATCCGCGACGGAGACGATCACGTCCGCGCGGAGGATCGCACCGTCTCTGAGCAACACGTCGAGCACGTCGACGAGCGCATCGTCGTTCTTTTGCGGTCTCATGGCTGTGGATTCGCTCGCTCGTCCGCGGCGGTCCCGCCACCGCCGAGTTCCGGTGCGAACGTGTACGGCGGCCACGGTCCCGTGAACCTGACCTCGACTCCGTCGTTCGCCGCCACGTCGTCGAGTATCGAGCCGATGGCTCCCTCGTCGTCCTCGTGGGCCAGCACCGTGAGCCGACAGAGGGTTTCGCCGTCGCCGGACTCGTCCGATCCGCCGCTCGAGTCTCCGCCCGTTTCCGACTCGCTGTCGGTTATGTCGTTCGAGAGTTGCGCGCTCGGCGAGCGCTCGAGCGCGTGGACCTCCCGCGCTTTTGCGGCCAGTCGCTCCTCGAGGTCAGCGGTCAACGATTCCCGTCGCGCGGCTCGAATCTCCGTCAGTCGCTGGTCGAACTTTTTCTCGAGCAGGAACGCCGTTCCCTCCTCGGAGCCGTCGATCTGCTCGTCCAGTTCGCGCAGCCGTTCGTCGCGCTCGATCAGCGCCTCGTCGCTGATCGGATCGACTTCGACCACTTCGACGCGGTACTCCCAGTGGTCCGCCAGCCCGGAGAGGGCGCGCTCGAGCGTCTCGGACTCCTCCCGGAGCCACTCTCGGACGGCGGCGTCGTCGCCGCGCAGAATCGTGTCGAACTGGAACGGGATCGGCGTTCCGAAGGCCTGTCCCGCCTCGTCGACGACCGTCTGGTGGCGGACGAGCCAGCGGCGGATCTGTGCGAGATCCGCCGAGTCGTAGATACTGTCGCACGCGTGGACGACGGCTCCGATTCCGTTTTCGACGACGATCGAGACCGGTTCGTCGTCGACGCCGGTCGTCTCGAGGGCGGCGTCCTCGTCGGCCCGCACGAGACAGTACAGGTAGCGTCCCTCGTCGAGAGCCGGTGTCTCGGCGTGCTCGCCGGCCGGCTGCTCGTCGAGCGCCTCGAGTCCCTCGGCGCCATCGTCACCGTCGTTCGTGCCGTCGGAGCTCATTCGCCCTCACCGCCGAACACGGAATACCCAGGTTTCTGCGTGGCGGTCGGCTCGCCGTGAAGTTGTTCGATCGCGTCGTTGACCAGCCCGTCCAGATTGCCCCGGAGATCGTCGACGCCGTCCTCGATCTCCTCGTCCGCTTTGAGCTGTTCGATCTCGGCCTCGATCGTTGCGAGCTGGCTCCCGAGGCGTTCGACCTCCTCGTCCGAGAGGTTCCCCGACTCCATGCGACGAACCGCTTCGCGCTCGAGGGCGTCGATTAGGATTTCAACAACGGTTATGACAAGGGTAACGAGCCCCTGTCGCGCGTCCTCGCCGTCGCCGACGTCGATCGAAGTCATGATCCGTCGCCCTCCGCTTCCGGGGCGGCCTCGTTCTCCGCTGACTCCTCGTCAGCCGACTCCGCTTCGTTCTCGCTCGAGTCCGTGTCAGACTCCGAGTCCGCGTCGGATTCCGACTCGTCACTGAGCAGGTCGAATCCGCCGCTGGTCGGTCTGTCGGGGTTCGGTCTGGCTCCGAGGCGTTCGCTCACTAGCTCGTCGTCGCTGCCGGCGGCGTCGCGCTCGCTCGCTTCGTCGGTTTCCGCGTCGCGCTCGGCGCTATCGGCAGTTGCGTCGCCGTCTTCGTCGGCGGTGACGTTGACGCCTCGAGTCGGATCGATCACCGGATTCGGTCGGTCCATCTCCGCGAGTTCGGGGTCGCCGACCGCTTCGGCGACGCGGCGCATGTCCGTCCCCTCGGGGAACTCGAGGCCGTACTTCGCCGCGGTCTCGAAGGAGGCGATCGCGGCCCGGACCTGCACGCCGAGCAGCTGGGTATCGCCGATCGAGACGGCGATATCGGCGTTGATGACGATTCCCTTGTCCAGGAGCATCTCGACGACTTCGGCCAGGTCGGCCTTCTGGCGGCTGGGCTGGAACTCATCGACCATTGCGATCACCCCCAGCGGTGCGCAGGGTTGGACCGCAGTCAGTCGTCGAACTCACCTCGCAGCCGGTCGATCGTCGGAGTGGTCGGTCATTCATTGTCGTTCCTCCGCTGTCGTTCTTGTCTCCGCTGTCGTTCCCGCTCGAGTTCGAACCGACGGCCGTAGATCCGTTTCCGCGTCGGTGCGGTCGAGAGTTTGACCTCCTGTGGCACCGTCGAATACCGGGTGCCGCTGCCGAGGTCGAGCCGATCGGTCGAAATCGTCGACGCTGCCGTCGGATTTCGCGAGTTCGTACTCGTGTCCTGCCGGCGCATCTTCTCGCGGTTGAACTCGTAGAGCTTCTCGAACGTTTCGTGCGTTTCGAGCAGCGCCGACCGGAAGGCGTCGATGCCTTCCATCGCCTGCTGCTGGATGGCCGCCTGGTAGGCTTCGGGATCCTCCTGGATGTTGATGTCGCCGAGTGCCGCCGTCGCGGCCTCCGTTGAGTCCATGTCCGTCTCGAGGAGTTCCCCCTCCTCACCGAACAGGCGCTCGTCGCTGGCCACGATCTCCGAGACCGCTTTTTCGACCGTGCCGGCATCGGAACTGTCTTCCAACTCATCGAGGGCCTCGTCCAGTTCGCGTTTTTCCTCCCAGAGGCCAGTCAGGTCCGCGGCGTTCCAGGTTTCGAGCAGGTCGATCGCGTCGAACAACTCCCTGAAATCCACGAGTTCGGTCGCGTCCCTATCGTCGTCCGCCAGAATGGCGGGGAGTTCGTCGACATCGATCGCATCCAGGAGTTCCTCCTCCTTGACCGCCTCCGGCAGTTCGCTGAGGTCCATCTCCTCGAGCAGTTCGCCGACCTCCGTTGCGACTCGTGCGAGAGCGTCGAGATCACCGATTATCGAGTCGATGGCGTCGTCGTCGAGTTCGTCGATCGCGTCGGCATCGGCGAGGGTCTCGTCGAGACGCTGGAGGCTCTCGGTCGCATCCTCGAGAAGCACTTCGAACGCGTCCGCCGATTCGTCGTCGCTCATTCGTCACCCTCCATCGCTTCGCTATCCCCACCCGTCGCCGTCTCCGGTCTGATTTGGACCGTAAGCACTCCGTTCTTGATCGTCGCCCGGGACTCCGTCTCAGGCCAGGGGATATCGACGCGATCGAGTTCGGATCCCTCGACGGCGATGACCAGCGTCGAGTCGTCGAAACCCACCGTCACGTCGTCCGGATTGGCTCCGGCGATGTCCGCCGTGACGAGCAGTTCGTCCTCGTGCGTCCGGATCGCCACGTGGTGGTCGCTCGAGGGACCCGACGATCGGATACGGCGCGTCCGCGATCGATCGCTGTTCCGCCCTCGCGACCCCTCGTCGCCGAGCCGATCCCGATCGAGCGACAACTCGTCTGCGAGATCGTCGCCCGATCGGATCGAGATGTCGTAATCGAAGATCGTTCGATCGCCGCGCCGGCGGCCCGAACGAGACGTCGGGCCGTCGTCGAGCGCTTCGAGAGCGGACAGCAGACTCGAGAGCCAGTGATCGTCCTCGTCGATCTGACTGTCGTCGGTCCGGTGCTCGTCGGATCGGTCGTCGGGCGATTCGTCGCGGTCGTCGTCCGGGGAACTGTCGCTCATTTTTTCACCTCCACGCGGCCGCTCGAGAGCTGCTCGTGAACCTCGCGGGCGGTCTCGAGCTCCGCCTCGAGTTCTTCTTTGCGGCGCTGATACTCCGTTTCGGAGCGTTCGCCGAGTTCGTACAGGAGCTGGTTCTCTTTGAGTTCGGCCTCGAGACCCTCCACGTCGTACATCTCGTCGAGCGCGATCGTGTGGAGCGCGTCGACGATGCCGACGAGCGGCCGGAACAGGAGGTCGTCGAGGATGAACATGGTTACTGTTTGGCTCCGATTTTCACGTCGACGAAGCTGTACGGTGCGAACGGCCCCGTGTACTGGACCATGAGCTCGTCGTGGTCGTCCTCGAAGTCGGCGACCGCGTCGTCGAACGCCTCGCGTTCGTCCTCGTCGACGAGATACGATCGGTTCAGCACGAGTCGGTCGCTGAACAGGTCGTTCTCGACGGACTGTGCGGCGATGGGCTCGAGGTGGTCGGCGACCGCCGCCTCGATCTCCTCGCGATCGACGTCGGCGTCTTCCTCGCGGACGAGTTTGAGACCGAGTTCGATCTTGCCTTCGATGTCGTTCATCGCGCGTCGGAAGGCCGGTCGCGCCCCGCGAAGGACGTTCTTCAGCGCTCGATCGCTCTCGAATGCCATCCCGAACTGCATGGGCACGACGGTCGTTCCGCCGTCGTACGCCATGATCTCCCGGAGGACGTCGTCGTGGATCTGTGCGTCCTCGTCCGTCTCCTCGGGATCGGTCGTGTCGGTATCCGAGACGACGGCACCGAGTCGCCGGTGTGAGATCGTGTAGACGCGGTCAGCACCGGCGACCGCGTCAGTTTCGAATTCGACGGTATCCGACTCAACGACGCCGTAGACGTACCGGTTATTCATCGGTAGATCACTCGTTGACTGGTCATATTATTGTCTCGTCGCTAACTCGAGCCCAGTCGTTGCCCGCGACGACCCTGTTGCCGAGACCGACGGGTTGAGAGGCGCGCGCGTAATCCGTCGGCTCGGTTGGTGATAGGACATCTGGATGACATGGGGGTGCGATAGCTGCGCTCCTCGCGGCCGCTGTGCGCGCCGTGTCGAGCACTCGAGTATCGTCACGAGTTGTTCGGTTCCGCTGCGGGTTATCGTAGTGCTTGCAGCTGCAACCCGCGGTATCACGCCGGAAAAAGGCGACACCGACGGCTGATAGTACCGGGAGTCACGACAGTGAGAGAGCGCCACGGGATAGGGTGACTTGCAGTCGCAGTGCAAGCCGAGTTAGGAGACGCCGCTCAAACGGAAGGTGTTATGTCCCAACGAACACCCGATTCATCGAGTCTGGCAGAAGTACTCGACCGCGTCCTCGACAAGGGCGTCGTCATCGACGTCTGGGCTCGCATCTCCGTTGTCGGGATCGAGTTACTGACGATCGAAGCCCGCGTCGTGGTCGCCTCGGTCGACACCTTCCTGCACTATGCGGAGGAGATCGCAAAAATTGAGCAAGCCACGGCGGAGGGCGATCTCGAAGACCTCGAGGAGGTCGAGGTCGAGCCCCGCCCCGAATCGACGCCGAAATCGGCGGAGTAACTCCCCATGGCCGACGACACTTCGCGCAAGCGTACGGTCCGTGGCAGGAAGATCACGGCCAGCCGCGAGCAGAAGGACGGTCGCAGAGCGAAGAAAGAGCTCGCGCGAACGGCATCGAACGCAGGTGAACGAAACGGCGACAGTCCCCTCTCCGATCCCGAGACGGTCGTCCCCGACCCGTTCGTCGAGACCGACGCGGTCAGATCGCTGCGCGATCGGATCGACGGCTGGCTCGAGGCGGACCAGCCGGTTCACCTGATCGGACCGACGGGCTGTGGCAAGACGGCGCTCGCGCTGTCGGCCGCGGCAGAGCGCGGCCGGCCGGTCGTCTGGCTCAACGGCGACGAAGCGGTCGACACCGCTGCACTCGTCGGCTCCCACGCCGGCGGCGAGCGCTACGAGGAGAACGATCAGTTCGTCAGCGGCGTCAGCAAGAAGACGGAGATCGTTCGCGAACGCTGGGTGGACAACCCGCTGTCCGTCGCGGTGCGAGAGGGCGCGACGCTCGTCTACAACGAGTTCTCGCGCAGCGACCCCGCCGCTCACAACGTCCTGCTCTCGGTCTTCGAGGAGGGCGTCCTCGAGCGGCCGGGCAAACACGGCGACGATCGAACGATCGACGTCCACCCCGAGTTCCGGGCGATCCTCACGTCCAACGACGTGGAGTACGCCGGCGTCCACGAACAGCAGGACGCGCTTCTCGATCGGTTCGTCGGCGTCCACATCGACTACTACGACGACGAGACCGAGCGAGAGATCGTCGCCGCCCACGTCGACCTCTCCGACGACGAGATCGCGACGATCGTCGACACGACGCGGGCGCTTCGCGACGAACTCGAGATCGTCGTCGGCACGCGCGCGGCGATCACGGCAGCGAAGGGGTTGACCGTCTTCGACGGCCACGCCGAGACCGACGAGGACGGCGAGTTCGACGACGAGACGCTGGCGGACGTCTTCACGGACGTCCTCGCGCCCAAGCTGGTCGGCGAGAACGACGCCGGCATCGACGACCTGCGATCGCGGATCACCGAGACGATCTGATCCACCGCGGAGGCGATCGGACCGATCCGAACGAACGACAGACCAAACCCAGACCAATGGCCGAAGCCGACACGCAATCACGGGAGCAGTGCAAGGCCCTCACCACGGACGGCGAGCGCTGCTCACGGCCGGCGCAGGACGACGGCTTCTGCTTCCAACACGACGAGAGTGATCAAACAGTGAGCGACAGTCAGACAGCCCAAGAGGAAGAACAGGCCGACCAAACGGACGACACGGCCGAGAGCGGCGACGTCGAGCAGCCCAACTCTCGCGGGACGACCGACATGACCGCGGAGGAGAAGACCAATCCCGAGGAGGTCGACGAGGATGCCGACGTCGAACAGGAGGAGATCGCGGGCATCCTCCCGATCCGAAACACCGTGCAGTCGACCGCCGGGCAACTCATCGGCCACGAGTTCGACGGCGTCAGCGAGATTTCGCCGACCGACGACGGCTGGCGCGCGGTCGTCGAGGTCGTCGAGCGCCGAGCCGTCCCGGACACCCAGGATATCATCGGCCGCTACGAGATCGAACTCGACAGCGACGCCACCGTTCACGGCTACCGACGCCTCGACCGCTACCGCCGCGGCGATACCACCGAGTTCGAGTAACGGCCGATCGGCGCTCGTTCGCTCCGAACGAACGAGCTTCGCACGAGGCCGCTCGAGTGGTAACGCAGGCCGCTGTCGCTCACTCCCGTCGTCTCCTTTGCGTCGTGAATTTCCTCCGCGTGATCGCTCAGATCCGAGGGCCGCCGTCGGCGGCGAGTGCCGATCGATCGTCGGCGGCAGTCGGATCGGGCGGCCGATAGTCACAACACCGGCCGGGGTAGTAACGCCGCGCGAGGACCGTCGCGGCGTTGAAATCAGCGGCAACGGTGTCGTACAACCGAAAGTAGTCGAATCGAAACAGTGCTTTCCCGCCTTCTATTCACTTAGATATTGGGTGAACGCCGTGATAACTACACCTGCGAGTTGACCGATGGTCTCGTCCAATCGTGCGTGGATACACTACCGTTGTCTAGGGGTCGGCCGACAGCGGTTACGTGACTTGGACGAACTCCGCGGCGCCGCTCTGCTCGACGGTAATGCGATAGCCGCTGTACGTGAATTCGACCGTTATCTGTGCCTCTGGCGACGGCGGATTCGAATACAACTCCGATATCATCCCGTCGATGCAGTTGTAGGTCGGTGTCAATTCGTCTGCTTGCTTTCCCTCAAGGTCAGCGATAACTTCCGCTACCGCCACAGCCGGCTCCTCTCTGTCAGTGTCCAATTCCCGGTGAACGATTTCGTCGTTGTGGCTTTCTGTCATAGTATCTCTATAGTTCGGCGTTGTGGACGGAATGAATGTGGGCGAGGCACTGTTCTCACTCGCCCGCGACGGGCGGTGCATAGCCGTCGATATGTGCCGCTTGGTCGATGAACTGGCCGCCCCTATTTATGCCGTCGAGTTCAATCGATTGCCTCTCCTGGGCGAACGTGATGAGGCCAGCATCGGCGAGTTTCGGAAGGTGCATATGACGAAGTTGTACCTCAATGGTAGCACTACTGGTCCGACTCTCCTCAGGTTGGCCAGCGTCCCAGTTGGCGAGTGAAGACGCTAGCGTGTCGAAGTCCACGGTTTCGGACTCTCGGGTCAGGTGATACAAGACGTAGCGCCGGTACGGATGCCGCAACAGGTCAAACATCTCGTTCATTCCTGATTGAGTTTGTTCTGCCATCACCCATCGTCTGGGCCGGACCGCCTTAGTCTCTTTTTTGCGATAATTTTACCTATTTGATAATACAACCAAGAGCGGCTATTTACTTGACTTTCCCAAGCACGATAGAGGAGACAGCCGGGCCGAATCCAGTATGAGTTCGGGACTCCGGCAATTGCTATCCTTCCCGCCGGTGGCTACTCCTCGGACGAACCGATTTCCTCGGGCGCATCGGCATCCTCTCCGGCGAACTCCTGATGGAAGTGATTCCACGGTTGGATGTGTTCTTCTGCCAGAATGTTGCTACTCACGATTCGCAGGCCGAGGTCGTCTAACTGGTTGGTACTCTCCTCGATCTCGGAGGTCGATTCGGCGACGACCTCGACGTGGAGGTTCTCCTCGCCGGACAGCATCTCCCGGACGTTGACGACACCCCGAACTTCTAAGGTATTCTCCGCCATCTCCGACCGGCGGGAGAGGTCCGTCGAGCAGATGAACAACACTTGCATCGGATACCCCGCCTGTTCGTAGTCAAGTTCCGGATTGTAGCCGGTGATGATTCCCTTCTCCTTCAGTTGCTTGATTCGGTTGTGGATGGTTGTTCCAGTTACGTCCGTTTCCTCCGCAATGTCCGTGTCGGAGGCCTCGCGGGCGTCCACCTGCAACAGGTGTAGAATGCGGCGGTCGAGGTTGTCGAGTGGGTCATCGTTCATGACGGTCTATTCGGTGCCAAGTCAGTTGAGTTGGTCGCCCAGACTGGACGCGCGTGGAGTCTTCTCCTCTGTACTGAACGGCTGTGCATACTTACGTATCGTCGTCAGGTTCCTCAACCGTGAGTTTATGCCCAGTTTCCCGCCCGTGTTCAATAATCACCTCAGACGATTTGTTCCCTTCCTTCGTTACCAGCTTTGAGAAGTTACACACAGTACACACAATATGGACTTTCTGTGGGATTTGCACGGCTTCGTCTGTCGCGATCTCTTTTTGCTTGGTCATCTCTGCAAACCATGTGGAGAAACAGCGAGTGGCCGGCGACACGCCGTCAGCGATCCGTTCACTGCTTAACTCTCTGTGTCCTTGGATACGTGGAAGACGTATAAGGGCCTCCTTCACCCATATCCTCACACTTCCGAACGACCACTGGTTATTCTATCATCGATACTGACCTGCGGGGCACTTCGAGAATTCTTTTGCCTGTACTGACCGCTCGGTCATAATCTACTCTCTCTCTCCTAAGCGGACTCGACAACACTCGTTATCGAGGTTCCATCCTCCCCTACTACCGGAGCAGCACCGTTGTACCGTCTCGAATCGGCCAACTGTGACTTTTCGCGAGCGCGGCGCGCAGAGCGCGCACCGCGCAATTGCCCCGCCTCCGTAGGGGCACTACCGTTTCAGACGAACTTCTCCTCGAGGCCAAATTACAATCCCATCCAACCACAACACCGAAGCATCCTCTAGCCGTCGAGCCACTCGTGCAATCGATCGGAGGCCACACCGTCCACGGCGTCGACGTCGGTCCGGAAACTCGGTGTGCCCACTACGACACAGACCGCGACGTGATCGCGTTCGAATTCGCCTGCTGCGAGCGCTACTATCCCTGTTTTTGCTGCCACGAGGAAACGACGGACCACGAGGCCGTGCCGTGGCCTCGAGCCCGATTCGACGAGCCGTCCGTGCTGTGTGGCTGCTGCGGGAGCGAACTCACCGTCCCCGGCTATCTCGCGACCGACTACAGCTGTCCGGCCTGCGACGCTCCCTTTAATCCCGGCTGTGCAAAGCACGCGTCACTGTACTTCGAGACGGCGGATTCGGATCTCGAGTGACCGGGCCGACTCGAGACATCCTGCACGCCTCGAGCGACCGAACTCAGTCGTCGGCCGGAATCGCTCGCGAGTCGGTTTCGGCGGCCCGCTCGTCGGCCAGCGCCGCTTCGACCCGCGGCGGTAGTTCGTTGACCATCGAGCGACCGTCTTTCTCGCGCACGACGAGTCCGTCGTCCTCGAGCGCGGCGAGGTGATGGGACACCGTGCTCGGGTCGCGCTCGAGCGCGTCTGCCAGCCGGCCGTTGGGCGCGCGCCCGAACTCGGCGATCGTCTCGAGCACCTCCCGCTTCGCGGGTTCCGCGAGGGCGGCCAGGAGTTCGGCGTCGTCGCCCTCGAGGAAGTAGCGGCGCTTGCCGTTGACCTTGCGTGCGGTCACCAGCCCCTCATCCTCGAGGATTCGGACGTGATGGCGAACCGTCGAGAGGGGCACCTCGGTCCGGTCGCTGACCTCCGAGAGGTACGCGCCGGGTTGCTTCCGAACCGTCTCGTAGATTGCCGCACGGCAGTCGTGCTCGAGCGGGTCCGAATCGTCGTAGCGGCTGTACCGGAAGATCGGTAGGGCCTTCCAGAGGTCCGCAGCTGCTCGTCGGAGCCGGTCCGTCTCTCGGAGATGACGGAGCCAGCTGGCGGTCGCCGTGCTCGCGCCCCCGGCGGCCCCCGATGCGCCGGCTCCGCCGGCTCCGCCCGCTGCGACACCGGATGCGGAGATCGCACCCAGCATCCCGACGAGGATCGCGTTCGTGGCCGCTTCGCTCGTGCTCGGCGGATCGACGGGAGCGGCGGCACCGCCGATCGCTTGCTCGAGCCGTCCGCCGATTCCGGCTACAGTGCCATTGGTAGTCTCAGCCGTTTCGCCGACGGTCTCGTTGATGGCCCCCGTCGCCTCGCTGACGGTCTCATTGACGGTTGCCGTCGTGTTGGTGACCGTCTCGTTGGCAATCGTCGTCGTGTTATTGACGGTTTCCGTCGTGTTCGAGACGGTGTCGGTGACCGTCTCCGTCGTCTCTGTGGTCGTGTTTTCTATGGCGTCAGCCGGGTCGGTTGTCGTATTCTCGAGGCCGTCGGTCGTGTTCTCCGTGTCGTCAGTCGTGTTTTCGGTGTTAGTTTCGAGGCTCTCAGTCGTACTCTCGAGCTCCTCGCTGGTGTTCTCGGTCGAATTCGTCGTTCCGTCGTCGGTCGTTTCGAGCGAGTCCGTCGACGCCGTCACGACCGAGCCGCCGCTCGCCGCTCCGGCGACGGCACCCGTGACCGAGCCGCCGCTCGCCGCTCCGGCGACGGCACCCGTGACCGCGCCGCCGAGGAACACGGCGGCGACGAGACACGCGAAGATGCGGACCCCGACCGACGGATCCGACTCCATAGCTGTTGTGCACCTATGAGCGATGGATCGTAATACCTTTTCCCGTTTCGTGACAGTCACGTGATCCGATAGCTATCGTCGCCACTGATAGTCGCTGCGCACCCGATCGCAGGATAGTAGCGCGGTCTAGAGCAATGCGCGGTTCGGAGCGAGCGCGGTTCGGAGCGAACGTAGTGAGCGAGAACCGCGGGGATGCGAACGGTGAGCGAAGCGAGCCGTGAGCGAACGTAGTGAGCGAGAACCGCGATCGAGAACTACGGACTGTCCGATCGGTGTGTCAATCGCTTCAGTTGTTACGAGCGGCTCTCGAGCCCGAAACGCGGCCGATCCAGCAAGGTATTTCAGCGTCGGGCGGCCGAATTCACGTATGGATCCGGCGCTTGGCCCTCCCGAGGAGATGGCCGAGATACGCGACGAGCTGACGCCGATGATGCGCCAGTATCACGATCTCTGCGCGCGCTACGACGACGCGATCGTCCTCTTTCAGGTCGGGGACTTCTACGAGACGTTCTGCGGCGCGGCCGAACGGACGGCGCGCCTCCTCGAGATCGCGCTGACCAGCCGGGAGGACAACACCGGCGAGTACCCGATGTCTGGTATTCCGATCGACAACGCCGAGTCGTACATCGAGGAGTTGCTGGAGGCCGGCTATCGGGTCGCGGTGGCCGATCAGGTCGAGGAACCCGGCGAGACGTCGGGCGTCGTCGAACGCGCAGTGACGCGCGTTATCACGCCCGGGACGCTCACCGAGGACGAACTGCTCGCCAGTGACGACAACAACTTCGTGGCCGCGGTGGCTCGCGGCGACGCAGCCGCCGGCGAAGACCGCGAACTCGCGCTGGCGTTACTCGACGTCTCGACGGGTGACTTCCTCGCCACGAGTTCCACCTCGAGGGAGTCGATCGTCGACGAGGTGAGTCGGTTCGATCCCGCGGAGGCCGTCGTCGGCCCGGACGCGCCCGCCGATCTCGTTCCCGACGATTGTATGGTCACGCCGTACGACGTGAGCGCGTTCGACCGCCAGCGGGCGGGCGAAAAACTCTCCGCGTACTTCCGCAATCCCGATGCGCTGCTCGCGAGCGACGCCGAGATTCGGGCCTGCGGCGCAGTACTCGCCTACGCGGAGTACGTCCGCGGCGGTACACACGTCGGCGAACGCGGTGAAGCGGACGACGAGACCGAGGACGATTCTGGAGCTGCGGACGGTATCGAGAGTGACGACGCACACCTCGAGTACCTCACTCACCTCACGCGGTACGATCCGCGGGAGTACCTGCTGCTCGACGCCGTCGCCCTGCGAAGTCTCGAGCTGTTCGAACCCCGCGCCGTTCACGGGCGGGACGAGGCGACGCTGGTCGGCGTGCTCGACGACACCGCTAGCGCGCTCGGCGGCCGAAAGCTCAGGGACTGGCTCCGGCGGCCGCTGCTCGAGCCCGACCGGATCGAGGCGCGGCTGGACGCCGTGGAGGAACTCACGAGCGCGGTTCAGACGCGCGAGCGGCTGCACGACCGGCTGCGGTCGGTCTACGATCTCGAGCGGCTGATCGGACGGATCTCCCGCGAGCGAGCGAATGCGCGGGACCTGCGCTCGCTGCGGGATACCCTCGCCGTCGTTCCCGACGTTCGCGAGGAGCTCGCCGACGCGGACTGCGAGCGACTAGAACGGCTCCACGAGGCCCTCGATCCGCTGGCCGATGTCCGCGAGCTGGTCGAGGACGCGATCGTCTCGGACCCACCGATCGAGATCACCGAGGGCGACATCATCGCGGAGGGGTACGACGACGATCTGGACGACCTGCGCGGGACCGCCCGCGACGGCAAACGGTGGATCGACGACCTCGAGGAGCGCGAACGGGAGCGGACCGGGATCGACTCGCTGAAAGTCGGCTACAACTCGGTCCACGGCTACTACATCGAGGTGACGAACCCGAACCTCGAGTCGGTGCCCGACGACTACCAGCGCCGCCAGACCCTCAAGAACTCCGAGCGCTTCGTCACGCCGGAGCTCAAGGAGCGCGAGGATCAGATCGTCGGCGCTGAGGAGCGGGCGGACGAACGCGAGTACGAACTGTTCTGCGAGGTCCGCCGGGAAATCGCCGACGAGGTCGAACGCGTCCAGAACCTCGCCGAGGCGCTCGCGACGCTGGACGCGCTCGTCTCACTCTCGAGCGCCGCGGCCCAGTACGACTACTGCCGGCCGGCGATCCTCGAGCGCGACGGGAGTCAGACCCTCGAGATCGAGGGGGGTCGCCATCCCGTCGTCGAGCGGACGCAGGAGTCGTTCGTCCCGAACGACGCCCGATTCGCGCGCGATCGGCGGCTGGCAGTGATCACGGGGCCGAACATGTCCGGCAAGTCGACCTACATGCGGCAGGTCGCCCAGATCGTCCTGCTGGCGCAGGTCGGAAGCTTCGTGCCCGCCAGCGCGGCCCGAATCACGCCGGTCGATCGGATTTTCACCCGCGTCGGAGCCAGCGACGACATCGCGGGCGGCCGCTCGACGTTTATGGTCGAGATGGACGAACTCGCGACGATCCTGCAGGAGGCCGACGAACACTCGCTCGTCCTCCTGGACGAAGTCGGACGGGGGACCTCGACGGCCGACGGGATGGCCATCGCCCAGGCGATCACCGAACACCTCCACGACGCGGTCGGCGCGACGACGCTCTTCGCGACGCACCACCACCCGCTGACCGAACTCGCGGACGACCTCGAGGCCGCGTTCACGCTGCACTTCGAGGTCGAGCAGGTCGACGGCGAGGTCGTCTTCCACCACGAAATCGCGCCCGGCGCGGCGACGGGCTCGTACGGCGTCGAGGTCGCGACCGCGGCCGGCGTCCCCGACTCCGTCGTCGACCGCGCGCGGGGCCTGGTCGCGGACGAAGCGGACGATGCCCTCGAGACGGAGAGTGACGACAGGCCGACCGCTCGTGATTCGAACGAGGATGCGGTGCCCGAAGCAACCAGAATTGCAGAATCGGCAGCTACCACGGACGGAGGAGACGTGCCGACCGACGTGGCCGCAGAACTCCGCGCGCTCGATCTCGCCCACCTCACCCCCGTCGAGGCGCTGACGGAACTCGACCGGCTGAAACGGCTTCTCGAGGAGTGAGGCTGGCGCTTTCCACTCAGCCGTCGTCGACCAGGGGTTTCCGATAGACGAGGAGTTCGAAGGGGTCGTCGAACGCCTCGATCCGTTCGCGGTGGACTTCTTCGAAGCCCTGCGCCTCGTAGAGCCGGCGCGCTGCGGTTTGTTTCGCCATCGTGTCGAGTACGATCCGTGTGGCACCCTGCGACCGAGCGCGCCGCTCGAGTTCCTCGTAGATCCGGCGGCCGTATCCTCGTCGCTGATAGTCGGGGTCGACGCGCATTCGAGTGAGTTCGACTGCGCCGTCCATCAGGTCGGGAACGATCTCCGCGATGTAGTCCGTTTCTCCGACCGGACGAAATCCGCCCATCGCGACGACGCTTCCGTCTAAGTCGCCGACGAGGAACTCCCCATCACCGTCGACGTACGTCTCGAAAACTCGCTCGAGATCGGTATCCGAAACGGTGTCGACGTAGGCCCCCGCGTCTCGCATGGCCGTTTCGTGCAGCTCACGGACCTGCTCGCCGTCTTCCGGCCGATATCGACGGATCGTCGGAGCGGTCTCCATATTCGAATAGTGTGTTTCCGATCTGAAAAATAACATC
This sequence comes from Natrinema sp. DC36, assembly GCF_020405225.1. Lineage (NCBI taxonomy): Archaea > Methanobacteriati > Methanobacteriota > Halobacteria > Halobacteriales > Natrialbaceae > Natrinema > Natrinema sp. DC36. The sequence goes on from NZ_CP084472.1 coordinate 1,296,887, forward strand.
GGTTTGGTGTATCGTCGGGCTGCAGTGACCAGCACAACACACAACTATAGTGGTGATGTCGTGGTTTTCATGACATATCAAACGACGATCGGCTGGTCGCTCATCACCTCGGGTATCGTCACGCTGTTGCTGGCGTATCTCCCGGGCCAGTCGTGGATGTGGGGGGTCGGACTGCTGGTGCTAGGGATCGTGGTATTCGCTGTTCGCCGGTAGCACCTGTTTCGACCGGAAACAGATTCGATCGCGATGATTTCGGTGGCCCTATCGTAACCAGCAGGAGCTGTAAGTTTCTTCTATTCCGGTAGTGAACGGCCGACGCGGAAGTTACACGGAGGTCAAACCGACATGGGAGATTTCACGCTCGAGAGTCCCGCATTCGACGACGGCGACCGAATCCCCGAGGAGTACGGCTATACGAAGGACAACGTCAACCCGCCGCTCGAGATCGATGGCGTTCCGGACGGCGCCGAGGCGCTCGCGCTGGTTGTGGACGACCCCGATGCGAGGGAACCCGCCGGCAAGGTGTGGGACCACTGGGTGGTCTGGAATGTCTCGCCGGAGACGGGGATGCTTCCGGAAGACTGGCAGTCGGACGAGGTGACCGTCGGAACGAACGATTGGGGAGAACGCGACTACGGCGGCCCGAATCCGCCGGACGGAGAACACACCTACCGATTCATACTGTTCGCGCTGGATACGACGCTCGATCTCGGGCCCGACGCCGGCGCGGACGACCCCGAGTCGGCAATGGATGGCCACGTCCTCGATCGAGCGCTACTCGAGGGTACATACCGCCCTAACGAGTGAATTGCACGCTTATCTCACCTCAAAGAGCCCTCGATAAGAAACTGTAGTCTGAATAGTTCCGCCTTGACAGTAGCTGTAGTCTTTGCTCAATCTGAGTCTGCGAGGAGACGAGGGTCGAAAACGTACCAGACGATCGTCGTCAGGAGTCCAACCAGCAACGCTCTCGGGACGCTCGGATAGTCGAATATAATGGCCACAAGTAAGAGGGCCATTGTTCCCGATAACCCCATGAGTAACGCGGACTGTAGTCGAGAGAGGTTGTCGTCCATCGTATTTCGCCGCTTAATATGCTTTTCAACGAATCGTAATACTATCGACTCGTCAGCGAGGAACCATCACGTTCGCCATTGATACCGGCAGTGAGCTCTCCGTCGGACTCGGTGGTCCGTGCTGACTGTACTATCTGGCGGGAGGGAACCGATTCGAAAACCGACACGTCTCACGTCACTCACTCGGCCGGCGGCTCGAGCGAGACGAACTCGAGGCCGTGATCCGTCAGGAGCCGCTGGGCGCGGTCGGTCACGGAGGGAGCGACCAGCACCCCGCGAACGGCCGCATCGGCGTGTAAATCGCGCTCGAGGGCGTCCACGTAGCGCCGAAGCTGGCTCACCGCATCGGGGCCGACGCGGCGGCGCTTCAGTTCGACCACGACCGCCCGCCCAGCTGAGTCCTCGCCGTAGATGTCGACCGCACCGGCCGGCGTCTCGCGCTCGGTTGCCAGCGGCGTGAACCCCGTCTCGAGTAGGCCGGGCTCCTCGAGAATTCGCTGGCGGAGGTCCTCCTCGGTCCCGACGAGTGCGAGTTCGTTCTCGTCCGAGCCCGAGAACGCGGATACCTGCAGGACCTCCTGGAATCTGACACGCAGCCGTTCGTCCGGCGTCGACCGCAGACTCTCGAGGACGAGCGCGCCGTCCTCGCAGGACGCGTCGTGGTCACAGCCCGGCGGCTGCCAGTTGACCGGCTGCTGGCCCTCGTCGGTGTGGACCAGCGCCGCCCCGTCGGGTTTGAGCATGACGTGGCGATCGCCCGCCTCGAGGTAACTCGTTGCCCGGCCGTCGTAATCGACGGTACAGCGACCGTAGACGGTGACGATGGCGTCGCTATCGATTCCGCGGGCGATCACGTCGCGGGCCGCTGCCGGTGTCGGCCCCTGGAGGGTTTCCGTTCGGTGGCCGTACTCGGAGTCCGTCACTGGTCGTGGTAGCGCCGGGATGGATAAAAGATGCCCGCTGTCGTGCGGATTTCCCATCGGTTCGTCGCGTTCAAATGCAGCCTAACGCAGAAGGTATATCCACGTTCGTCCCCGCGCAAGACACGATGTCGAACCTATCGACCCGTCGGGGGTTACTCGCACTGTCCGGCACCGGCGTAGCCGCAGCGCTCGCCGGCTGTTCGCAGCTCGATTCCATGGGGGGATCGAACGACGAGGGGGAGAACGCGGTCACGCTAACGGTCACGCCGGAACGGGAGGCACTGACCGACCTCGAGGAGGAGATTCGAGCAGATATCGACGACGGAAATCTCAGCGATCAGGAGGCGGCACGGGAGTTCGAGGCGGGGCGTCTCGAATTGCGGAAGGAAGCCACGACGTCGTTCGAAGAGTCGGCCGGCGAGAACGGGATTTCGGTCGAGGAGTCGGAACCGAAGTACGGACTGCTTCGCGTTACGGGGCCCGACGAGGCGATCATGGACGCCCTTCAAAACGGCGCCGTCGGCGGCATTTATCCCGGTGAACAGTACGAACTACTCGTTCAGCGACAACGGCGCCAGGAGCAACAACAGGCGATGCTCGAAGAACAGCAGCAAGCACAGGAGGGGAACGAGACGAACGGCTCCGACTCCGGCAACGTGACCAGCGGCTCCGGTTCCAGTAATGAGACGAACGGACCCGCTTCCGGAAACGAGACGGACGGCTAACACGAGCACCAGCCGCCTGACTCGAGCACCCGCCGACAGTTGGATACACCCCTCTCGCCGGAGTTACCGCTCGAGCGAGAACGGACTCTCGCGTTCGGTCCAGTTCCAGCCGGGTAGTCGCTCCTGAAAGCCGGCGGCGAGCGCCGCTTCGCAGTCGTCGATGCCGGCGTTTTCGCTCGCATCGCCGTGGACCTGGAGATCGGCATAATGGAACGTCGCCTCGCCGAGCGTCCGCAGCGGTTGGTCGCCGGCGATCGTCGCCGCCAGTTCCCGCCCGAGGAGTTCGTCGACCACGAACCCCGGGTAATCGTTCTCCACATCGAGGTCCCTGAGAATGGCGATCAGGGCAGCGACGTTGACGGCCAGATCGCCCTCGGCGAAGACGGCGTCGACCTCCTCACGATACCGATCCGCCGTCACCGCGTCCACGTCGGTACCGAAGACCTCCCCGAGGTCGTCGCGAACGTCGTTGATGAGGGGGACGACCCGATCGGTACGGTCGACGACCCAGTTTCGTTCCTCGCGGACTCGAGCGGGCGTGATGCGCATGGATATCGAAATAACGACCCCGTTTCCCAAAACGCTGTACTATTGGTCGCAACCACATTGTCGACGTGGTCGCTGGGAGCGATACCACGATCCCGTCGAGACCCCGTCGTGATCGCCGCACGATCGGGCCTTCACTGACTGCCGGCCGACGGTAGTCCGTCCGCACGGCCCGGTTTTGCGAAGGCTTTTATACTACGCAAAGAATAGCCTCGAGTAAGCGGGTTCTCCCTGGAATTGTCCCGCACGAACCAGGATAACCGATCCGGGAGCGTCTTCGTCAGGTACGGAGTAGGATACGATGATTCGGGAGACGAGACGGAGTGTGAGCTACGTTGTCCCGTTCGGACAACGCTCGCACATGTCGCGGCGACCATCCGTTAACGGTCGTCACGACACTGTAATCCGACGCTGGTCTCCTATCGATTCTGCCCCATCCGGCGGCGCACTCGATCCCGGACGGCGAGTTCACGCAAGCCACATTGGCGACCTATGAGCACTGTAGAGCAGCAACTCGACGATCTCGAAGCACAGATCACGAGCGAGTTACCGAGCGATATCTCGGTCTCCTCGGTGAAATACGAAGGCCCCGAACTGGTGGTCTACACGCGCGATCCGAAGAAGTTCGCCCAGAAGGGTGACCTCATTCGGCAACTCGCGAGCAAGCTACGCAAGCGGATCACCGTCCGGCCGGACCCCAGCGTTCTCTCGCGCCCCGAGCAGGCGCGCGAGGAGATCATGAACGTCGTCCCCGAGGACGCGGGGGTCACCGACCTGGACTTCCACGCCGACACCGGCGAAGTCGTCATCGAGGCCGAAAAGCCCGGTATGGTCATCGGCCGCCACGGGTCGACGCTCCGCGAAATAACGAAGACCGTCGGCTGGACGCCCGAAGTCGTCCGCACGCCGCCGATCGAATCGTCGACCGTCTCCAACGTCCGTAGTTTTCTCAAACAGGAGCGCGACGAGCGCCGCGATATTCTCGAGAAGGTCGGTCGACAGATCCACCGCGAGGAGATGTCCGACGACGAGTACGTCCGCATCACGACGCTGGGGTGCTGTCGCGAGGTCGGCCGCGCCTCGTTCATCCTCTCGACGCCGGAGACGCGGATCCTCATCGACTGCGGCGACAAACCCGGCGCGGAGGGCGAAGTGCCGTACCTCCACGCGCCCGAAGCGCTCGGCGCGGGTCCACAGACGATCGACGCGGTCGTCCTCACGCACGCCCACCTCGACCATTCCGCGCTGATTCCGCTGCTGTTCAAGTACGGCTACGACGGGCCGATCTACTGCACCGAGCCCACGCGGGATCTGATGGGGCTGCTGACGCTCGACTACCTCGACGTTGCAGCCAAGGAAGGCCGAAGCCCGCCCTACGAGAGCGAGCAGGTCCGCGAGGCGATCAAACACTGCATCCCCCTCGAGTACGGCGACGTCACCGACATCGCGCCGGACGTCAAACTCACCTTCCACAACGCCGGTCACATTCTCGGCTCGGCCGTCTCGCACTTCCACATCGGCGACGGCCTCTACAACGTCGCGTTCTCCGGCGACATTCACTACGACGACACTCGCCTGTTCAACGGCGCAGTCAACGACTTTCCGCGGGTCGAGACGCTCGTCCTCGAGTCGACCTACGGCGGTCGAAACGACTATCAGACCGACCAGAAGGACTCCGAGCGGAACCTGATAGAGGTCATCAACGAAGCCCACGACAGGGGCGGCAAGGTCGTTATACCCGCCTTCGCCGTCGGCCGGTCACAGGAGATCATGCTCGTCCTGGAAGAGGCGATGCGCAACGGGAAAATTCCCGAGATGCCGGTCCACCTCGACGGCATGATCTGGGAGGCGACGGCGATCCACACCACCTACCCCGAGTACCTCCGGGACGATCTGCGGGACCGCATCTTCCACGAGGACGAGAACCCGTTCCTCGCCGAGGAGTTCAACCACATCGACGCCGGCGAGGAGGAACGACAGGAGGTCGCCGACGGCGAGCCCTGTATCATCCTCTCGACCTCGGGGATGGTCACCGGCGGCCCGATCATGTCCTGGCTCGGCCACATCGGCCCCGATCCGGACTCGTCGCTCGTCTTCGTCGGCTACCAGGCCCAGGGGACCCTCGGTCGACGCATCCAGAACGGCTGGGACGAAATCCCGACGAGCGAGGTCGGCTCCATGGGTGGCGGCGACGGCCGCGGCACTCTCTCGCTGAACATGGATATCGAAACCGTCGACGGCTTCTCCGGCCACGCCGACCGCGCCGGCCTCGAGAACTTCGTCAAAACGATGAATCCACGCCCCGAGAAAGTGCTCTGCGTCCACGGCGACGAACGCTCCACGCAGGACCTCTCCTCGGCGCTCTACCACGACTACGACATGCGAACCTTCGCGCCGAAGAACCTCGAGACCTTCCGCTTCCTCTAAAGAAAGCCCTCGCGATCGCTTGGCAGCGATCGCTCGCCCTTTTCATTTCCACCAGGCGCCGCTAGAGCGCGGCGCGCGGATCCGCGCGCCGCGCCAGGTGGCCTGCCCTTCCCCGTGACTCGAGCGCGCGCCTCCTGATCGAGGCGCGCGCTCGAGCCGGCCACTATGCATGATCGATCCGTGTAACAGACGCGAGGAATTCAGCTAGTACAGAACCGGTGAATAAGAGCAGACGGCCGTCAACTGCTGTCCGGCGAGCCGACCGCTTCGCCGTCGGTCTCGGTCGACTCGTCGGCGTCCCATCGCTCCTCGTGGACGAGCGGTTCTACCTCGAGTCGATCGCGCCAGCCCTCCCGCTGGAGGACCGGCTCCTCGGGGAAGCCGTCCTCGGGATAGCCCAGACAGAGGTACGCGACCGGCTCGACGTGCGGTGGAATCCCGAGCGCCTCCCGGACCTCGTACGGGTAGAGGACGCTCACCCAGCCGACGCCGACGCCCTCCGCTCGAGCGGCCAGCCAGAGGTTCTGCACCGCGAGACAGGTCGAGTACACGTCGGTCTGCGTCATCGAACTGCGGCCCAGAACGTGGGGCGCGCCGCGGGTCGGATCGCAGGTCACGCAGACGTTGATCGGAGACTCGCGGATCCCCTCGAGCTTCAGCGCGGCGAACTCGCTTTTTTGTGGCTCCTCGTAGCCCTCACGGGCGGCCGCGATGGCGCGCTCCGCGATTTCGGCGATGTCGGCCTTCGTCCCGTCGTCGCCGACGACGACGAGATCCCACGGTTGCGAAAAGCCGACGCTCGGGGCGTGGTGTGCGGCCCGAATCAGTCGCTCGAGGATCTCGTCCGGAATCGGTTCATCGCGAAACCGCCGGATATCGCGTCGGGCGTAGATCGTCTTGTACACCGCATCCCGCTCCGCCTCCGTGAATGCAACCATTGATTCATCTATGAAAGAACGGTTGTTTAAAACCGCTGACTGGCCCTCGGGATGCGAACTCGAGTCCGGTGAACGGCGACGGCTGCCGCTCGATCGGCCGGCCGCTTACTCGGGTGCGTCCGCCGGGTCGACGACCTCGCCCGTCGCGGGATAGACTCCCACCTGATCGCAGATATCGGCCATCGGACAGGCGTCGGGATCCTCGAGACAGGCCGGTTTCCGCGCTGTGCAGTACTCGCGACCGAACTGGATCGTCGCCGTGTGACCGAAGCCGCACTTCGCCGCGGGCACGTCGCGCTCGAGGACGGCCCGAACCCCCTCGTGGTCCGCGTCCGGCGGGGCGATCCCTATGCGGCGATAGATCCGGTGGACATGCGTGTCGACGGGAAAAACGCCGCCGCGACCGCCCGCGAAGAGCAGGACGCAATCGGCGGTCTTCGGGCCGACGCCGCGGACCTCGAGCAGCGTCTCGCGCACCGTTTCGGGGTCCTCGTCCTTGACGAACGCATCGAATTCCGCTGCGGAGCCGAACGTCTCCACGACCCACGCCGCGGTGTCGATGAGCGTTTCGGACTTCTGGTTGTACAACCCCGCACCGCTGATCGTTTCGGCGAGAATCGACTGCTCGGCGCCCGCGAGCGATTCGGCGAGGTCGACATCCTCGGCTCCCAGTTGCCCGCTCACGGCTTCGCCGTTCGCATCATCGAGCCCCTCACGTCGTTTGCGCCTCGCACCGCTCGAACTGTCTGCATCGCGTTGCGACGCACTGCCCTCATACCGTTCGAGTAGCGCGTCGTGGGCCGGCTGACTCGCCTTGTCGCTGGTGTTCTGACTCAGAATTGTCCGGACGAGGCAGGTGAATGCGTCCTGTCCACCGTACGTTTTCTGCCAGTAGCGCTCGCCCAGCCGGTCGACGACGCGTTCCGCGCGCGTGTCTGCCGTCGCGGGATCGAACTCCGCGGCCGCGCCGCCACCCTCCCTGCCGCCGCTGATGTTCACGGTCGGCTCCGGATCGTCGCTCATAGCCGTCCGTTCGGACTCGGCGACCAAAACCGCGACGGAGCGGTCGGACTCGAGTCCGTTGATTCCGTACTACTGCCGGCGATCACTCGACGGAGATCGTCACCGTTGCCTCGGCCCCGTCCGCCAGCGCGGCGACGAGGTCGCGGTCGAATCCCTCGGCCGCGAACTCGGCACCGAGCACAATCGTTCGGTCGTCGACGTAGTCGCTCGTCCGGCCGACCGCGCTGCGCTCGCTGGTGAACTCGAGGGCCGGATCGCCGTGTCCCGTCACGGAGTCCGCGTGGCCGTCGGCCTCGACGGTGACCGTGATCGTCGCATCGGCGTCCCGGCAGGCCGCGACGAAGTCGGGATCGAAATCCGCCGGCGCGCGGTCGGCCTCGATCGCGAGGATACAGTCGCCGGCAGCGGTGAGAAAGTCGTCCGTCGTCACTTCGAAGGTGCTCGCGTGCTCGGCGCTGACGTTCTCGTGGCCGCGAGCGTGGATTACCTCGTCCATGGAAGGCGGTTCGGTGCCGGCCGGAAAACGGGATCGAATCGGTGCGGTGGCGGTGGTGGATTACGGTCGCGACGTGGATCGGTACCCCGACCGGAATTCGCGGACGCCCGCACCGAGGGCGTTTCCGAGGACGACGACGAACAGGATCGCGACGAGCCCGCCGCTCCACTCGGCGTGCAGAGAGCCCGTCCCGATGCCCGCGACCGCGACGAACGCCGCACCGGCGGCCGCGAGACAGGCCAGCCCCAGTCGGAGCCGCGAGCCGGTTCGACGCGATAGCAGGTACTGGGGGAGCCCGACGCCGACGGCTAGATAGATTACGATTCCGACCGGCGTGACGCCGAGCACGGCCGGGCTCTGGGTGATCGCGCTAACGACGCCGGCGAGCAAGAACGCGAGCGTCACACTCGCTCCGACGACGCGAACATCGCTCATACTATTCGATAGGCAACGAACAAAAATACATCTTCCGTCTGTTCAGCGAATTGATGGAACGGCGGTCAAGCGAGACTCGTGCCGTCGAAATCACCGCGACTGTACTCGATTTCCATCAGATCGAGGATCGTCGGCGTGATGTCGAACAGATCGGCGTCCTCGATCGTCGCGTCCGGGCTGTCGATGTACAGCGACGTATCGTCGAAGCTGTGCATCCCGTTGCGCGGCCCCGTAGTGAATATCTCGGAGTCGCCCTTGAAGCCGGATTTGAGATCGAAGCCGTTGTTCGGAATCGCGACTAGATCGGGTGCGATGTCGGCGTGATCGCCGCGGAAGGCTTCCTCCTTCTCGACGACGCGGTCGACAACCTTGTTGCCGTTTGGCCCCTCGAGCGCCTCGAGATCGGCTTTGAGCTCGTCGCGGACCGCGTCGTACTCGTCCTGTGGGACGGAGCCGCGGGGTTCGCGGCCCTCGAGGTTGATGTAGAACCGACCCGGGATGAACGAGTACGCTTTCGCGTCGTCGGCGATGTCGCCCAGCTCTTCGGGCTCGTCGGTCCCAAAGGAGAGCCAGCCCTCCTCCCGGAGCCACTCGTTGAAGTGGACCTCGTAGTCGAGGCTGGTAAAGCCGTGATCGGAGGCGACGATCAGGGTGACGTCTTCCGGCAGCGAATCGCGCAGGCGGCCGATGTAGTCGTCGACCTTCCTGTAGAACTCGATAAACTCGTCCTTGTACTCGCCGTCGCGCTCGTAGTCCTTGAACAGGAAGTGGTTGACCCGATCGGTCGTCATGAAGACGCCGAAGAACAGGTCCCAGTCGTCCTCCTCGATATAGTGCTGGAAGGCCTCGTACTGCGCGTCGACCGTCGCGTGGGCGTCCTCGATGAACTCGGATTTGTCGTCCTGATGGCCGAGTTTCGGATTGACGTCGATCCGGTAGTCGAGCGTCTCGAGGTAGTCGCGGACGTCGTCGGGATAGGCCGCCTTGTCGAGGCCGGGCGAGAGGAAACCCGAGACCATCCGCTGGACGTCGCGCTGAGGCGGGAAGGTGACGGGGACGTTCATCACCGTCGCCTTGCGGCCGTTCTCCTGGACGCGGTCCCAGACGCGGTCGGCCTGGACGTCGCGGCCCATCGGGACGTAGGTGTCGTAGGTGCCGACCTCGCGGTCCTGAAAGCCGTACACTCCCGTCTCACCTGGGTTCACGCCGGTCGTCAGCGACGGCCAGCAGGCGCTGGATTCCGGCGGAACGATGCTCGAGATCTCCTCGGCGGTTCCGTTCTCGGCGATCGCAGCGAAGTTCGGGAACAGTTCCTCGTTCTCCGAGAGGAGACTATACGGCACGCCGTCGACCCCGATAAATGCGACACGGGGGTCGCCGTCGCCCCGTAGTCGGTCGAACAGACCCATGGGCGGACGTAGTCCGACCGGATACAAGAAGCTTCGTTTCGAGACAGTGTTTTGCGAATGGCTGACACTCCGTTCGCTGAACCGATGGACGGCTGTGGGAAATCCGGTAGTCAGCCGCCGGGGATGTCAGTGATCGGTAGTGACACAGGGGATCGTGGCAGACGATCACTGAACCGGGACAGGGAAATCGTCACTCCTCGCGTCCACTCGAGTCTTCGGGGTCGAAGTTAGTCGGAACGACCGTCGGATGGGCCATGCCGGCGGCGGCCTCGACTGCCTCGTCGGCCGAGGGAGACGTTCGCGCGGCGGAGTTGGATGCTGCCATACACGGAATAGTAACGTCAGGAGCGGGGATAAAATTACCCATGCTCATAATGCATGTGCCGACCGGCCGCGGATTACTCTCGGGAATCAGCGGGCGTATCGTCGCTACCCGGTCGGTTCGTAATTCTCGACTCAATCGTCTCCCTCGGTCCTGTATTCCGAATTGATGGCCGTCTCCGAGACTCCCTCTCAGCGTCCCGCGAGAAAAAACGGATCGCAACGCAGATCGCACTGCAGTTCGGTCCGTCGCTAGAAGTTCTCGTCGTAGAGATCCTGGGCGTGTTCGATCGCGTCGTAGGCCGCCTGTTTGTCCTCCCAGCCCTGCGTCTCGACTTCCTTGCCCTCCTCGAGGTTCTTGTACGTCGAGAAGAACTCGTCGATCTCGTCGAGTTCCTGTTGTGGGATGTCGTCGAGGTCCTGGATGTGGTCGTAGCGCGGGTCCTCGCTCGGGACGGCGATGACCTTGTCGTCCTGCTCGCCGTCATCGTCCATCTTCATCAGCGCGACGGGACGGGCCTCGATAACGCACCCGGGGAACGTCGCGTCTTCGACGAGGACGAGCACGTCGAAGGGGTCCTCGTCGTCGTAATAGGACTGCGGGATGAAGCCGTAGTCGCTCGGATAGTGGACGTTGCTGTGCAGCACGCGATCGAGGACGACGCCCGGAACGTCCTTGTCGTACTCGTACTTGTTTCGCTCGCCCTTGAGACACTCCACGACGGCGTAGATCTCTTCTGGCGGATTCGGTCCGGTCTCGAGGTCTTCCCAGAGGTTGACCATGTATCTGAGAGTTCACGGTCGATCAAAAAGTACTTTCGTAATCGAGTGTCATCATCTACGTGACGGTTGCCAGATATCGAAGAGACACGAATCAAGCACATGCATCCGTATCCGGCGGTGTCGTGGCCGGTAGCAGGTTGTACAACCGGCTGATACGAAGGGATAGTTGACAAGTCTTAAATACTCTGGTAACATTTGCACACGTATGTCAGAGGCACAATCAATCACCGGCGAACAGAGTATTGCACGCGAACTCACCGCCTTCCAGAACAACATCCTCGTCATCCTCGCCAAGGAGCCAATGTACGGTCTGGCGATCAAACGAGAGCTCGAGGACTACTACGGGACGGAAGTAAACCACGGGCGGCTCTACCCCAACCTCGACGAGCTCGTCGATCTGGGTCTGGTCGAGAAGAGCGAACTCGACAAGCGAACGAACCAGTACTCGCTGACCGACGACGGCTACGACGCCGTCCTCGACGGCATCCAGTGGTCCCTCTCGAAGGTCGTCACGGGCGACGACCGCGCCGACGAGATCCGCGACATCGTCGAGAACAGCTACTAGAACTGGCGCTTCGGGACCGGCTCGGTTGCCGTCTCGAAGACGAGTTCGATCGACTCCGCCAACACATTTTGCTGTTTTTCGGTTGGCCAAGCGTTCCTGACGACGTACTCTGACTGAAACTCCGCGAGTTCGTCGCCCGTCAGTTCATCCATCGGCTTCGCGTAGTGATTGCCCGCGAAATCGGCCAGCATCGCCGCGTTGTCGCCGTGCACGTCGCCGTGATCCGCTCTGACCGCCGCGACGAGGTCGCGGTTGTGCTCGTCGACTGCCTCCCAGTCGTCCGGATTCTCGGTTCCCTCGAGCGGAATCTCGACCGCACGGTCGATGTCCTCGATGCGATCGGTTCGGATGACGCCGTCCTCGTGCCACTCCTCGGGATGGAGTACCAGGACATCGTCGCCGTCATCGTCACGGATGCGTGACGTGAAATCGTGTTCGTCGAGAAGCTCGTCGCGTCGGCTCTCGTAGGCCTCGATCTCGTTTTCGTCGACCGCAGTGCGCTCGAGGCGGGTCAGTCGTTCGACTTCGTCGACGGCCTCTCTGGGAAGTTCCATGTCGTTCGGAGCATCGGGACCGTCTCCGCCCTGCTGGTCGCCCGCACCGTCGGCGTCGGCTGCGTTCGAATCGGTCATGGGGGAGCGTACGCACTCGAATGGTTTTCCCCTTGCTGATTCACTCCGAGCGAGCGCGGTGAAGAGCCAGTTGTTGACTGAGCAGGGTGTTCGGTAGTGAGTTCGATGAACGACGTGTCCTGCTATCGTGGCAACAGGGAATCGCCACGCCCTCCCCAGCCGATTTCTCCTCACGGACGCTTCGCGTCCGTTCGGATGGTTCGCGGGACCGTCGGTCCCGCGCTAACGCTCGTTCACTTCGTTCTCTCGCTCATCCACTGGAAGACGCAAAGCGTCTTCCAAGCAGTCACTCGCTACACTCGTGACGACCTCGCACGACTTCGGACCGCGGGTCACCGGTGGTTCGCGGCTCCCTGCGGTCACCGCTCACATTATCGAGGCCTTCACTTCGTTCAGGCCTCGCAGTTCACCGCGGCCCAGCGCGCGCCACCGCACTCTGGACGGTCGGTCCGGAATGAGAAACGTACCTGCTCTGACTTGAGCGATCCTAGGCCTGATCCAGCGCCTCGTTCACGAGGCCGTCCGCGCGGTCGTTGGCCTCTCGAGGGACGTACTCGAGGGTCCACTCGTCGAACGAGCGGAGGAGTTCGTGGACGGTCACGCGCTTCTCGCGGAGTTCCGGGTTGTTGGTGTCGTACTCGCCGCGGACCTGCTTGACGATGAGTTCGGAGTCGCCGCGGACGTGAACCTCGTCGTAGTCGTAGTCGCGCGCGGCCTCGAGCGCCGCGATCAGCGCCTCGTACTCGGCCTGGTTGTTCGTGGCCGTCCCGATCGTTTCGCCGTCCTCGGCGACGATTCCGTCGCCGGTGACGATCACCCAGCCGATTCCGGCGGGACCGGGATTGCCACGGGAGCCGCCGTCGAAGTAGACGTGAGCGCGCCCGCCGTTCTCGCGGAGCAGCGCCTCGATATCTCGCGGGTCCGACCCCTGAATCACGACCTTGTCGTCGTAGGCGACGGCCGTGGCACCGCCGCGGCTCGCTCGCCAGCGCTCGTGGTCAGTGTTTCCCGAGTCGACGGCGACGCCCGCCTCCTCGAGTCGTTCGCGGGCCGCCTCGACGTCGCACTCGATGACCGGCATTCGTCTCCGTGATCGGCCAGAATCGGATAAAGCTTTTCCGGTTCCGTTTCGTAAAACTCGAGAGTGAACGCTCGTATCGACTGTTTTCGAGCGATACTGAGCAACGGGTGGAACGACCTCCCAAATCTTTATATACCATAATGAGACTACTATAAAAGTGCGATGACACGGTCCACCCGCCAGCGGGAGCGAACGCGCGAGACGGACGAGACCGAGGAACAAGAGGGGGAACGTGCCTGCCCCGAGTGTGAATCGGACAATCTCGTCAAGGACTCCGACCGGGGAGAGCTCATCTGCGAAGACTGTGGGCTCGTCGTGGAGGAGGAACAGATCGACCCAGGCCCGGAGTGGCGGGCGTTCAATCACCAGGAACGGCAGGAAAAGTCCCGCGTCGGTGCGCCGACGACCCAGACGATGCACGACAAGGGGCTGACGACGACGATCGACTGGAAAGATAAGGACGCCTACGGCCGCTCGATTTCTTCGAAAAAACGCAGCCAGATGCACCGGTTGCGCAAGTGGCAGGAACGCATTCGAACCAAAGACGCCGGCGAGCGGAACCTCCAGTTCGCGCTCAGCGAGATCGATCGGATGGCATCCGCGCTCGGCGTCCCGCGCTCGGTTCGGGAGGTCGCGTCGGTCATCTATCGGCGCGCGCTCAAAGAAGACCTCATCCGCGGACGATCGATCGAAGGGGTCGCGACGTCCGCGCTGTACGCCGCCTGTCGCAAGGAAGGGATCCCGCGAAGCCTCGAGGAGATCTCGGAAGTCTCGCGCGTCGAACGCAAAGAAATCGGTCGCACGTATCGATACATCTCGCAGGAACTCGGCCTCGAGATGCGTCCCGTCGACCCGAAAAAGTACGTCCCGCGCTTCTGTTCTGAACTCGAACTGTCCGAAGAGGTCCAGACCAAGGCCAACGAAATCATCGAGAAGACGGCCGAAGAAGGACTGCTCTCGGGCAAGTCACCGACGGGGTACGCCGCGGCCGCGATCTACGCCGCGTCCCTACTCTGCAACGAGAAGAAGACCCAACGCGAGGTCGCCGACGTCGCACAGGTGACCGAGGTGACGATCCGGAACCGCTATCAGGAGCAGATCGAAGCGATGGGCATTCACGGGTAGTCGAAGGAGAACTCGATATTCACTCTCGATTTTATTGCGTCGCGTATTCGATCCAGCGACCGCGTCCTCGGCTAGTCGTCCTTGCCGACGCTGATGACCTGCAAGAGCGAGTAGACGGGAACACCCTCGAGTTCCTCGAGGCCCTGTTTGTCCGCGATGACGACGCAGGCGAGCGGTTTACCGCCCTCGGCGCGGATCGCCTCGATCGTCTCGCGCATGGTGGTGCCGCTGGTAATGGTATCGTCGACGACGTAACATTCCCGATCGCGGATACCGGCGAAATTCCTGGAGAAGGTGCCGCCGAGTTCCTCGATGTCGCCTTCTTCCCACTGGTGTTTCGCGGGGGTGTAGGTTCCGAGGTCCGTCTCGAGTTCGCGGGCGACCAGCGTCGCGATGGGGCCGCCGGCTTTCTCGATGCCGATCGTCAGATCCACGTCTTCGCCGTGTTTGGCGAGCATGTCGGCCATCGCGGAGGCGATGGCGCTCATCCGTTTGCTGTCCCGGCCGATCGCAGACCAGTCGACGTGGATGTCCTGTGGGCCGCTCGCACCGGGGGTTTCGTCGGTTCGCTGGGGCGGTTGTTCGGTCGCCTGTGGGGTCGTTCCGCTGCGCTCGACGAGCCAGCTCGCGGTCTCTCGGGAGACGTTCAGCTCGTCCGCGATTTCGCCCTTCGAGAGACCTCGGGCCGCGAGCTCGGCCGCGCTCTCGATTAAGTCGTCGACGTTTTTCATATAGATGCGAATTCGACCGCCGTTTTTATAGTCGTGTCGTCATCCTCCCCCACCGTCGATGCGTGTCCAGCTGCCGGGACGCGCGCGGTCGCTGCCGGGAACGCCAGATCGACGGCTTCGAGGCCGTAGACACCGGTGACAATCGACTCGAGTACCCAGTCGGGAAGGCCCGAGAGCGTCTCGATTGCCCGCTCGAAGTGACGGCGGTTGGAGTTGACGCTGCCGACCAGCGCTTTGTTGTGCAACACGAGTTCGCGGTGGAGTCGGCCGCCGTCGACCTCGAACGACCAGTCGCTGGGAACGCCGAGTAGGGCGGCGACGCCGTTGGGGGCGAGCGCGTCGATCGATTCGAAGGCGTGTTTCGCGTAGCCGGTCGCTTCGTAGACGATGTCCATCGGCTCGTACGCGCCAGCGATCTCGGAGACCGGCGTCTCGCGGGAGTCGATGTAGGTCGCGCCGAGTCGCTCCACGATGTCGATCGTCGGGTGTGGCCGATCATTCCGGCCGAGACAGTAGACTCGCTCGTAGTCGAGCGTCTCCGCGAACATCGCGGCGGTCAACAGCCCCAGCGAGCCGGTGCCGAGGACGAGCGCGGATTCGGGCCGCCAGTCGAACGCCGAGCGCGTCGCGCGAGCGTGTTCGATCGCCTTTTCGGTAATGCTGATCGGCTCCACCAGAAAGCCCCACGGAGCCAGTTCGGCGGAAATCGGAACGAGACAATCGGCCGGACTCGTGACGTACTCCGCCATGAATCCGTGTGCGCCGACGATGCCGCGTTCGACGTACTCGCCGTCGGGGGCCATGTCCGGCTCGCCGGCCTCGAAGTAGTCGTTCGTCTCGACGCCCGCGGGCGGTCGGCGAACCGTCGGGACGACGCACTGGCCCTCCTCGAGGTCGGTTCCGTTCGCGTCTTCGACGACGCCGACGGCCTCGTGTCCGAGGATCAGCCGGTCGTCCCCGTCCGGAACGCCACCGTGGCTCCCTTCGATGACCTCGTAATCGGTCCCGTCGACGCCGACGCGACAGACCCGCACGAGCGCTTCGCCGGGAGCGGGTTCCGGAACGGGTCGGTCGACGACCGCCGGGATACCCGCCCCGGGCTGGACTGCGATGGCTTTCATTGGCTCCCGGTAGGAACCGTGACGTTAAATATTTATTCCTAATCGAGTAAATATCGGTGTGTTCGGATATCGGAGACGTGGGACCGTCCGGCCGGGATCGATCGGGCGGCGAACTGACTGCGACCGAAGCGACCGGAACGACCGCGACCGGAACTACTGCGACCAAAACTACTGCGACCAAAACTACTGCGACCGAAACAACTGCGACCGAAACAACTGCGACCGAAACAACTGCGACCGAAACAACTGCGACCGAAACAACTGCGACCGGAAACGGTTTTCCGTCCGCCCATGCCTGTAGTCCACATGGAACGGTACGATCTCGTCTATCGGCTCTACGACGAGCACGACACGGCGACGCTGCGGGAGTACCAGGAGTTCGTCGACGTCTTCCCGGCGGTCGACTCCAGAGTCGCGCTCGAGCACTGGCAGGAGGCGACCGAGGAACTCGAGGCTCGCAAGGACGAGATCCGGTCGGCGTTCGCGGCCGGCGAGACGTTCGCGGAGATCGCCGCCCGCGCGACCCGGGACCAGGCCTTCACCGCGCTCGACCTCGAGGCGAAGTACGGCCGCGCGGTGAACGTCCTCGTGCTCGACGTCGACGAGACGCTGCGCTCCGCCGGCGGAACGGACAACGAGATCCCCCGGGAGACGCTGCACCTCCTGACGGAGTTCCACGAGGCCGGCGTCCCGATCGTCATCTGTACGGGCCAGACCTTAGAGAACGTCAAGGGGTTCGCGATTCAGGGGCTGGGCAGCGAGATCGTCCACTCGGGGAACCTCTCGATCGTCTACGAGGCGGGAACGGGCGTGTTCACGCCGGGCCACGGCGCGGACACGAAGCAGTTGCTCTACGAGGACCTCGACGAGTCCATTCGGACCGTCTTCGACGACATCCGATCGCGCGTCCTCCCCGAGGCGCCCGAGAGACTCCGGCGGGGCTGTCACCTCCAGGGCAACGAGTTCAACGTCACGATGAAGCCCAACTACGAAACCGGGTCCGCGGAGGCTCGCGACATTATCGACGAGGCACTGGTCTATCTTATCGATCTGCTCGCCGACGCCGTCGGACGGATGCTCGAGGACGCGACGACGGAGGTAAACGGTGAGAATGGGGAATCAGCCACCGGTGGCGAAAGTGAGCTGACACCCGGCGACGAAACGATCACCGACTGGACCCGCGCCTTCTACGCCGGGCAGGACCCCGAGATCAGGTCGGTCCTCGAGGGCGAAGGGGCGTACCCCGATCTGGCGGTCGACGACGTCCCCGACCGGGTCGCAGCGACCCTCGAGCGGATCGACGTCGCCTACTACGAGGCCGATGCGGCCGAAATCGGTAGCCTCGAGCTGAACAAGGTGGTGGGCGTCGAACGCGCGCTCGACGTGCTCGGAGTCGAGGACCCCTTCGCGCTCGTGATGGGCGACTCCAAGAGCGATCTGCGCGTGATGGAGTGGGTCGCCGACACCGACGCCGGGATCGCGGCCGCCCCGGAACACGCCTCTCAGGAGACCTTCCAGCACGTTCTCGAAACGGACGAACTCGTCTTCGATCGCGGGAAGAGCGTCGACGTGCTCCGGACGGTGTACGCGCTCAATCGGCTGGCCCGTCTCGGGTGATCGATCGCTCCCGTTTCGCGCGTGCAGTGTCACCCGATCCGAACTGCCATCGGTTCGGAATTGCGGTCCGATCGATACCGTCGGAATTCCGGTTCCGTCACGCGATTCTGACCGTCGTCAGGTCCGACTCACTCCCTTAAACGGCCGGAATACAAAGGCCCGCTCATCAAGCGTATCCGAGTCGTTTCTTCTCCCAGCACGATCCGAGCGAGCGTGCTGTCGACGGCGGCCTTACAGCCGCTACGGGCGAGGCGTTCGCGACGGACACCGAGCGGATCGGCTTGATACTCCGGAGACGTATCGAGTCCCGACACTGCCACGACAGCGGCGCCGTTCACCGACCGGACTCGAGCCAGCGATACGAGGTGACCCACCAATGACGACGATCGCAGAACTTTCGCTTTCGACGGACGAGTTCGCACTCGCAGAGACCCTTCAGCAACTACCGGCCCTCGACGTCCGCGTCGAAAGCGTCGTCGCGGAGGGGCCGACCCGGACCGTCCCGCTCGTCTGGTTTTCCAACGTCGACCGCGACGACCTCGAGACGGCTCTCGAATCGGATCCGACCGTCGCCGAGTACCGACGGCTGCTCGAGAGCACCGAGGACGGCGAACTGTTCTATCGCCTGGAGTACGCGGCGACCGTCGAGTCCGTCTGTCAGTGCGTCTACACCGACGGCGGGACGGTCCTCGACGCGCAGGTGACCGACGGCCAGTGGACGCTTCGGCTCCTCTTTCCCCACCGCGAGGAGCTCTCGGACGCCGTCTCGGCCATCGAGGACTGCGGCGTCCGGGTCGATGTCAGACGCATGGTCGAGGCCGGTCAGGACGAGGAACTCGAGACGACGGCGGCCTTGACCGAGCCCCAGCAGGAGGCGATCGCCGAGGCGTATCGGCAGGGCTACTACGACGTCCCGCGCGAAATCTCGCTCGAGGAGCTCGCGAACGAACTCGACATCTCTCATCAGGCGCTCTCCGAGCGGCTCCGTCGGGCGAACCGCGTCCTCGCGGGCGAGCAGTTGGACAGCCCGTCGGGCGAGATGGCGACGCCAGACTGACGCTCGAGGTCGGCGGGCGTCGTTCGATCAGGTCTAGCGACCGGTGACTGTTCGAGTTGCCGACCGATTCACGACGGCAGGCGTTTTTTGACCGTCCCCGACGGAGTGGCCTGCATGTCGAATCACGATCCCGGCGCCGCAGACCCGCTCTCGCTTCGCGGCGTCGTTCCGCCGACCGTCACCGCGTTTCGGGAGGACGAGTCCGTCGATTACGAGACGACGGCTTCACACGCCCGGTTCGTCGTCGATCGCGGGGTACACGGCGTCTTTCCGCTCGGAACCAACGGCGAGTTCCCGCTGCTCTCGGGCCCGGAGCGCGACCGGATCGTCGAGGCGGTCGTCGACGAAGTCGGTGACGACGTGCCGGTCATCGCCGGCGTCGGCGCTCCCAGTACCTATCGGACGGTCGCCCACGCCGAACACGCCGAATCCGTCGGCGCGGACGGCATCGTCGTCGTGACGCCGTACTACTATCCGCTGGACCACGACGGTGCCCTCGAGCACTATCGCCGGGTTGCCGAGGCCGTCGACTTACCAGTCTATCTCTACCACATCCCGAGCAAGACCGGCAACGAGCTATCGCTCGAGACGCTGGCTGACCTCGCGGAAATCGACAACCTCGCGGGCGTCAAGGACTCGAGCAAGGACGTGCCGTGGCTCGCGCAGGCGATCGACGCCCACCCCGACCTGACCTTCCTCGCGGGGTCGGACTCGCTGCTTTTCACCGGACTCGAGATCGGCTGCTCGGGACTCGTCAGCGCCGTCGCGAACGCGTTCCCGGAACTCGTCGTGGATTGTTACGAGGCCTACGACGCGGACGACGAGGAGCGAGCGCGCGAACTCCAGAGCAAAATATTCCGCGTTCGGGACGCGTTCAAGACCGGCGGCGCGTACATGTCCGGCGTCAAGACGGCACTCCGGATGCGGGACTTCGACGCCGGCCCGTTGCGGAGCCCGCTTCGGCTGAAGGACGACGACTCCGCACGGGAGATGCGCTCCCAGCTCGAAAAAATAGACGTCCTCTGAGGTGGACGGCGGCTACAGGAGCGACCGCGTCCGAACGGTTCCGCTCAATACCAGCGTTCGCCCGTTCTCGTCAATCGAGGAATCTTGGAGGGTCGCCCAGCGATCGCTGACGTCGCGGTTGGAGTCGACGTGGTCGCTGAGGGCGTCCGCGTTCGCGTCGCTCTCGCTGTCGTAGAGGAACACCTCGGTGAATTCGGACGTGTCGCCGTCGAACTCGTAGGTGGTCGCCGTCCCCGTTAGCCCTCGTTCCCAGTCATCGAACTGGTCTTCGATGCGGTCTTCGATCTCCTGGCGCTGCCGGTCGGGAATGTTGTCGGGGTCGCCGTACTGGCGCTCGAGTTCAGTCTCGACGGTTCGAGGCGCGTGAACGCTCCCGTTGGACATGTGTCTGGCGCTGAATTCGCCCAGCATCGCCCCGCCGTCGTCCGTCTCGGACCACCGTCCGCTCGCGCTCGCGTTTGCGTCGATGGCCGCTTCGACGGCGCCGACCGCATCGAGGTAGCTCCCACCGTTGGCCTGGACGACGTACCCCTCACTGACACCGAAGGCCCAGTTCTCGATCGCGTACAACTCGTATCCTTCGTGGTCTCCCTCGCTCGAGAGTTCGTCGTCCTCGGTGTACTCGTCGTCGACCCAGTCCTGCAGATTCTCCTCGATAGACGCGGGATCGAAGGAGCCGGCGAGGAATCCGTACTCGATCGACGACTCCACCGTCTCCGTTTGGGTCGTCGTTCCGTCCCAGGTCTGTCGCGTGTAGCTCACCTCGAACTCCCAGGTAACGGTCTGGGAGAGGTCCCAGTCGAGGTCGGTCGCGGCAACGCCGGCCCTGCTCCGATGAGCCGCACCCCTCTCGAGGGGCCAGTATACAACGAGTTCCTCCTCGTGCTCGAAGACCGCGTCGGGAACGACGGCGTTGAACCGCCGATCGGTCTCCTCCGATGAGTCGACCGTTCCATCGGTGTACTGCTCGGTCAGCGCTTCCGTGTCGAGAAGGTCGGTAACTGCCGGCGCGGTGAGCCAGTTTCCGACCGGCGGCCCGGAACTCCCGTCTTCCTCGTCGCCGAGGAACGGGAGGCTTCCCGTACAGCCGGCCAATCCCGCGGAACTGACCGCGGCCAATCCTGCGCTACCGCTTCGAAGAAGCGTTCGCCGTGAAATATCCTCTCCCATCCTTCTTGAGGAGACAGTATCTATATATAGTATTTCTGGCTGATGGACATATTTGCGTTCCAGAAGGAAAGTCGGCGAACACCGTCGTATCGCGGCCCTCCCGTTCGGCGGGATCGCGAGGCTATAGTAGTCACTGAAAGTCAATACACACCTGATCGCGTGACAGCGATGCGACCAGCGTGTGAATCGTTTCAGTGACTACTATACCGCCGGATCGGCGACTCCAACTCGAACGTAGCGTCCACGAGAACGGACTCGTAGCAGACTCGAGGCGGACTCGAGGCGGACTCATTCCGTCTCACGGCCGAGGGATGGCCGCGGCGCAGGCCGCTCCGACGTGAGTTCCTTTGTGTGACGACCTCGTGGGTGGGGGTATGACGCTCACCGACGAACAGGCGGCGATCCGGGAGACCGTCCGAGAGTTCGCCAGCGAAGAGATTCGGCCGACAGCGCTCGAGGCTGACAGGGAGCAGGAGTTCCCCGAAGCCGTCTGGGACGGCCTCGCCGACCTCGATCTGACGGGGCTAACGGTCCCCGAGGAGTACGGCGGCTACGAGGCGGATCCGGTGACGGCCGCCGTGGTCAACGAGGAAGTCGCGTATGGGATGCTCTCGGTCGCGACGGCGCTGTCGGTCCACTCGCTCGCGACCTCCTGTCTCGCCGAGTTCGGGAGCGAGGAGCAGCAGGAACGTTGGCTGCCCGAGATGGCCGACGGGCGGCCGGTCGGTGCCTTCGCGCTCTCGGAGCCACACGCGGGCTCGAATCCGGCGGAGATGTCGACGGAAGCGAGACGCAAGGGCGACGAATACGTCATCAACGGCGAAAAGCAGTGGATCACGAACGGCGAGCGCGCGGGCG
The DNA here is from genome assembly GCF_020405225.1 of Natrinema sp. DC36. NCBI lineage: Archaea > Methanobacteriati > Methanobacteriota > Halobacteria > Halobacteriales > Natrialbaceae > Natrinema > Natrinema sp. DC36. The sequence continues at coordinate 1,318,972 of NZ_CP084472.1, forward strand.
TTTACGTCCTCTTCGCGAAGACCGATCGCGACGATCCGTCGACGGTGACGCAGTTTCTCGTTCCGGCCGACGTGGACGGCCTCTCGGTTGGCGAAAAAGAGGACAAACTCGGTCTGCGCGCGAGCGACACCACCAGCCTGACCTTCGACGACGTTCGGATTCCGGCTGAAAACCGGTTGACTGAGGAGGGGAAGGGGCTCTCGGCCGCGTTTCACATCCTCACCGGCGGTCGAATCGCCATCGCCGCCCAGTCCGTCGGCCTCGCACAGTGTGCGCTCGACGAGGCGCTGGCCTACAGCCAGGAGCGCGACCAGTTCGGCGGCCCCATTTCGGACATTCAGACGATCCGGCACAAACTCGCCGAGATGGCAACCAAAATTCGGGCCGCGCGCCTGCTGACTCGAGACGCCGCCCGAAAGCGAGCGGCCGGCGGCGCGGCGCTCGAGGCGAGCATGGCGAAGTACTTCGCGAGCGAGGCGGCGATGTTCGTGACGAACGAGGCGGTCCAGATTCACGGCGGCTACGGCTACGTAACCGAGGGCGAGGTCGAGCGGCTCTATCGCGACGCGAAGATCACCGAAATATACGAGGGGACGACGGAGATCCAGAAGACGGTGATCGCTCGGGAACTGCTCGAGTAACCTAACTGTGGATCAGCGCGACAGTTCTTTTATGCTTTGGAGGGGCACATTCAATATGAATGACAGCCGATCGAACAGTTCACTCACGAGCGATTCGGACGGGGCATCAGGGGCGCTCCGTGAACTCCTGTATACGGCCGTACTGACGCTGCTTCTCCTCGTTCCAACTCACGCTCGAGAAATCGTCTCGATCGAAGCAACGGCCGCGGCCGTCGGGAGCGGAACGCTCATCGGAGCGATCGTGACTCTCACGCTGGAGGACGCGCAGCTCGGCTTCGAGAGCGACGTGGTGACGACGATCGTGGGGATGGTGGGACTCGGAGTAGTGGCGGTTCTCCTCTGGATCGTGCTCCCGGCGGCGTACATCGGGACGTTCGTGCATTTCGCCATCGCGTTCATGTGGGGTTCGTCACTGATAGCCGTCGTTCGCCACGTGATCTGGCCCCGGATCGGTGCCTCGAGTTTCGACTAAGTCGAGATAACGACCGAAGCCACTAATCGTCCGTCACACCTAACGGGAGGTATGACCGCCTACGAGGCTATCGTCTACGATCTGGACGGGACGCTCGTCGATCTCGACGTCGACTGGGACGCCGTCGCCGTCGACGTCCGCGAAGTGTACGCTTCCGCGAACGTCGAACCGCCGAGCGACGGGCTCTGGGACATGCTCGAGGTCGCCGACGACGCGGGGCTGGCCGACGAGGTGGAGGCCGCTATCGCGGCCCACGAACACGACGGGGCGCGGACCTCCGCTCGGCTCGCCCACGCGGACGAACTACTCGAGCGGTCGCTGCCGGCGGGCGTCTGTTCGCTCAATTGCGAGCGAGCGTGTCGGATCGCGCTCGACGAGCACGCGCTCGACGACGCGGTCGATGCCGTCGTCGGTCGCGATACGGTCGACACGTGGAAACCGGATCCGGAACCGTTGCTCGCGACGGTTCGAGCGCTCGAGGTCGAGCCGGCGGCGGCGCTATTCATCGGTGATTCCGCACGCGATCGACACGCTGCAGAACGGGCGGGAATGGACTTCGAGTACGTCGGCGAGGGGCCATCGGGCGTGTGAGCGTTCGGCTCGAGAAGCGACTCGAGCCCGTTACGTCTGCGTCCGCTTCGCGTAGGCGAAGACGACGATCGACGTGACTAACCAGACGGGCGCACCGACTCGGATCGCGAACTCGACCCGGTCGGCCCACGTCGGAAGGGGCGCCGCCGTCGACAGCAGGACGACGACCGGCGCGCCGACCAGGATGGTGGCGACGAACGTCGTCTGCATCACCCAGCCGTAATCGACGCCGTCGGGCGAGGTCGTTTCGACGGGTTCTGGCACGCGTGAGTATGGCAACCGAGACCCCTTAAGCGCCGCGAATGCGGCCCCAGCGGACGCTCGACCGTCACCGACGGAAGAACAACGCAGTTTAGTTCTCGGCGGCCAAGCTATGGGTATGCCTACCGTGCGGGATCTCAGAGCGAAGGCCGGTGCAGAGCCGATCACGATGCTGACGGCGTACGACGCGCCGACGGCGGCGGTCGTCGACGAGGCCGGCGTCGACATCATCCTCGTCGGCGACAGCCTCGGAAACACCAATCTGGGGTACGAGACGACGCTCCCGGTTACCGTCGATGACATGGCTCGCCACACCGACGCGGTCGCCCGCGCGACCGACGACGCCCTCGTCGTCGCCGACATGCCGTTCCTCTCGATCGGGGTCGACGAGGCGGCGAGCGTCGAGAACGCGGGCCGGATGCTCAAGGAGGCCGACGCTCACGCGGTCAAACTCGAGTGCGGGCCTCACACCGTCGACCTCACGGAGAAGTTGGTCCAGCTCGGGATTCCGGTGATGGCCCACCTCGGACTGACGCCCCAGCACGTCAACCAGTACGGCGGCTATCCGCGGCAGGGGACGGATCGGGAAGGAGCCGAGCGCATCCTGGAACTGGCCGAGGCTCACGAGGACGCCGGTGCGTTCTCGCTCGTCCTCGAGCACGTCCCGTCCAACCTCGCGGCCGACGTGACCGCGGCGCTGGACATCCCGACGATCGGGATCGGTGCCGGCCCGGACTGCGACGGACAGGTGCTCGTCGTCGACGACGCGATCGGCCTCAGCGAGTGGTCGCCCTCCTTCTCGAAACGGTTCGGGAACGTCCGCGAGGAGATGGAATCCGCGGTCGGGGAGTACGTCTCGGCGGTCGAGTCCGGCGAGTTCCCCGCCGACGAACACAGTCACGAAGAGAGCGATCTCGAGGACATTTACTGATCCGTCGCCGCCTCGGCCCGATGGCTGCCTCGAGCCGATTCTCAGTACCAGTCTCGATTTCGGTCACCGTCGATCTCGGACAGGAAGTCGTCGACGACCGTATTGAACGCGGACGGCCGTTCGATCATCGCCAGGTGTGCGGCGTCCTCGATCTCGGCGAGTCCGGCCTCGTCGATTTCGTCGGCGAGGTACTCGTGAAACCACGGCGGTGTCAACTGGTCGTACTCTCCGTACACCGCGAGCGTGGGAGTGTCGATCTCGCCGACGCGATCGCGGACGTCGAACTCGTGGCAGGTCAGAAAGTCCCGGCGCGTGACCGCCTGGCCGGTGTCGTCCATCCGGTTCATCGATCGCTCGCGAAGGCCCGAGTCGGGATCGTGAAAGAGCCGATCCGGCCCGTGGAGGAATTCGACTGCGCGTTCGAAATCGGACCGTAGCCACGCCAGGAGATCCTCGAGCACGCCGAGTCGAGCGCCGGTCCCCGTCAGGACGGCCGCCGCGGGATCGAACTCGCGCTCGAGCAGGATCTGGAGGACGACGGCACCGCCGAGGGAGTTGCCGACGAGGACCGCCGCGTCGGTCGCCTCGACGACGGCCAGCGCGTCGTCGGCGTAGGCCGACAGCGTCGAGTACCCCGCGCTGGCGTCGATGTCATCCGACTCACCGTGGCCGCTGAGATCGACCGTGACGAGCGGCGCGTGGTCCGCGAGCGGTCGCTGCCCGTCCCAGACGTCGTGGGACCCGCCGCTCCCGTGGATACAACAGATGGGCGGTCCGTCGCTGCCCCGGTCGACGACGTCGTATGCCGTCTCCCGACCGTGATGTGCTACCGTTTCCATACGCGATAGCACACCGGGGACGGGTATAAAGACTCGATTCGGCGTCGACCGGAGCACGCCAGCAACGAAAATATGTCCGTTCCGAACCAATCGAGTGCTGTCATCCCGATAGCGTGACCGAAGGGGATCGCACTGTGAACTACGAACAATCGGTTTCCCATCCGATACGCTGCCCTCATGCGGTCTATCGGCGAAATGCTTATATAGTAGCAGCACTTACCTTGGGTTAGTTAAAGCATGACTCTCGAACAATTCACCCCCGAAGAGGGGCAGGTGGCTCGCCGGTACGAATACGACGATAGCACGGTGATGGCCGTCGACTTCGGTACCGAAGAGGCCGACGCCTCGGTCGATGTCGTCGACGACACGGTTATCGTCGTCCTCGCCGACGATCAGTACGAAATCGAACTTCCCGACACGACCGAGAATCCGCACACGTTTATCAAAAACGGCGTGCTCACTGTCGAACTGGAGGAGGAACGATGAAACTTACCGTCAAACCACTCAAACAGAAGGACGCCGGTCGCGGACTGGCCGCGATCGACCGCGTCTCCATGAACGAACTCGACCTCGAGAACGGGGACTACATCGTCATCAAGGGCAAGGACGAGGCACAGGCTGTCGCTCGCGTCTGGCCCGGCTACCCCGAAGACGAGGGGCGCGGAATCGTCCGAATCGACGGCCGCCTGCGCCAGGAGGCCGACGTCGGGATCGATGACAACGTCACTATCGAACCCGCCGACGTCAAACCCGCCAAATCGGTCACCGTGGCATTGCCACAGAACCTGCGAATCCGCGGCGACATCGGGCCGCTCGTCCGCGACAAACTGAGCGGACAGGCCGTCACCGAGGGCCAGACGGTACCGTTCTCGCTCTCGTTCGGGCCCATGGCCAGCTCCGGCCAGTCGGTCCCGCTGAAGATCGCGAGCACCTCGCCGTCGGGCACCGTCGTCATCACGGACTCGACGAGTATCGAGATCTCCGAGACGCCCGCCGAACAGGTACAGTCCGGCACCGGGACGTCCGCGGAGGGTGTTCCGAACGTCGCCTACGAGGACATCGGCGGTCTGGACGACGAACTCGACCAGGTCCGCGAGATGATCGAACTGCCGATGCGCCACCCCGAGCTGTTCCAACAGCTGGGCATCGAGCCGCCGAAAGGCGTCCTCCTGCACGGCCCGCCGGGCACGGGGAAGACCCTGATGGCGAAGGCCGTCGCTAACGAGATCGACGCCCACTTCGAGACGATCTCCGGCCCGGAGATCATGTCGAAGTACTACGGCGAGAGCGAAGAGAAGCTCCGGGAGGTCTTCGAGGACGCCGAGGAGAACGCTCCCGCGATCGTCTTCATCGACGAACTCGATTCCATCGCCGCCAAACGCGAAGAGGCCGGCGGTGACGTCGAACGACGCGTCGTCGCCCAACTGCTCAGCCTGATGGACGGCCTCGAGGAACGGGGTCGCGTCACGGTCATCGCCGCGACCAACCGCGTCGACGCGATCGACCCCGCGCTCCGGCGCGGCGGTCGCTTCGACCGCGAGATCGAGATCGGCGTCCCCGACAAGGAGGGCCGCAAGGAGATCCTGCAGGTCCACACCCGCGGGATGCCCCTCGACGAGGGGATCGACCTCGATCAATACGCCGAGAACACGCACGGCTTCGTCGGCGCCGACCTCGAGTCGCTGGCCCGCGAGAGCGCGATGAACGCGCTCCGTCGCATCCGCCCCGAACTCGATCTCGAGTCCGAGGAGATCGACGCCGACATCCTCGAGTCACTCGAAGTGACCGAGCGGGACCTCAAGGACGCGCTCAAGGGCATCCAACCCTCGGCGATGCGCGAGGTCTTCGTCGAAGTCCCCGACGTCACCTGGAACGACGTCGGCGGACTGGGCGAGACCAAAGAGCAACTGCGCGAGACGATCCAGTGGCCGCTCGACTACCCCGAGGTGTTCGAGCAGATGGACATGCAGGCCGCCAAGGGCGTCCTCATGTACGGCCCGCCGGGCACGGGGAAGACCCTGCTCGCGAAGGCCGTCGCCAACGAGGCCCAGTCGAACTTCATCTCGATCAAGGGCCCCGAACTGCTGAACAAGTACGTCGGGGAGTCCGAGAAGGGCGTCCGCGAGGTCTTCGAGAAGGCGCGGTCGAACGCACCGACCGTGATCTTCTTCGACGAGATCGATTCGATCGCGGGCGAACGCGGTCAGCGTCAGGGTGACTCCGGCGTCGGCGAACGCGTCGTCTCCCAGCTCCTGACGGAGCTCGACGGGCTCGAGGAACTCGAGGACGTCGTCGTGATCGCCACGACCAACCGACCGGACCTGATCGACAGCGCCCTGCTCCGTCCCGGACGACTCGATCGCCACGTCCACGTGCCGGTCCCCGACGAGGACGCTCGCAAGGCGATCTTCGAGGTCCACACCCGCGACAAGCCGCTGGCCGACTCGGTCGACCTCGAGTGGCTCGCCGGGCGGACGGAGGGATACGTCGGTGCCGACATCGAAGCGGTCTGCCGCGAGGCCTCGATGGCCGCTAGCCGCGAGTTCATCAACTCGGTCGACCCCGAGGAGATGGCCGACACGATCGGGAACGTCCGCATCAGTCGCGACCACTTCGAGCACGCCCTCGACGAGGTCAACCCGAGCGTCGCCCCCGAAACCCGGGAGCAATACGAGGATCTCGAAGAGGAGTTCCAGCAGGCCGAACCGGGCCAAGACGAACAGCTCGGCCGCACCTTCCAGTAAGGTCGACGGCCCCAGCCGTCGTTCGGTCCGCGAATAGCAATTCTTCTTTGCGAGTAATCGTCCCCGCTTGCAGTCGGTGATCGCCGGTCATCGTCTGCACGGCGGTCAGCGACTGGCAGCGTACCACGAGGTGCCTACATATTCCGTTCGCTCGTAGCTCTCCTAGCGGAACGCGAGCCGATTACAATGCATCAATCCAAAGAGGAACTGACGGTCGTTATGGAAACGCCGGACGCGAAAATCCAACATCAGGCGGGGTTCGGGGCGGCAACCGAATACGATGGCCTGGCCGCAGAACACTTCCGCGTGAGCGCGGGAACCGATCTCACGCCCCTGTTGGAGGGACTTCAGGAGGACACGTGCCAGTGTCCCCACTGGGGGTACGTGATAGACGGAGCGATCTCCGTTCGGTATGCCGATGATTCGGAGGAGGTCGACGAAGCCGGAGATCTCGTTTACTGGCCGCCGGGCCACACGCTCTGGGTGGACGAAGACACGGAGTTCATCCTGTTTAGCCCGCACGAAGAGCACACGGCGGTCTTCGAGCATATGGCGGCTAAGATGGACGAATAACGATGGCGATACCGCAACACCGGGAGACGGCGACGATACCGTGTCCGTACTGCGAGCGGGAAACGACCGTCTCGGTTCCCGATGAGGATGTCGAGCTGGAAGTGAGACGGTCCGTCGCACTCTACGGCGACCATACGACCGTCGAGTGTTCAGCCGATCACGAGTTCTGGGTGTACTTCTGCTGACGGTCAACAGGCGTGCAGTCACTCCGTTTTCAGGACGCGTCCCGAACTACTCCGAATTACTGCACCGACGAAGTCACCCCTCCGAGCAGTATCACTCCTCGCAGGTTTCGCATCAGACGGTGGATCCCTTTGGTTGACCGGCGGTGTCCGTTTCGAACACACAGATTGCGAGTCGCCACTCGAGGACGTACCGAAACCACGTCACGACCCCGTGACCGCGTTCGCCGGCCCAGATCCCGGTTTCGGACGTCTCGCTCGGGACCAGACCGTCCGTCAGCGCGCTCAACACGAGCGTCTCCCGATCGGCGAGCAGCAGTCGGCCGAGCGATCGATCCGACCCCGGTGACGTATCGACTGATTGCTAGGTATTTTTGAGAGGGGGTACGTCGACCGAACTCTCCTATTCAAGGCCAAGTTTCGAGGTAACTACTCGAGTACCACTGGCAATGGGTGGACCACTGATCGACCGAAATTCCGCGACCGATGACCGACGGGTGCGCTGCGGGAGGGAACGCAGATAATGTCCGGTCCAGATCGTGACCCTGCGGACGATGACCGGCCGGTGCTCGCCGAACGCACCTATGACGAGGGGACGCCGCCCAGTATCGCGGCCGTCTACGCGATCTCGGCCGCCCTCGATACCGATCCGATCGATTGTACGACCGAACTGGGATTCACGCTGTACGATCACGTCGACCCGGAGGCCCTCGATCGGCTCGTTACTCGGACCGAACGCGCCGGCGATGTCACCGTCGAACTCTCGCTGGGCGAGTACCTGCTTCGGATCACGAACAGCGGACACGTGCGCGTTTTCGGGCCGAGCGAATCCTCCGAGTCGGTTCGATGAGACGATAGCACGACCGGCGGCACGACCGATTCCGTTCAGTGCGTGACGTCGACCGGCTCGAGATCTGCCAGTACCTCGTCTGCGTGGCCGTCTGGGGAGACCCCTTCGTACACCGCTTCGATCCGTCCGTCCGAATCCACGAGGTAGGTGTTCCGGAAGACGCCGTCGAAGGTGTTGCCGAACATCCGTTTCTCGCCGTAGGAGTCATACAGCGTCGCGACTTCGCCGAGCTCGTCGGACAGCAGATCGAACTCGAGGTCGTAGTCGGCCGCGAATTCCGTGAGGTCGTCGACCGGATCGTCGCTGATCCCGACGACCGCGGCGTCCCGGTCCGCGAGTTGCGAGAGCGCGTCGTTGAACCCGCAGGCCTCGGTCGTACAGCCGTCCGTGTTGGCACGAGGGTAGAAGTAGACGACGAGTCGCTGCCCCTCGAAATCGGAGCGTCTGACCGTCTCGCCGTGTTGGTTAAGCAGTTCGAACTCCGGTGCCTCGTCGCCGACATCGAGCATGCACGGGAGTTAGCGAGCGCTAATGTATGCATTGCGATTTCACACCGTGATCCGCGAGGCGCGAGTCGTCGAGACGAAGCCGATCATCACAGTGGGCTCGAGGAGCGCTCACTCGAGGCGCTCGGCCGCCTCCCGATCGATGAGGGGGGCGGCATTTTGCTCCGGGAGCGTGACGACGTCATCGCTGCTCAGTGTATACTCGCGGTCGTCGACGCCGAGAATGTCGCCGATATCACTGGTGATTCTGACGGTCGTGCGATCGACGTCGTCGGCCTGCCCGTCGGCCCCTGACTCCGCTGTCGGCCCTCCTGTTTCCGAATCGGTGTCGACGGCCGAATCGGGACCGGCCGCGGACTGCTCCGGCCGGGCGTCCGTCGGATCCGGAGCGTCGTTCTCATCGGTTCGGTCCGCCTCCCCGGCCGGTGGACCATCTCCGCCCAGCCCCTCTCCGCCCATGACGTCCGCGGGGGAGACACCGCCAGAGTCGTCCGTTCCCGGATCCACGTCGGCGGCGGGACCGGTGGATGACTGTTCTCCGGGCTGGTCCGCCGGATCGCCGGACTCACCGGCCGGTGTCGGTCCGGCATCGGTCGCCACGGGCGCGTCGGTCCCCGAACCGGCTGCGTCGCCTTCGACGCCCTCGAGGACGTCCAGGACGCGCGTCTTGTTCGAGCCGATTCGGTCGACGAGATCGTCGAAGAGGTCGGCCTCTTCCGCCGTCAGCCCGTCGTCGTCGGCCGCCATTCCGGCCGCGGCGAGGCTGGCCTGCTTGACGAGTTTTCCCATCCGTCGCTCGTAGATCGCCTCGACGACGTCCTTGGCGGTCTCGATCTCGTCTGTCAGCCGGCCGACCTCGGGCGCGGAAAAGGGGTCGTCGGACTGCTCGGCGGCGCGATCGCGTTCGTCCTCGAGGTCGGCGATGTAGTCGCCGACCTCCTGGTAGAACGAGGGGCGCAGATTCTGGAGGCTATCCTTCTGACGCTCCTTGCTCTGGACCGAACGCAACTCGTCTAGATTCATTCTTTCTCCTTCTCGGCGCGGCCGCGTGCCATCAGGAACACGGCAACGTACTCGGGTAGTGACTGGTCTCCCTCCGAGACCGTAAAGCTATCCCCACCGAGTTCGATTTCGCCGCCGTCAGTGACGTCGACGGTGATCTCGTGGCCCGTGAACGTCTCGGGGACGGCGTCGACGAGCGGATCGAAGTCTGTGATCTCGTCGCGCTCGAGGCGGACCGTTTTCAGCCCGCTCCCGCCGTGGAGGCTCCCGGGCAGGCGAATGAGGCGGTTGGTGTCGGTGGTGACCGGCTCGTCGATGGGCGCGTTGTCCCGCTCGACGGCCCGACTCGCGAACCGTTCGGCCAACTGTGCGACTGCAGTGTGGACGGTCACGTTACCGGCCTCGAGCTGCTCCCGATTGTTGCGGGCCGCGTTCAGCGTGGCTGCCGCCTTCCCCTCGCCGATGCCGTCGAACTCCCGTAGGCGCTCGAGGGCGGCGTCGTCCTCTAACGCCAGTAGCTCGTCGACGAACTCCATGAAGTGGGCGTGCGTCCGGGCCCCCCAGCCACCCTCGATCCGGAGCGTGCGGCGTTCGGTCGGCGTCTTTCGCCCGAGTCCCGCGACGGTCTCGGTCTCAATCAGTTCGTCGTACTCGAGGCCGATGCCGCGGACGTAGTCGACGATTTCGCGCCGGTGTTCCCGCTCTAAGTGCAGGACGTTCTCGTCGCGGACGTGAACGTGATAGCCGCGGCCGCCCGAAAAGACGATCTCGAGGTCCTCGAACGCGAAGTCGTCCTCGAGGAACTCGAGCAGTCGAAACAGGGCGTCCTTACACTTCGCGAGCATCTCGGCGTACGTGTCTTCGCCGAGCGTCACGCTCGGCAAGTGGTCGGCGTCGAGATCGAAGACGAGATCGGCCGACTGCCAGTCCTTCTCGCTCATCGAGCCCGCGCCGGGATCCCGAAATCGCCCCGCGGAGAAATACACGTGTCGCGGGCGCTTTCGGACGAGAAACTCCGAAAGATCGCCCAACTCGAGGAGCGAACGGTGGCGGACCATCGTCGTATCGGGGCCGTCCGTCCAGGGGATGAACCCCCACTCGCGTTCGTTGGCCGCGGGCGGCGGCGTGATCTCCGTTCGCCGGTAGTGATCGCGGAATCGCCCCCGAAGATAGGCCCTCGTTCGCTCCTCCATACGCTTCGAGTAGTCGTCGGTGGGGGTGTATAATCCTGCCGAATGAAGCGGCAATCGAGCCTGCGTGAACGGCGAGTAAAAACCGAACGCAAACCGGGTCTCGTTTGCAACCGGTCCGCTCGTTACCGCCGAATCAGGTCGGAAATCCGATCGGCGATTCCGACGTCCGAGCCGAGTTTCAGGTAGTAGGCGTCGCCGCCGTCCTCGTAATAGTCGTCGATCCGCCGTTTAATCTCGAAGCCGAGGTACTCGTAGAACTGTAACGCGTTTTCGTTGCTCGTCCGGGCGTGACACGTGATCGTATCGTGGTCCTCCGCGACGTGGGCGACGAGTCGTTTGCCGACGCCCTGGCCGCGGAATTCGGGGGCCACGGCCAGAAAGAGAATGTACCCGTCGCGTCGAACGGCGGCGAATCCGACGAGATCGCTGTCTTGGACGTAACAGTGTACCTTCGACCGGCGATACGCATCAGTGAAGAAGTCGTACCGCTGTTTGAGCACATCCTCCTGACGATTGATCTCCTCCTTTAGCTGCCAGGCTTCGTCGACGTAATCGTCGCTCCCCGGGGCGACGACGCGACTGTCGATGTTGACGCTCACTATCACAGCCTACCATCGTCGTCAATATAATTCCACCGGCAGTCAACGCTCCGGAACGTCAGACGGCAACGTACTCGCCGGCAGTTTCTCCTGAACGTGACTTTCGACAAGAAGAAACTGCGGGCGATGCGCCCGAAACGACGGACATAGGGGGCCGGCCGCAAAATCCCGATTCGACATGGGATTCGAACTCCGCGATCATACGGCCGATATCGCGGTCTCGGCGACCGGCGAGTCGCTCGAGGCGGTTTTCGGCTCGGTAGCCGACGGTCTCGCGGCAGCCTCGTGCGACGAGATTCCGGACGAGGCCGGCGATCGGTTTTCGGTGACCGTGACCGCCGAGAACCGCGAGGCGCTGTTGTTCGATTTCCTCGACGAACTGATCTACCTGCGGGACACGCGAGTGGAACTCCCCGTCGACCATCGCGTCGAGTCGATCGAACTCACCGAGTCGTCCGACGGTTCCGAGGCGTTCCGTCTCGAGGCCAGCGCACGCGGAATTCCGCTCTCTGCGGTCGACGCTCGAGAAGTGAAGGCCGTGACGTATTCGGAGATGCGCCTCGAGCGAACCGACGACCGCTGGGAAGCCTACGTCGTCTTCGACGTCTAACTGGTCCGCTGCTCCGGCGACGCGAGAACCGACTGTCAGGCGGACCCCGATCCGGAAACCCGCAATTCGCGACGCGGGAGACGAATAGTTTTCGTCGTTGCGGTCCGAGTTTCGCGTATGACCACGTTTGACGCGAACGGCATCACGCTCGAGCGGGTGCGCGAGTACGTCTGGGAGATTCCCCAGGAGGGCGACATGCGCGTCCCGGCGCGGGTACTGGCGAGCGAAGCGCTGCTCGAGGAGATTCAGGAAGACAAGTCCCTCGAGCAGATCAAAAACACGACGCACCTGCCGGGAATTACCAACCACGCGATCTGTATGCCCGACACCCATCAGGGGTACGGCTTCCCGGTCGGTGGGGTGGGTGCCCTCGACGCCGAAAACGGCTGCATTTCGCCGGGAGCGGTCGGCTATGACATCAATTGCGGCGTCCGGATGATGCGGACGAACCTGACTTACGACGAGGTACGGGGCCACGAGGAGGAGCTCGTCGACTCCCTCTTCGCCAATATCCCGTCAGGTCTCGGCGGCGGCGGAATCGTCGAAGCCGGCGTCGAGACGATCGACGAAATCCTCGCCCGCGGCGTCGACTGGGCGCTCGAGAACGGCCACGCCGTCGAAGCGGACCTGCTCCACTGCGAGGATGAGGGGATGCGCGAGGGGGCCGATCCCGAGAAGGTAAGCCAGAAGGCCAAGGACCGCGGGAAGAACCAGATCGGCTCGCTGGGCTCGGGGAACCACTTCCTCGAGGTCCAGCGAGTGACCGACGTCTTCGATTCGGGCGTGGGCGAGGCCTACGGACTCGAGGAGGACCAGATCGTCGTGTTGATCCACTGTGGCTCCCGCGGACTGGGCCATCAGACCTGCAACGACTACCTGCGGAAGATCGAGCAGCAACACAAGGGGCTGCTGGACCAGTTGCCCGACAAGGAACTCGCGGCCGCGCCCGCGGGATCACAGCTCGCCGAGGACTACTACGGCGCGATGAACGCGGCGATCAACTTCGCGTGGGTCAACCGGCAGCTGATCATGCACCGCACGCGGCAGGTCTTCGAGCGCGTCTTCGATCGATCCTGGGAGTCGATGGAGATGGAGCTACTCTACGACGTGGCCCACAATATCGCGAAGAAGGAGACGCACACGGTGAACGACGACGGCGACGAACGCGAACTCTACGTCCACCGCAAGGGGGCCACGCGGGCGTTCCCAGCCGGCCACCCCGAGGTTCCAGCAGCCTATCGGGACGTCGGCCAACCGGTGATCATCCCCGGGAGCATGGGCGCGGGCAGCTACGTCCTCCGGGGCGGCGAGAACTCGATGGAGCTGACCTTCGGCTCGACCGCTCACGGTGCGGGTCGGTTGATGAGCCGCACGCAGGCCAAAAACGAGTTCTGGGGCGGCGACGTCCAGCAGGACCTCGAGGACCAGCAGGCGATCTACGTCAAGGCCCAGTCCGGCGCGACGATCGCCGAGGAAGCGCCGGGCGTCTACAAGGACGTCGACGAGGTCGTCCGGGTCTCCGACGAACTCGGCATCGGCGACAAAGTTGCGCGGACGTTCCCCGTGTGTAACATCAAGGGCTGATTGGGTTACACCGTCTACGTCGGACAAGCAGAAGAGTCACATATTCCTATTGAATACTTGGGATATGCGCGTCAGTGCCGACGACGGGTGTCTCCCTCTCCCGAAATCGATTCGGGAACGGTTCGGTGAGGAATTCGAACTCATCGAGCGTAGCGACCGACTGATCCTCGTCCCAATTCCAGACGATCCGCTCGAGGCACTTCGAGACGAGGCCGCTGCGAGCGAGAAAACAGCGGCACAACTCGAGGAGAGCGCACTGAAAGAGGCGCTCGAAGAAGCTGGCGAGTGAAACACTGAAACCGAGTTCGATTGAATTGGATTGCGACGGCGACGCTGACCGGGTCGAATGAGAAGAACGAAACTCTCTGTCGGTGCGCTCGATTGCTACTTTACGCGGAACGGACTCTCGTCGTCCTCGTCCGTTTCGCGACCGTCATCGTTGTCCTCGCTCTCGTACGGCTTCCGCGCCGTGATCGTCACGGTCGCTTCGGGGTCGTCCTCGTCGGCCCACGGACTGTCGTAGGCCGAAATCTCGAGATCGGTCACGTCCCATCCCTCCTCCTCGACGAGTTCCACGAGCCGGCGCTGGTCCGCGAGCATGTCCTCGTCCATAGCGTCTCGTTCGAGCGTCGGAGAGGTATGTCTTCCGTCGGAAGGTGGGAGGTCTCGCTCTGGGGGACACCCGACCGTTTGATTTCGCGGCCCCGATGAACCGAGGGGGACTCTCGAGTCGAACGGCGTCTCACTCCCTCGTTGACAGTATCTAGAAACCGAAATCGGTTACGAGCCGCCGAAATCCCCGGCGCGTTTAAGCGGATCCGGCTGCAACTCAGTGTCATGCTCACCGACGAATTCGGGCGGGAGGTTTCCGGGGTTCGCGTCTCTCTCACCGATCGGTGTAACTTCGACTGCGTCTACTGTCACAACGAGGGGCTCGGGGACACTCGCGGACCGATGGATCCGCAGGACGACGAGATGTCGACCGACGACGTCGTCCGCTTTCTCGAGGTCGCCGCCGAGTTCGACGTCGACGCGGTCAAGTTCACCGGTGGAGAGCCGATGCTGCGACAGGACCTGGAGGAAATTATCGCACGGACGCCCGATCAGATGGAGGTTTCGCTGACCACGAACGGCACGTTCCTCCCCGGCCGCGCCGAGGCGCTCGTGGACGCCGGCCTCGAGCGGGTCAACGTCTCGCAGGACGCGCTCGATCCCGAGGATTTCGCCGCGGTGACGAAGAGCGGAGCCTACGACAAAGTCCTCGAAGGCGTCGAAGCGGCGCTCGAGGCGGGTCTGGATCCGGTCAAGCTCAACATGGTCGTTTTCGAGCACACCGCGGGGTACGTGCCGGAGATGGTCGATCACGTCGCCGAGAACGAGGGACTACAGCTCCAGTTGATCGAGTACATGCCGGAGCTGACGGGGAAGCCGGAGTGGAACATCGACATCCAGCGGGTTCACGACTGGTTGGCCGAGCAGGCCGACGAAATCGAACACCGAGAGATGCACGACCGAAAGCGCTACTGGATCGGCGGCGAGGACGGGAGCGGCGGTGGCATGGTCGAGATCGTCGACCCCGTCGAGAACCCGACCTTCTGTGCGAACTGCCATCGGGTTCGGGTCACCCACGAGGGCTACCTGAAGGGCTGTCTCAACCGCAACGACGACCTCAAGTCGATGGGCGAGATGACCACGTCGGAGATCCGCGAGGCCTTTCGCGACACCGTCGCGAACCGGGTTCCCTACTACGGCGAGTACATGATCCAGAACGAGCAGGGACAGTGGGAGGTCAACGAGAAGTACATCGAAGAGTACGCCGGAGCCTGATCTCACCCGCGTCTCCGTTTTTGTCACCTTCGTTCTGCCACCGACTCGAGTCGAATGGTGGGGACTTGAGCGCGATCAACGGTGGAATCGATTCGAACGAGGAGCGACCACCTTTCGTTGCCCTTAAGTAGTCGACGGGGGTAGGTCCGGGTGCAATACGTGTAGGGGAGTGATCCCCGAGTCCGAGAGGGCGATGATAGACGGAACGGTGTTGTGGTAGCCAAGCGGCCCAAGGCGCATGGTTGCTAACCATGTGGCGTCAAGCCTCCGGGGTTCAAATCCCCGCCACAACGTCGGACACTTCGCTGGCGTTTTCCCGCCAGTCGATTTGCATCGCAGGCAGACCAGAGACAGATACACGATACATGAGCGCGGAAGAACCTCAAGAACAAGAAGACGACGAAGACCTCCGATACTTCGTCCGCATCGGACAAACGGACCTCGATGGGACGAAGTCCGTCGAGCGCTCGCTCTCGGAGATGAACGGGATCGGTCGCCGGACCGCCCGACTCATCGCCGAGGAAGCGGGCGTCGACCGAACCGCGACGTTCGGTCGACTCGACGACGACGTCATCGACGGCGTCATCGAGGCCGTGGAGAACTACGCCGACCAGGTCCCCGACTGGCTCAACAACCGTCAGGGCGACTTCTACAGCGGCGAAACGACCCACGAGATCGGGAACGATCTCCAGTTGACCCGACAGCACGACATCAACCGGATGAAGATGATCGACTCCTACAAGGGCTCTCGCCACAAGCGAGGCCAGAAGGTTCGCGGTCAGCGAACCAAGTCCACCGGCCGAACGGAGGGCACCATCGGAGTCAACGTCGAAGAGATCCGCGAAGAACAGGCCGAAGAGGCCGCAGCCGCCGAAGAAGAAGAAGAGGACGAGGGTGAATAATGCCACTCGGCACTGACACCAAGCAATACGAGACGCCGAACCACCCCTACCAGGGTGAGCGCATTGCCTCCGAACACTCCCTCGTCGACCGCTACGGGCTCTCGAACAAAGAAGAGCTCTGGCGAGCGCAGTCCGAACTTCGCTCCTACCGGCGCGAGGCTCGAGAACTGCTCGGCCAGGCCCAGGACGACGAAACCGTCATCCGACGCTCCGAGGAGTTCCTCAACCGACTCAAACGCGTCGGCATCCTCAACGAGACGGACGAACTCGGCGACATCCTGTCGCTCGAGGTCGAGGACATCCTCGAGCGCCGACTCCAGACGGTCGTCTACCGGACGGGACTGGCGAACACGCCCCAGCAGGCCCGCCAGTTCATCGTCCACGGCCACGTCGTGGTCGACGGGCAGCGCCACCTCGTTCCGTCCTACGTCGTCGACACCGACGAGGAGGATCTGGTGGCCTTCGACGAGAACAGTCCGCTCGCGGACGAACTCCACCCCGAACGCGCGGAGGGTAACCAATGAGCCAGAACGACGACAAATGGGGAATCGCCCACGTACACGCATCGTTCAACAACACCGTCATGACCGTGACCGACCTCACGGGCGCGGAGACGATCGCCAAGTCCTCCGGTGGGACGGCGGTCAAGCAAAACCGCGACGAAGCGTCGCCGTACGCGGCCATGCAGATGGCCGAGTCCGTCGCCGAAGAGGTCAAAGCGGCCGGTATCACGGGCCTCCACGTTCGCGTGCGCGGCCCCGGCGGCAACCTCCAGAAGTCCCCCGGTCCCGGCGCGCAGGCGACGATTCGCGCGCTCGCCCGCTCGGGCATCGAGATCGGGCGAATCGAGGACGTTACGCCGATCCCCCACGACGGATCGCGCGCACCGAAAGGCAAGGGCGGCTACTAGACCATGACAGAGGAGTACGACGTCGAGTTCGTCGAACGCGAGGATCGTGAGGCACGGTTCCTCGTTCGCGGCGTAACGCCCGCGTTCGCTAACGGCATCCGCCGCGCGATGGTCGCCGACGTACCCACGATGGCGATCGACACCGTCCGGTTCGTCGAGAACTCGTCGGTCATGTTCGACGAGCAACTCGCGCTCCGACTCGGGCTCGTCCCGCTGACGACCCCGCCGGTCGGCGAGTTCACCGAGGACGACACCGTTACGCTCTCGATCGACGTCGAAGGGCCGGCGACCGCCTACTCCGGCGATCTCGTCTCGAGCGACGACCTCGTCCAACCCGCGGACGATAACATCCCGATCATCGATCTCAATGACGGCCAGCGTCTCGAGGCCGAGGCCGATACCATCATCGACCGCGGGAAAAACCACGCCAAGCATCAGGGCGGGGTCGCGGTCGGGTACCGGCACCTCCAGCGCGTGGCGGTCGACGGTGATCTTCCCGAGTTCGAGGACGAAGAGAGCCGGATTATCCGCGGCGTCATCGAAGACGACGGCGAACTCGTGTCGACGAGCGAGTTCGACCACGACCTCTCGAATCGCTACCCGGGCAAGGAGGTCCGGGTCGAGGACGTGCCGAACGCCTTCGTCTTCCACGTGGAGACCGACGGCTCGTTCCCCATCGAGGAGCTCGTGACGCGAGCAGCGGAGACGCTCGCCGAACGCGCGACCGAACTCGAAGACGCAGTACAGCTATAGATATGAACCGACGCCCCCGACCCGATCAAGGAACGCCGTTCGCCGACGCCGTGAGCGACGAGACCGGCGATCGCGTTCCTGCTGGAATCGAAAGGGGTTTGAAGGGGCGACGGGTAGACGGAAGTGCGAGCAGGGATAGCCAAGTTAGGCCAACGGCGCAGCGTTCAGGGCGCTGTCTCGTAGGAGTCCGCAGGTTCAAATCCTGCTCCCTGCATCACTTCTCTAAACTCGATTCCACCGTCGACGGCGCAGTATCCCGCGCCGCCGACGTGCCGGCAGTTGCAGTATTTGGAGGAAACCAATGAGTAGCAAGACTAATCCGAGGCTCAACGATCTCATCGCCGAGCTGAAGTCGACGTCCCGCGAAACGGACGCCGACGTCTGGCGAGACGTTGCGGATCGACTCGAGAAGCCCCGACGCACCCACGCTGAGGTAAATCTGGGCCGCATCGAGCGGTACGCACGCGAAGAAGAGACTGTCGTCGTTCCCGGCAAAGTGCTGGGATCCGGCGCACTACAGAAGAACGTCACCGTCGCCGCCGTCAAGTTCTCTTCGTCCGCAGAGACGAAGATCGACCAGGTCGGTGATCCGGTACCGCTCGAGCAAGTGCTCGAAGAGAACCCCGACGGATCGGATGTCCGGGTGATTCGATGAGTCTCGCAGAGTTCGACGCAGATCTCGTCGTCGACGCACAGGACTGTATTCTCGGTCGGGTCGCGAGCGAGGTCGCCCAGCGCGCGCTGGACGGCGATCGCGTCGCGATCGTCAACGCCGAGGACGCGGTCATCACCGGCGACGAGGAAGACATCTTCGAGACGTACCGCACGCGGCTGCAGCTGGGTTCGGACCGCGGACCCTACTACCCCAAGCGACCGGACACGATCTTCAAGCGGTCCGTTCGCGGGATGCTGCCGTACAAGAAAACCCGTGGCCGCGAGGCACTCGACAGCGTCCGCGTCTACGTCGGCAACCCCTACGAGGACGACGACGATCACGAGACGGAAGTGCTCGAGGGGACGTCGCTGGATCGGCTGTCGAACATCCGCTTCGTCCACCTACGCGAAGTGTCCGAACAGTTAGGTGCTAACGTCACATGGTAACCAACACGAGTGGCAAGAAAAAGACGGCCGTCGCCCGCGCCACGGTGCGCGAGGGTGAGGGTCGCGTTCGAATCAATTCGCAACCGGTCGAACTGGTCGAACCGGAGACGTCCCGACTCAAGATGCTCGAGCCGTTCCGCATCGTCGGCGACGACCTGCGCGGCGAGATGGACATCGATGTCCGCGTCGAAGGTGGCGGTATCAGCGGACAGGCAGACGCCGTCCGTACCGCCGTCGCACGCGGGATCGTCCAGCACTCGAACGACGCCGAACTCCGCGACGCGTTCATGGAGTTCGACCGTTCGCTGCTGGTCAACGACGTTCGCCAGTCCGAACCGAAGAAGTGGGGCGGCCCGGGCGCTCGGGCGCGCTACCAGAAATCCTACCGCTAAGGTGATTCAAGTATGATGGTACCGGTCCGGTGTTTCACCTGTGGCAACGTCGTCGCCGAACACTGGGAAGCGTTCGACGAGCGAGCGAACGAGGGCGACGAGGATCCCGAGAAGGTCCTCGACGAACTCGGCGTCGAGCGCTACTGCTGTCGGCGCATGCTCGTCAGTCACAAGGACCTCGTCGACATCGTCTCCCCGTACCAGTAACAATGCAACAACAACAGCACAACCGCTACGAGAAGGCACGCATCCTCGGCGCTCGAGCGCTGCAGGTCTCCTACGGTGCGCCGGTGTTGATCGAGACGGAGCAGACCCAACCGATCCTCATCGCCGCAGAGGAGTACGACGCCGGTGTGTTGCCCTTTACCGTCAAGCGGGGGTACGACCGGAAATGACGCTCATCACCGACATCCGGCTGCGTCGGATCCTCGACTCGCGAGGGAACCCGACGGTCGAGGCGGATGTCGTGACCGAGAGTGGCGGCTTCGGCCGTGCCGCGGCACCTAGCGGGGCCAGCACGGGCGAGTACGAAGCCGTCGAACGACCCCCGGGCGAGGCGATCGCTGCGGCTCGGGAACGCGCCGTTCCCCGGCTCGTCGGCGAGATCTACGCGGGCAACCAGCGCGATGTCGATGCCGCGCTCCACGCTGCCGACGGCACGGACGACTTCTCGGAGATCGGCGCAAACAGCGCGGTCGCGATCTCGATGGCCGCTGCGAAAGCCGGTGCCGACGTGCTCGGTGCACCGCTCTTTCAGCACCTCGGTGGTACGTTCCGCGGCGAGGGCTTCCCGATTCCGCTCGGTAACGTCGTTGGCGGCGGCGAACACGCCGCCGACGCGACCGACATTCAGGAGTTCCTGGCCGCACCCGTCGGCGCACCGAGCGTCGAAGATGCGGTCTTCGCGAACGCGGCCGTCCACGCCGCCGTCGCCGAACTGCTCGAGGAACGCGGCGTTCCCTGCGGCAAGGGCGACGAGGGCGCGTGGGCACCGTCGATCGACGACGGCGGGGCCTTCGAAATCGTCGCCGAGGCGGTCTCGCTGGTCCAAGACGAGGTCGGCTTCAATATCGGCTTCGGGCTGGACGTCGCCGGTGCTGAACTGTACGATTCCGAGTCGGAAACGTACGAGTACAGCGACCGGAGCCGCGATACGGACGAGCAGATCGCGTACATCGCCGACCTCGTCGAGGAGTACGACCTCGTCTACGTCGAGGATCCTCTCGACGAGGACGATTACGACGCCTTCGCCGACCTCACGGACGAAGTCGGCGACCAGACGCTGATCTGCGGTGACGACCTGTTCGTCACCAACACCGACCGACTCATCGAGGGGATCGACCGCGGCGCGGCCAACAGCATCCTGATCAAGCCGAACCAGATCGGGACGCTGTCGGACGCGTTCGACGCGATCGAACTCGCGACGGAGAACGGTTACGACTCGGTCGTCTCCCACCGGTCGGGCGAGACCGAAGACGCGACGATCGCACACCTCGCCGTTGCGACCGACGCTCCCTTCATCAAGACGGGAACCGTCGGCGGCGAGCGAACCGCAAAGCTCAACGAGCTCATTCGAATCGCAGACGACGCGACATGACAGAAAACGACGCAACCCAGGAAGGGCTCGACGCCGCCGAGGAGGAAATCGACGAGGAGCCAGCCGAAGGGGCTGGCCCCGCCGCCGAGGAGGATGTCGAGCCAGTAGACGAACAGCCCGCCGACGCCGAGGGAGCCCCCGCGGCCGACGCAGAACCAGCCGACGACGACGCCGAGGAAGAAGACGCCGGTCCGACCCTCGACGACGATGTCATGCCCGACGAAGAGGCGGACCTGTTGATCCCCGTCGAGGACTACCTCGGCGCTGGCGTCCACATCGGGACCCAACAGAAGACCGAGGACATGGGTCGGTTCATCCACCGCGTTCGAACCGACGGTCTCTACGTGCTCGACGTCTCGAAGACCGACGGCCGCATCCGCACGGCCGCGGACTTCCTCGCGAACTACGACCCGGAGCAGATCCTGGTCACCTCGAGCCGTCAGTACGGTCGGTTCCCGGCCGAGAAGTTCGCCGATGCCGTGGGCGCTCGCGCCCGTACCGGTCGCTTCATCCCGGGCACGCTGACGAACCCGAAGTACGACGGCTACATCGAGCCGGACGTGCTGGTCGTCACCGACCCGATCGGCGACGCGCAGGCCGTCAAGGAAGCCATCACGGTCGGCATCCCGGTCATCGCGATGTGTGACTCGAACAACCAGGTCAGTAACGTCGACCTCGTCGTCCCGACGAACAACAAGGGTCGAAAGGCCCTTTCGGTCGTCTACTGGCTCCTCGCCAACGAGGTCCTCGATCGACGCGGTGCCGAACCGTCCTACTCGCTCGAGGACTTCGAAAGCACGGTCTAACGCTGTAGATATCGACGCTGTTCGTTTTCTCGCCGACTATCGCTCGAGCGCGATCTCCGAGAGTGTGGCGACGGACTGTCACTACGCTCGAACGGCGTGTGATCGATGAGACTTCTTCTGGGCAACTCGACGGGCACTCCCCGTCGGCGTTCGGACCACTTCAAAGAAGTCAACTGTATGACAAGACTTATACACAACTGGTAGAAAAAAGTGACAATGTCCTCGGCACCCTCCGACCGGGACTGGCGAGCCGTCGTCGCGGCCGTGATGGTCGTCGGCGCGCTTCTCGTTGCCGGCTGTTCCGATACGAGTAAGGAGTACAGTTCGACGATCAGCGACCCGTCGACCGGTGACGTGATCGACAACGTCTCCGTCGAGACCATCGACCAGCAAAACGGCGCTCGCTTCGACGTGGACTACTCCATCGACGCGACCGCGAACGAGACCTACTCCCTCGTCGTGTACGAGCGCCGGAACGACTCGTTCGAATGGGACGGGACCTACAGCCTCGATCCGAACAGGTATCACACCGAATTCTCCGTCGGGTCGCCGCTCCCGGACGAACCAGACCCGACGTATCAGATCCGGGTCGAACGCGGGGCAAACGCGACCGTCATCGACGCCATCACGGTGACGATCGACGCGAACCGCTCCTGAGCGTCCGAGGATGGCTCGAGAGTTTCACGACGAAGACGCCGCATCCAGCACCGCCTCGATCAGTTCGGCGGCGTCGGTGGCCGTCGCACCGAAGACGTAGGTCGCGGGTTCGATCCCGAACGCGCCCCGATGGTATGCGACGCGGGGAACCTCGCCGCGGTCCGCGAACCGATTTCGGAGGTGGTCCCCCCGGTCCTCGTAGTCGGCATCGAACTCGAGCGGATCGATCCCCGTCGCCGCCGCGGCCTCGAGTACGTCGTCGTCGGTGGCGACGTTGATCGCGCCGCGAACGGACGGATCGGCGTCGTTGGCGGCGAGTATCGCCGTCGAAACGTGTTTCGAGGCGCCGAACTCGGGGTTGGCCGGAATTTCGATCCGGCCGCCTATCGCGTAGATCCGGCCGGGAACCGCGGCGACATCGGTCTCGTCGCGCGGCTCGGGCAAGCACATGCCGACGTTCGTCCCGACGTTCGGGACGGAGTCGGCCATACCGGGGATCGAGGCGAGCGTCCGCGCGGCGGTGCGGACGTTCGCGAGAACGTCCCGTTCGGCACGGACGTCGGGATCGACCCCGCGGACGCAGAGGTCGCAGCTGAGTCCCTGCAGCTCCGGCATCGCTTCTTCGTGAAGTTCGCAGATTGGGCCCCGGTCCTCGAGGCTCCGGACCAGCGAGAGGAGTTCGGCGAGCGCGTCGTAGGCGTCCAGCTCGCCGCCGGCCAGTCCGTCCGCGATGTGATCGACGGTGGCGACGGTTTCGGGGTCGTCGCGAAATCGATCGTCACCGCCGCCGGTACCGGTGATGTACTTGCTGACCGCGGCCTGGGTCACGCCGAGTTCGGCGGCGATCTCCTGTTGTGTCATCCCGCGGTCGGCGAGTCGGGTGGCTAACATCGCCCGCACGGTCGGTAGGAACCGTTCGACGACGAGCTCACTCGGGAGAACGAGCGACATACGACCGACGTTCGACTGCAGGGGCATAAGTCCGACTCCGATCGAACGGTCGACGGCTCATACGGTCTGCTGTAAGTCATTTCCGGCGCGACCGTGATCCGGCCTGTGGTCGCACCGGTACATCGTTACAGCAGACCGTATCACCGCGGACGACAGCGACGACACAGACAGGTATTACTTGTCCTCGGACGAACGGCCGGGCATGACACTCTCGAGCGCTCCCGGGAAGGTGTACCTGTTCGGGGAGCACGCGGTCGTTTACGGCGAGCCCGCCGTCCCGTGTGCGATCGAACGGCGGGCACGGGTCGGCGTGCAACGACGCGACGACGGCAAGCTCCGCGTTCAGGCGGACGATCTCAGTCTGGACGGATTCACGGTCGAGTACGACGGGACGACGGAGGCCGGACCCGACATCGACGTCTCGGAATCGCTCGTCAGCGCGGCGATGGGGTACGTCGACGGCGCGATCGAACAGGTCCGCGAGGTCACCGGCGAGGACGACGCCGGCTTCGACGTGACGATCGAGAGCGACATCCCGCTGGGTGCGGGGCTCGGCTCCTCGGCGGCCGTCGTCGTCGCCGCGATCGACGCCGCGACTCGAGAACTCGGCGTCACCCTCGAGCCCGCCGAACTCGCCGAGCGGGCCTATCAGACGGAGTCCCGGGTTCAGGACGGCCAGGCCTCCCGGGCCGACACGTTCTGTTCCGCGACCGGCGGTGCGGTCCGCGTCGAGGGCGAGGACTGTCGCACGCTCGAGGCACCCGATCTGCCGATCGTGATCGGATTCGACGGCGGCGCGGGGGATACCGGGCAGCTGGTCGCGGGCGTTCGAGATCTCCGCGCGGAGTACGATTTCGCGGCCGACACGGTCGAAGCGATCGGCGATATCGTCCGGAAGGGCGAGGAAGCGCTCGCCGACGGCGACATCGAGGAGCTCGGGCGGCTGATGGACTTCAATCACGGCCTGCTCTCCGCGTTGGGCGTCTCCTCGCGCTCGCTCGATACGATGGTCTGGG
Organism: Natrinema sp. DC36; assembly: GCF_020405225.1. Taxonomy (NCBI): domain Archaea; kingdom Methanobacteriati; phylum Methanobacteriota; class Halobacteria; order Halobacteriales; family Natrialbaceae; genus Natrinema; species Natrinema sp. DC36. The sequence goes on from NZ_CP084472.1 coordinate 1,343,462, forward strand.
CGGCCCGCGACGCGGGCGCACACGGCGCGAAGCTGACCGGTGCCGGCGGCGGCGGCTGCATCGTCGCGCTGGATCCGACGCCCGAGACCGAAACGGCCCTCTCCTTTACACCGGGATGTGAGGAGGCGTTCCGCGCTGAACTCGCCGACGAGGGGGTGACGCGGCTCGAATGATCGTCCTGAAACTCGGCGGGAGCGTCATCACCGAGAAGGATCGTGCGGAGACGCTCGACGGCGACGCGCTCGAGCGAGCGGCGGACGCCATCGCGGCGGCGCTCGAGGCGGGGCTCGACGACCTCGTCGTCGTCCACGGCGGTGGGAGCTTCGGCCACTACAACGCCAGCGAACACGGCGTCAGTACGACCGAAGGAACGCACGATGCGAGCGCAGTGCTGGACATCCACGGGGCGATGAAAACGCTGAACCAGTTCGTTCTGACTCGACTTCTCGAGCGGGATGTCAACGCGGTCCCGGTCCATCCGTTTTCGGCGGCGCATCGCGATCGCGAGGGGCAACTCGAGTTGGCAACGGATCAGATCGAAACGATGCTCGAGGAGGGGTTCGTTCCCGTCCTCCACGGTGACGTGATCGCCCACGCCGGCGCGGGTGCGACGGTGATCAGCGGCGACGAGCTCGTGGCGGTACTCGCCCGCGATCTCGCCGCGGATCGGGTCGGCCTCTGTTCGACAGTTCCCGGCGTACTGGACGAAGACGACGCGGTGATCGACCGGATCGACGACTTCGACGCGGTGGCTGCGGTGCTCGGAGCTAGCGAGGCGACCGACGTGACCGGCGGGATGGCCGGAAAGGTCCGAACGTTGCTGGATCTCGAGGCCGAAGCGTCGATTTTCGGCCTCGACGCGCTCGAGTCGTTCCTCGACGGTGCGAATCCGGGGACGACGATCGACTGAATTCGGACGCAACGGAGAGCTGACAGACGATTTTAACGGGTCCAGAATCCGCCGGTGAACATGACGAGCACGGGGATAATCTCCAATCGACCGATCCACATGAGGAAGATCATCAAGAGCTTCGAGAGGATCGGGAAGTCGGTGTAACTACCGAAGGGGCCGAGGAACCCGAAGCCGGGGCCGATGTTTCCGATCGTCGCGAGGCTGGCGCTGAACGCCTCGAGCGGGGTTTCCACGAGGTGATTGGCGTCGAGCGCGATGAGCAGGGTGGCGATGGCGAAGATCAGGAGGTACAGAAAGGTGAAGCCGAGCACGCCGCGAATCGCGTCCTCGTCGACGACGTTGCCACCGAGGCGGATCGGTCGAACGGCCTCGGGATGGGAGGCCGTAAACAGCTCCCGCCGCAGGATCTTGAACACGATTAGCCACCGGACGACCTTGACGCCGCCGCCGGTCGATCCGGCACAGCCGCCGACGAGCATCGCGAAGAGGAGCACGATTTTACCCGTCGAGGTCCATTCGACGAAGTCGCTGGTCGCGTAGCCGGTCGAAGTCAGCAGCGACGCGATCTGGAAGGCGCTCTGACGCAGCGAGTTCTCGAAGACACCGTCCGTCACGCCGCCGAGATCTGCCAGTGCCGGGGCACCACCGGTATAGAGAATGCCAGTGAGCACGGCCGTCAATGCCACGATCGCACCGATGTAGGCACGAAACTCGGAGTTGCGGACGAAGCGCTGTCGCTCGCCGCTGAAGACGTGCCAAAACAGAGCGAAGTTGGTGCCGGCGATAATCATGAACGGGATGGCGGTCCACTGAACGACCGCGGAGAACGCCGCGACGCTGTCGGCCTCGGGCGAGAAACCGCCCGTGGGAAGCGTCGTGAACCCGTGGGCGATGGCATTGTAAAGGCCCATGTTGGGAGCCATCCCGGCGAGGTGGAAGCCGTAGAGAATGGCGATGTAAACGATGGTGAACGCGAAGTAGACGAGCCAGAGAATGCGTGCCGTCTCGGCGATTCGCGGCGTGAGTTTCTGTAGCTGCGGTCCCGGTGCTTCAGACTCGACGAGCTGTGCGCCGCTGACCGCGAGCTCCGGCAAGATCGCGACCATCAGGACGATGATACCCATCCCGCCGAGCCACTGGGTCAGTTGCCGCCACATCATTATCGCGTGTGAGTGGCGGTCGGTCGAAATCTCCCCGAGAACCGTCGCCCCGGTCGTCGTGAACCCGGACATCGACTCGAACAAGGCGTTGACGGGGTGGGCGAGCGTCGATTCGGTCCCCCAACCCGCGAGCACGTACGGCACCGCACCGATGATCGCCACTGCCAGCCACGTGATCGCGACGAACAGCATCGCCTCCCGGACCTGCAGGTCCGGATCGGGACTGAGCCGCTCGAGGCCGTGGCCGACGGCGATCGTGAGGGCGATCGTCGCGACGAACGGGAAGACGGGATCGTTGTAGATGAGCGCCACGATGAGCGGAATCACCAGTGGGACGGCGAGATATTTGAGGACGATCCCGACGAGGGCGAAACTGGCGCGCCAGTCAGTTCGGAGCCGCATCGAACACCCCAGTTGCGCAGTCACGTCTGGACACAGTATCTAATGGCATTTTGATTGGATCGTATTAATCCATCGTAAGACGCTACGCAACGCTGATCCGAGGAATTATATACAAATTGTGCGTATAGTTACCTATGAGCGTTCGGTTACCGAGCGTTCGTCATCCACACTCGTTTTACGACGTATTCGGCGTCGTCATCACTGCGGTGGCGATCACAGCCATCGTTCTCGCCGTTTGGTACGGATCGATCATTCGGTTAGAAATAGCCGTTTTCATGACGATCGTCTTCCTGTGGGCTGGCTGGGCGATCGAACGAATTCTGGCGGAATCCAGAGAACGATCGAGACGGCGACAGCGGCGGCGGCCACCGTGGAAATGAATATCCCCGCGAGAACGTCCCCGTCATCCGTAATTCGGCATCGACGGGCGATCGACGGACGCTTCGCTCCCGTCACGAGATAACGAGGGACGGTCGAGGTCACTGAAACGATATATTTTCAATGGCCAGGCAAGAACACCGACGCAATGTATATCGTCATCGTCGGTGCGGGCGATATCGGGATGCCGCTCATCGACATCGCGACCCGGTCGGGAAACGAGGTCGTCGTCATCGAAAACGATCCCGAACGAGCGGACGAGATCGCCGGTGAATACGACTGTCTGGTTCTCAACGACGATGCGACGGCCCACAACGCGCTGATGGATGCTGGAATCGAGAACGCGGACGCCATGATCAGTACGACCGACCGGGACGCGACCAACATCATGGTCTGTCTGCTCGCGCAGGAACACGAAGTCCCCAATATCGTTTCGGTCGTTCACGACCCCCAGCACATGAACGTGTTCAGCCAGATCGGCGTTAACACGATGGAAAATCCCCAGGAGCTCATCGCCGAGTACCTCTACCGATCGGTGGCTCGCCCGGCGATCGTCGACTACATGCGAATCGGAGAGGAAGCGGAGGTGTTCGAGATCCGCGTCACGGAAAACGCGCCGATCGACGGGAAGAACCTCATCGAGGCGGCGAACGAAGACCTCCTCCCCGAGGACGTCCTGATCGTTGCTATCGAACGCGAAGGGGAAGATCCGCCGATTACGCCGCGGGGGAATACGCGTATCGAGGCCGACGATTTACTCACTGTGTATTCGGCATTTGGGGCAGAACCGTCGCTCACGGACGTGTTCGGCCATCCAGAAGACCAGTTACGATGACGACTGAATCGAGCGAACGACGGCTCCGTAACCGTCGGTCACACCGGTCGGTATCGGATGCCAGAATTCGACTGTACCGGCAGGATTTCAACGCGTATATGGCCCCGGGTCGGGCAGTGAGCGACACATGAACGAGGCGATAGAAACGATCGGTCGAGACCTGGGGCGAATTCTCGAGGCGCTGGCCGGCCTGATGTTCGTCTCCCTTCTCATTCCGATCGTCTGGCGCGAATACTACGCGATTCCTGCACTGATCGTCTCCGGATTGGTTCCGTTGGCCATCGGTTATTTCTTCACGACTAGATTTCGAGAGGCGACCAAACCCGGGAAGCTACACGGGATGATCATCGCCGCGGCAGGGTGGTTCTGCGTCGCGGTCTTCGGGTCGTTGCCCTTCTATTTCATCGCGTGGACCGTCGAGTTCTCGCCGACGCTCATGGAGACACCCTCCCAGACGACGACGCTCGCGGCGTTTACCGATCCGCTCAACGCGCTGTTCGAGAGCATGAGCGGCTTTACCGGCACGGGGCTGACGATGACCGACAACGAGGAGGTCCTGCCACGGACCCTCCAGTGGTGGCGTTCGTTCATCGAGTGGATCGGCGGCGTGGGCGTGATCGTCCTTACGACGGCGATTCTCGCGCGTCCCGGGAGCGGTTCGTTGACCCTGTACGAGAGCGAGGCCCGCTCGGAACGGATCCATCCGAGCATCGTCTCTACCGTCCAGACGATCTGGTGGATCTTCATCCTCTTTACGTTCGTCTCAATCTTGCTCCTCTGGACCGTCGGAATGCCGATCTGGGGTGCGATCAACCACGGGATGACGGGTCTGGCAACCGGCGGGTTCTCGATCACCGACAACTCGATCGCCACCTACGACAGTGCGGCTATCGACTTTGCGCTGCTGCCAGTCATGCTGCTCGGCAGTATCGCGTTCCCGATCCACTATCTCATTCTGCAGGGCGATCTGCGTAACCTCTACGCAGACCTGCAGACCCGGTGGGTGTTCATTTACATGAGCCTCGGAACGCTCGCTCTCACCGCATTAGTGTACGTCGGCGACACGTACGATTCCCTGTTCACGGCGTTCCGATACGGATCGTTCCAGTTCGTCTCTGCCGCCACCTGTGCCGGTTTCCAGACCGCCGTCGACTCGACCAACGTGGCACTGGGAAGCTGGACGGCTCAGGCCCAGCTCACCGTGACGTTCGGCATGATCGTCGGCGGTGCAGCCGGATCGACGGTCGGCGGAATCAAGCTGATCCGGGCTCTCACGCTGTTAAAGGGGATCAGGTTCCGGATTTCGGACGTGTTCTACCCCGAAACGGCCGTCCGACGGCTGAAAATCAACGGTCGTCGCCTCAACGAACGAGAGATGCGCCAAGAGTTCGAGGAAGCAGCGATCATCGCGTTCCTCTGGTTCGTCTTCCTCGGTATCGGCACGTTCGTTCTCCTCTTGTTACTCCCGGAGGGAGCGTACACGCTCGAGAACGTTATTTTCGAAGTCGCCAGCGCACAGGGGAACGTCGGTCTCTCCGCGGGGATCACCGGTCCGAAATCGCTACCGACGCTCGGTAAGATCATGTTCCTCTTTAACATGTGGATCGGTCGCCTCGAGATTATTCCGGTCCTCGTGACGGTGCGAGCGGTCTTCCGCCGCGGAGGGATCTACCGATGAGGGCCAGCAACCTCCCGATCGTCGGTGAGCTGCTCGAATCGGGTGCCGAAGATCGGGTCTTCGATTCGCTCTTGCTCGTCGGCCCGCTTCTGATCCTCTTCATCGCCCTCGTTGGACGATCGACCCTTACTACCGGACTCGCACTCTCCTATGTCGTTTTCTTCACCGCATACGTCCTCTACCGCGGTGTCCGCGGCTAAGGGCCGTTCGACTGCCTTCGGAAGGGAGAACTCGAGCGATTACCTCGACTCCTATATCAGTTCGATGACCTCGTCGAGAGCGTCCGCGGCGACGAAGATGATCACGTGGTCGCCGGACTGAACGACCGTCTCGCCGCGCGGCGTGATGTGCTCACCGTCCCGCGAGATGGCACCGATGACGACGCCCTCCGGGAGGTCGTTCGTCGCATCGACGATCTCTCGGCCGACGAGAACGCTCTCCGGGCCGACCTCGATCTCGATGACCTCCGCGCGATCGTGCTCGAGCATCGCTATCTTCTCGGTGTTGTCCGTCCGGGTGAACCGGATGATTTCCTCCGCGGTTTCCTCTCGAGGATTGATCGCGACGTCGACGCCGACGGTCTCGAAGAGGTCGGCGTACTGGGGGTTCTCGATGATCGCGACGGTACGGTCGACGCCGAGGCGGTCGGCGAGCAGGGAGACGAGGAGGTTCTTCTCGTCGCTGTCGAGGGCGGCGATCACGACGTCGGCCTCGCCGACGTGCTCGCGGGCGAGGAACTCCTGATTGGTCGCGTCGCTCTCCATGACCATCGTGTTCGGGAGCGACTCGGCGACCTCGCGAGCCCGTTCGTGATCGCGTTCGATCAGCCGCGGACGAAAGCCGTGATCCTCGAACTCCCGGGCGGTCTGAAATCCGATCTCGCTGGCACCGACGATGACGACTTCCTCCGCTTCCTCGGGCGTCATAGCGACTTCGTTGGCGAAGTCGTTGATCGAAGTTGGACTCCCGATCACGACGACCCGATCCCCGGCCTGAATAACGGTGTCACCTCTGGTGACGACCATCTCGTCGTCCCGGAAGATCGCGGCGAACGTGAGCGAATCGTAACAGTCAGCTTCCCTGACGGTCCGATCTGCGATCGGGCTGTCCACCGGGATGTCGAACTCGGCCATGCGAATGAGCCCGCCAGCGAACGTATCGACGTCGTGCGCGCTCGGCAGTCCCGAAATCCGGAAGATCGCCTGGGCGGTCAAGAGGTCGGTACAGACCATGAAATCGACGCCGAAGGCCCCCTTCGAGCCCTGCCACGTCTCGAGCAACGTCCGGCGACGCACTCGTGCGATGGTAAAGACGTCGCCCGCAGCTTTCGCCGCGCCGCAGACGACCGCGTTCGTCTCGTCGTTGTCGGTACAGGCGATGACGAGACCCGCCTGCTCGAGTCCGGCCTCGCGCAGCGTCTCGAGGTCGGTTCCGTCACCGCGGATCGTGAGCACGTCGAGCGAGTACGTGAGTTCCTCGGTGACGTCGCCGTCGCGATCGACCAGGGCAACGTCGTGGGTGTCCTCCAGGTTGGCGGCGATCGATCGACCGACTTCGCCGGCCCCGACGATGATTACGTACACGACGGTCCCTCCGAAATCATAGTTATTGGGATCCGTTTCGAGGCGACGGGGAAATGGATTTCGGTGCCTGAAAGCGCCTGCCAGTTCCCCGGAAGGTGCCCTCAGTGGGCGGTAGGGGCGATGCGACGACGGGCGAGCCAACCCACTGCGTTTTTAACACCCGGCCGTGTAGGAGGCACTAGCGAAACCCGCGGGCAAGTGCGTTCGGGGCTTGCGATGTCGCGAGCTATCGAAGACGGAACCGCCGTCGCACCGAGCGCATAGCGGGATGGCCGACGTGCTGTAAGACGCCGGGGCCGTACAACCGGGAGTCCGCGGACCGTTTCGACGAGAGTCCAGGCAGCGACTTTCAGTACGAGGAACCATGGAAATCGAAATCGCAACCATCGGCGGCTACGAAGAAGTCGGACGGCAGATGACTGCCGTCCGCGCAGGCGACGACGTCGTCATTTTCGACATGGGGCTGAACCTCTCGCAGGTTCTGATCCACGACAACGTCGAAACCGAACGGATGCACAGTCTCGACCTGATCGATATGGGCGCGATCCCCGACGATCGGGTCATGAGCGACCTCGAGGGCGACGTGAAGGCTATCGTGCCGACACACGGCCACCTCGACCACATCGGTGCCATCTCGAAGCTGGCCCACCGGTACAACGCGCCGGTCGTCGCGTCGCCCTTTACGATCGAGCTGGTCAAACAGCAGATCGAGGGTGAACAGAAGTTCGGCGTCGAAAACGATCTCGTCAAGATGGAGGCCGGCGAGACGATGTCGATCGGCGACTCCGGCAAGGTCGACCTCGAGTTCGTCAACGTCACGCACTCGATCATCGACGCGATCAACCCCGTTCTCCACACGCCCGAAGGTGCGATCGTCTACGGGCTCGACAAGCGCATGGATCACACGCCGGTCATCGGCGATCCGATCGACATGGAGCGCTTCCGCGAGATCGGTCGCGAGGGCGAGGGGGTCCTCTGTTACATCGAGGACTGTACCAACGCGAACAAGAAGGGTCGAACACCCTCCGAGAACGTTGCCCGTGAACACCTCCGGGACGTGCTCTACAGCATGGAGGACTACGACGGCGGCATCGTCGCCACCACCTTCTCGAGCCACATCGCTCGCGTGAAGTCGCTGGTGGAGTTCGCCGACGACATCGGCCGCCAGCCCGTGTTGCTGGGTCGGTCGATGGAGAAGTATTCGGGCACCGCAGAACGGCTCGACTTCATCGACTTCCCCTCCGATCTGGGGATGTTCGGCCACCGAAAGTCCGTCGACCGCACGTTCAAGCGGATTATGAACGATGGCAAGGGCGACTACCTGCCGATCGTCACCGGCCACCAGGGCGAGCCTCGCGCGATGCTCACCCGGATGGCCCGCGGCGAGACGCCGTACGAACTGGAAGACGGCGACAAGGTCGTCTTCTCCGCCCGCGTGATTCCGGAGCCGACCAACGAGGGCCAGCGCTACCAGGCCGAGAAACTGCTCGGCATGCAGGGCGCGCGGGTCTACGACGACATCCACGTCTCGGGCCACCTCAATCAGGAGGGTCACTACGAGATGCTCGACGCACTACAACCGCAGAACATCATCCCAGCCCACCAGGACATGAGCGGCTTCTCGAGCTACGTCAATCTCTGTGAGGGCGAGGGATACAAGATGGGACGAGACCTCCACGTCACGCGCAACGGGAACCTCATCCAATTAGTCGACTGATATGACGAGTCCCGAGGCACGCGAAGAGGCGGTGCTCGAGGCGGTCCGGCAGCGCCGCGAGCTGGTCAACGACGCGATTCCCGAGGAGCTACCGATCCAGCGGCCCGAACGGCTCTACGAGGCATCCAGATACCTGCTGGACGCGGGCGGCAAGCGGCTCCGCCCGACCGTCCTCCTGACGACGGCGGAGGCGCTGACCGACACCGAGCCGCTCTCGGCGGAGTACCGGTCGTTCCCTCCGCTCGACGAGAGCGGTCCGGTCGACATGATGGCCGCCGCAGTCAGCGTCGAGGTCATCCAGTCGTTCACCCTGATCCACGACGACATCATGGACGACGACGACCTTCGCCGCGGCGTCCCAGCTGTTCACAAGGCGTACGACCTCGAGACGGCCATTCTCGCTGGAGATACGCTCTACTCGAAGGCCTTCGAGATCATGCTCGAGACGGGAGCGAAGTCCGACCGCATCGTCGATGCGCTCTCCGTCCTCGCCACCACCTGCACGGACATCTGCGAGGGCCAGTCGCTGGACGTCACCTTCGAGCAGCGCACCGACGTCACCCCCGACGAGTACCTGGAGATGGTCGAACAGAAGACGGCCGTTTTGTACGCGGCTTCGGCCTGTCTTCCGGCAATCTTGCTCGGGGCCGACGACGAAACGATCGACGAACTCTACGGCTACGGACTCGACATCGGCCGCGCATTCCAGATTCAGGACGACGTGCTCGATCTGACGGTCCCCAGCGAGGAACTCGGCAAACAGCGAGGGAGCGACCTCGTCGAGAACAAACAGACGTTGATCACCGTCCACGCTCGCAAGCAGGGCGTCGACATCGACGGACTGGTCGACACCGATGACGTCGACGCGGTCACGGAGGCCGAGATCGACGAGGCGGTCGCCGAACTCGAGGCGGCAGGCTCGATCGCTTACGCGAACGAAACCGCCCAAGAACTGGTCGAGCGGGGGAAGGATCGACTCGAGGTCGTGCCGGACAATGAGGCCCGTGAACTCCTCTGTGAAATCGCCCATTATCTGATCGAACGCGGCTACTGAACGAAGCCGCGGCCCTGTTTCGCGGATTTTCTGCGTACTCATCGCTCGAGTCGTGTTTCGTGCGCTTCCCGCTCGAGCCGGGCGGAACGGGTCCGTTCTCGGCCGAACTCAGTGTTCGATATCGTCCGGGTCTTTTTGCGGGTCCCACACCGAGCGGAGGACATGACTGTCGACGCCCCCGACGTAACTACCGGACCCTCCTCTCGACGACGGTTTCTCGGCGCGGCCGCGACCGTCGGCACGACCGCAGTCGCTGGCTGTGTCGGATCGCTACTCGATACGTCCGATTCGAACGAGATCGAACCCGAAGAGCCCAGCGAGCCCCGAAAGGGGACGCCCGGCGAGTTCTACACGCTCGTCGAGCGAAACGACATCCCGGTCGAATCGCTCCGGTGGGACGGCTCGGATCTGGTCCTCCGATATGACTCGAGTGCCTCGACCGAATCGGAATCGACGACGGAGATCGAGGTCATCACGACCGTCTACAACGAGAACCTCGTGAAAAACGACGCCGAGGTCGACATGCTCTACGCGGAGGTCACGGAGCCGTTCGACGGGCAGGCCTACGGCTGGGGCGTCAAGACCGAGTGGTGCAAGCAGTATAATGCGGCCGTCGCCGACAGCGAGGGCGGCGACAACGAGACCGGCAGTGATGACGATGGGTCGACCGATTCGGAGGGCGACACCGAGGAGTCCGACGGCTCCAACGAAACCGAAAGCGACGGTAACAGTACCGACACAACTGATAGTGACGGTAACAGTACCGACACAACTGATAGTGACGGTAACAGTACCGACACAACTGATAGTGACGGTAACAGTACCGACACAACTGATAGTGACGCCAGCGGTACCGAGGATGGCACGTCCTCGGTGAGCCGGGCCGCGATGGTCCTCATGAGCAACGTCCTCAACACGCGGGTGTACGAGGACGACGTCGAGAACTGAGCCGAAACCGGATCGGCGGCCCACGAATGCCGGATCCGAAGACCTGACCGGACCGAACCGGACGAGACGGCGAATCGCGAAGGTTTTGGGACGGGCGCGACTACCGCCCGGTAATGAACGACGAGTTACGCGAGCGCGTCGAACGCGAGGTCGAAAAACACGCGCTGTTGAACGCCGTCAAACACGAGAGCGACGCCGACGTCGGTGCCATCATGGGGCCGCTGATGGGCGACAACCCCGAGTTTCGCGAGCACGGCGACGAGATTCCGGGCATCGCCGGCGGCGTCGTGGGTCGAATGAACGACCTCGACTACGAGGACAAACGCGAACGGCTCGAGGAACTCGCACCCGAGGAACTCGCCGAAATCGAGGCCGAGGAGGAGGAAGACGAACACGACCTGCCGGAGCTGCCGAAGGCGGACGACGACGAGATCCGGATGCGGTGTGCACCGAATCCGAACGGCCCGTGGCACGTCGGCCACGCCCGGATGCCCGCCGTCATCGGCACCTACCGCGAGCGCTACGACGGCTGGTTCTGCGTGCGCTTCGACGACACCGATCCCGAGACCAAGCGGCCGGATCTCGAGGCTTACGACGCGATCCTCGAGGACCTCGACTACCTCGGCTTCGAGCCGGACGCGACCTACAGGGCGAGCGACCGCCTCGAGACTTACTACGACCACGCCCGCGACCTGATCGAGATGGGCGGGGCCTACACCTGCTCGTGTTCGGGCGAGGCGTTCTCGGACCTGAAGAACTCGGCCGAAGCCTGTCCCCACCGCGACAAGGACGCTGAAACAGTCCTCGAGGAGTTCGAGGCCATGCTCGAAGGCGAGTACAGCAGCGGCGAGATGGTCCTGCGGGTCAAGACCGACATCGAACACAAGAACCCGGCGCTGCGCGATTGGGTCGCCTTCCGGATGATCGACACGCCACACCCCCGCGAGGAGGCCAGCGACTACCGCTGCTGGCCGATGCTCGACTTCCAGTCGGGGGTCGACGACCACCTGCTCGAGATCACGCACATCATCCGCGGGATCGACCTGCAGGATTCGGCCAAACGACAGCAGTTCGTCTACGACTACTTCGGCTGGGATTACCCCGAGGTCATCCACTGGGGCCACGTCCAACTCGACGACTACGACGTGAAGATGAGCACGTCGACGATTTCGGCGCTGATCGACGATGACGAACTCGACGGCTGGGACGACCCGCGTGCGCCGACGCTGCAGAGCCTTCGCCGGCGCGGCATCCGCGGCGAAGCCATCGTCGAGGCGATGACCGGGCTCGGCACCTCGACCACCGATGTCGATCTCGCGATGAGTTCGATCTACGCAAACAACCGCGACCTGATCGACGAGGAGACCGACCGCCGATTCCTCGTTCGCGACGGCAACCAGATCCCCCTCGGCGGGAGCCCGCCCGAGGTGGGGACGCCGCCGCTCCATCCCAACCACGAGGAGCGCGGCGTTCGCGAGATCCCCGTCGGCGATTCGGTCATGCTCGAGCCCGACGACCTCCCCGGGCGCGAGGAGCGCATCTGGCTCAAGGGGCTGGGATGTTTCCAGTTCACCCGCGACGTCCTCCAGTATACGGGCGAGGACATCGAGGTCGTCCGCGAGGGCGACGTGGACGTCGTCCACTGGGTGCCGGCCGACGAGCGCGTCCCCGTCCGCATGCGGACGATGGAGGGCGACGTTCGGGGGCACGCGGAACCGGGCGTCGGCGATCTCGAGAGCGACGAGATGGTGCAGTTCGAACGGGTTGGGTTCGCGAGAATTGATCGGCACGACGAGGAGGACGAGGAGACGGTCGCGTACTACGCGCATCCCTGAACGGGTCCGTCGCTCGTCGAGCGACCGCCCCCGAACCGATCGGTTCCCGTTTTGGTGCTCTCACATCGAAAGTCGGCGGATTACCCTTCCTCGAGCAGATCGTCGCCCCGCTCGGGATCCGGATCGGCCACGACGCCGTCCTGACGCCCCAGCACGCGAGCGTGGGCGGCGCAGACGAGTCGGTTCTCGTCCCAGGGGATATGCAACTCGACCGCGGCGGGGCGCTCGCAGTCGGCCTCGGCGCAATTCATCTAGTCGTGTCAACGACACCCACGGCTTCAGTGTTTCCCCGGGATTACAGGAGGAAGACGGCCGCGAGGAATCCGAGCAAGATTGATACCGTCAGCAGGACCTGCACCGCCGTCGACGCGAGGACGCCGATCGTCGTATAGACCGCCGATCGCGTGCTCCCCTCGAGTTCGCCGTTGCGAACGAACTCGAGGACGAAGACGGTGCCGAAGAGGCCGACCAACAGTCCCAGCGGGCCGGTGACGATCATGAGGACGATACCGACGATAGCCGCGGCTGCGGTCGTCAGCCAGGACGCGCCGCCGGCCCGGGCGGCGATCGAGCCGCCGAAGAAATCGACGAGCGTCGTGATAACGGCGATGAAGATGAGGACGGCGAAGGTGAGAACGCTCAGTTCCTCGAGTCCGGCACCCCACCAGTAGACGCCGAGTCCGGCGAGCGAAAGGAGGCCGCTCGGGACCATCGGGACGGCGGCTCCGACGATGGCACCCACGAGCAACGCGACCGCGACGACGGTGACGACGTCGACCATACCGGCGGTGACAACGGACCGCAACAAAGGCGTACTGCCTTCGGTACTGGTATGTCAGTTACTCAAACGATTTCACGGGTCCACGGGGTGCCAGCGGAGTCGGTCGTTGGGAGCCGGTCGTCGGGAGTCGGTTGTGGGCAGACAGCGAACAGTATACGTATCGAGGACCGAACGTGTGGGATATGACCCACCAACGCGGAGCCATCATCGTCGGGGCGTCGTCGGGTATCGGCGAGGCGCTGGCCCGTCGACTCGCTGACGACGGCTACGAGATCGGCATGGCGGCCCGGCGAACGGAACGGATGCAGCGGATCGGCGCGGACCTCCCGACGAAATCGTACGTCGCGACGATGGACGTCACCGCGACCGAGGACGCTCGAGCGGGCTTTTTCGAACTCGCCGAGGCGATGCCGTCGGTCGACCTCGTCGTCATCAGCGCCGGGACCGCGGCCCGCAATCGCGACCTCGAGTGGGAACCCGAGGAGCGAACGATCGACGTCAACGTCCGGGGCTGTACGGCCGTCGCGACGGCCGCGATGGAATACTTCGAGCGCAACCCGGACCACGCGAGCGAGGCGGACGGCCACCTCGTGGGACTTTCCTCAGTCGCGGCTCACGTCGGCAATGACGACGCACCGGCGTACAACGCCTCGAAGGCGTTCGTGTCGACTTACCTCGAGGGGCTGCGGTACCGACAAACCGACCGCGACGCCGACGTGACGATCACGACCATCGAACCGGGGTTCGTCGACACCGAGCTCTCGATGGGCGGGTTCTGGGAGTGTTCGCCCGAGACGGCGGCCGAACAGATCGCTCGAGCGATAGCGAAGAAACGAACCCACGCCTACGTCACTCGGCGCTGGCGAGCTATTGCGTGGGTTCTCGATCTGGCTCCGGAACGGCTGCTTCGACGGCTGTTGTGAGACCGACGCTCGAGGCATTGTGAGTTCGATGCTCGAGGCGCGTTCAGTGTCCCAGTGAATAGACCAGTGGGTTCTGATAGGATTATGGGCGACGAAGCGTCCTGCTATCGTGGCAACAGGGAATCGCCACACCCTCCCCAGCCGATTTCTACTCACGGGCGCTGCGAGGCGGTGAAACCGCCTCGACGGTCGCGGCGCGTAGCGCCGCGCTCTGCCCGTTCGTATGGTTCGCGGAACCTTCGGTTCCGCGCTAACGCTCAGTCACTTCGTTCCTTCGCTCATCCACTGTCAGAGCAAGCTCTGACAAGCCTTCGCTCACGAGTTCGCGAAGACCTCGCACGGCTTCGAGCCGCGGTTCACAGTGGTTCGCGGTTCCCTGCGGTCACTGCTCACACCATCGAGGCCCTCACTTCGTTCAGGCCTCGCAGTTCACCGCGGCACAGCGTGCGCCACCGCATGGCAGTTGATCAGTTTGGTGCGATACGACGGTACGGTATATTGAGCGTCTCCCCTCCGTTTCTCTCATCGATCGCAGCGGGATCGAAATCACGCATCGTCAAATCGCTCCCGAACCTCGAGCGCCGCGTCCGTCCCGTACTGATCGACGAGCGGACGGAACGCGTCGCCGAGCGCCCGCATACACTGTCCCGAGGAGTGGTACTCGAGCCGTTCGGCGATGCTCTCCGCGTCCCGTCCCTGGAGGACGCGCGAGACGAGCAGTCGTTCCTCGCGACCGGTCAGGTCGACGGTAGCGGGGTCGTCGACGAAATACCGCACGACGAGGCGTCTGAACGGGCCGGGATCGACGTCGAACAGGCCCGGTCCGTAGGCGGCACCCGCGACGACGCGCCACTCGTGGTCGGTCAGCGCGAGCGGCGGTCCGGCGTCGTCGACGCTTCCGAGCACCGCGCGGGCGATATCGGGCTCGAGGTCCTCGAGTGCGTCCGAACTGAGCGCAGCGAACCGCCGGACGAACCAGTCAGCGTGGCGGTCGCGTAACGCCCGGCCCGCGTCGCTGGTCGGCGCGAGCATGAGCACGGAGTACTCGCCGCTGGCGGCGTTGCGCGTCGTGGAGACGTGGACCGTCCGGTAGCCGTTCTCGCGCCAGAACTCGAGGAGGCCGGGGGTCGCGCCGAAGCCGGTCCCGAGCCAGTCGATTGCGGCGTCGTCGCCACCCTCGCTGCGATCTCGACCGTCGTTCTCAGCGCTTTCGGTAAACTCCTCGCGAACGCGCTCGAGCAACCGTGAGCCGAGCCCCCGCGAGCGCGCTGTGTGGTGGGTCGCGATGCGGACGATGCGGAGTCCCGCCGGCTCGCTCGCCGCCTCGTCCCGAAGCTGACTCGTCAGGATGTCGGGCAGCATGTTTCCGCGGACGCGGCCGCCCTCGTACATCATCGCGCGGGTCTCCGCCGGAAGGTCCCCCTCGCGTGCGAGCAGCGCGACGCTGACGACGCGACCGTCGTGGGTGAGCGCGCGGGCCTCGAGGTTCGGCGCGTCGAGCAATCGAGCGAGGTCGTTCGGCTCGGTCCGGTAGTGTGCGAGGACGAGCAGCCCGAAGGCTTCCCGAAGCAGGCGTTCGTCCGCGAGCAGGTTCTCGGGCTCGAGTCGCCGGTAGTCGACGGTCTCGGGTGCGGCGTCGGCCACGAGCGGCTCGACCGGTGGGCGGGCGTCGAGCAACAGCGCACGGAAGGCCCACACCTCGATCGGATCGCCCGCCGCGTACCGGATGGGTTCCACGAGCGTGCAGTCGGTAACGGCGTGGTCGCTCTCGGCGAGCCGATCCCGGAATCGGACCGAGAACCCCCGACCGGCTCCCTCGTAGCCGTGAATCGTCGTGGCGAACGCGATGCGATCGGCCGTCAGTAGCGACTCGAGGGTGGCGACCGGGAGCGCAGCGGCTTCGTCGACGACGACGACGTCCGCCGACTCGAGTTCCGCGATCGCGTCGGGGGGCTCGCGGAATTCGACCGAGCCACCGACACCCGTCTCGATTCGGCGAGGTTCAACGGTCGTGGTATCGTCCTCGAGGCGTTCGCAGAGTTCGCCCGCTCGGTCGAACAGTTCCGACGTGTTACGCGCTGCGGGAGCGGTTACCAGGACGTCCTCGCCGGCGATAGCAAATGCGCCCGCGGCCAAGCCCGCCGCGCTGGACTTGCCGCGGCCGCGGTCGGCCTCGAGGACGACGGCCTGCCCCCGTTCGAACAGCGACTCGAACGCGGCGACGGCATGGGCCTGATCCGCCGTGAGACAGGCCTCGTAGGCGGCAGCCGGAAACCGGTGGTCCGGAGGCGTAGTCGGCGTCTTCGGTGCCAGCCGCGGGGCCGGGTCGGTCAATCCGTCGACCTCGAGCCGATCACTATCAAGGTCGACGATGGCGATCCCGCGGTGTTCCCGCAGCGTCTCGACGAGACGGCGTCTGAACCGACCGGTAACGTCGTCCAGTTCGAACGGCGGGACGGCGAGGGAAGCGTCGAATCCGTCGCGGCGGTCCGGCCACGCCTCGAGCGGCGGGGTGAGCAAGAAAAGAAGTCCCCCGCCGTCGACCGCGCCGACGACTTTCCCGAGCGCGTTCGGCTGAAGTTCCTCGTGAGCGTCGATAGCGATTACGTCCCGCGTGGTCCCGAGGAGGTCACCCGCGTTGACTTGCGGAATCCGTTCGCAGCGAAGTCGGTCGTCGGGACCGACGAGCGTCGTCTCGGTGATCCCGACCGGGAGCGTATCGAGGATCGACTCGAGCGCGTCGTACCCCCGCTCGCGATCGCCCGCGAGCACCAGCAGCCGTCGTTCGTTCGCCCGTGTCGCCTCCTCGGCGAGCGACTCGGCGAGTCCGACGAGATCGACGTTCATGCGTTCGGCTTGGTGCCTCGGGAGTAATAGGCTCCGACCCGGGACGGCCAGCCGTGTGGTTGTCAGTTTAGATTGATGTACGGACGTTTGCAGTGGAGGATTCACGAGGTCGAACGATCCGTGCGGTGGCGTCCCACAGCCTCACGTGTTTGAACACGCTTTTAAGGGGGGCAGCGCTATTCGAGTGTACACCCTACGCGGGGTTGATGATGCTCCTAGCTTCACAGGACTTCCGCCGGGATCCGCCCGGCACGGGTACCCAGTGCCCGGACGGCAGGGGAGCGCGAGCCCACGTGTAGGAGAGGTGAACAACCAATGTCAGTTTACGTAACTACGGACATCCCAGCCGACCTCGCCGACGACGCCCTTGAGGCGCTCGAGGTCGCACGAGACACCGGTCGAGTAAAGAAAGGAACGAACGAAACGACGAAGGCGATCGAGCGCGGCAACGCCGAGCTCGTCTACGTCGCCGAAGACGTCTCCCCCGAGGAGATCGTCATGCATCTCCCTGAACTCGCAGACGAGAAGGGTATTCCTGTCGTCTTTATCGAGACGCAGGACGACGTCGGCCACGCCGCCGGCCTCGAGGTCGGCTCGGCCGCCGCGGCGATCGTCGACGCCGGCGAAGCCGAAGACGACGTCGAGGACATCGCCGACAAGGTCGAGGACCTCGACTGAGGTGATCAGAGATGAGCGCTGAAGAGGAAGAAAGCGGCTCTACGCCCGCCGAGGTCATCGAGGTCGTCGGTAAGACCGGCATGCACGGCGAAGCCATGCAGGTCAAGTGCCGGATCAAGGAGGGCGAGAATCAGGGACGAATCATCACCCGAAACTGCCTCGGGCCGGTCCGC
Source organism: Natrinema sp. DC36 (assembly GCF_020405225.1). Taxonomy (NCBI): domain Archaea; kingdom Methanobacteriati; phylum Methanobacteriota; class Halobacteria; order Halobacteriales; family Natrialbaceae; genus Natrinema; species Natrinema sp. DC36. Next base: position 1,361,367 of record NZ_CP084472.1, read on the forward strand.
GAAGGGGACGTACTCCAGCTTCGCGAGACCGCTCGTGAGGCGGACTCCATCGGAGGACAATAACCAATGGTCGAGAAACGTACCTGCGACTACACTGGCGAAGAGATCGAACCCGGCACGGGCATTATGTACGTCCAGACGAACGGTACCGTGCTCCACTTCGTCGACTCCAAGGCGGAGAAAAACTTCAAGCTCGGGCGCGAACCGCGCGACCTCGAGTGGACCGAAGACGGTCGTCGCGGCAAGGGTCCCACGCAGGAAGACGCACCTGCCGACGAGGAGGCCGAGCAGGTTCCAGCCGACGAAGACGAGGACCTCGAGACGGAAGCCGACGACGAAGCGGCGGCGGACGTGCCCGCTGGGGACGAAGCCGACGACGAAACCGAGGAGACCGACGCCGAAGCCGAGGAAACCGACGCTGAAGAGACCGAGGCCGAGGAAGCATGAGCGATCACGAGCGTACGTTCGTGATGGTCAAGCCCGACGCGTTCGCACGCGGACTCGTGGGAACTGTCGTCTCTCGACTCGAGGACCGCGGGCTCAAGCTCGTCGGTATCAAAGTCGAAACGATGCCCCGCGAGCGGGCGGAAGAACACTACGGCGAACACGAGGACAAGCCGTTCTACGACGACCTCGTCGACTTCATCACCTCGGGGCCGGTCGTCCCGATGGTCTGGGAGGGACAGGACGCGACTCGACAGGTCCGCCAGATGATCGGTGAGACCGATCCGCTCGAGGCCGCTCCTGGAACGATTCGAGGCGACTACGCGCTCGATCTCGGTCGGAACGTCGTTCACGCCGCAGACCACGAGGACGAGGGTGCGAACGAGCGCGAAATCGGGATCCACTTCGACGACGACGAGTTGATCGACTACGATCAACACGACGCCGAGTGGCTCTACGAGTAACCGGTCTCGATCGGTCGACGAGTCCTGATCGTGTCGGTCCGCTCAACTGAATGTGCTCCGACCGATCGGTGACTGCCATCGTTCGGTGACGGTCGAAACGTGTATCAGCAGATCCCGTTCCGTCATCATTCCTATTATCCTATTATGAAAAAATGATGTATTTAATACATCTATTTTTCTAGGTAGACGTAACATCTAATGTGTCGGCTGTAGTAGAGGCCCATGGTGGTTTCGAATGGTAACACACGGTAGGTGGTTCGTGGATGCGTGAAACGAAGGGAGAGGCGACAGCAATGGCGCCGGACGCGACACCGTCGCTGGATCTCGTTTTCGATCTCCTCTCCGACAGCCGACGGCGATACGCGCTGTACTATCTGAACGATCAGCCGGACGGCGTCGCGACGATCGAAAAGCTCACGAAGAACGTTATCGCCCTCGAACGATCGACTGGCACCGACGAGGAGATGACGGCTAAGACGGGGACGGTATCCGGTCACGATCCGGAGGACGGCTCGGCGGACCAACGAGCGAGCGTGCGAATGGAACTCCAGCACATCCACCTTCCGAAACTCGAGGATGCGGGAATCCTAGAGCACGATACACGGAGCGAGACGGTACGTTACTGGAGCCAGCCGTCGGTCGAGGAGTGGCTCGAGCATGCAGAGCACAAGGAAACGGCGTAGTCGCGGGGATACCGAACTGACCGGCAGCCACGAACGACAACTGGGGGAGTGGGCAGCCACCGATCGCTGAAAGCTTTAATAACCCATTCGTTGTGAATCGACTGAGGTGTCGGTAAATCGCACGACGCAGAGGCCGTCGGTCGATGAGGTGTGATATCGTCTCACTCCTCAAAACTTAACAGGCGAGATACCGATACAAAACGTGAGGTGCATACTATGGCTGATCACGAACTTCCACCGCTTCCGTACGATTACGACGCACTCGAACCGGCACTGTCCGAACAGGTACTGACCTGGCATCACGACACCCACCATCAGGGCTACGTAAACGGCCTGAACTCCGCCGAGGAGACCCTCGCGGAAAACCGCGAAGAGGGCGACTTCGGCTCCACGCCTGGAGCCCTCAAGAACGTCACCCACAACGGCTGTGGACACTATCTCCACACGCTGTTCTGGGAGAACATGTCCCCGAACGGCGGCGGCGAGCCGGAGGGTGACCTCGCCGACCGCATCGAGGAGGACTTCGGTTCCTACGAGGGCTGGAAGGGCGAGTTCGAGGCCGCCGCCGGTGCCGCCGGTGGCTGGGCACTGCTCGTGTACGACCCGGTTTCCAAGCAGCTTCGCAACGTCGCGGTCGACAAGCACGACCAGGGTGCACTCTGGGGCTCTCACCCCATCCTCGCGCTGGACGTCTGGGAACACTCCTACTACTACGACTACGGACCGGACCGCGGAGACTTCATCGACGCCTTCTTCGACGTCGTCAACTGGGAGAAGGCCGAAGAGGAGTACCAGACCTGTCTCGGCCACTTCGAGTAGGGCAGTCGGCCAGAAGACGAGCCAGTCAACCCGGAATTTTCTCGGTGAACAGTGACCGACAGCGGTCGCTCTCCGTCGAGCAGCTCGTTCGAGTCCCGCAGCCCGTCAGATTCTCGCGACCGCCTGCCCCGCACGTCCTGTGAGTGACTACCATCGTTTAACTTCGTGCGGGACGATCTCACATCCCACATGGTCGCCGAGGATCGCAGCATCGGTACGACGGTCGAGGATCGAGACCGAAAGCGATGGGGATCGGCGCTCGAGACGGAACGAGAACCCGAAACGGCCCTCGCGGCCGACCTTCGGGCCGCCTGCGACGGCGACGTGCGATTCGACGAGTACACGCGTGTCCTCTACGCGACGGACGGCAGCATCTACGGCGCACAGCCCGCGGGCGTCGTCTTCCCGCGAGACACTGCCGACGTTCGCGCAGCGATGCGTGTTGCGGCCGACCACGACGCGCCAGTTCTGCCGCGCGGAGCCGGCTCGTCGCTCGCGGGGCAGGCCGTCGGCCCGGGCTGTGTCGTCCTCGATCTGTCGCGACACATGGACGACGTCCGGCGTATCGACCCTGACGAGCGGACCGCCGTCGTCCAGCCCGGCGTCGTACAGGACGATCTCGACGCCGCGCTCGAGCCCCACGGCCTCAAATTCCCTCCGGATCCGGCCTCCTCGAACCGGGCCACGATCGGCGGCGGGATCGGAAACAACTCGACGGGCGCACACTCGGTGCGCTACGGTATCACGGACGCCTCCGTCGAGGAGTGCGAAGTCGTCCTCGCCGACGGCTCCCTGATCCGGACTCGAGACGTCGTCCTCGACGGACCGAAGTGGGAGCGAATCGTCTCGAAAGACGACCGCGAGGCCGCGATCTACCGGACGGTACGAGCGCTCGTCGAGGACAACGCGGAGGAGATCGAGGCGCGGTATCCGAAGCTCAAACGCAGCGTCAGCGGGTACAATTTGCAGAAAGTGATCCGCACCGAACCGGCGGGCGAGGCGGCCGTCGACGCCTCGGAAACCGGAGCGAGCGACGCCCGCGAGGGGAGCGACAGGATCATCAACCTCTCTAAACTGCTCGTGGGGGCCGAAGGGACGCTCGGCGTCGTCGTCGAAGCGACGCTGTCGCTGGTGACCCGACCGGATGAGACCGCGCTCACCGTCTGCTGTTACGACGATCTGCTCGAGGCGCTGGCTGCCGTTCCCGAAGCCCTCGAACGTCGGGCCAGCGCGGTGGAACTGATGGACCGGGAGGTGTTCCGGCTGGCCGCCGAGTCGGCGGAGTACGCAGAGTACGCCGAACCGATTCCCCAGGGGACCGAAGCGGCGCTGATGCTCGAGTTCGACTCCGAGGTCGTCGACGACCTCCCGAAAGCGATCGCTGGAGCGACGACCCGGCTTGTGAACGACGGAGCGGCGTTCGACTCGCTCGAGGCGTTTGCCCCCGCGGAGCAGGACCGACTCTGGAAGCTTCGGAAGGCCGCGATTCCGCTGTTGATGAGCATGGAGGGCGATCCGAAGCCGTACCCCTTCGTCGAGGACGCGTCCGTCCCGCCCGAGGAACTCGCCGAGTACGTCGCGGGATTTCAGGAGATCCTCGAGGCCCACGACACCACGGCGGCGTACTTCGCACACGCGGGAGTCGGCACGCTCCACATCCGGCCGGTCCTGAACCTCAAGGAGGGAAGCGACGTCGAGAAGATGCGCGCGATCGCCGACGACGTCACCGACCTCGTCTCCGAGCACAACGGTTCCTTTTCCGGGGAGCACGGCGACGGCCTCGCGCGGACGGAGTTCAACCCGAAGCTGTACGGCCCCGACCTCTGGACTGCCTTTCAGGACCTCAAGGCTGCCTTCGACCCGGACTGGCGAATGAACCCCGGCAAGGTCGTCTACCGGGAAGAGGATCCGACGGACATCCGCGAACACCTGCGATACGGCCCGGACTACGCCTCTCTCGAGCCGCGGACGACCCTCGACTTCGACGACGAAGGCGGCTTCTCGCACCTCGTCGAACTCTGTAACGGCTGTGGCACCTGCCGGCAGACCGACGGCGACGTGATGTGTCCCACGTATCGGGCGACCGAGGAGGAGATCGCGACGACGCGCGGGCGGGCCAACCTGCTCCGGGCGGCCATCAGCGGCGAGATCGAGCCAGAGGAGCTGTACGGCGAGCGGTTCCAGGAGGAGGTGCTCGACCTCTGTATCGGCTGCAAGGGATGTCAGAGCGACTGTCCCACGGGTGTCGACCTCGCGAAGCTCAAGGCCGAAGTTAAACACCAGTACCACGACCGCGAGGGGACGAGCCACCGGGAGCGGCTGTTCGCGGATATCGACCGGCTGGCAGCGCTGGGGAGTACATTCGCGCCGCTGGCGAACCGCGCCACGAAACTGCCGGGTGCGCGGACGATACTCGAGAAGACGGCCAGGATCGCAGCCGACCGGACGCTACCGACGTTTCAGCGGGAGTCGCTGGTCGACTGGTTCGCGAAGCGAGGCCCCCGCGTCGATTCCGAGTCGGCTACTGCGGGCGTCGTCCTCTTCCCCGACACGGACACCAACTACTCCAATCCGGCGCTCGGGAAGGCCGCCGTCGAGGTGCTGGAAGCCGCGAACATCCGCGTCGCGATTCCCGATCTCGGGCCGACTGGGCGCGCGGCGTACTCCACGGGGATGCTCGACGTCGCCGCGGAACAGGGTGAGACGCTACTCGAGGACCTCGAGCCCTATCTCGAGCGCGGCTGGTCGGTGCTGTTCGTCGAACCCTCCGACGCCGCGATGGTCGTCGACGAGTACCGCTCGCTGCTCGCGGATGACCGGGTCGATACGCTCGCGGCGAACGCCTTCGGCGTCTGCGAGTACCTCGATCGGAACCGGCTGGACGAGGAGTTGTCGTTCGACCAGGCCGAGACTACAGCGGCGCAGTTGACGTTCCACGGCCACTGCCACCAGAAGGCTCGTGGCGCGGACCACCACGCTGTCGGTGTGCTTCGGCGCGCGGGCTACGCCGTCGATCCCGTCGACTCCGGCTGCTGTGGTATGGCCGGCAGTTTCGGCTACGAAGCCGAACACTACGACCTCTCGAAGGCGATCGGCTCGTTACTGCGGGACCAACTCGAGGAGAGTCGGGACCGCGGCTCTACGCGCGATGGGGCAGAGACGGGCGAACGCGGCGGAACGACGGTCGTGGCTCCCGGAACCTCCTGCCGGACGCAGATCGGCGACTTCGAGGGGTACGATCGGCCGGCACATCCCGTCGAACTGCTCGCTCGCGCCCTTTGACCGGAACGCCATTTGACTGGAACGATCGATCGGACACGTTAGAATCACAAGGTATTTGATCGGATCTTCGTTTCGTACCGTCATGATCGGCGCTGCGCTCCAGCGGTTCGCGATACTGGTGATGCTGATGGGCGGCATTTTCGAGCTCAGCGTCGACGGAACCGGCGGTGCGATCATGGTCTTCGCGTTGCTCGTCGGCGCGGTCGGACTCGTTCTCGAACTTCGGCCGGAGCTGACCGACGCGTAGCAGTTCCGGCGAACTCGACTAGTGAACCGTCTCGAGCCCGAACTGCCGATCCACGGCCGCGCGAACTCGCTCGAGCACTCTCGGATCGTCGCTGGGTCGACCGACGCTGACCGCGTCGGCACCGTACTCGACGTACTCGCGGACGGTCTCGTCGTCGCGGACGCCGTTGTTGGCGATTACGAACAGGTCGGTCGCGTCGACCACGTCGGCGATTACCGATTCGCTGTCCATCGCGTCGACGTGGACGAAGTCGGCCCCCGCATGCTCGAGGTCTCGAGCCAGTGCCGGCAGGTCGACGCCGGGAACCTCGGCGCGGACTTTCACGCCGACGGTCACGCCCGTCTCGGTCGCTCGGTCGACGTATCTCGCGAGCCGGTCGCCGTCCCGCAGGAGCGTCTCGCCGCAGCCGACGGCGCAGAGTTCGTCCTGTCGGCAGTGAGCGTTGATCTCGAGGAAGGCGTCCCGGTCCCGGCAGACGCGAGCGGCCGCCGCGATCGGCTCGGCGGTCGCACTCCGGACGTTGAACGCCGGCTGGATCGGAACGTCGGCCAGCGCCTCGAGTTCGCGGTCGATGAACGCCAGCGGATCGTCCGGCAGGAACTCGTTCCGATCCCGGTCGACGAGGTCGCGCGCGGCCGCTCTCGAGTCGGCGTCGAGAGCGATCCCGCCGAGGAACGCGGCACCCGCGTCCGCCGCACCGGCCCGCGCCCAGTCGGCGTCGGCCTCACCGCTGAGGCTCGCGAGCGCGAGCGGCGGCGCGAACGAGGCATGTCCGGTCATCTCAGCTCACGCGATCGATCGCGTCGTCGACCGCCCGGATCACGCGCACGGCGTCCTCGCGGGAGTCGATTTTGATATCGGTTCGGATCGTCGGCCGGTCGAAGTCGGCGTCGTCCTCGGCGTCGACCACGAATGCGTCCGCGAACGGGTAGGCGGTCGCGAGTCCCTCGGTGCTCGGCTCCGCGTTGACGGCCGCCATGAGGTCGCCGGCGGGTCCGGAGAAGGCGTCGTCGCCGAGGAACGGCGAGACGGCGACGACCGTCGTCTGGGCGAGCGCGTCCGCCACGCCCGGCAACGAGAGCATCGGACCGATGCTGGTGACCGGGTTCGAGGGGCCGATGACGATGGTGTCGTCGAGCGACTCGAGCACGCCCGGCGCCGGCTCGGCCTTCGAGGAGCCGCGGAACTCGACGGTGTCGACGGTCGGCTCGCCCCGGTGGGCGACCCAGAACTCCTGAAAGTGCATGAGCCCCTCGTCAGTATGAACGAGGCTGGCGACCGGATCGTCGCTCATCGGGAGGAGATCGATCGTGAGTCCGAACGCGCTCGCGAGCCGCTCGGTCGCCTCGCTCAACGTCTTCCCCTCGTCGAGGAGACTCGTCCGCGTGATGTGAACGGCCCGGTCGCGGTCGCCGATCGTCATGAACTCCGCGACCCCCGAAAAGCGCCGCCAGTTCGCGAGCCGTCGGCCGTCGGTCTGTTTCTCCTCGGAGAGGTATTGCGGTCCCTCCGGCAGTCCGGCGGCCGACGCGATGTCCAGCAGCGCCGAGTTCGTCCGATGCGTGTCGCCCTCGATTCCCCACCACGTCTCGCGGTCGAGGATCCCACCACCCTGGAACAGCAGCGTATCGACGTCCGGCGAGACGAAGAGCCCACCGAGCTCGATGTCGTCGCCCGTGTTGGCGACGACCGTGGTCTCCTCCGGCGAGAACGCGGCAGCGGCGCCGTCTAACAGCTTCGGCGTTCCGGTGCCCCCGGAGAGGAAGGTTACCATACGCACAACTCTCGAGCGAGGCTACTTAATCGCTTTCGGCCGCTCGCGGTGGCCGGTGCCGTCAGGCACCGGTCGTTCGCGGCGCGACGTTCGCGTTCGATCGGAACAGGTTCTCCGGGTCGTATGTCGTCTTGACCGCGACCAGTCGGTCGTAGTTATCGCCGTAGAGCAGTTTCACGGGGTCTTCGTTCATTCCCGGGAAGTTGCCGTAGCGGCCCGAGGCGATCGGCAGTGACTGCACGTCGGCGAACACCTCGCGGGCCCAGTTCACGTTCGCGTCGTCGTCATCGGGCTCCTCCCAGTTCGCCTCGACGGTGAGCATGTACGGCTTGTCCCGGTGCCAGAACGCGGTCGCGTCCCGCGGAACGTCGGCGACCGCGTCGCCGAGATGCCAACAGTCGATCGTCGAGAGCCCCGACGGGGCCGAGTCGTTGTACCGGACCATGAGGTCGAACACCTCGTCGGTGAGTTCCTCGAGAAAGACGGACTTCCAGTAGTACCGCAGCCCGTCCGGGTAGTCCTCGTCGAGCATCGACTGAAGGTCGACGTAGGCTATCGTCCCGCTCATGTCGGCGATGGGCGTCGCGACCTCGCGGAGCGGGTCGTAGACGGCTGGCGCCTCCTCGAGGTCGCCGCG